>NVUT01000001.1 GCA_002733185.1 Flavobacterium sp. | reverse complement strand
TTATCTTAGTGAAAAATAAGAAGATGCTTAATACTAATAAAAGAATTCTAATAGGAATACCAATAATAATTATTTGTGTCTGGATGGGTTATAATTCTTATAGAATAGACTCATGTTTTGCAACACTTTTTTTTGCAATAACTCCGCTTTGGTATTTTTACACGGTATGGAAAAATAGAAATAAGGTTGAAACTAAGGCAGGTATAAAAAACAGATCGATATACCTATTTATTATTGTAGCTTTAGGCTTTATAGTGTTTCTGATTTCTAAATAATATTTATACATTAAAATAATAAGGAATAAATAATTTAGCCTTTTGAGAATGATTATCTCAACTTAGTGCCTTCGCGAGAAAAACCTCTACAAACTCATCATATATTGCTTAGGTGTAGTACCATATTTTTTCTTAAAAGCACTAATAAAATGACTCGCCGTACTATAGCCAATTTGCATACTTATTTCTGAAATATTATGCTTTTTAGAAAGCAATAATTTTCTGGCGTATTCTAGTTTGTAATCCAATAAAAAATTAAAAACCGTATCGCCATAAATATGCTTAAATCCTTCTTTAAGTTTAGGAACCGACAATACAATTTCATCAGCTATCTGTTGTAAACTTGGCGGATCTGCCATATTATTAATGACAATCTGTTTGGCTTTTTTTATCTTTTCTACATTGTCTTCGTCTTCTAAAAACGGACAACCAGTAGCATTTTCTTCACTTTTATTAAAGTATAAACTCAATAATTCGTAGATCTTTCCTTTTAAATAAAGTTCATGAAGAGAGCTCTGCATATTATCTTTA
The DNA here is from genome assembly GCA_002733185.1 of Flavobacterium sp. Taxonomy (GTDB): domain Bacteria; phylum Bacteroidota; class Bacteroidia; order Flavobacteriales; family Flavobacteriaceae; genus Marifrigoribacter. Next base: position 278,491 of record NVUT01000001.1, on the reverse strand, counting down.
AAAATCTGATTTAATATTAAAACTTCAGAAGGAGTTAAATCTTTATCTAAATAATATTTTTTGTCTTTGTTTTCTTCATTTAAAAAGGGAATCAATCCCGCCACTTTAGAGAAAAAAGAATGAAATATTTTAATAGATACAATTAATATCAAATGTTTTCCTTTTGGCTGAACCGTCAAATTAATAGGAAGATTTTGTTTAGGATTATAAAGCAAAATAGATTTATTCTCCTTCATTCCCAAAGAATAATGTTCGTTGAAAAACAAACTGGACTCACAATTTACACAAAAATGCAACTGGATAAACGTGTTTTCAACTCCTTTTAAATAAGTAAGTTCTTCTTCAGATTTATTATTTAAAGTAATAACTCTAAACCCTTCTTGAATGTCTATCTCTTCGATCATTATTTTTGACGTTATATTTTTGACGTTTACCGTGCTATTTATTGAGTGTAAATTTTTAATAAGCGCCAAAAGTACTCATATTACTATAATAAACAAAGATTTTGATATTTATTTTATTTCGATACTAAAAAATCTTTTAGCGATATATTATTATTTTTAATGCATCTAATTTTGTAGTGTATTTGAAACTAGAAATTAATAATGTTGAAACRAAKWAMYWRTRTYAWMMWATTGTTTTTTACATCTTTTGGCTATGCCCAAGAACAAGTAAATGATTCTACTAAAGTGGAAAACTTGGAGGAAGTTTTAATTACGGCAACTCGTACAGAGCGACAATTATCTTCCTTGCCTTTACCTGCACAAATTGTTTCAAAAAAAGAAATTGAAGMGGTAAATTCGGTTCGGTTAAGTGATATATTAAACGAGCAAACGGGCTTGACAACGGTTTCAGATTTTGGCGGTGGTGAGGGAATCCAAATGCAAGGATTAGACTCTCAATATACCTTGATTTTAATCGATGGAGTGCCTTTGGTGGGWCGTTCGGCAGGGACTTTAGATTTGAGTCGAATTACCGTTGGAAATATCAAGCAAATTGAAATTGTCAAGGGGGCATCGTCCAGTTTATACGGTAGTGAAGCGCTTGGAGGCGTGATAAATATTATTACAGATACTCCAAAATATGGTTTTAAYGGAAACGTAAATTATCGCTACGGAACCTATAATACACACGATGCAAGTGCTAGTATTGCATACAAAAAAGACACCTTTTCTGTAGMTGGTTTTATCAATAGATTTAGTACTTCGGGATACGATTTATTGGAAGACGATTTTTTAAATACGATTGAACCATATAGTAATTATACCTTTAATTTAAAAACAACTTACGATTTTTCAGATAACACTCATTTGTTAGTTTCTGGAAGGTATTTTGCCCAAAATCAAAAGTATGTTGCTTCTGAAGAGTTAAGTGGAGAAAGTGATATTAAGGAATGGAATACACACCTAAAACTAACTCATAAATACAGCGATAAATGGTCAAGTTATTTCGAATTTTACGCTACTCGTTACAAAGCAGATGAGTTTTTGAATGATAGGGAAGAATTGTTGTTTTCGGAAGGAGATTTTAATCAATTGTTAATTCGACCAGAGATTAGAGCCACTTATAACCCTACCGAAAAAACTTCCTTTATTGGAGGATTGGGTTGGAATCATGAAACTTTAGTGCGAACCGATTTTTCGACCAAACCAGAATTTAATTCCCCTTATATTTATTTGCAATACGACGGAAATCCAACCGAAAAAATCAATATCATTCTCGGTGCACGTTTCGATGCTCATAATGAATACAAATCGCAATTTAGTCCGAAGGGAGCTATTCGTTACGAAATTAACGACAAGATTTCTGTAAAAGGATCGGTAGGATACGGTTTTAAAGCCCCCGATTTTAGGCAATTATATTTCGATTTTACCAATTCAACGGTTGGTTATACCGTTTTAGGCTACAATCAAGTAATTACTAGAATTCCGGAGTTAGAAGCGGAAGGTCAGTTATTGAACATTGTGGTTCCGATTACAGAATTTGAAGATGAATTACGACCAGAAAACTCCGTAAGTTTTAATATAGGTAGTGTATATCAACCTATTTCAGAATTAAAATTTGAAATAAATATTTTCAGAAATAACATTCAAGATTTAATTGATACTCGTGTAATTTCTAACAAAACAAATGGTCAAAATGTTTTTAGTTATTACAATGTGAATAAGGTGTACACACAAGGATTAGAGTTTAACGGAACTTGGAAGATTAATAATTACTTGAAATTTTCAGGAGGTTATCAATTACTATTTGCGAAAGATAAAGATGCCGAAGAAGTATTTAAAAATGGAGAAGTATATGCAAGATTAACACCCAGTTCGCCTTCATTTCAGCTTAAAAAAGATGATTATTTTGGTTTGTACAACCGATCAAGACACATGGCGAATGCCAAAGTGTTTTATACAATTGAAAAATGGAATTTAAACACAAACTTTAGAGCTACTTACCGAAGTAAATACGGGTTATTCGATACCAATGCTAACGGATATTTAGACAATTACGATGAATTTGTAAATGGGTACGCTATTTTAGATTGGGCAGTAAACAAAACCATTTTCAAAAATTATAATCTAGGAATAGGTGTAGATAATATACTGGGTTTTACAGACACACAAAATATAACCAGCATTTCAGGGCGCTTATTTTACGGAAAATTAAACATTAAATTTTAATAATAAATAACAGACAATTACTATGAAAACAATTAAATTTTTATCCCTATTAGCATTTTTTATTGGATTTACTTCTTGTAGCAGTGATGATGATAATGCTACCGTTTTGCCAATTGAATCAGAATTAATTCAGAATTTACACGCACCACAAGAAGGAGGACAAGGGCAACCCGTTTATGGAGAATTTACAAAATTCAATTTTGCAACAGGACAAACTACTACAAGTGATACCGATTGGGATATTGCAATACGAGGAACCATTATTTTAATAAATGGAGGAGAAAAAACAGGAATTGATGATGAGCCCAATCGAACTGGAAATGGATCTGCATATATTGCAAATGGAACCATGGGGAGTGTAACTTCAGTTGATACTTCAAGATTAAAAGAAGATGCTGTAAATGCACAAGCAATCCCGACAGGAAGTGGGACAGGATGGTATATTTATGCGGGACCTCCAACACATTTAATTACTCCAATTGCAGGAAAAATATTAGTATTTAAAACCCATGACGGCAAATATGCAAAAATGGAAATCTTAAGTTATTATAAAGATGCTCCTGCAAACCCAGATGCATTCGAGGATTTTGATAAATATTACACATTTAATTATGTATATCAGCCTAATGAAAATTTGATTGAATTTTAATTATTAATTAACAACTAAAAAAGCCTTCAAATAAAACTGAAGGCTTTTTAATTTTTTTTTAAAATAATGAATACAGCAATTGAATATATCCCAATAATAACGACAGTTTTCTCTGTGTATTTTGTAATAGAAATATACAGGCATTATCAAAAAAGAAAAACAAAGTACCTTTTATGGTGGACCATAGGAGTTTTAACTTTCGGTCTTGGAACCTTATCGGAAAGCTATAATGTTTTGTTCGGTTGGAACGAAATAAATCTTAGAATTTGGTACATTGTTGGAGCATTATTAGGGGGTTTTCCATTAGCTCAAGGGTCAGTTTATCTATTAATGAATCAAAAATTTGCAAACGCAACTTCATGGCTTTTTTCGATGCTAATAATAATTGCTTCGGTATGTGTTTTACTTACTCCTATTTTAATTCCAGAAGAATTTAAACATAAACTTACAGGTGCGGTTTTTGAGTGGGAATGGGTGCGGTATTTTTCACCATTCATTAATATTTATGCTTTTATATTTTTGGTAGGAGGCGCGCTTTTTTCTGCTATTAAATATTCAAGACAACTGCATAAAGAAGCTAGGTTTAAAGGGAATGTATTCATTGCATTAGGAGGATTATTGCCTGGTATAGGAGGAGCATTTACAAGAATGGGTTATGTAAATGTTTTGTTTGTAACAGAACTTATAGGCTTGATTTTAATCTATATTGGATATAGAATAATAAAGGATAATAAACGCTAATCAAGTATATTAATCAGTAATAGTTCCGTAAAGTATTGTAATAAGTATCTATGAAAAAGAAACTTAATTTTTAAAAAGAGGATAAAGTAATTTATCCTCTTTTTGCACTTATTATTTGAACTTAGTTTTGTAAAATTAACTTTTTATTAAGGGTTAAAATCGTAACACAATCGGATATTGCGAACCTAATTTCAGAATTAAAATTTATAAAATGAAATCGATTATTACTTTTTTTACGGCTTTATTAATCGGAAGTACTTTGTTGGCTCAAAAAAATACAGACCTTCCTAAAACTTCAAAAACCCTAGCTATTGAGTCAAATATTGGAACTATAGAAGCATCCATAGATTTAACGAAAATTGTAGATGATAAAGCTCCAGTGACCATAATTCCAGAACGTTTTAAACAAGATACTGTAATTTATAGGATGCCAAAAGTAATTCCTGGAACCTATGCTATTAGTGATTTCGGAAACTTTATTGACGATTTTAAAGCCTACGATAAAAAAGGTAGAGAAATGGATTTCACCAAAAAAGATGAAAATTCATGGATGATTCCAAATGCAACAAAACTTAGAAAAATCACTTATTTGGTAAACGACACATTCGACGTAGAAAACACGAAAGGCATTGCAACACCCTTCTCGCCATCAGGAACCAATATTGAAGGGAATAATTGTCTGCTAAATCTTCATGGGTTTATAGGTTATTTTGAAGGTTTTCAGAACAATCAATACCAGTTAGAAATTGTTTCAGAAAGCAAATTCAACAGAGCTTCAGCATTGCAGCAAGTTGGTGAGGAGTTTTCAAAAGATAGCTTAACGGCTATTAGAAATTACTATGCAGCAAGATATTTTGACATTACCGACAATCCAATTATGTATGGTGATTTTGAAACGGAAGAGTTTCAAGTAGGTGATATAAAAGTAGTTTTGAGTGTGTATTCACCAAATAAAATTTATAAAACAAAAGATTTTACCGAAACAATTTACAAAATGATGGAAGCTCAAAAAGAATATTTGGGCGATATAAATTCTACAGCTCGATACGATGTGTTTTTGTATTTATCTGAAATGAATGAAACTTCACCAAGCGGTTTTGGAGCTTTAGAACACCATACTTCAACGGTGGTTGTAATGCCCGAATCTATGCCAATTGAAGCTTTAGAATCGAGCATGATAGACATAGTTTCGCACGAGTTTTTTCATATTGTAACTCCTTTGACAATACATTCAGAAGATGTTCATTATTTCGATTATTACGAACCTACATTTTCAAAACATTTATGGTTGTACGAAGGGATTACCGAATATTTTGCAACTCATTTTCAAATACATCAAGGCTTGGTTTCCGAAAAAGAGTTTTATACTAAAATTATGAGTAAAATCCAGAATGCATCTATATATGACGATACGATGAGTTTTACTGAAATGAGTGAGAATGTAATTGCAAGTCCTTATCAAGAAAATTACGCAAATGTCTACGAAAAAGGGGCTTTAATAGGAATGTGTTTGGATATTATGCTACGGGAAGAAAGCGATGGTCAACGAGGAATTTTATCTTTGATGAAAGAATTATCATTAAAATATGGTAAGAATCTACCATTTGAAGACGATAAATTATTTGATGAAATAGTTGAAATGACCTATCCATCTCTCCGTGAATTTTTTGATAATCATGTTATAGGAAACACACCAATTGATTATGAATATTATTTCGAAATAGTAGGTTTGGAGTTTTCTGAAGGTTTAGTTGAAACCAACTATATTATGAATAATGGAGCGTTGATTTTAGAACCAAACGCAAATGGGACTATCACTTTTACCGATATGGTTTTAGAAAACAGTTTCTGGAAAGAACAAGGAGCATTGCCAGGTGATGTAATTGCAGTAATTAACGGAACACCTGTTTCTATGGAATCTGCAGAGCAAATCTTCACTGAAGTATATATGTGGGAGCCAGGACCAGAAGTTGAGGTGAAATTACTAAGAGGTGATGAAGATATTATCATCAAAACTGAGCTTACACAATCATATACAAAAGGAAACGGATTACAACCTGTAAAAGATGCTTCTGCGGTAAAATTAGAAATTCGTGACTCTTGGTTGAAAGGGTAACTAAATTAGTGAAACAAAATCACCAATCAAAAAAAGAAAATGGTCTTTGACTTGGAGCATTTAACCATTGAAGATTAGAGGTGAAGGAAGCTTTTAAATATAAAAAAAACCGAAACATTTGTTTCGGTTTTTTTTTGTGGTGCCTCCAAGAATCGAACTAGGGACACATGGATTTTCAGTCCATTGCTCTACCAACTGAGCTAARGCACCTGCTTTTAAGCGAGGGCAAATATAAACCTATTTTGGATTGTACAAAACAAATAATTAAAAAATATTTAATTAAGATGGATTTAATATTCACTTAACAAGATGATATGATTTCAATTTGTATTTTTGAAGTCTTATAATAAACTATGAATTTAATTATAGACATTGGGAATACATTAATTAAGTTAGCTGTATTTGATGGAAATGAGATAGTTGTAAAAAAAAATACATTTAAAAATGAATTTATTAAGGTTTTGGAAGAAATTTCAAAGAATTATACTTCAATAAAAGATGTGATAGTTTCTTCGGTCGGAAATTTTTCAGAAGATGAACTTTCAAGAATTAAAAAGATGTGCAATTTGTTTGTGTTGACAGACAACGCTAAGATTCCTTTTAAAAATAAGTATGCAACTCCCAAAACTTTAGGAGTAGACCGGATTGCCTTAGTTGCTTCAGCATCGTTTCAGTATCCCAATAAAAATGTATTGATTATTGATGTTGGAAGTTGTATTACTTACGATTTTTTATCATCAGATAACGATTATTTAGGTGGAGCCATATCCCTAGGAATAGATTTACGCTACAAATCACTTCATAATTTTACTGATAAATTACCATTATTGGTTCCAAAAATTCCTTCAAAATTAATTGGAAATACAACAGAATCCTCGATACATATTGGTGTAATACAGAGTGTTGTATTGGAAATTGATGGATATATATCATTGTATAAGGAAAGGTATAAAGAATTAACAATAATTTTAACAGGAGGGGGTGCTCATTACTTGGTAGATAGCTTAAAAAATGACATCTTTGCGAACTCTAATTTTTTGTTAGAAGGATTAAACTACTTATTAGAAAAAAATAATAAATGTTAAAACAAATTATTTTTACTGTAATGCTGCTTTTCTCGGGTATTATATTTGCCCAAAACGGTACTACTTCACCTTATTCATATTTTGGTGCAGGTGAATTAAAATTTAAAGGAACCGCAGAAAATAGAGCAATGGGAGGTCTTAGTATTTATTCAGATAGTATTCACCTTAACTTACAAAATCCAGCAGGTGTTGCAAAATTAAAACTTGTAAATTTTACTTTAGGTGCAAGTTATAAATATGTGAATCAGAAAACAGAAATCACTTCAACAAATGCAACATCAACAACATTGGATTACCTTGCAATAGGAATACCAATGGGTAAATTTGGTGCAAGTTTTGGAATTTTACCTTTTACTGCTGTTGGTTATAAATTAGAATCTGATATAGATGGTGAAACTTCAAGATATACAGGGACTGGAGGAATGAATAAAGTTTTCCTAGCATTAGCATATAGTTTTACTCCTGATTTTAGTTTCGGAATTGATGCAAACTATAACTTCGGAAATGTAGAAAGAGAAATAATAACCTCTGAAGAAGATATACAATTGGGAATAAGAGAATTTACTAAATCAGATTTATTAGGATTTAGTTTTACTTTTGGTGCTGAATACAAGAAAAGTATTAACGATTATTTAGAATTTACAGCTTCAACAACCTATTCTCCTGCTACTAGATTTACAGTAAAGCATGAAAGAGAGTTGTCAAGTGTTATAATTTCTCCTACAGGATATAGTACTATAGATACAAGAGAAATTACTCTAGAAAATTCAGATATTAAATTTCCCTCACAATTTACCTTAGGTGCAGGTATTGGTAGTCCAAAAGAATGGTTTGTTGGGATTCAATACACAAATTTAAAAACTAGTAATTTTAATGATCCGACTTTAAATGTAAGTACTGTAGAATTTATTGATGCAAATAAATTTAGAGTAGGAGGTTTTTTCGTTCCCAACTACAACTCCTTAACAAGTTATTGGCATAGAGTAGTTTATAGGGCTGGGGCACGATATGAAAATAATGGAATTAATGTTAGAGGAGAAGACATAAACGAGTTTGGCATATCTTTTGGAGTTGGATTACCAGTAGGAAGATTATTTTCTAATATTAATATTGGTTTTGAACTTGGTTCAAGAGGAACAACTAATAATGGGTTAGTAAAAGAAAATTTCTTTAATACATTCTTAAGTTTATCACTTAATGATAGGTGGTTTGAGAAAAGATATATAGATTAATTTATAAATTGAATACCATGAAAATGAAAATGACTTTATTAATAACATTAATTGTTATTGGTTTTGGTAGTACACTTACAGCACAAGTACCTAACGATTGTTATGAGACTTTGTCATTGTTTGTTGAACCCGCTAAAGCAAAAAATTACGAAGGTGCGTTGCTTAATTATGACAAAGTAATTACAGAATGCCCAAAATTTAGTTTAGCCACCTACCAATATGGAACTAAAATGTTTAAGTATTTTGTGAAAAAGGGGGATAAATCTAAAGTTGATGATCTAATAAAATCTTACGAAGATAGAATGGCATATTTTCCAACTAAAACAAAAAAAGGAAAAACATTAGCTTCTATTGCCCAAGTTAAGTACAATAATAAAATAGGAACTAAAATGCAGCAGTTTTTAGCATTTGATAATGCTTTTAAAGAGGATGCTGAAACATTTACAAGTCCAAAAAGTTTATACACCTATTTTTCGTTAGCAGTAGATCTATATGGAACTGGGGAAAAACCAATTGAAGATGTTTTCGATTTATACGAAATAGTATATTTAAAAATTGAGAACGAAAAAATTTATTTAGCAACAAAAGCAACTGCGCTAANTGATAAAAAAGATTCAGGAGAAAAGTTATCAACCAAAGATGCTAAACATTTAAAAAGTTTTGAAACAAACCTTACAGCTTACGGGAAAGTAACTGGAAGTCTAGAAGGTAAATTAGGGAATCTTGCAAATTGTGAAAACTTAATACCTTTATATAATAAAGATTTTGAAGCTAGAAAACATGATATTAAATGGGTAAAAAAAGCGGCTAGTAGAATTTCGGCTAAAGAATGTACAGAAGATCCACTTTTTATTAAATTAGTAGAACAATTAGATGCACTTGATCCAACTTCTGAATCTAAATTATATCTAAGTCAGTTAGAAAAAAACAAAGGAAACAYTTCTAAGTCTATTTCTTATTTAGAAGAATCTTGTAATATGCAACATGATGCTTTCAAAAAAGCAAGGCTGTATTACAGAATTGCCGAAATGAAAAGAAAACAAGGAAGTTTAAGTTCTGCAAGATCGTATTACAACAAAGCACTTAAAAACAATCCGTCTTTTGGGACCTGTTATTTAAGAATTGCTACTATGTATTCTAATAGTTCTAATAAATGTGGAGCAACTGTATTTGAAAAAAGAGCAATCAATTGGCTCGCTGCAAATATGGCAGACAAAGCAGCAAGAGTAGATGCATCAATAGCTTCAAAAGCTAGAGCAGCAGCAAAAAATTACAGATTAAGAGCACCTTCAAAAAGCGATATTTTTTCAGAAGGTATGGCTGGAAAAACAGTAAGTTTTAATTGCTGGGTTGGCGGGAGTGTAAAAGTTCCGAATCTATAAGAAATTATAAATAAGAAATATGACCTTATTTAAACACAAGCTAAAAAGCGTAATGGTAATACTAATTACCATTACGCTTTTTGCTTGTGAAGGTACTTATAAGAAGGTTCAGAAAATGAATCTAAAAGATGAACAACCTGTTGCTGTTGGAAAAAACATTAATTTAAAATATACAGATTCCGGAAAAGTAAGCGTTAATTTATTAGCACCAGTTTTAAAAGATTACTCCAATTTTAAATTTCCCTATCAAGAATTTCCAGAAGGTATAATTTTGTATTTTTGGGAGGATGGTAAAAAAAGCACAGTAGTTTCAGATTATGCAGTGAAATACGAAGTTACAGGATTGGTAGATTTGCGAAAAAACGTAAAAATAACCACCAGTGATAGTACCGTAGTTAACGCAAATCAATTGTATTGGGATCAAAAAAACAAATGGATTTTTACCAATCAACCATACCAAATTAAGTTTGCAGACGGATCGTATAACGATGGAGAGCAATTTGATTCCAGTCAAGATTTTACAACATTCCTTTCAAGAAAAAATCAAGGAGTACAATTAATTGATAAAACCGAAACCACCAATGGGAACTAAATTATACCTAATTTTTGAATACCTTTATTTAGTAATGGCAGCCTTATCTGTTTATGTTGTCGCCACTTCTTGGTCAAACGATAGAAACAGAGCTTATTTATTTGCATTCTTTGCGGTTGTTGCTGTTTTTATGTTTTTCTTTAAACGAAATTTCAGAAAAAAAATGAATGCTCAAAAACAAAAAGATTAATTTTTTGAATAAGTAAATCTGCAAAATTGCCATTCAAAAATTAAATACACTRTTTTTGTTATAATAACTTATTRATTTTAATGGATTATAGCATTATTATGATTTTGAGTATGTTGATGTTTTCTGCCTTTTTTTCAGGGATGGAGATAGCCTACATATCGTCCAACAAAGTACATATTGCAATTGAAAAAAAACAAGAAGGATTCCTGTCTAAAATACTTCAGAAAATAACCAAACGACCTTCGAAGTTTATCGCCACCATGCTAATTGGTAACAATATCGCCTTAGTAATTTATGGTTTTTTTATGGGCGATTTACTAATGGGTTATATCGATAATATTCAGTTTATTGAACGGGATGGGTTTTTAGCTATTTTACTTCAAACCATCATTTCTACGTTGATTATTTTACTTACAGCCGAGTTTTTACCCAAAGTATTTTTTCAAATTTATGCAAATAGTTTGGTGAAAATTTTCGCTTTACCTTCCTATATATTTTATGTTCTTTTCTCAATAATTTCAGAATTTGTTATTTGGATTTCAGATAAAGTCTTAAAGTTATTATTTAAAACCGAAGGAGATACGGTGCAATTAAGTTTCAGTAAAATTGAATTAGGAAATTACATTTCGGAGCAAATGGAAACCGTAAAAACTAAAGATGAGGTAGATAGCGAAATACAAATTTTTCAAAATGCTTTAGATTTTTCAGATGTAAAATCAAGAGAAGTATTAATACCTAGAACTGAAGTTGTTGCTGTTTCAATTGACACTTCTCCAAAAGAATTGGGAGAATTATTTATAAAAACAGGACTTTCAAAAATATTGGTTTTCAAAGAAAATATAGATGATATTTTGGGTTATGTACATTCGTTTGAGCTATTTAAAAAACCAACTATTATAAAAAGTATTTTAATACCTGTAATTTTTGTTCCAGAAACAGTGCTAATTAAAGATGTGCTTAAGATTCTTACAAAAAAACGAAAAAGCATAGCAGTAGTAATAGATGAGTACGGTGGAACTTCTGGAATTTTAACTGTTGAAGATATAATTGAAGAGCTTTTTGGCGAAATAGAAGACGAACACGACACCCTATTGTTAACTGAAAAAGTCGTTGCCAAAGGACACTATATTTTTTCAACCCGATTAGAAGTAGATTACTTGAATGAAACCTATAAACTTAACTTTCCGGAAAATGAAAATTACGAAACTTTAGGTGGAATGATAGTGAGTTTTACAGAAGAAATTCCAACAAAAGACGAAGTCATAGAAATGCAGGATTTTACATTTCATATTTTAGAAGTTTCAGAAACTAAAATTGAACTTGTAGAAGTAAAATATACTCCTAAAGATTAGATTTTTAAGATTTCACTCAATTTTTTAAATTAACCTTTTTATTAAGCTAAGAAAATAGTATTTTCGCCCACTGAAATAATTAAAACCAAGCCTTTAAATAAGCTAAGGATTAATTTATTTTTAACCAAAAAAAAAGACTAACAAAACCTTTTTTAAAATAGTAATTTTTCGAAAAAGCATAAATAAGTATAACAAATGGCAGTTTTAAATAACATTAGAAAACACGGTATTTTCTTAATCATCATCATCGCATTAGCACTTTTTTCGTTTGTATTAAGTGGTGTCTTAGGTAACGGTAATTCTCCGAAAGGCGAAAGCGTTGTTGCAACTATTAATGGTGTTGAACTTCCTCGTGAGGAGTTTATGAAAAAAGTTGAAGTAATGCAACGTAACCTTGGAGGTAGAAGTTCTTCTACCCAAGCAATGAATAATGTTTGGAATAACGAATTGCGTCGTGTATTGTTAAGTGAACAATATGAAGCATTAGGTTTAAGTGCAGAAAGAGCACAAATAAACAACTCATTAAGTACAACCTTGGCAGCTAACCCAACATTTCAAAATGAGATTGGTGAATTTAGTGAGCTTAAGATGCAAGAATATATTGCTAGTATTAAAGCACAAGCAGATACTGGAAACTCACAGGCTTACCAAGCTTGGTTAGATTTTGAAGTAAGTATGTCTAATTCAGCTTTAGAAAATAATTATTTCAATTTAATTAAAGGTGGATTAATTACAACATTGGCTGAAGGAGAACAAGAATATCATTTCCAAAACGATAATATAAATATTGAGTTTGTTCATGTTCCTTATACTAAAATAGCCGATGAGGATATAACTATTTCAGATGCTGAAATTGAAGCATATGTTAGAGCACATTCTAAAGAATATGAAGTAGCTCCTCAAGTAGATATTCAATATGTAACTTTTACTGAAGATCCTTCAACTGAAGATATTGAAAATGCAAAAATAGAAATTGCTAAACTTTCTAATGATYTTGCAGCTACAACTGATATTCCAGAATTTGTAAATGCGAATTCAGAAATTTCATTTCAAGACAACTGGCTAATGAAAGCCAATTTGCCTGCTGAAATTGCAGATACTTTAATGAATATTGAGGTTAATAAAATTTACGGTCCCTATAAAGATGCTAGCACGTTTAACCTTGCTAGAGTTTATGAAACTAGACAAATGGCAGATTCTGCAAAAGCAAGACATATACTTGTAAGATTTGCAGGTTTACAGACAGCACCACAAGATGTAGTTAGAACTAAAGAAGATGCTAAGAAATTAGCTGATAGTCTTTTAAATGTTGTTAAAAGAGATGTTAGTAAATTTGAGGCTTTGGCAGCAGATTTCTCTGAAGATCTTTCTAATAAAGATAAAGGAGGAGATTTAGGTTATTTTACGCCAGGAAGAATGGTGCAAACATTTGACGATTTTATTTTTGATAACAAGACGGGAGATATGGGAGTTGTTGAAACAAACTTCGGCTTTCACGTAATTTCTATCGATGATCAAAAAAACATTCAAAAAGCAGTTAAAATTGCCTTAATATTAAAAAAGATTCAACCTTCAGAAGAAACAATCAACGAAGTGTTTTCAAAAGCAACCAAATTTGAGATCGCTTCTAAAGACGGTGATTTTTCAGAGTTGGCAAAAGAAGCAGATTTAGCATTAAAACCAGTAAACAAAATTGGTGAGTTAGATGCAAATATTCCTGGAATAGGTGAAAACAGAAGTATTGTTACTTGGGCTTTTAATGAAGATACTAATATAGGTGATGTTAATAGAGTTAATATTAACAATGGTTATGTTATAGTACAACTTACACGTAGAAACCCTAAAGGGTTAATGAGTATTGCTGAAGCTTCGGCAACTGTATCACCAATATTACGTAATGAAAAGAAAGCAGCGAAGATACGTGAGTCTATTTCTAGTGCAGAGATCAATGAAGTTGCATCAAGTCAAAACGTAACAGTAAAAACTGCAAATGCTATTAATATGGCAAACCCAACAATTGCTGGAGTAGGTACAGAGCCTAAAATAGTAGGTGCTGCATTCGGGTTAAAAACTGGTGAAACATCAGGTTTAATTGACGGTGAAAAAGGAGTGTTTATGGTAAGAGTATTAGCTGTAAATGTTGCTCCAGATATTAAGGAATATGCTTCTTATGTAAATCAATTAAATGCTAAAACAGCCCCGTCAGTTAATGTAAATGCTTTCAATGCAATTAAAAATGCAGCAACTATTGAAGACAATAGAGCTTCGTTTTATTAATATAAACTAGAAACAAAATTTAAAGTCCGATTTCAAAATTTTGAAATTGGACTTTTTTTATAATATCATTTCCTGATAAGAAAGAATGGTGTTAAATCCTTTTTTCTTGAAATATTCCCAATTTGATTTATCCCCAGTGGCAAGAATAAAGTCTCCGCCCCAAGCTCCTAAGCTTTTTATACTTCCTTGGTAGTCGTTAAATAAAAACTCTTTAATAGGTTTTTTATTTATAATTTCTGAAATTACTTGTTCGTGTTCGCTAATTAGTTTTTCAAACTGAGAGAGGTTTTTGCAAATAGTAAACTTTATAGTTAATAGATTAATTTTCCTTTTTAAACCTGAATTCTTCTTCTTTTGTAAATTATAATATTTAATAGCATCGCTACTGCTTTGTTTTTTATTTAAATGAACAAAAAACAGTTGTCCTGTAAAATTCCAATTTAAATTTATTTCACCAATTAGTGGTTTGTTGTTTATATAAGAATATAAAATAGGGTTGTTGTTTTGTGCAGCCGCAATGTCATAACCACTACCTCCAAAAGTGTTTTTTAAAAGCACAAAAGCATCAATTTTTGCCCAAGTTGCAATGTTGTTTATTAGCGTTGAAGAGCTACCTAATCCCCAGTTTCTAGGAAAATCTAATTTTGTTGTTATAATAAATCCCGATTCTTTTTTAAATAAAGTAGCATTCAGTTTTTGTGCATTTTTTAAAATTGAAATCAACCGAGTTTCTTCTTCTTTATAAACAGTATCCACAGTTTTTAAAGAGGAAGTAATTTGAGATTTTTCAATTAAAACCTCATGAATAGGAAATGTAAAATCCAGCCAAGTTTTTCCTTTAATATCAATACCTTTCCAAATAATTTCAGGCGTATCAATGGGTTCAATTTCTAGTGATTGTCCAAATTTAGTAGGTAATGACAAAGCATTGGCACCGTCAAGTACCACATATTCTCCTGTGATTAATAATTTACCGTTGCTATAAAATTTATGATTCAAAATTAGTTACGAAGTTTATTTACAAAATTCACTACGTCGCTATGCGAAACAGTATTTTCTTTAAAGTGCGTTATCGTTTTCTTAATTTCAGAAGGAGTTGCATTTAGGTGAGTTAATATGTTTTTTAAATGCATTTTCATATGTCCTTTCTGGATTCCGGTGGTTGTTAAGGCACGTAATGCTGCAAAATTTTGAGCCAATCCTGCAACGGCAATTATTTGCATTAGTTCTTTAGCTGAAGGGTTTTGTAATATTGAAAGCCCTAGTTTTGCTAAAGGGTGTAAGCCCGTTAACCCACCAACGGTACCTAATGCTATTGGAATTTCAATAGAATAAGTGAATATTCCATCTTCAAGAGAAGCATTGGTTAAGCTTTTGTAATGTCCACTTTTTGAAGCATAAGCGTGTACTCCAGCTTCAACAGATCTAAAATCGTTTCCAGTTGCTATTACTACAGCATCAATCCCATTCATGATTCCTTTATTATGAGTAACGGCTCTGCGAATTTCGGTATCGGCAATAGCGATGGTTCTTATAAATTTTTTAGCAAATACTTTTCCGTCTACACCTTCTGAAGTTAATTGTTCTACAGGACATTGAACTTGTGCTTTAACCAAACATTCAGGGACATAGTTAGAAAGAATGCTAATTACTACTTCTGGAATCGAATTGTTATCTGTAAAAGAAGCATGTTTTTCAGCCTCAAATTCAAATGTTTTGGCAATGGATTCCAAGCAGGTGTTTATAAAGTTCGCACCCATTGCATCGTTGGTTTCAAAGGTACAGTGCAGTTGGTAATAGCCTTCTAAAGCTTTAGTCGAATTTTTTAATAGGATGTCTAAAAGTCCGCCACCACGTTTTTTCATATTTGCTTCTATTCCAGAAATACTTGCAAATAGTTTCGGTTTTATTTCTTTAAAAAACGATTGAATAGCTGTGTCATTTCCGTAGTAATTAATATGAACTTGTCCGTTTTTTGTAGTTGAAATCACTTCCGAAGTAAAACCGCCTTTCTCTAACCAAAATTTCGCAGAGTAACTGGCAGCAGCTACTACAGAGCTTTCTTCAATCACCATTGGAATGGTGTAAGGTTTATTGTTTATTAAAAAATTTGGTGCAATTGCAAAAGGTAAATAATAATTACTAATAGTGTTTTCAATAAAACCATCGTGCAATTTTTGAAGCTCTTTGTCATCGTTCCAATATTGACGAAGTGTTTTAATTATGTCGGAATTGTTATCCAAATGTGTAGCTACCATCCATTTTATTTTTTCTTTCTTGGATTTTTTTGAAAAACCAGTAATTAACTCCATCATAGTAGGATATATTAAAAAACAAATATAGTATTTAAAATCATCCCGATTATTGATTTATGAATACAATAAGCTGCTTTTTAACAGAAAAAAACGCGGTAAATTCGTTAAAATTTAGTAAACTTGGCATATCAAAAAATATAAAGCTTTGTTTAAAATACTTCCCAAAAGTTTATTGCTTCTTTTTATAGTTGCATTTTCATCACTTTCTGCTCAAAATAAATCGATTACCTTAGAAGAAATAACTGGTAGTGCCTTTAGAACTGAATACTTAGGCTCATTGAAATCGTTGAAAAACGGTAAAGAATATATTGTTCAGAATTACGATAAAGCACAAAGGTCTTCTACTATAGACGTGTATGATTATAAAAAAGGAACTAAAGTTAGAACAATTGTTAACTCTAAGAATTTAGCAGGAATAGACTATATTATTTCGTATAAATTTAGCGAAGACGAAAGTAAATTATTATTGGCTACGAAACTAAAACAGATATACCGTCATTCTTCAGTTGGGACTTATTATGTGTATGATATTAATACAAAAGAACTAAATATTTTAACCGAAGATAATGTTCAAGAGCCAACTTTTAATAACGACGGAACCAAAGTTGCTTATGGTTTTGAAAATAATTTATATATTAAAAATTTAGTTTCTGGAGATACTAAGCAAATTACTTCCGATGGGAAAAAGAATAGCATCATCAACGGAATAACCGATTGGGTTTATGAAGAAGAATTTGCCTTTGTAAGAGCATTCGATTGGAATAAAACGGGCGATAAAATTGCCTACATTCGTTTTGATGAAACCAATGTTCCCGAATATTCTATGGATATAATGGGCGAAGATTTATACCCAACACAACAAGTTTTTAAATACCCCAAAGCAGGGGAGAATAATGCTGAAGTGTCTTTATGGATGTACGATGTTGTTTCAGAGAAAACATCGAAAGTTAATATTTCAGGCTTTGAAAATTATTATATTCCCAGAATTATGTGGACTCAGGACGCTTCCTTATTAAGTGTTCAGTTAATGAATCGTCATCAAAATGTATTGGATTTGATTTTGGTGGATGCTTCAGAAAACAATTCGACAACCTTACTTCACAAAGAAACAGATGACGCTTATGTGGACGTTAAAGATGACCTTACCTTTTTAAACAACAATAGTTTTATTTGGACTAGCGAAAAAAGTGGATGGAATCATTTATACCATTACAGTAAAGATGGTAAAACTGAAAGACAACTTACAAAAGGAGATTGGGAAGTAACCAATTATTATGGTTTTGATCCAAAATCGGCAATGATTTATTTTCAATCTACCGAAAACGGAAGTATTAACAGAGATGTTTATACCATTTCAATTCAAGGAACCAATAAAGAAAGGTTAACAAAAGAAACAGGAACCAACGCAGCCGATTTTAGTGCTGATTTCACCTATTTTATTAATACTTTTTCTAGTTCAACAACGCCTTACGTATTTACTCTAAATGAAGCAAAAACAGGAAATGTGGTTAGAGAAGTTAAAAACAATTCAGCATTAATCAGTAAGCTGAAAGAATATAAAATGTCTCCAAAGGAATATTCAACGATTTCAATAAATGGAAATGAATTGAATATGTACACCATCAAGCCTTTGGATTTTGATAAGAATAAAGAATATCCATTATTTATGTACCAATATTCTGGACCTGGTTCACAACAAGTAGCAAACAGATGGAATGGCGGAAACGATTATTGGCATCAAATGTTAGCGCAAGAAGGGTATATTGTAATTTGTGTGGACGGAAGAGGAACAGGATTAAAAGGGAGAGACTTTAAAAAGGTAACGCAATTAGAATTAGGTAAATACGAAGTGGAAGATCAAATTGCAATAGCAAAAAAAATGGGAGCTTTACCATATATTGATTCAAACCGAATTGGAATTTGGGGATGGAGTTACGGAGGTTTTATGTCGTCTAATTGTTTGTTTCAAGGTAATGATACCTTCTCGATGGCAATTGCTATAGCACCAGTTAGTAGCTGGCGTTTTTACGATACTATTTATACAGAACGCTATATGCACACGCCACAAGAAAACGCTTCGGGATACGATAATAATTCGCCAATAACATATGCAAATAAGTTAAAAGGTGATTTTTTATTGGTTCATGGAGGAGCAGATGATAATGTACATTTGCAAAATACGTTGCGACTTTCGGAAGCATTAATCCAAGCAAATAAACAATTTGATTGGGCGATTTATCCAGACAAAAATCACGGAATTTACGGCGGAAACACCAGAATTCATTTATACACAAAAATGACGAATTTTGTTCATGAAAGCTTAGGGGAACCAACGGTTACTTTAAAAGAAATAAAAGAGTAATAAAAAATAAAAATAACCAATAAACAATAATTTATATGTCAACAACAACACAATTACCACATCATAGAGAGCTTTTTGGACATCCAATAGGCTTGTTTGTATTATTTTTCACTGAAATGTGGGAACGTTTTTCTTATTATGGAATGCGTGCAATTTTAGTTTTATATTTAGTAGGTCTTACCGATGCTGTAAATCCAGGGTTAGGCTGGACAAATGGCGAAGCACTAGCGCTTTATGGTTGGTACACGATGATGGTGTATGTAATGTCAATACCAGGAGGAATTATTGCGGATAAACTTTTAGGTCAAAAAAAATCGGTTTTAGTTGGTGGTGTTTTATTGCTTTTTGGACATAGTATTTTAGCCGTTGAAGAAATGTGGGCATTTTACACTGGCTTAGTTTTAATCGTTTGTGGAGTAGGAATGCTGAAACCAAATATTTCAACAATGGTTGGTGGTTTATATAAAAAAGGAGACATTAGAAGAGATAAAGGATTTACTATTTTCTACATAGGTATTAATGTTGGAGCATTTTTATCAAGTTTGATTGTGGGTTATGTAGGTGAAGTTTACGGATGGCATTATGGATTTGGCTTAGCTGGAATAGGTATGTTTTTAGGAATCGTACAATATATGGCAGGTCAAAAATACCTAAAAGATGTCGGTAATTTTTTAGGCGCTTCCCAAAATGAAGAAGAGAAAGCAATATTAAATAAACCGTTAACAAAAATTGAAAAAGACAGGGTAGTTGTATTATTGATTTCCTTTTTAATAGTAATCGTTTTTTGGGGAGCTTTTGAGCAAGCTGGTGGTTTAATGAATATTTATACGATGGAAAAAACCAACCGAGTATTAATGGGTTGGGAAATACCAGCATCTTGGTTTCAGTCTTTAAATGCGATGTTTATTATATTTTTAGGAACAACTGTTGCTGCGTTCTGGGCAAAAAGAAAACTTAAAGGAAAAGTTTCCACATCACTTTTTAAAATGATATTAGGACTTATAATAATGGGAGCTGGTTTCTTTTTTATGACAGCAGCAACTGCTCAATATGAGTCTACAGGAAGTTCAGCAATGTATTGGTTAGTATTGGCTTATTTATTTCATACTATTGGAGAGTTATGTCTTTCGCCAGTGGCATTATCTTTTGTCACAAAATTAGCTCCAGTAAAATATGCTTCTATTATGATGGGAGTTTATTTTGCTATGACGGGCTTCGGTAGTAAATTAGCAGGATTGTTAGGGGAATGGTCTGAAAGCTTAGGAGAATATACCATATTTACAGGAATAGCTGTTTTCTGTGTAATCTTAGGAGGTTTAGTGCTTTTTATTAGACCTAAACTGGAAATGTTCACTCATGGAATTGAAGACAACGAAGTAGAAATGCACGAAGCTGAAGGATTTGATTTAGCAGAAGAAAAATAAACAATCAAAACCTCATAAATTTAAAGTTTATGAGGTTTCTTAATTATTATAAATTTAAAAATAAATTACATGAATGTTGCAAAGTATAAATTTGAAGGTACTGAACTGAATAACCAGTTATTAATGGGGCATCCTTCTGGGTTGTTTATTCTGTTTTTTACCGAAATGTGGGAACGTTTTTCCTATTACGGAATGCGAGCACTTCTCGTATTATTTTTAACTTCAGCTATTATGGATGGCGGATGGGCTTGGAGTCGTGAAGAAGCTCTAGGTCTTTATGGTACTTACACCATGTTAGTGTATTTCACACCTATTATTGGAGGAATTCTAGCAGATAGACTTTTAGGATATCGAAATGCAGTTGCAATTGGTGCTTTATTAATGACACTTGGTCATGCATCAATGGCTTTTGATACTCCTTGGAGTTTATATGTGGGAATAGGTCTTTTAATTGCTGGGAATGGGTTTTTTAAACCAAATATTACTTCAATAATTAATGGTGTTTATAAAAATGCACAAGAAAAGAAAGATGGAGCTTTTACCATTTTTTATATGGGAGTAAACGCAGGAGCATTTTTAGGAATTATGCTTTGCGGTTATATTGGTGAAACTTATGGTTGGCATTTTGGTTTTGGTCTTGCTGGAATATTTATGTTTTTAGGAATGTTACAATTCTGGTTTGCACAAGGGATTTTTGGCGATGTAGGTAAAAAACCAAGCGAAGTAGAAGTTTCATCTGATTCTGATAAAGATGGAGCGATAAAAAGTTACGACGATGTACCTGCTAATGTGCAGAGAGATAGATATATTGTGGTTGGTATTTTAGCATTTTTTACAGTTTTCTTTTGGGCTGCATTTGAACAAGCTGGTGGTTCTATGACCATATTTGCAAAAGATTATACAAATCGGGTTTTAGAAGGTAGTGCAGCTAATATTTTTAGAATATCTAACACCTTACTAACTATTGTACCCTTAGCAATTATTACTTATGTTTTGTTTCAATTATTTAAAATTACCTTTAAAAAGTATGCATTGTCAAATACCTTCTTAGGTATTAGTTTTGCTATTATTTGGTTTATAGTAATTACAATGTTAATAAATCAATTTAGTCAAGCAAAAACTGAAATTCCAGCCTCTTGGTTCGGAATATTAAATTCATTTTTTATTATTGCTTTTGCTCCTCTTTTTTCTAAAATTTGGGAAAGCAAATATAACCCTCCAGCAACAGTTAAATTTGGTGTTGGTTTAATATTGCTAGGCTTAGGTTTCGGTATTTTAGCGTATGGCTCTGCAAGTATTCCTCAGGGAGCACAGACTGCTTCTGTTAGTGTAATCTGGTTAATATTAGCCTATTTATTACATACTTTAGGAGAACTTAGCTTATCTCCAGTAGGATTATCATATGTTTCAAAATTAGTTCCTGCTACTAAAATAGCAATGATGTTTGGACTTTGGTATATAGCTGTTGGTATGGGGAATAAGCTAGCAGGTTCTATGGGTGGAATGATTGATAAAATCACTACAGAATACTCCATGAGTACATTCTTTTTAATTTTTACGTTTGTGCCTGTAATTGCAGGTCTTGTAATAATGAGCTTAACACCTATTGTTAAAAAATTAATGCACGGAGTAAAGTAATTATTTTACAAACGACATATTAAACAATAAACGCTCCTTTAGGGGCGTTTTTTTAAAAGAATTAAATACATATATAATGAAAAAAGTATTACTTATCGCATTTGTTTTAATCGGAATTACTAGAACCTCTGCGCAAGAAACAATTAATTGGATGTCGATGAATGAAGCTTTAGAAGCTCAAAAAGAAACTCCTAAAAAAATATTTATGGATGTTTATACCGATTGGTGTGGCCCTTGTAAATTACTTGATAAAAACACATTTCATAATAAAGATGTTGCAAAATTTGTAAATGATAATTACTATGCTGTAAAGTTTAATGCTGAAGGTACTGAAGAAATCACCTACCAAGATTTTACCTACACCAATCCAAATCATAAGGCTGGAAGAAAAGGTAGAAACTCACAACATTTATTGGCTAATGCTTTAAAGATAACAGGTTATCCTACCATAGTTTTCTTTGACGAAAAAGGAGAATTAATCCAACCAGTAGTTGGATATAAAACACCAGCACAAATAGAAATATTTCTAAAAATGATTGCCAACGATGATTATTTAAAATTAACAACTGGTGAGGCTTGGCAAGAATATCAAGAAAGCTTTAAAGGGACATTTTAAAGAAAATTCCAAAAGTACTCTTCGATACATTTTATTAGGAAAAACACTCAGAGTACTAACCTCAAAGGTTATTTAATGATTATATTTTTAAAAACAATCGTATCGAAATGACCAAAATCTAAATACCAAGCATAGCTTTTTTGAAATTTAAAAATTGATTTTTGTTATTTATATACAAACGCTCCCTCTTTTCCTGTATAGTGAAAAGGGAGCTTTTTTTCTTTACAAGTTTGTTGCCAACGCTTTACATACGAAGTATAATTATTGCCATTTGCAATAATTAATTTGGGGTGAAGGCTGTCAATTAATCGCTCTAAATTTACCTTCGGACTTAATGATAAAAGTACCATATCTATATTTCTGTTTTTAGGATAGATTCCTAAACTATCTAAAATTAAAATGGTTTTATCATTATAAGAAACTATTTGAGGTAGTTTTTCTTCAGAGTAATTATCAATTCCATTTGAAACTCGATAACCTTTTAAAGGATAGCTGTCTTTATAATTTTTAGAAGTATCACTTTTGAATAATTTAAGTTTTGATCCATTTTTATATCCAATTAAAGTCTGTCTGCTTTTCTGAAAAACAATGAGTTGATTTCCTGAATTGGAATAATCACCAAACCCAATAACACTAATTAAAATAACAAGACTAGCTAAACTGTAAAGAATGTATTTCGGTTTTTTATTCTTCCAAATTAATAAGGTGAAAATGATAAATACATAGCTAAAAATCGCTTTTGCTGAAGTAAAATGAATGTCCTGTATTAAAAATGATTCTTGATTGGCAATCCAATTTACAAACCCGTTTAAACCCTTTATAATATAGGTATATGAAATAGCAATCCAACCTGGCAATACATTTAACAGTGCTAGAATAATCACAAAAATTCCGAAGCCTAAAACAATTCCTAAAAAAGGAAGAATCACAATATTAGTAAGAAAAAACAATCCAGGGAACTGATGAAAATAAAACAAACTCAAAGGAATAATCCCAATTTGAGCCGCAATGGTTACGGTGAAAATTCCCCAACCTTTTTTTAGGAAATAGTTGGTAGGATAATACATTCGATTAAACATTGGAAGAATCCAAAGAATAAAGAAAACTGCCAAATAACTTAACTGAAATCCCACGTGAAACAACCACATAGGGTTCATTAATAAAAGCACAAAATAAGAAAGGAACATCGTATTTATCGAATTAGAATCTCGATTGATCATCTTTGCAAATGCAAAAAATGAAAACATCGTTACTGCTCTAACCACTGATGGAGATAAGCCTGTAATAAACGCAAATCCCCAAAGAAATATAATAATCAGAATCGGAATAATGATTTTTCCTTTTCTGAAATAGGTAAAAGGGCTAAATACAAATTGAAGTATAAAAAATACAATTCCCACATGCAATCCAGAAACTGCCAAAATATGAATCGCTCCAGCTGCGGCATAATCACTGTACATTTCTTTACTGATATCCTTACGTTGCCCTAAAATTAATGCTTGAATAATTGAGAGCTCATCTGGTGTAATCGGGCTGTCCTTTAGTTTGTTAATAATGAGGTTTCTTGCTTTTTCTGCAGTTCCTCTAAGGGTTGATTTACCTTCAGATTTGTGTAAAACATCAATACTAGTGATGCGTAATTGATGATACACACCCAATGTTTTCATATACTTTGCATAATCAAATTGATGCGGATTTAAAGGTGAATTAATTAAGTGAAGGCTAGAAGAAATAAGAATAACATCATCAATAGTTAAAGAAGATTTCAAAGAATCTTTTTTAATGTTTAAAAGGATTTTTCCTTTGGATTTCGATTGATTTATAGCAATAACTTCCGCAATATATTTGTGATTATAAGTGTCTGTTTTTAAAACTTCTTTAACTTTTAATTGAAAGACATTGACTTCAGAAGTAATAGAAATACTCTTAGAATAGTGGTTTTCCTGAAGCTCAGGCAGTCGTATTTGATAGCTTATAATTCCTAAAAAGAAGAAACAGGTATAAGTAATTATGCCGAAAATTACATTCTGAAACAATTGCTTTCTAGCTAGAAGCCAAGCAATAAAAAGACTGAAAATAAGTGCTGTAAACATATAAAAAGGAAGTAAAGAGCCTTTAAAGAAAAAATGTGCAACAAGAATCCCTGCCGTCAACAAGAAAGAGAATTTTACAACCGAAAAATTAACGAATTTCATTTATAATTAAAATTAGGCAATGCTTAATTTTAATTGAGGAGTAGTCTCAAATATAAGGGTTTATTATTTACTATAAAGAGAAATTTTTAATGAGGCAGTAAAAAAAACCAAAACAAACAAGACATTGAGCTATCTATTACAGTTAAAATAAAGCAATACAGGATTGAAAAAACACGAACTAAATGGTTCGTTTTTTTTTTTGTAAGATTAAATAAAAAAATTAGATAATTCTTCGAGCTTCCACAAAGGTTTTTCTCCAGTAATTTTCATTTAAAGAAGAGTTAATAACCCCACGAGTTGTGGATGCGTGAATAAAAAATACCTCGCCTTTTTTTACATCGGTTACTATGCCAACATGATTTACTCTATTTTTAGATTTACCCGTTTTAAAGAAAAGCAAATCACCTTTTATAACTTTTTTTAAAGAAACAGCTTTCCCTTGTTTTGCCATATCTCTGGAAACACGAGGCAGTTTAACACCCTCTTTTCCGTAGGCTACATAAACCAATCCGGAGCAATCCATCCCTTTTTTTGTAGTTCCTCCAAATTTATATTTAGTGCCTTCAAAAGTTTTTGCAGTTTTTAGGATGTTAGAAACTGTTTTGCTTCCAGAAGATTTATTTGTTTTTGTTTTTTCGGATGCTTTTTTATTAGATTTAGCAGCAGTTTTTTTAGAACTAATTTTATGGGTTTTAGTTCGGCTTGACGTTGATTTTTTAGAACTTCCACAGGAAACTAAAAATATAGAAAGGAGTATTAATAGAAGTGTTGGTTTAAATTTTAATAGCATAATTAATATTCAAATTTTGATGGTATCTTTAAACAAGTCTTAATTCTTATGTCTATAGTTTCGATTTATCAAAACGGTCTTTGTTCTTTATAGCTTCCACAATCAATCCAGCCGTTTTCTCACTAGCACCAACTCCGCCTAATTTTTGTTCTAAATCGTAATATTCTAAAAATAAAACGGCTCTATTATATTCATTTAATATTTTGTCTAACTCTTCCTTTAAACGTTTTTTATTGAATTCAGTTTGAATTAATTCAGTAACCACTTCTTTATCCAAAATTAAATTGACTAATGAAATATATTTTAATTTAATAATACGTTTGGCAATTTCATAAGAAATTCTATTCCCAGAATAACAAACAACTTGCGGTACTTTAAACAAAGCAGTTTCTAAAGTAGCTGTTCCTGAAGTCACCAAAGCAGCGTAAGAAACACTCAGTAAATCGTAGGTTTTATTGAGTAATAAATGAACGTTTTGAATTTTAATAAAAGGCTGATAAAAACTTTCGTCCTGACTTGGAGCACCGGCAATTACAAATTGATAATCGCTGTAATCACTCACAACACTTAACATTACTTCCAACATTTTTGAAATTTCTTGCTTCCTGCTCCCGGGTAGTAAAGCAATAATTGGTCGATCGTCTAGGTTGTTTTCTTTCCTAAAAACCACTTCATCTATTTGTTTTCTATATGCGATTTCATCAATTAATGGATGTCCAACAAAATGTACTGAAAATTGATGTTTGTCTTCATAAAATTCTTTTTCAAAAGGAAGTATCACATACATCGCATCTACATCGCGTTTTATGTCTTTGATTCTACCTTCTTTCCAAGCCCAAATTTGAGGAGAAATATAATAATGAGTTTTAATGCCTTTTTGTTTTGCCCATTTGGCAATACGCATATTAAAGCCAGGATAGTCTATAAAAATAATCACATCTGGATTAAATTTTTCGATGTCTTCCTTACAAAGTGAAATATTTTTAAAAATGGTTCTAAGGTTAAAAAGCACTTCCACAAAACCCATAAAAGCAAGATCGCGATAATGTTTTACTAACGTGCCGCCAACTTTTTCCATTAATTCTCCACCCCAATAGCGAATGTCAGCATCCTTGTCTTTTTGATAAAGTGCCTTCATTAAATTGGCTCCATGTAAATCGCCTGAAGCTTCTCCGGCTATAATGTAGTATTTCATTTAAATGGCTTTAGGCTATAAGCTAAATGCTTTAAGCTCTTTTAACTTGATTGTTTTAATAAAACTTAGTAACCAGTATAATTATTGCAGCAACAACGGTTGCTAAAACAACTCCTCTTGCTCTGTAAAATTGATTTTTTTTCAGAAATATAAAAAACACTATCAAATTTAAAATGGCGCCAAGAGCAATAATATTCCCAAAAACATCTTGTAATAATGCATTTTTAATTGTTTCTTCAAGGTTATAATCTGAAAATAAATAAATATACAAATAACTTCCAGCAACATTTGCCACAAGTCCAATTATCAATCCAATAAATACCTCTTTTTTTATAGTGTCCAATTGTTTATGTCTTTTATGGCGTGATGCGCGGTTAAATCAAATTGTACAGGAACCACCGAAACATACCCGTTTTCTAAAGCCCATTCATCAGTGTCTGTTCCTTCATCTTCATTTATAAATTTTCCTGTAAGCCAGTAATAATCTCTTCCTAAAGGGTTGGTTCGTTTATCAAATTCTTCGGACCAATGCCCTTTTGCTTGTCGGCAAACTTTAATTCCTTTAATTTCTTTTTCAATTAATTTTGGAAGATTCACATTTAAAACCACCCCATTTGGCAATCCATTTTCTAAACATTCTGAAACAATTTTTTTGATAAACTTTTTTGAATGCTCAAAATTTGCTTCTAATGAATAATCCAATAAAGAAAAACCAATAGACGGAATTCCTTGAGTTCCAGCTTCAACTGCAGCACTCATCGTGCCAGAATAAATTACGTTAATAGACGAATTACTTCCGTGGTTAATGCCACTTACACATAAATCGGGCTTTCGTTTTAAAATTTCATTTACAGCAATTTTCACACAATCGGCGGGAGTTCCACTGCAGGTAAACTCTTTTTGGGGAGCGTATTTTTCAATGGTAATTGGTTCACAGTAAAGCGTATCATTAATAGTAATAGCGTGTCCCATTCCGCTTTGTGGAGAATCGGGAGCTACAACAATTACATCGCCAAAGGAGTTCATGATTTTAATAAGAAATCGAATGCCTGGTGCATGAATTCCATCGTCATTAGTAATTAATATAAGTGGTTTTTTTGAAAGCATTTTATAGTTTTAAATCAAAAAGCTAAAGTACATAATAATATTTTTCAGATAGTAATTTTAAAAACGGATTGTAATTAATAATTGGTTTAACAAAAAATTAGTAGCTTAAGATATAAATTGGCACGATATTTTGTATAAATTAGTCCACAGTAAATTAATATAAGAAAATGAACGTATTGAAAAAGAATTTTAAAGTTTTATTCCTTGCAATTGCAGTGTCAATTGCTTCTTGTAGTTTTACCACAAAGGAGTTTAACGATCCAGATAAAGATAAATTACTAATCGATTTAATCACATTTGTTTTGCAAAAAGGGCATTACAATCCGAAAGATATGAACGATGAGTTTTCTAAAAATGTATATAATAATTTCATAGAAGGAATGGATCCTTTAAAACGCTATTTTTTAGCTTCAGATATTGAAGAGTTTAGTCAATATCAATATGAATTAGACGACCAAATTAAAGTGAAGGATCTTACTTTTTTCAATTTGGTATATACTCGTTATAACAAACGTTTAGAAGATGTAAAGAAAATATATCCAGAAGTTTTGGGAATTCCTTTTGACTATTATAAAGATGAAAATATCAATGTAGATTATGAAGAAGTGCCATATACAACCTCAAGAAAAGAACTAAAAGAACGCTGGAGAAAACAATTAAAATTCACTACTATTTCTAATTATTACGATTTAATTGAGGATAATGGAATGAATGCAAAAAACAATAATAATGGAATAACTTCAGAACCAAAAGAACCAAAATCACTTAAAGAAATTGAAAAAGAATCTAGAGAAAGCTCAAAAACATCTTTAGATGAGTATTTCGATTTTGTAGACGATTTAGAGCGTAAAGACTACTTTGCGATTTTCTTAAATATTCTGGTAGAAGAGTTTGATCCACATACCAACTATTTTGCACCCACCGAGAGAGATCGTTTTGATATGCAAATGTCTGGAAAATTAGAAGGTATTGGTGCTAGACTTCAAAAGAAAAACGATTACATAAAAATTGTAGAAGTAATTAGCGGTGGTCCAGCTTGGCGAGGAGAACATATAGAAGTGGGTGACCTAATCATGAAAGTAAGACAAGAGGATGAAAAAGAAGCGGTAAGTGTAGTTGGAATGCGTTTAGACGATGCGGTAAAATTAATAAAAGGACCAAAAGGGACAAAAGTAACCTTAACATTAAAACGTGTGGACGGTTCTATTGAAGATGAAACTATTGTTAGAGATGTGGTGGAACTAGAAGAAACCTATGCTAAATCTACTCTGATTAATAAAGACGGTAAAAACTTTGGATTAATTAATCTACCACAGTTTTATTTCGATATGGATAATTATAAAGAACGCAATGCCGCTAGTGATGTTAAAAAGGAAATTATTCGTTTAAAAAAAGAAGGAATGGAAGGGTTAATTATCGATCTTCGGAATAATGGAGGAGGCTCACTTCGTACTGCTGTAGATATGGCAGGACTGTTTATTAAAGAAGGGCCAATCGTTCAAGTTGCTTCTTCTGGAAGTAAAAAAGAAGTTTTAAAAGATCGAGATAAAGGAATAGAATGGGAAGGACCATTAGTGATATTGGTGAATGAACTTTCTGCTTCTGCTTCCGAAATATTAGCCGCCGCAATGCAAGATTATAAACGTGCTATTATTATAGGAAGTAAGCAATCCTACGGAAAAGGAACGGTTCAGAATTTATTAGACCTTAACCAATGGTTGCGTAAAAATGATATGGGCGATATGGGAGCGTTAAAATTAACTACCCAAAAATTTTACCGAGTTAACGGAGGTTCCACACAATTAGAAGGTGTGAAAAGCGATGTGGTAATGCCAGACAGATACAGTTATATTGATATTGGTGAACGCGATTACGACAATCCATTACCTTATGAYAAAATTGATGCAGCCGATTATGATGTTTGGAATGGCTATATAGATTACGAAGAGACCATCAAAAAAAGCAATGTTCGTATAGCAAAAAGTGAACAGTTACAATTGATTGATGAAAATGCAAGATGGATAAAAACACGTCGTGATGAAAATACAGTAACGTTAAATTATACTGATTATAAAGCTGATATTGAACAACGAAAAGAGGAAACTAAAAAGTTTGATGCGATAGATGAGTATGATAATAAGTTGAGTTATAAATCACTTCCGTATGAAATAAAATTGATGAAACAAGATACTTCGCTTACTAAAAAACGTAAAAGATGGCATAAAGCATTAACTAAGGATATTTATGTAGAAGAAGCAGTACATGTTTTGGAAGATTTAACTATTAGTAATATTAAGAATAGTAAAGTTACCATTGTGAAGGATTAGATTAAATATATTGTCTAACTTTATCTTGTGAAAAAAACAACCACATCATTAATAGGATTAACGCTTCAGAAGTTTAAAAAAAACTACTGGGGCGTTTTTAGTTTTGCTTTTCTAATACTTTGTATTTTGGTGGCGATTTTTGCATATGTATTAGCGCCAGATAATTCGCAAAATGCCAATCAGATGCATTTGTCAATTCATTCTAAATCGCCAGGATTTCAAGTAGAAATACTTACGATTCCTTCAGGAAAAGTAAGTCAGAATCAATTTTCTATTTTATTTTTTGGGAAGAAGAATGCCGATACAGAAATACCGATTTCAAACTTTCAAGTAACTAAAAATTCTATACATATTACCGAATATACGGTCGATGGTAGTGAAGGGCTTCAGAAAAAATATCAGTTAAAGATGTTTCCTGCTATTAGTGAAGCTAAGGACATTCCTATTCATTATATTTCAACAAAAAAATTCTATTTAGGAACCGATAAATACGGACGAGATTTGTTAAGTAGAATGCTAATTGGTATTAGAATTTCTTTGGCAATCGGATTTGTAGCTGTATTTATTTCCTTAATTATTGGGATTACATTGGGAGCAATCGCAGGCTATTTTGGAGGTAAAGTAGATGCTGTAATAATGTGGCTCATCAATGTTACTTGGTCTATACCAACATTACTGTTAGTTATTGCAATTACATTGGCTTTGGGAAAAGGATTTTGGCAAGTTTTTATAGCCGTCGGACTTACCATGTGGGTTGAAGTTGCACGTGTGGTTCGTGGACAAGTAATGGGAGTGAAGCAGATGCAATATGTAACTGCAGCACGTGCTTTGGGATATACTAATTTTAGAATTATTACAAAGCATATTTTACCCAATAGTATGGCGCCTGTGATTATTATATCAGCAGCCAATTTTGCTGGAGCAATTTTAATTGAAAGCGGATTGAGCTTTTTAGGTATCGGTGCACAACCACCTATGCCAAGTTGGGGCGGTATTATTAAAGATCATTATTCTTATATTATCCTTGGAAAACCTTTTTTAGCATTAATTCCAGGACTGGCAATTATGAGTTTAGTAACTGCTTTTATGTTAATTGGGAATGCCTTGCGAGATGCTTTGGATGTTAAAAATTAAAATTATTTTGCTTCCACTACGGGAGGATATTGAGTAATTATTTTTGAAACTATTTCTTTAATACGAGCTTCTTTTTTTTCAACAGTACTCATTACCAAATCACCTTTTCCAATTCCTTGCCAGACTAACTCGTTAGTAGCTTTGTCGATGAAGTCGATAAATAAAGTTCCTTCGGTTGAAGTTGAAACAGTAGCGCCACCATAACCTCCATACCAAGATCCGTAACCGTAACCCCAATATCCGTAACTATTGTTGTACACATCTACTCGTTCTCTTTCTTTAGTGAAAATACTTATCAATAAATCAGGAGTTTCAGAAATTGTCATTCCTTTTGCAGTTAAATTGGCTTCAATTTCACGCATAATACGTTTTTTGTCTAAATCTGAAATTTGAGCTTTATCAATTCCGGGTTTGTAAAAAGCAAAGGTTTTGTACTTAGTAAAATCTGTTTGAGAGTCGTAATCTGAAACTACTTTTACTGTAGAACAAGAAGTGAAAGTTAAAGTTAGGACTAATGCGAAAAGGGATAAAATCTTCATAATGTTACATTTTATTTATTAATTCATCATCAACAAAATTCGGAAGGGTAACCTGCAACATAGGATTCTTTTTCATAGCTCTTTTTATTGCGAATACTGCTTCGTCATTTCTTGCCCAACTACGTCTTGAAATCCCATTGTTTACATCCCAGTAAAGCATAGATTCTAATCGTCGTTGTGCGTCTTTACTACCATCAAGAACCATACCAAAGCCTCCGTTGATTACTTCGCCCCAGCCAACGCCACCGCCATTGTGGATACTCACCCAAGTAGCTCCTCTAAAGCTGTCGCCTATTACATTTTGAATCGCCATATCTGCCGTAAACTGGCTGCCGTCGTAGATATTGGAGGTTTCGCGATACGGAGAATCTGTTCCTGAAACATCGTGATGATCACGGCCCAAAACAATCATTCCTATTTTTCCTTCTGAAATTGCTTTATTAAAGGCATTTGCAATATTAATTCTTCCTTCGGCATCGGCATATAAAATTCTTGCTTGCGAACCGACTACCAATTTATTTTCTTGAGCCCCTTTGATCCATTGAATATTATCTGCCATTTGCTGCTGAATTTCTGGTGGAGACGTTTTCTTCATTTCCTCTAAAATTTCACAAGCAATTTTATCTGTGATTTCTAAATCTTCTGGTTTTCCAGAAGCACATACCCAACGGAAAGGTCCAAATCCATAATCGAAACACATAGGTCCCATAATATCTTGTACGTAAGAAGGATATTTAAAATCGATGTTGTTTTCTGCCATTACATCGGCTCCTGCTCTGGAGGCTTCCAATAAAAATGCATTTCCGTAGTCGAAAAAATACGTTCCTTTAGCGGTATGTTTGTTGATGGCTTCCGCTTGACGTCGTAAACTTTTTTGTACTTCCGCTTTAAAATCTTCCGGATTAGTTGCCATCATTTCGTTGGCTTCTTCGTAAGTAAGTCCGACAGGATAATAACCACCAGCCCAAGGGTTATGAAGTGAGGTTTGATCACTTCCGAGGTCGATATAAAGATTTTCTTTATCGAATTTCTCCCAGACATCTACCACATTTCCATTGTAAGCAATAGAAACTGTTTCTTTGTTGGCAATTGCTTCTTTTACCCGATTTGCTAATTCATCTACATCTGATATTACTTCATCAACCCAACCTTGAGAATGTCGAGTTTCGGTTGCTTTTTTATTGACTTCGGCACAAACGGTTATGCAGCCTGCAATATTTCCTGCTTTGGGTTGCGCACCACTCATTCCGCCCAAGCCTGAGGTTACAAAAAGTCCTCCGTGGGTATCTTTATTTATTTTTCGGAAACCATTAAGAAGCGTAATTGTGGTTCCGTGAACAATCCCTTGTGAACCAATATACATATAGCTTCCAGCGGTCATTTGTCCGTATTGGGTAACGCCTAATGCGTTGAATTTTTCCCAATCGTCTTGTTTGGAGTAATTAGGAATCATCATTCCGTTGGTAACCACTACTCTTGGAGCATCTTTATGTGAAGGGAATAATCCTTGTGGATGACCAGAGTACATAACTAATGTTTGATCTTCGGTCATTTCAGACAAGTACTTCATGGTTAAAAGGTACTGTGCCCAATTCTGAAAAACAGCACCGTTACCACCATAGGTAATTAGTTCGTGAGGATGCTGTGCTACGGCATAATCCAAATTATTCTGAATCATTAACTGAATCGCTTTTGCGGGTTCGCATTTGCCAGGATATTCTGAAACAGGGCGTGCATAAATTTTATATTCTGGACGCAGACGATACATATAAATACGACCATAAGTTTCTAATTCTTCTTGAAACTCGAGTAGGAGTGTAGCGTGATGTTGCGGTTCAAAATACCGAAGTGCATTACGAAGTGCTAATTTTTTTTCTTCAGCAGAAAGAATATCCTTACGCCTAGGTGCGTGGTTAATATTTGGGTCGTATGATTTTGGTACTGGAAGTTCTGATGGGATTCCTTGTTTGATTTGATCTTTGAAGTTCATATGTTTTTCTCGCTAAGACGCTAAGTATTATTAATAAAAATTTAATAAATATAAAAGACTAAGGTTGTTTTCAATTCTAATTTTGCCTACTACCTACTTTTTTATCATATCCATAAGGACAATGACGGCAGCCACTTTCACAACAATGTCCACGTTTTAGGTGGTATTGCTCAGTGAAGCATTTGTAGCCTTCGGGAGTTAAGTAATAGTCTCCTTCTTCTAGTTCTATTTTTTTCTTGAAATGAGGCATTATGCAAAAATAATGATTTCCTTTTTGGTAGCGAAGATAGATTTCGTTAATAATTTGTTATTAGGAAAGGTTGTAATAGCAGGGTTTATATAAATTAAAGAGACCTCGATTATTTAGAACTAGATATTATATACCAAAAAAACCTTTACTATTTAGGTAAAGGTTTTTTCACGTATTTAGAAAGTATTTATTTAAATCTTTTTTTGTGTATTTTTTACCGCCTCTGATGGGCTAGGTGAATTATTTTGATTGTTATTTGTTTGGGTTTGAACTGATTCATGTTTTGGCTGATCTTCAATTTTATAATTGTCATCTGCTTTTAATGTTTCCGTTTTTAATACCTTTTGTGCTAATGGTCCAGGACCTATTGGTAAACGTACACCTACGTGTTTTGAAACAATAGTTCCATTTTGTGCAACACGATCGGCTCTGCTTGCTACAATTTGCCAAGAGAAAGCTGCATTGCTAGTTCCGCCTTGTAATTCTTTTACGGTAAATCCATCTGCAGATTTGTTGGTAACATAGATGCCATTACATTCTCCTTCTAATGTAACATAGACTTTTAAAGGATGTTCACTATCAACATAAATTGAGCCYWKWARTAWKRKWTCAATATTAATTCGAACTTGACCATTTACTAATTGACCAACTCCAAAATCTTGAAATAATATTTCTGGGGCTTCGGGAGAGAACATAATTCTTGGTTTTCCGTCAGGACCATCAATTAAAGTTGAGTTTGATCCGCTACCAATTACTTTGTAATCTGTTCCACCACCATCTCCATTTCCATTCGTATTATATCTCATCCCTACATAAGCATAACTTGGTGTACCAGAACTTTCACTACCTCCACTAAAATAACCTCCATAATAACTATCTCTGTTTGATAGACTACCATCTGGAGTTACATTATCAAAACCTGCGAGTTTAGCCCTTGCTCTACTACCATTATTTCCTGTATTGGTAGTTACATCATTATCTGCATCTAGAATAAATTCAGCAGAAGCATTGCCTCTATTAGCATTGGTAACATCACCATAACCAGCATAACTAAAAACACCTAGGTTATCACCAGATCCTGCTATACCAGATCCTCCAGGATCTACTACAATTGTAAGTCTTCCTTGACCAAGTCCAGCAAGTCCTGTTGATGTAGCACCTATTCCTATTCCAGATGCTCCATAAGTACCTGCAAAAACACCTCCTGAAGAAACTCCAGGGTATCCATATGAAGTCCATGCACCTCCCGTAGCTTGTATCCCATTTCCAGAGGCAGAATTAGTAAGGGAACGAAAAGCGTCGCTAGTTCCAATAAATCTCCCTACAAGYCCTCCTCCAGTATTTTGTCCATAATMAGTGTCTCCAGTACCAGAACCAAATCCTCCAATAGCTTTTTGCGTTCCAGTTGATGTAGATTGTAACATATAATCAGTAAAGTAACCAAGGTTGTTAACATATACCTCGCCAGTTCCTGCGTTTATAATCATTCTTGGAGACGAGTTTGTGCTTATAACAAGTGGTACTGCATCTGTGGTTCCTAAAAAGTTGGTGCCTGCTGTGGTACCGGAGTTCCCCGTTAGTGTCCAGTCCAGTCCTCCCGAAGATCCTACAAAGGCAACCCATCGAGATCCATTCCAAAAATACAAACCGGGAGCAACGTTATTGGGTGACGATCCTGAAGTGTTTGTATTGTAAACACAGGTTCCAGCTACCAGTACACCGCCTTGCGGGTTTACAACTGGGGCTGCTACTATATTTGAAGTTAAAGAGACGCGAGGTGGTATCATTCCCATAGTGGTTGATGTCATATCTAATATGCCATTAGGTGTGGCAGTACCTACTCCAATTGCGTTTAGACCACCATCTACGAAAATAGCATTCGCATTGCCGTCGGTTGCTACTCTAAAGTTTACATCAACACCACCTGGATTAAAAGTCCATTCAAAATCTGCTCCTGCTCTATTTGCATTATAAAAAGAAGTTCCGTTAATAACCATATCCATTTGTCTGGTTCCAGATCTAAAAAAGCCCATTGAAGTGTCATTTCCCCATGAATATGAAGGAGCTGCACTAGAACCATCTTCTATTGCTAATAATTGATCGTTGGTATTTATTCTAAAACGTTGAAGATTGTTTGTTCTAAAGGTCAATCCAACATTATCTGTAGTACCTACAAAATTTTCTGTTTGTGATGTTCCAGTGTTTCCTAACAGTTTCCAATCTTCACTAGCGATAAGAATCCATTTTGTACCGTCATTATAATAATAACCTTCTATCACATCACCTGTTACAGCTGTGTTATAAACTGTCATTCCTTGAACATGTGCAGAAAGAGGTACGAAATTAGCGGTTCCAGTTAAAGCTACTCTAGGTAATCGTAAACCTGCTGTTGAAGTATCAGTACCTACATCAAGTAATGCGTCTGCATTAGGGGAAGTATTACCTATACCCACTTGAGCAAATGTAATTGTATTAAATATAAGAAATAAAAATGCACTTATAAAGTAAATTTTTGCGGGGTAAATTGTTTTCATAATATTATTATTAATAGATTTGATTCTACAACAGTACGCTAAAAACTGATAAAAGACAAATAAAATCGATAAAATACACAAAATGTTAATATAAATAGTAAAATTCCTACAAATAATATTAATAATGTAGTATTATTTGTGATTTACTTAGAATCTATTAATCGTAATTTTGTATTTATTTAGTTTTTTTACTGGTATTATAATATTTGATTTATTGTTATCAAATTTGTATTCATATTATTTTTTGACTCGATGTTACTTGGTGCATCAGAGTCTCGTAAACCTGCATAAATATTTTTTCCTTCAGATTCTCTAGTTCCTTTATTTATTCTATTAGCTACAATATGCCATGAAAATGAAATATAATCGCTTCAGTTTTCTGGTTTTTTCACTATAAAACCAAAAATAATTAATAAATAATATTTTTTATTTTTCAATATAGCATCAAATGTTTTTCTATTTTGTAAAAAAATTAAAGCCTTGTTTATAAAACATGAAATAATAAAAAATCAACAAATACCCTTGGAGTTGTTTTCTCAATCAAATTATAGCGTAGATATAAAAAGAGAAGATTTATTACATCCCGAGGTTTCTGGCAATAAATTCAGAAAATTAAAATACAATTTGTTGGAGGCAAAAAAGTTAGGCTTTGATAAGGTTTTAACTTTTGGTGGAGCTTATTCTAATCATATTTCCGCAACTGCCGCAGCAGGAAAAGAGATGGATATAAAGACAATTGGTATTATTAGAGGAGAAGAATTGTTCGATAAAATTGATGAAAACCCAACCTTATCTTTTGCGAAAAAATGTGGTATGAAACTTTATTTTGTTTTAAGAGAGGAGTATAGAAAAAAGACTGAACCTGATTTTATTACTGAATTAAAAGAAAAATATGGTTCGTTTTACCTAGTTCCAGAAGGAGGAACCAACAAATTAGCAGTTAAAGGTTGCGAAGAAATTTTAACTAAAAACGATGTTACATACGATTACATTTGCACAGCAGTAGGGACAGGAGGAACAATCGCAGGGCTTCTTGAAGCTTCAAAACCTCATCAAACAATACTTGGGTTTTCTGCATTAAAAGGTACGTTTCAAGAGTCTGAGATTGAAAAATATACCTCAAAGAAAAATTACCAACTTATTGATGATTATTGTTTTGGAGGCTATGCTAAAATAGATGAAAAATTAATTCGTTTTATAAATGAATTTAAGGATAAAACGGGTGTTCTGTTAGATCCTGTTTATACAGGAAAAATGCTTTATGGTATTTTGGATTTAATTGAAAAGAATTATTTCAAAGAAAATAGCAGTATTTTAGCCATTCATACTGGGGGACTTCAAGGAATATCGGGAATGAATCAATTATTAAAAAAGAAAAATTTACCTCAAATAAAACTTTAACATGCTCCGAAAAATAATAACATTACTTTTTATATCTGTACTTCTATTAGGAAGTTGTAAATCTAAAAAGAAAGTAGTGACAACTTCAAAAAAGCATTCTCCTAAAAAAGAAAGGGTGGTTCATCATCAACCAAAAGATACTCCAAAAGAAAATCCAAAGGAAAAAGTGAATGAATCGAAAGTAAAGCCAATACCTAAAAATGCTTCGTATACAGAAGTTGTTGCCTTATATATAAGTAATTATAATGGTATTGCTAAAGAAGAAATGGTGCAATATGGTATTCCAGCAAGTATAACATTGGCTCAGGGGATTTTAGAAAGCGGTGCTGGAAGAGCAGAGTTAAGTAAAAAGTCGAACAATCATTTTGGTATAAAGTGTCATAAAGAATGGACGGGTGATCGTGTTTACCATGACGATGATGAATTACAAGAATGTTTTAGAAAATATAAAGATCCTAAATACTCGTTTAGAGATCACTCTTTGTTTTTAACACAACGTAGTCGGTATCAAGATCTTTTTAAATTTAAAAAGGACGACTACAAATCTTGGGCAAAAGGTTTGCGAAAAGCAGGATATGCAACCGACCCGAAATATCCTGAAAAACTAATTTCGATTATTGAAAAAAATGAGCTATATAAATTTGATGATGCCGTTTTAGGAAAGAAATCTAAAAGGGTAAAAAAGAAAGACGACTCAAAGTCAAAATTGAAGTCTTATACTGTTAAAAAAGGAGATACGCTCTATAGTATTTCAAGATTGTTTAATATAACTGTAGATGCATTAAAAAAATATAATGGATTAAATTCTAATGCTATAAGTATAGGTCAGAAATTGAATCTTGAATTAGTAAAAAATTAAAACTAAAAAAAATCCATCTTCAATTAATTGAAGATGGATTTTTAAAATATTTTAAAAAGAATTTATTTTTTAAGTGAACTTTCCCACTTTTTAAATTGTTCTGGTTTTAATATTTTTTTCATTTCAGCATAAAAAACAGCATCCGTATTTTTATTATCTGAACTTACTTGTGTACTTTTTGCTCCATTAGTCTCTACAGATTTTCTGTAACTAACTTCTCTTGTTACTAAGGCTCTATAAATAGTTCTGCCTTGTTCTCCAGATAAATTTAATTGATTTGTTAACTCATGCAATTGTGTTTTTGCTGCAACTTCAGGTCTGTCTTGGTTTTGCGATAAACTTTGAGCAGATACATTTTGTGTTCCAAGCATCATTACAAATGCGAATGCGATTATTGATAATAGGTTTTTCATTTTCATTTTATTTAGGTTACTAATTTACTAATTTTACTTTTTACAATCCAATTATTAAGCCAAAAAGAAATATTTTTTTAATCCTCTATTGCTTGTAGGTATTCCAATAACATTTCAACTCCTTCGGTATGCACTATTGTTCTTCCAGTTTTCGGCATCATATAACCTGGTACATTACTTTGAATTCGATCTTCAATTTGACCTCTTCTTGAATAAATTCCAGTGTCGTCAAATGCTGTTTCTAATCTGAAATCTAATAAAAATCCAGTGGGAGTATATCCTCCTGGTTGGTGACAATGCGCACAGTTAATATCTATATAGGCTCTTCCTTGTTCAAAAATATCGAAATTATCATCTTCCCAATCAGGGAGTATACTAATATCTGAAGGGTTTGAAAGGCCTTCAAGCAACCCTTCATTAATAAAATATTGTAATTGATTGATGTTGACGGTTCCGTTATTAGGGTTGAAATTCATATTCCGTAATTTTGGTCCTATTGGAAGTTTTTCTTCATAAATATGATGACAATCTATACAATCTATGTTGGAAGGTATTTGATATTCTATATTTTGTGTAATTCCTTCAGCATTTAAATAAGCAACTGAAACAATGCTTCCATCATCGGTATATGTTGCTTCGGTCATATCATTATTCCACTTATAGTTGCCAATTTTCCAAGTTCCTTCGGTTTTAATTAATACACGAGTTTCAATAATTATTTTATTTGAAGCCGTATTACTTTCGTCCTCATAATAATAAAATGTTTTTGAAATTAGTGTGTTATCAGGAAAATTTGGTAACAAATCACTATTGTTATATTGCATTGCTTCTCCTTCTGGCAATCTTAATAAACGTTGTTTATGTGCGTAATCTGTAAAAAGACGACTGTTTAGGTCGTATAAATGAACATTCTCCTCGGGAGTTAAATTAGATAAATTTCCACTAAAAATTCCCATATCCGATAAATTGGTTTCGAATGTTAAAGGAGCTTCTGGTTCTGGATCGCCATCGTCTGTAGCAACATAACTATCGTCATCGCTTCCGCAAGCTGTAACTACTAATGCTAAAATAACAAAACTAAATAATAAATATTTTTTCATTGAGGTAAAATTTTCGCCTAAAATACAAATTTGATTTAACTATGAAAGTTTTGTAGCTTATTTAAAACTGTTTTAAATATAAAAAGGAATTACATTTTAGTAATCCCTTTTGTGAATTTTTATGGATTCCGAGTCAGGCACGGAATGACAAAGCGGTTTTAAACCACCTCCACAAACAAACCATCATCGGTTTTGTTTACTTTAGCAATTCCATGTTTGGTTAAGCCTTTAATAGTCTTATCCCATTTTTTATTGCTTAATCCTGATTGGGTTTTTAGCTCTACCAAATCGATAGGTGAATTGGATTTCAATATATTAAAAACTACTTTTTCATCATCGCTCATGGCAACCTGCTTAACTTCAGGTTTCATTTGCGGGAAGAAAAGCACTTCTTGTATAGACGCATTATTGGTTAAAAACATAATAAATCGATCCATTCCAATTCCCATTCCTGAGGTTGGTGGCATTCCGTATTCCAAAGCTCTTAAAAAATCTTGATCTATAAATTCTGTGGCCTCATCATCACCTCGTCCTGCTAATTTTACTTGATCTTCAAAACGTTCGCGTTGGTCTATTGGGTCGTTTAACTCAGAATAGGCATTCGCTAATTCTTTTCCACAGATAATTAACTCGAAGCGTTCGGTCAATTCTGGGTTGGAACGATGTTCTTTTGTTAAAGGACTCATCTCTTTAGGATAGTCGGTAATAAAGGTAGGTTGAATGTAATTGGCTTCACATTTTTCACCAAAAATTTCATCGATGAGTTTTCCTTTACCCATCGTTTCATCTACTTCAATTCCCATTCCTTTTGCAGCTTCTCTAATCTCCTCTTCCGATTTTCCTGAAATATCAAAACCAGTAAAATTTTCAATAGCTTCCGCCATTGTAACTCTAGCATAAGGAGCTTTAAATTCTATTTCGTGTTCTCCGAAAATTGTTTTTGAGCTTCCGTTTACTTCCGTAGCACAGAATTCTAACAACTGCTCGGTAAAATCCATCATCCAGTTGTAGTCTTTGTAAGCTACATAGATTTCCATCATCGTAAATTCTGGATTGTGGGTTCTGTCCATTCCTTCATTTCTAAAGGTTTTTGCGAATTCATATACACCGTCAAATCCACCAACGATTAATTTTTTTAAATACAATTCGCAAGCAATTCTCATAAACATTGGAATGTCTAAGGAGTTGTGATGTGTCTGAAAAGGTCTGGCAGCAGCACCTCCAGGAATAGACTGAAGAATAGGAGTTTCTACTTCAAAATATCCGCGTTCGTTAAAGAAAGTACGCATTGCGGTAAACAATTTTGTACGTTTTATAAACACTTCTTTAACCTTTGGATTTACAACTAAATCTGCATATCGTTGACGGTACCGTAATTCTGGATTGTTAAATTCATCAAAGGTGTTTCCTTCGCTATCAGTTTTTGGTAATGGCAATGGTTTTAATGATTTTGAAAGTAGTTTAAAGTTTTTAACTTTTACTGTTTTTTCACCTACGTTGGTAGTAAATAAAACGCCTTCAATACCAATAAAATCACCAATATCTAGTAATTTTTTATATACTTCATTATACGGTACTTTATCTTCACCAGGACAGATTTCATCCCGATTAAAATACACTTGTATTTTTCCTTCAGAATCTTGTAATTCAGCAAAAGAAGCTTTTCCTTGAATACGACGAGACATTAATCTTCCGGCGATAATTACCYTTTTTCCTTCTTCGAAGTGCTGTTTTATTTCCGTAGTCATTGTGTTTACTGGAAATAAATCTGCAGGATATGGGTTAATACCTAAGGCTCTAAG
This sequence comes from Flavobacterium sp., assembly GCA_002733185.1. GTDB lineage: Bacteria > Bacteroidota > Bacteroidia > Flavobacteriales > Flavobacteriaceae > Marifrigoribacter. The sequence continues at coordinate 236,212 of NVUT01000001.1, read as the reverse complement.
TTGTATGAGTTTTTCTCTTCGGACTAATTCAGGTTCGGATARTTGCATAATAAAGTGTAAAAAATAAGCTGCAAAGATACTGACAAACTATGGCTTAACCAATACTTATAACATTGTTGTAACAAAAGCATTTCAAAGGTTACTTATAGGCAAATATTAATTTGTAACTTTGCGTTTTATGAGTATTTGGAGAGTAATTTTGTCGATTCTTTTTCCGCCTTTAGCAGTGTTGGATAAAGGCTGTGGATCTGTAATTATCGTTTTAATTTTAACTTTATGCGGTTGGATTCCCGGCGTAATTGCTGCTCTAATTATTATTAATAATCCTAAAAATTAATTATGTTACGTAAAATTACGGCCCTTTTATTATTGACTTTTACTTTTATTAGTTGCCAATTTACTGAAACTATGACCTTAAACGAAGATGGTTCTGGACGAATGACCATCAGTATGGATTTAAGTGAAATGATGGCGATGATGGGCGAAATGGGAAAAGATTCTACTATGGTTAAAACCGATACGATTTTTTCATTTAAAGAAATGTTTGAAGAGAAAAAAGATAGTATTTCAAAGTTGTCTACTGAAGACCAACAAAAATTAAAAGATCTTGAGAATTAYAGTGTTCGTATGAATATGGACCCTGAAGAAAATAAAATGGTTTTAGATATTTTCAATGATTTTAAAGACGTTTCTGAATCAAACGATTTAATGAAGGCTTTTGAAGAAATGGATGATGTGATGCCGAGTATGGGAGGAGATAATAATAAGGGAGATGATGAAGGAGATGATAATAATGTTGCCGTTCGTTACTCCTACAAAAAAGGTGTGTTTAAAAGAGACGCTTATATTGTAGATGTGGATAAACACAAAGCTCAAGTAGATAGTTTGGCATCTGTAGAATCGTTTATGGGTGCAATGACTTATAAGATTAAATATACATTTCCCCGTAAAATTAAAAGTGCTTCTGTGGAAGATKCTATGTATTCTGCCGATGGAAAAACCATTGAATTTGAACGTTCTTTTGTAGATTATATTAAAAATCCAGATGTGTTGGATTTGGAAGTTGAATTAGAGAAATAAACCTTGAATAAACTAGTTGAAATACAAGAATTAGGGGTAAAAGATTATAAAGAAACTTGGGAATATCAAGAGCAACTTTTTAAGAGTGTTATTGATATTAAAATCAAAAACCGAAGAGAAGAACTTTCTATTGAAACACCCAACTATTTTCTTTATGTAGAACACCCTCACGTCTATACTCTAGGAAAAAGTGGGCATATTGAAAACTTGCTTATTTCTGAAGAAAAACTAGCTGAAATTGGTGCCGCATTTTATAAAAATAATCGCGGAGGAGATATTACCTATCACGGTCCTGGGCAGATTGTTGGCTATCCTATTTTAGATTTAGAAAACTTTTTTACCGACATTCATAAATACCTTCGTTTTTTAGAAGAAATGGTGATTAGAACCCTTGCCGAATACGGATTGAAAGCCGAACGATCCAAAGGAGAAACAGGAGTGTGGTTTGATGTAGGAACTCCTTTTGCTAGAAAGATTTGTGCTTTTGGAGTACGAGCAAGCCGTTGGGTAACCATGCACGGATTTGCATTAAATGTAAATGCGAATCTTGGTTATTTTGATCATATGATTCCTTGTGGAATTAAAGGGAAAGCTGTCACTTCATTAAATGTAGAATTGGGTAAAAAAGAAATCCCAATAGCTGAGGTAAAAGAAAAATTACTCAAACATTTTGCTGAACTTTTTGAGGCGGAATTAAAACAAAAAACCGAAGTTTAAACTTCAGTTTTTTTACTTTATGATATGTGTGAGTTTACAAACTAAGCTTTGTTAATACACTAGAATTTTCCGTTTTTCCATCTTTTCCATTTGATATTTGTTTTACCATTCCAACTCCTTCAGCAAACCAGCTTTTTGAAGTAGTTGTCATTTTTTTACCCATCATATCTACAACACTTGTCACTTGTAATACATAACAATCAAAAATACCTGCAGGAGTGGTTACTTTTTCTTTTGCTATAATTTCTCTGTTTATAACTTTTACATTAATCTCCATAGTAATTCCCATTGATATTTTCATGTTCATATTTGAATCTGGTAATTTTTGACCCACAGAAAGGTCATTGGGTATAATAATATTGGTTCCTGTAATTTCGGTTTCCATGCTTTCAAACTGTTTGAGCATCATATTTCCAAGAGAATTGTAATCTATAGAGATTCCGTTTCCGTCGCATGTAATATCGTAGGCAAAGTCCATAGATTCTTTCCCTTTTTTATCTATTATTTTGGCAGACATCGTAATTACCTCATTTTTTCCATCATTTCGAAGATTGATTAATTTGTAATTTATTCCGCCAGATTCTTTTCCTTTTTTATTGTAATTTGTATAAGTGAAAGTAGCACCTTCTTTAAAAGGGTAATATTTACTGCAGTTGCTTTGTGAGTAGCTAAAAGGAGAGATTAATAAAATTGCTAATAAGCTTGTAAAAAAAAAATTCATATTAAAATTCAGTTTTGTTAATGACGCTAAGATATGCTTTTCAGATTATTATAAATAATCGAAATCAAATATGAAGCTCGTTTTATTAATTTAAAACAAAATTATGATGAAAGACTTTCTGATTTTAATAAAAGTGTATTGTTGGTGTGAAAATTATATTAATTAAGGTGTAATCTGTTTTTTACCATTTATATTAATGTATTTCATAAAGCAATATTTCTTTATTACCTCCTTTTACTATAAAATTCACTCTATTATTTTTATTGGCATCTTCTATGTCTATTGAAGAAGTTCCAAATACAGGGAATCCTGAAAGAAGTGTCCCCGTTTTAGTATATAAATACACCTTGTTTTCTTGGGTTTCGATGATGGAAATAAAAGTTTTACGATTAACAATTGTAATTCTTGGTGCAGTATAAATACCAAAAGGAAGCTCTACTAAAATGCCATTTATTCGCATTAAATTATCGTCTAAAGTTACTTTCGTTTTTCCTTTTACAGTAAATTGATAACTAGTTACATTGAGTTTTTTTGAAGAAATTTTACCATCAATACCAATGCTGTTTTTTGTATTATCATTACTGATAATCACGATTTTTTTAGCTTCAATTGTTGGCGGTGTTTTAGAAAAATTAAAAGTTTTAGAAATCCGTACTCTCGATTTTCCAACTCTACTTAATAGATTTAATTTACCGTTTTCTTCGGTGATTACAACATAATCTTTTCCAGAAATCCTGAAGTGTTGTGGAGCAAAAACAATATCAGATTGTGTTTTCTTGAACTTAAATCCTTTTACCGTTTTCCCTTTACTATTCAACATTAAAATTTCTTTTCCTTGTGTAATAATAAAACGATATTTACGATTGTTGTCATAATCAAAAACCGAAAGAGGTTGGGTAATATCATCGTTAAATTTTATAGGAAATGGACTAACATTTCTTCCAGTTCTATCTAAAATATAGAAATAATGCTGCGTAACAAATGCCAATTGCTTTTTTCCGTTTCGTAATAAATCTACTTCCTTAATCTTACCGATAATTGGATTTTTTAGCTTTTTTATCCAAAGGGTTTTTCCGTTGGATGAGATAAAATGCAACTGATTTTTTACATCTTGTACCACTATATCTTTTCCACCTGTTCTGTGATTACTGAAAAATATTGGGTCACTTAATAATTCGTTTTCAATTTTAATATTTGTTATTTGAGATACTTTTCCAGTTTTAATTTGTTGGGTGGTAGCACCTGCTTCCTTACAAACCAAATTAACGTGAGCAAAATTGCTGTCGTAACTAAATTGCAATACTGCCAACGGATATTTATTAAAGGAAATATCTGAAATATTCGTTTTCAATAAATTTGAAATTACCTCAGAATAACTACCATTCATCCTCATAATCAATAAAGAGGATTCGTCACTTAGTTGCGACAAAGCTTCTTTGTAATAACTTGATTTTGAAAGCGTATTATTACTTAAATAGGAATTGATAATTTGTTGTGCAAGTGCTTCGGTTTCAGAAAAAATAAAGAAATCTTCTAACTTAAATACAAATTTTGGAATGGTTTTTTGAGTAAAGGTTACAAAATTATTAACAAACAAATTTGGCTTGTTAAATTCTGATATCAACACATTTTTAAAGAGTTCTTTTGGAGTGCTGAATTCCTCTAAAATACTAGAGGTAATTTCGGTGTCTATACTTTTAATCATAATCACATTTCCTTGCGGAAGTGAAATCTTTCCAACTTCGGTAACTCCTTCAAAAAGTACTGTTTCGTCGGTATTGGTGTTTTTAATTCCACTAAATATTTGAAGGTTATTTTTAAAAATTTCAAAATCGTTATAGGTGATAGAAACAACTCCCTTTGCAACCAGAGGAGTGACTTTTGCGATTTCGTTTTGTTGAGGTTGCAAACCTTTAAAAACCGAAATTAATTGTGATACCGAGTCGTTTGCTAAAATAACTCCCGAAGCGGTTAAGGCATCTGGTAAAATTTCTACATCTAAAGCTGCCCACGAACCAAAATTAAAAAGTAGAGATTGTCCAATTTGTATTTCGTTTACTGGAAAAAAAGCAGTAAAGTCTTGCGTATTTTTAACTTTAAATATTTTTTTGAAAGTAGCTGCTTTTTCGGTTTTTCCGTCTATTAAATTTTTAATATTTTGCTGTGAATTACTCACCACAAAAATACTGTCTTTTAATAAGGTATAAATAACTTGCTYGTTTATCAATATTTTCTGAAATGATTGTTCTTTGTAGATGGTTTTTNCGAGGGTAATATTGGGAATAGAATCTATATTAAACAAGTGTTCATTGGGTCTTCCGATAAAAGTATAAATGTTATTCTCTTTGTTTGAAACACAAATTAAACTCCTGCTGTTTGGTTTTAAATAGCTAAAAACAGCAATTTCAGAAAAAAAAGTATAAAGACTTTTTGTCTTGAATTTAGAAATTAAACTACTATTTGAAATGTCAGATTTTAAGGTTTCAAAATCTTCAATTTTAAAAACAACCGATGTGTTTTCAGGAATAAAATCGATTAAATTTTTAGGCTTTTTAGAAGCAGTTTCGCAACTAAAAAATAAGCTTGTGAAAATAAGAATAAGACTAGTTTTAATAAAAATCTTCATATCACAAAAATAATAAGGTTTATCACCTTTTTCAACAGAATTTGAATTGTTTATTTACGGGTTTTTAACAATTTTTAAATCCAATTCATATTGTTCGGGTAAAAGCCTGAAACTCTTGCGATGATACTTTGTTATGCCGTATTTTCTAATAGCATCCCGATGTTCTTTTGTAGGATATCCTTTGTTTTGTTTCCAGTTGTACATTGGWTATTCTTCGTGTATTTTATTCATAAACTCATCTCGTGCAGTTTTTGCCAATATAGAAGCAGCAGCAATATGCAAATATTTTCCATCACCTTTTATAACGGTTTCAAAAGGAATGTCTTTAAAAGGTTTAAAACGGTTTCCGTCCACGGCAATAAGTTGAGGTGTAGTTGAAAGTTGTTCAATAGATTTGTGCATAGCCAAAATGGAAGCGTTAAGTATGTTTATTTTATCAATTTTTTCCATCATAATATGAGAAATCCCAAAGCAAATAGCTTGTTCTTCGATGATAGGTTTCAGTAAATTACGTTTCTTTTCTGACAGTTGCTTGGAATCGGTTAGGGTTTTATTTTTAAAATTATTAGGTAATATTACTGCTGCGGCAGTTACGGGACCAGCCAAACAACCTCTTCCGGCTTCATCGGTACCACATTCTAATAAGTGTTTGTTTATTTTTAGTTTTAACATACATAGTAAATTCTAACCGTACCCTTCGATACTAATAGTATCTAGTGAATATCCCTAAAATCCGTTTTATCCCTGTTCCTATAAAAGCTCTTTTACGACTTTTCGGGTAAAAATTAAAATTCGGTATTCATAAATTCCTTTCAAAAGTATACCTTTGCTTGATAAGTTAAAAGTAGATGTACAAAACGTTTTTATTATTTTTTTTTCTATTCACTTCGGTATTTGTATTTTCTCAAAATGAAGAAGGAAATCCTAAAAAACAGAAAAAGGAAAAACCCTCAATTACTTTGTATAAAATAGTTTCGGCAAGGCAAGATACTACCTATGTGGATACTTCGTTGACCATTCAAAGAGATTATAAATTTAATTATTTACGAAAAGATAATTTTGAACTTCAGGAATTTGCAAATGTTGGTCAACCCTATAATTTCTTAGCATATAGTTTTGAAAACACAAATTTAAAACCATTGTTTGCTGCTCAAGCACAGCATTTTAATTATAAAGAAATTGAAGATGTAAACTATTTTCATGTGCCAACTCCCTTAACCGAGTTGTATTATAGAACTGCTTTTAAACAAGGACAACAACTGGATGCGTTTTTTACTATAAATACTTCAGAACAGTTTAATTTTTCTGTTTCTTATAGAGGTATTCGGTCTCTTGGATCCTACCAACATCAAAGAACTACAACGGGTGATTTTATGTTTACGGCTAATTTTCATTCTAAAAATAAACGCTATCGTATAAATACTCATGTGAATGCACAAGATTTAACAAACGAACAAAACGGTGGACTTACAAATGAATCAATCTTCTTTTTTCAAAGTGGAGATAAGGGTYTTAAAGACCGAGGAAGATTGGACGTAAATTTTGAAGATGCTGAAAATGAACTAAAAGGATTTAGAGTTTATGCAAAACAAGAATACGAACTTATCACAAAAAAAGACAGTACCGATCAGAATATATTAGTTATCGGAAACATACTTAGTTTTGAAGATAAATCATTTTCATATACACAAGACAATCCTTTTGATAATTATGGAGAGTCTTATAAAACTTCTGGGTTATGGAATAAAGTGTATTTAGAAGATTTTAATATGCAGGGATATACACGTTTTGAAAACGATTTTATAGGCAGTTTAACTGCATTTATAGGTTATACAGATTATAATTACKGCTACGACACCAAATTAATTTTGAACGATGGAGAGATTACTAATCGCTTAAAGGGAAATTTGTTGCAAGCGGGGGCTTCTTATAAAAAAACGTATAAAGGATTTGAATTAAATGCTAAAGGAGCCTTTAATATTTCGGGAGATTATAATGCAAATTATTTAACTGCGGGTGCTTCCTATAACATTAATAATAAACATAAAGTAAGTGCTGAAATTAAAACACATTCTACCGCACCTAACTTTAATTTCTTACTGTTCCAAAGCGATTACATTAATYATAATTGGCAAAACGATTTTAATAATGTAAAAACCCAACAATTAAAAGTTGATTTTACTTCCGAAAAAATTRCCAACCTATCTATAAATTATACTGGAATTAATGACTACACCTATTTTACAATTAAAGCAAACGATTCTACACCGACGCCGCATCAATATTCAGATCGTGTAGATTATGTAAAAATTAAAGCACAAAAAGAAATCCGTTATAAAAAATTTGGATTGGATAATACGTTCTTATTTCAAAAAGCATTGAGTGGAGAAGAAGTGTTAAAGCTTCCACAGTTTATTACGAGAAACACGTTGTATTTTGAAGATCAATGGTTTAAAAAAGCCTTGTTTGCCCAAATGGGTGTGTCCTTTAAATACTATGGCGATTTTGAAATGAATGCTTACGATTCTGTTTTAGGAGAATTTTATGTGCAAAACGAAACGGAATTAGGAGGCTATCCACAGTTTGATATTTTCTTTAATGCTAGAGTACAGCAAATACGTTTTTACTTTAAATACGAGAACTTTAATGCCTTGTTTTCTAATACTAACGATTATTTTTCAGCTCCTAATTATCCATACCGTGATGCGGTATTTCGTTTTGGTATTGTTTGGAATTTCTTTATGTAGCTGGGCTTTGTTGTTATTAGTCTTATAAGTTGTTGCGGTCTTATCTTGATGTTATTTGCTATTTTTTATCTTATCGAGCTTTTAGGTGATTTATATTATTGTGTAATTATTTTTAATAGCTTTGAGTTTGTTGTGAATTTAAGGTATAAAAAAACACCTATTAATTTTAATAAGTGTTTTATTAGTTTTTTACTGAAGTAGGATTATTCTAGTTTCGCTAAACTCTCCGCAATTTTTTCTGTGTATTTATCTGCTGCCTTAATAGCGTCTTTTGGATTGGTGATTTTTGTGGTAGTTGCCACTAATAATTGATCTCCTTCTTCTTTATTTAAGTTGTAAACTAACGTTTCTAGTACATACATTTTGTCTGTTGAAGTATAGCTACTTCCAGAACCATAATAATTCCCGAAAGTAGAATAAGAGTAAGGATGCATATAATAACTATTGAAACCTCCGTAATAAGATGGGTAATATGAGGAGTAAGGTCCCATCATCCCCATTCCCATATAATCATTATAATAAGTGGTTGTAGTGGTTTCTTCGTAATCTTTAAGTACGCTGATACATATTGCATCATACCCTTCATATCCAAATATCTCAAGAAGAAATTTTTGTCGCTCTTCCGTCATTTCTTTATCTGGAGTCATTTTTGGGAAACGTGTAAAACTTTCGGTAGCTTTATAACCTGCAGATCTTAATTTGTTTGCGATACTAGTTTCAAAATCTGCTCTTACACCAGCATCTGAAGTTCTAGCAATTACCAATATGTTTCTTTCTTTAAGTTCACTTGCATCAGGACTTTTCCAAGCACTTAACACGCTAACCTGAGTATTACATCCTGCAAAAAAAGCAAGTACTAAAGCAAATAAAATAATGTTTGTTTTGTTTTTCATAGTGTTATTTTGCCCTTAAGGCTTTAAGTTAAATTTCACCCTTTTAGTAATCCTCTTGAGATGACTATTTTTTGAATTTCAGAAGTGCCTTCGTAAATCTGAGTAATTTTAGCATCACGCATTAAACGTTCTACGTGGTATTCTTTTACATAACCATTTCCTCCGTGAATCTGAATAGCTTCTACAGTAACATCCATGGCAGTTTGTGAAGCAAATACTTTTGCCATTGCGCTACTCATCGTATAATCGTTTCCTTGATCTTTATCCCAAGCTGCTTTATGTACTAACATTCTTGCGGCTTCAATATTGGTGTGCATATCTGCTAATTTAAAAGCGATTGCTTGATGATTGCAGATTTCTGTTCCGAAGGCTTTACGAACTTTCGAATAATCTCTTGCCAATTCATAAGCTCCTCCTGCAATTCCTAATGCTTGTGACGCAATTCCAATACGTCCTCCACCAAGTGTTTTCATAGCGAATGAAAATCCAAATCCATCAACACCAATTCTATTTTCTTTCGGAACTTTCACATCATTGAATAGTAACGAATGCGTGTCGCTCCCTCTAATTCCTAATTTATCTTCTTTTGGACCCACTACAAAACCTTCCCATTCTTTTTCAACGATAAAAGCGTTGATTCCATGGTGACGTTTTTCTTTATCGGTTTGGGCAATTACAATATAATAATCTGCAGTACCTCCATTGGTAATCCAGTTTTTAGTCCCGTTTAAAAGGTAATAGTCACCTTTGTCAATTGCAGTTGTTTTTTGTGAAGTTGCATCCGATCCTGCTTCTGGTTCACTCAAACAAAAAGCCCCTAGTTTTTCACCTGTTGCTAACTTGGTTAAGTATTTTTGTTTTTGTTCTTCGTTGGCATATTTTTCAAGTCCGTAACATACCAATGAGTTGTTTACCGACATTACCACACTTGCAGAAGCATCGATTTTTGAAATCTCCTCCATTGCCAAAGAATACGAAAGGGTATCCATTCCGCCTCCACCATATTTTGGATCGACCATCATTCCTAAAAATCCCATTTCACCCATCATTTTTATTTGTTCGGTTGGAAATTTTTGTTGATTGTCACGTTCTATAACGCCAGGAAGTAATTCGTTTTTTGCAAAATCACGAGCTGCGTCGCGTATCATTATATGTTCTTCGGTAAGTGAGAAATCCATTGAAAACGGTATTATATATGTGTTTTAAAAAGAAGACAAAGATACCTTTTTAATATCCAAATTCCAAAGTAACAAATTTCAAATTCTAAAGCTTTATTTTTGGGTTTTATTTCAGGTTAGTAGTATCTTCAGCTTTTATTAATCAGCTCTGTTGAAACAAAACAATTACCATATTATAGGAGTAATGAGCGGAACCTCCCTTGACGGAATTGATCTTGCCGAATTGCAATTTTCAGTTTCAGAAAAAGGTGTTTGGAGTTTTGAAATTGGTATTTCTGAAACGGTTGCTTATTCTACAATTTGGAAAAATAATTTACAAGAAGCTATTTCATATTCCATAGAGAAAATGAAGGGTTTTAATAAAGAATACACAGCGTATTTAGGTGAAATAATTTTAGAGTTTATTAATAGAAATGACTTAAAAAACATTGATGCAGTTTGCAGCCATGGACATACCATTTGGCATCAACCCAAAGAAATATTAACGCTTCAAATTGGAAATCTTCCTAAAATTGCATCCATTATAAATCAAAAAGTAATCTGTGATTTTAGAGTGCAAGATGTTGCTTTGGGAGGTAATGGTGCACCTTTGGTTCCTATTGGTGATCGATTGCTTTTTAAGGAATATGACTATTGTTTAAATCTAGGCGGATTTGCAAATATCTCGTTTGAATTGGAAGGAAAAAGAATTGCTTATGATGTGTGTCCTGTAAATATTGTACTTAATAGTTTTGCAGAAAAACTGGGTTTTCCGTTTGATGAAGGAGGAAAGTTTGCTGAAAAAGGAAACGTAAATAAGAAGCTGTTTCAGCAATTAAATAAGCTTCAATATTATCAAGAAAACTCTCCAAAATCCTTGGGATTGGAATGGGTTCAGGAAAAAATATTTCCAATAATAGAGGCTTCAGAAATTTCAATACTAGATAAAATTGCTACGTTTACAGAACATGTTGCGTTTCAGTTAGCAAATAATTTTGAAGAATCTTCTTCAGTTTTAGTAACGGGTGGAGGTACTTTTAATTTTTATTTACTTCAACGAATTCAGTTTTATAAAAAATTAGAGTTGATAGTTCCATCAAAAAAAATAATAGAAAATAAAGAAGCCTTGATTTTTGGTTTATTAGGGGTTTTAAAACTCCGAAATGAAGTTAATTGCTTAGCGAGTGTGACAGGAGCGGTTCGAGATCATAGCTCTGGAATCGTATTCAAACCTTAAAACTGGTAAGGATAAGTTGTTTATATAATTGGATGCAATATATTTTGGCATACAATAAAATTACTTACATTTAATCCGTTAAAAATATTTTATAAAAACCCCTATTTTATGACTGCAATTATCATAGTAATTTTTGTGATAGGATACCTTTCCATCACTTTAGAACATCCTTTAAAATTAGACAAAACAGTTCCAGCATTAATTATGGCAGCCCTTATTTGGGCATTGCTTGCCATTGGATTTCACGCAGGTTGGTTTACGGTAATCGATACGCATGAAAATGTTTTTAATTTTTTAACAGGGGGAGAAGCAGCAGAACACGGTTTTGAAAATACGCTACTTCATCATTTAGGAAAAACATCTGAAATACTTATTTTCTTGATTGGAGCCATGACTATTGTTGAAATTATTGACTTGCACAGAGGTTTTGAAATTTTAAAAGGTGCTGTAAAAACCAAAAGCAAGAGAAAATTACTTTGGATCATCGGGATTTTAGCATTTGTACTTTCAGCAATTATAGATAATCTAACTGCAACTATTGTATTAATTACGTTATTAAGAAAACTGATTATAGATAAAGACCAACGGCTTTGGTATGTTGCTATGGTAGTAATTGCTGCAAATGCTGGTGGAGCTTGGTCGCCAATTGGAGATGTTACCACTACGATGCTTTGGATTGCGAAAAATGTAACTGCTATGGGACTCATAGAGTTTGTAGTAATACCTTCAATTGTATGTTTTATTATCCCGTTTTTTATCGCAAGTAGGATGAAAGTATTTAAAGGAGAAATCAAAGTAGATACCAGCGAAGATGCAGAAGCAGAAAGGCTTTTAAGTAGTAAAACAATGTTGTTTTTAGGTTTGGGAATGATTGTTTTTGTGCCAATTTTTAAAACCATCACACACTTACCTCCATATATCGGGATGATGTTTGCACTTGGTATTGTTTGGTTGGTATCGGAATATATTCACCCAGAAGAAGATTTTTCAAGTTCAAAAAAACATTTATATTCTGCACATAAAGCATTGTCAAGAATCGAAATCTCAAGTATCTTATTTTTCTTAGGGATATTAATGGCAGTTGCTGGATTAGAATCGCTTGTTTATGGAGTTTCAAATAGTGGTGATCCAGTAGGAACTTTGCGTTATGTTGCTGAAGTCTTACAAGACGCAATTCCAAGTCAAGATGTAGTAGTTATTCTGTTAGGAATGCTTTCCGCAGTAATTGACAATGTACCATTAGTAGCAGCCTCTATGGGGATGTACGACTCACCAACAGATTCTGTACTTTGGCATTTTATAGCTTATTCCGCAGGGACAGGTGGAAGTATGTTAATAATTGGTTCTGCGGCAGGAGTTGCTGCAATGGGAATGGAAAAAATCGACTTTATCTGGTATCTTAAAAAAATAACTTGGTTAGCATTTCTTGGTTTTATTGCAGGAGCTGGTGTTTTTCTTTTGATAGAAAGAGTGATATTTAGCCACTAATAACAATTTCCAAATTTAATTACCGTTATTCAATTTAAACTTATAAGTACATGATTAGTATGTTAATTCAAGATGCCTCTGAAACTGCAGAGAACCTAGAGCCTATTGTTGAAGAAAAAACACTTTCCATCATGCAATTGCTAATGGATGGTGGTACCGCTGGTCAAATAATAATAGGTGTACTTTTTGTACTACTATTTGTAGCGGTTTATATTTATTTTGAACGACTTTTTGCTATAAAGGCTGCTACCGAATATGATACTACTTTTATGAATCAGATAAAAGATCATATCAGTGGAGGGAATTTACAAGCTGCAAAAGGCTTATGTGCTCAAAAAAATACGCCTGTTGCTAGATTAACTGAAAAAGGAATTTCCAGAATTGGAAGTCCTTTGGAAGATATTAATACGGCTATCGAAAACGCAGGAAAATTAGAAGTTTATAAACTTGAAAAGAACGTGAGTGTTCTAGCAACTATCGCAGGTGCTGCTCCTATGATTGGTTTCTTAGGAACCGTAATCGGAATGGTTTTAGCATTTCATACCTTAGCTTCAAGCAGTGGTCAAGCCGAAATGGGAACCCTAGCTCAAGGGATTTATACAGCAATGACAACCACCGTAGCAGGGTTGATTGTTGGGATTATTGCTTATATGGGTTACAATCATTTGGTTGTAAAAACCGATAAAGTAGTGCATCAAATGGAAGCAACTGCGGTTGACTTTTTAGATCTTTTAAACGAACCCGCTTAATGAATTTAAGAGGAAGAAATAAAGTAAGTGCTGAGTTTAGTATGAGCTCTATGACAGACATTGTATTCTTGTTATTGGTGTTTTTTATGCTAACATCGCCTACAATCACACCCGATGCTTTGGATTTAATTCTTCCAAAAGCAAAAGGGAAATCGACCCATAAGCAAAACGCCTCGGTAAGCATTACCAAAAACGGAGCTTATTATGTAAATAAAGAAAGAGTAAGCGAACAAAATATAGAAACCGAATTAAGAAAAGTTTTTGCAGGACAAGAAAAACCAACCTTAATTTTAAGAGCAGAAGAAGGAGTTCCTATTGAAGACGTCGTTTTTGTAATGGATATTGCCAATAGAAATAGTTATAAAGTGGTATTGGCTGTACGACCGAATTGATTTGTAGCCATCAGACGTGTCTGAAGGATGTATATAAGATTGGAGATTTAAGATTAACGATTGTTGATTTAAAAATTTTTCAATCTGCGTTAATCAGTGAGATTCGCGGGAAAAAGAAAAACATTTGCGCCTTAGCGTCCCGATAGCTATCGGGATTGCGAGAGATAAAAATATGAGTAGTCAAATCCCATTTCGGCTTCGCTCAATGGACAACTAAATTCGGGCATTGAGCGGAACCGAAATGACCTTAAATAAAAAATGAGCATCCTAAACACCAAACATAAAAGAAAGAGCATGACCATCACGGTAGTACTACACGTGATCATTCTTATTTTGTTATTTTATGTAGGTTTTTCTTATTTAGATCCACCACCAGAAAACGGAATCGCAGTAAACTTCGGAACGATGGATACCGGTAGCGGAAAAGTACAACCCATTGAAAAAATTAAAACGGCTCCAAAACCTACCGAAACAAAACCTGTTGTTCAACAAAAAACAGAGATTAAAGAAGAAGTAGTTACCCAAGACACTGAAGATGCTCCTGTAATTAAAAAGGAAGAAAAGAAGGAAGTTGTAAAAGAGATTGTAAAAGAAGTTCCAAAAGAAGAACCTAAAAAAATAGAAGAAAAAAAGCTAGATCCAAAACCTGATAAATCTACAACCGATGCACTTTCTAGTTTAATCAACGGACCAAAAAACGATGGTAAGGCAGAAGGAGGAAAAGGAGACGATAAAACTGGTGGCGATAAAGGAAATCCTAACGGAGACCCAAACGCAAAAAGTTATTACGGCAATGGAAAAGGATTAGATGGCGATGGAAACTATTTATTAGGAGGACGTAAAGCCCTAAGCAAAAAGAAATTCGTGCAAGAGTGCAACGAGGCAGGAACCGTTGTAGTAAGTATAGAGGTAGATCGCACCGGTAAAGTAATCAGCGCCACACCTGGAGTTCGTGGAACTACCAACAACTCAAAATGCCTTTTAGAGCCTGCAAAAAGAGCCGCCTTGGCAACCAAATTCAACAAAGACGATAAAGCTCCAAGTAAACAAATAGGTAAGATTATTTATCGGTTTAGTTTGTCTGAGTAGTTTAATAATTAGTCAAATCATCTAACTTTTTTCAATATCTTTATAGCATAAAATAAATGCTATGAAAATTTATAAATTATTGCTACTTCTCATAACAGTTTCAATACTAAGTTGTACCAATTCTTCAGAAAAAATTACTTCAGAAAAAAGAAACATTGAAACTTCGCCTCACGATTTTATGTTTATGCAACGTGCGTATCCTACTGGTGAAATTAAAACGGATGCCTATTCAAAGGCGGTTCAGTGGAAAAAAGCACAAAAACAACGTAGCCAAAATGTAGAAGCGATTTGGGAATTTGCAGGCCCTTTAAATATAGGTGGACGTATTTCAGATATTGAAATTCCCATAGATCAAGCACAAACCTATTATGTGGGAGCTGCTTCTGGAGGGATTTTTAAAACCACCGATGCAGGTGCCAATTGGATTCCCATTTTCGATGATCAAGAAATGCTTTCGATTGGTGATATAGAAATTTCAAAAAACAATACCAACCTTATTTGGGTAGGTACAGGTGAAGTAAATGCAGGAGGAGGTTCATTGGCTTACGACGGAAACGGGATGTATAAAAGTGCTGATGCCGGACTTACATGGGAACCCAAAGGCTTGCCAGCTGCAGGAAGTATAAGTAAAGTCATGATAGATCCCAACGATGATACGACCATTTTTGCAGGTGCTATGGGACCTCTTTTTAGAAAAGATACCAATCGTGGAGTTTATAGAAGCACTAATGATGGTACCGATTGGGAGCAAGTTTTATTTGTAAGTGATTCTACCGGAATTATAGATATGGCAATTCATCCAAGCAACGGAAATATAGTATATGCAGCAAGTTGGGAACGAATAAGAAGACCCACCAACAGACAATATGGAGGAGAAACTTCTCGTATTTATCGTTCTCAAAATGGCGGAGATTCTTGGACAGAACTCACCAACGGATTACCAAGCAACGCCAACGATAAAGGAAGAATTAGTATTGATATTTCACAATCAAACCCCAATGTTTTATATGTTTTTTACACCGACAAAATTGGAAATGTAGAAGGAACATTCAAAACAACCAACGGTGGAGATTCTTGGACGCAAGTAAATTCTATGAGTGGAGGCACCTCTTATCATTGGTGGTTTGGCGGAATCTTTGTAGATCCAACGGATGAAAATGTAATATACAATTCTGGTTTTGTGATGGATAAATCGACCGATGGTGGTCAGACTTGGAGTGCTACTTTTTCGGGAGTACATGTAGATCAGCATGCAGTAGCTTTTAATGCTTCCGTTCCTGGTGAAGTATTGATTGGAAATGACGGCGGATTGTATAAGAGTACTAATAACGGAACGAGTTCTACAAAGATTAATAATTTACCCATCACCCAATTTTATCGCTTTTATGTAGATGCTCAAAATGCAGATAAAGTGTATGGTGGTGCACAGGATAATAATACGATCAGAACGCAAACTGGAGGATTAAGCGATTGGCAAGCGATTTATGGAGGTGACGGATTTCAGCCTCTTGTTGATCCAAGTAACACCAATGTGATTTACGCTTTGTCTCAACGTGGAAATCTTGGAAAATCATCTAATAATGGAGCTTCATTTGGGGGTGCCTTAAACGGAATTCCAAGTGGAGACACCAATAATTGGGACACGGCAATTTGTTTTGACCCTAACGATTCACAAACACTTTTCTATGGAACTCAAAAAGTATATAAAACTACCAATGCCGCTGGAAATTGGACAGCAATAAGTCCCGATTTAAGCAATGGTCCACATACTGGAAACCTTGCGTTTGGAACTGTAACCACTATCAACGTATCGCCTTTAAACAGTGATGTTATTTACGCAGGAACCGACGACGGAAATGTTTGGGTAACGCAGAATGAAGGAGGAAATTGGACGAATATTTCAGCAACATTGCCAAATTTATGGACAACCAAAGTATTAGCATCTAGAGATGACCCAGCAACTGTTTATGTAACTTTTTCTGGTTATCGTTATGGTGAGGACAACGGTCATGTTTTTAAAAGTGCCGATTACGGAGCAACTTGGAACGATATTTCTTCCAATTTACCAGATATTCCGATCAATGATATTGAAAAAGACAGTTACGGAAACTTGTTTTTAGGAACTGACGTGGGTGTTTTGGCTTCACTTGATGAAGGTGTAAATTGGCAGCCTTTAGGCGAAAATATGCCTTCGGTTGTGGTAACCGATTTGTTTATTCACGAAAATTCCGAATATTTGTACGCTGGAACTTATGGACGTTCAAGCTATAAATTGAATATTGCTGATGATGTTTTAGGAACCAAAATAAATTCGATTGTTTCTGAAATAAAACTATACCCAAATCCAGCTTCTAGCTTTGTGAATATCACTTTTAAAAATCCTTCGAAAGGGGTTTCTGTAATAATTTATGACCAATTAGGAAGAATAGTTTTAAGTAAGGAGTTCACTTCGGTAGCTTCAGAAAAACGAATTTCATTGGAAGGGATTTCAGCTGGGAATTATTATGTTCAGATACGTTCAGAAGGACAAAAAATCACTAAAAAATTACTCATAAAATAAAAAGATTGAATTATTCTGACACCATAGATTGGTTATTTACTCAGTTGCCAATGTACCAGAGAATTGGTGCTGCGGCCTATAAAGTAAATTTATCCAATACCTTAAAACTGATCAACTATTTAAACGAGCCGCAAGATTCGTTTAAATCGGTTCACGTAGCTGGCACCAACGGGAAAGGTTCTACGAGTCATATGTTGGCTTCCGTTCTACAAGACGCAGGTTATAAAGTGGGTTTATATACTTCGCCGCATTTAAAAGATTTTCGGGAACGGATTAAGGTAAATGGAAAAATGATTCCGAAAGAAGAAGTGGTAGGTTTTGTTGAAAAACATCAACCCTTTTTTGAAGAAAATCAATTGTCTTTTTTTGAAATGACTGTGGGTTTGGCATTCGATTATTTCAGAAAAGAAAAAGTGGATATCGGGATTATTGAAGTCGGTTTGGGAGGAAGACTAGATAGCACCAATGTAATTGCTCCTGAAGTTTCGGTAATAACTAATATCGGTTTGGATCATACTCGTTTTTTAGGTGAAACAATGCAAGAAATCGCTTCAGAAAAAGCAGGAATTATCAAAACAAACATTCCAGTGGTGATTGGTGAGACTACTTCAGAAACCAAAAAAGTGTTTCAACAAAAAGCTTCCGAGGTTTCTACAGATATTGCTTTTGTAGAGAAAGAGAAAGTTTCAGATTATCCTTCCGATTTAAAAGGAAATTATCAAAAAAAGAATATCAAAACAGCTGTTGCAACACTTGCTTTACTTCAGAAAAAAAGCTGGAATGTTTCCGAAGAAAACATTATAAATGGTTTATTAAATGTGGTTTCAAATACAGGATTGCAAGGAAGATGGCAAGTTCTTCAAGAGAGCCCAAAAGTAATTTGTGATACAGCACATAATAAAGAAGGGTTGGTTTTGGTGATGGAACAATTGCAAAAAGAAGATTTCAATAAGCTTCATATTGTGCTCGGTGTGGTAGACGATAAGAATTTAGAGGCGATTTTACCTTTATTTCCAAAAGAAGCAATCTATTATTTTTGCAAACCTGATGTGATTCGAGGATTGAAAGTTTCTGTTTTACGAAACAAAGCAAAACAATTTGGATTGTTGGGAACAAGTTATAATTCAGTAAATGAAGCATATACCGAAGCGTTAAATCAGTCTGAGAAAGGTGATGTAATATTTATAGGCGGAAGCACATTTGTGGTAGCTGAAGTTTTATAATATTTTTGAAATAAATGTTTGTAGTATATAAAAACTGCCTTATATTTGCCACCGCTAACAGAGAAAGCAATATGCTTTCAAGCAAAACCCTGATAAGGGCGCATAGCTCAGTTGGTTCAGAGCACCTCGTTTACACCGAGGGGGTCGGGGGTTCGAATCCCTCTGCGCCCACAACAAGCAGAATCCCGATACAGAAATGTATCGGGATTTTTTTATTCTCAAAACGTTTAAGAGAATTTTCATGAGTTTTGAGAATAAAAAATACTATCAACGCGATAGTGTGGTTCGGGATTCTATTTGCAAAATTGGTCATAAAGGGATCAACGAAGTTAATCCTTCATTGCCCACCTTAAGCAAAAGAAATATATCGGGATTTTTTATTTTCAAAAAATAAGTCAATTGCCCTATTTTCAAATTTTCTTAATTGTTTCATATTTGTTTCATATTTGTTACTTAAATTAAACAGATGAAACATTTAATTGCTCTTTTCCTATTAACATTGAGTTTAATTGTAAGCGCTCAAGTTAAAGATGTTACTTTAACTAAAACGCAATTAGAAGAAATCAATACAACTTTTGAGAATTATCTTTCCAATATTCAAGCTTCAGAAAAAGATTGGGATAAAATTACAAGTTATACGTACGCTCCTTTATTTGAATTGTTTACAAAAAAGGATATTGAGCTAAAGTTAAAACAGGCTTTTAATAACCCTATATATTTCACCACATTCGATAAAATGGAAGTAATTAAAGAAAACGGATCATTCAGTTTTAACGAAGTTGTTTACAGTAAAATCATTTACGATAATCAATTTACATTTCATTTTAAAGAAGATAAAGACCAGACAGTAGAAGAAAAGGATCTTTATATTAATTTTCTAACTGAAACTTTTAAAAATCAGTTTAAAAACATGGAGGTTGTTAGGGAAGGAGATACCATACTTTTTAGTGGAGAAAAAACAATAATTGCGGTTTTTGATTCAGAAATTGGTTCATGGAAAATGTTGGAATATCTTGAAAATAGCAAAACTTATTATAATATGTTTTTACCAAAAGAAGTAGCTGAGTATTTAGGGAAGTCTTAAATGATATCTAGGATTCTTTCTAAAGCCATACCTCTAGAAGCTTTTATAAGTATTTTGCTTTGAGTAAATGTGTTGATTTTTAATTCCTTTTGAAGCGATTCAAAAGTTTTGAATTTTATTGTATTTTCTGAATGCACTTCAGTTTTAAAGAAGTTCTCTCCAATAAGATAGGTCTTGTGAAAATTATGAATTTTAATAAAATCTACGATATTTTGGTGCTCGTTTTCAGCTTCAGATCCTAGTTCAAACATATCTCCTAAAAATAATATTTTTGTATCTCCTTTAGTTTGATTGAAGTTTTCTAGGGCAGCCAACATACTGCTTGGATTGGCATTATAGGCATCTAGTATAATTTGATTGCTCCCTTTGTTAATAAGTTGAGAACGGTTGTTGGTTGAACTATAACCTTCAATGGCATCCTTTATAYTTTCTTCAGAAACATTAAAACTTTCACCCATACAAATTGCAGCGGCAATATTATTAAAGTTGTAAAGTCCTATTAAATTACTTTTAATTTTCTGATTTTTATAAGAAATTATAACTTGATTGGAGGCGTCAATTAATTCAATAAAACAATCTTGATTATTATCACCGAAAGTAAAGCTGCTAATTCCTTCGGAGTTTTGTAATTGCATATCATCAGTAGCATTTATAAAAACTGTTTTATTGTTTTCTTTTAAATATTGGTACAATTCGGTTTTTGCTTTTACAACACCTTCTAGGCTTCCGAAACCTTCCAAATGTGCTTTTCCGAAGTTGGTGATATAACCATAATCGGGTTTTGTAATATTGGAAAGTAAATCGATTTCTTTTAAATGATTTGCTCCCATTTCTACAATTCCTATTTCAGTTTCTGAGTTCATAGAAAGCAATGTAAGAGGAACGCCAATATGGTTGTTTAAATTTCCTTTAGTAGCAGTCGTGCAGTATTTTTTTGAAAGCACCGCATTAATTAATTCTTTCGTGGTGGTTTTTCCATTACTTCCTGTAAGTGCGATGATGGGAATTGCTAAATATTCTCGATGAAAAGTAGCCAATTGCTGAAGTGTTTCTAAAACATTTTCAACTAAAATAATTCCTTCTGTTTCAAATTCATTTTCATCAATTATTACTTTATAAGCTCCTTTATTTAATGCTGATTGAGCAAATTCATTACCGTTAAAATTATCTCCTTTTAGTGCAAAAAACAAACAGTTTTTAGTGATAGTTCTTGTATCTGTACAAATTCCAGAAGATTTTAAAAAATATTGATGAAGCGAATTAATTTTCATAAAGTGTGAAATATAATAAAAAATCACTGTAAAAGAACCTAAAACGAACATTAGGTGCATTTTATCGATTTGATTTTTAATAATCGAAATAAAAAACTAACTTAGTAAACTTATAATTAACCAACGTATTTTTCATGAAAAGATTTTTGCTTTTCGTTTTATTAATTTCTTTTTCGTCTTATTCCCAAGATGAAAATAATAAAATTCCTGTAAGTTGGGAAAGTAATTTGCGCAGTTCTTTTTCTCCAATTGAATTGCCTCCTTTAGATATTTCATTAATAATTGCAGAAGATAGTATCAACGATTTAGATAAAAGTATGCCTTGGCGATACGGAATAGAAAGACCTTTAGCCTTAGATTTTGAGAAAAATGGCGAATGGACAGAATTACCAAATAATAGAGGTAGAATTTGGCGAGTAGCTATAAAATCTCCTGATGCTATAAATTTGAGTATTAATTTTGATGAATTCGAATTGCCCGAAGGCACTATACTTCACTTATATAATGATGATCAAACCGATGTTTCAAAAACCTATACAAAAGACCAAAATAGAGATAATAAAATACTAGGTTCTTGGTATATTTCAGGAGACATTATTTGGATTGAATATTATGAACCCTCAAACGTAAATAGTGTACTTCGATTACAGGTTGGAAGTATTATTCACGGTTACCGAATGGGAAGCGTGCGACAAATGGTTAATGGGAGAGGTTTAAACGATTCTGGAGATTGTAAKTACGATGTAAACTGCCCAATTGGAAATGATTTTGAAACTAAAAAAGATTTAGTAAAAAAAACAGTTGCATTACTTAATTTGGGGAATGGTTATTTATGCTCAACATCTCTAATTAATACAACTGAAGGAAATAAAACCCCTTATTTACTTACTGCAAATCACTGTTTAGAAAATAGTRATCCAGATTTTTGGTCAGTACGTTTTAATTGGATGAGCCCAAGCCCTATATGTGGGACGGAGGGTGAAAGTCTAGATATTCAAACCAATTTTACTATGAGTGGAGCGGAAGTTAAAGCAAATAATGCTTTAAGTGATTTTGCATTAG
The DNA here is from genome assembly GCA_002733185.1 of Flavobacterium sp. Classification (GTDB taxonomy): domain Bacteria; phylum Bacteroidota; class Bacteroidia; order Flavobacteriales; family Flavobacteriaceae; genus Marifrigoribacter. Next base: position 214,116 of record NVUT01000001.1, on the reverse strand, counting down.
TTGTTTTATATAATGATATTCCAGATTCCTGGGATGTAGCATTTGCAGGATGGGACAACACCGATGATTTACCTGAATACGAAGTAGGAATTCACCACCCAAACGGAGATATCATGAAAATATGTAGAGATGATTCTGGGGCGGTAAAAGAAAATGCCAATGGCACCGAAGTATGGCTTATTGGAGGAATTTCTGTAGGATCTGGAGATGGTTGGGAAATTGGCACTACTGAAAGTGGTTCGTCTGGATCACCGCTATTTAATGAAGAAGGAAGAATTATTGGACAATTATATGCTGGACAAGCATCTTGCTTAGGTTCTGATACTAATAATGATTATGATATTTATGGACGGTTTGCCGTTTCTTGGAATGCTGGGGATTCACCTGAAACTCGATTAAAAGATTGGTTAGATCCTATTAATACAGGACAAACCACCACCGAAACTATTCAGAATATATTAAGTGCTCCAGAATTTGAAGAAACAGGATCTTTAGAAATTTATCCAAACCCTGCAAGTACTTCAATCACAGTAGTGAATAGTCGATATCCTAATTTGTCTTATAACTTTTATTCTATTTTAGGTAAAAATATAGCGTCTGGCAACTTGTCTAACACCTATAATCAAATTAATGTAGAACGTTTAGAAGAAGGAATATATATATTGTATTTAATAGATAATGACAGTAAAGTAACTTCAGTTAGAAAAATAGTAATTGATAGATAATAATAAAATTCATTAAATTTTGAAAGCCTCTTTTATATAAAGGGGCTTTTTATTTTAAAAATGATATTTTTGCAGTCAAATGAAGGAAAACAAGAAAGATATTCGAGCTTTATCAAGATATGAGTTAAGAAATTTTTTTCAAGAAATTGGAGATAAGGCTTTTAGGGGAAACCAAGTTTATGAATGGCTTTGGCAAAAAGGTGCACATCATTTTAATGATATGACCAGTATCTCAAAAACGACTCGCGATTTATTAAACAAACATTTTGTAATTAATCATATTAAAGTTGATAGTATTCAGAAAAGTGAAGATGGAACTATTAAAAACGCAGTAAAACTTTTTGATGGTTTAATAGTAGAATCGGTATTAATTCCCACTCCAAAAAGAACTACTGCTTGTGTTTCAACTCAAGTAGGTTGTAGTCTGGATTGTAAGTTTTGTGCTACTGCTCGCTTAAAAAAAATGCGAAATTTAAATCCTGATGAGATTTACGATCAAGTAAAAGCTATTGACCAGGAAAGTAGATTATACCACAACAAGCCACTTTCTAATATTGTTTTTATGGGAATGGGTGAACCATTAATGAATTATAATAATGTGCTGAAATCTATCGATAAAATCACTTCAAAAGATGGATTGGGAATGTCACCTAAACGGATTACAGTTTCAACTTCTGGTGTTCCGAAAATGATACGGAAATTAGCCGATGATGCCGTTAAGTTTAATTTAGCGGTTTCGCTTCATTCAGCAATACAAGAAAAAAGAGAGCAAATAATGCCWTTTGCAAATAAATTTACCTTACCAGATTTAAAAGAYGCACTCCAATATTGGTACGAAAAAACCAATAGAAGRATTACCTACGAATATGTAATTTGGGAAGGGATTAATGACGCAAGAGAAGATATAATAGCTTTGGTTAATTATTGCAAATATGTTCCTTGTAAAGTTAATTTAATTGAATATAACTCTATTGGTGACCCTACTTTTAAACAAGCATCAGCTCAAGTAACTAACGCATATATTGCAGCCTTAGAAAAAAACAGAATACCTGTKACSGTWAGAAGAAGTAGAGGAAAAGATATTGATGCTGCTTGTGGGCAGTTGGCTAATAAGCAATAAAAAAGGTGGTTTTAATAAAACCACCTTTTGGATATTTATGTAAAATAATTTCTTATTTTTTGATAATTTTGAAAGTTTTTGTATTTCCTTCAATACTAACTCTAGCAATATAAACACCTTGTTGTAAATTAGAAATACTTATAGTACCCTCATTACTAGATAATTTTTGATTTATTACTTGCTGTCCAGAAATACTAAAAATTGTTATATTTTCAAATTGTAAATCTGTTTTTAAATTCAATGCATTATTTGCATCAACATAATAACTGAAATTATTAAAGCTATTATCATTAACTCCTAAAACGCCATCTCCTGCTAAGATAGTTTCGCCAGCCATAGATTCATAAGCGAAATCGATAACTGTAAAGTTAGAGCTATCTGCTATATCAACACGTACCCATCCATAATGAGTGGCTCCGGCAATTTCAAACTTTACTCCAAGGTATCCTTCACCAAGACCACAAAAAGCACTTCCAGTATATCCTACTCCAGCACAAAAAGATGCACTACCACTATAAAAAGAATTGAATGAATTAATAGATGCTCCATAAGATAAATTTGACGCATACAAATAACCATTACTGTTAGCTACAACACCATTAGGAGCAGCTGTATTTGCTGTAACAAGTTCATAATTACCATTGTTAGATTGTAAAATAGTAACATCGTCTGTTCCGTCATTGTCAAAATCAATTCCGATACTATCGCCTAATCCGCCAACAAAGTCAGGATCAATATCTGTATAGATAACTTGACCTGTTGCATCTGCAACACCAGCTATAGCTAGAGACAAAGCTCCATATTTTGCTAATTTTTTTCCAAAGGAAGTTTTTGTAATTTTTTTCATAATTTGTTTAGGTTTTAAAAGTTAACTTTTGTTTTTTTACAGAAACTAGTATATCTGTAGTAATTATTACAAAGTAAATATATGTAAATAAATGCACAAAACAAAAACATTTTAGACTATGACTAAAAAAACAATGAAAATAAACATAAATAATATTCCTTTAGATAGTTCTTTAGGGCTTTTAGCATATGGTCATATAGCGTTTTCTGCTTGGAGAAAAGTTAAAAAAGAACATAAGAAAAAAAGAGATGAAGAAAAATAAATTATTACTTCTTGGGTGGGATGCGGCAGATTGGAAAATTATTGGCCCATTACTTGCTAAAGGGAAAATGCCATCCTTAAAAAAAATAATTGACAATGGTGTTTATGGCAATATGAGTACTATGAACCCTCCATATAGTCCTATGTTATGGAGTTCTGTTGCAACCGGAAAAACCCCAGATAAACATGGAGTATTAGGATTTATTGAATTAGTTCCAAATAAAAAAGCAATAAGGCCTGTAACTGCAAATTCACGTAAATCAAGGGCTATTTGGAATATTTTACATAACAAAGGATATAAAAGTAATGTTGTGGGATGGTGGCCAAGTTTTCCTGCCGAACCTATTAATGGAGTGGTTGTTACGGATAAATTTCAGAAAGTTAGTGCTGAACTAAAAAAAGAAAACCCAATTATTAAAGGAACAATTCACCCAGAGAGTTTAGTAAAAGAACTTAGAGATTTAAGAATGTTTCCTTATGAAATAACAAAAGAACATATTTTACCTTTTATACCAGATGCTGTAAAAATAGACCAAGAAGCTAAAAACAACGGTCTTATTGCACTCTCTAAAATTTTGTCTCATAATGTTTCTTTGCATAATGTGGCTACATACCTACTCGATAATACAGAGTGGGATTTTATGGCTGTCTATTTTGATATGATAGATCATTTTTGTCATTCATTTATGAAATACTACCCACCTAAACTTGCAGGCGTTAAACAGGAGCATTATGATTTATATAATGAAGTTATAACTGGAGCATACCGTTTTCAGGATATGATGTTAGGAAGGGTTTTAGATATGGTTGACGATGATACTACAATAATTATTATGTCCGACCATGGTTTTGAATCTGAAAACAAAAGAATATTAGCCATGCCAAAAGTTGCAGCTGCACCAGCACTCGATCACAGGCAATTTGGGATTTTTGTAGCTTCTGGTCCAAATATTAAGAAAAATGAAAAAATATTTGGTTTAAGCCTTATAGATGTTGCACCAACAATACTTTACCATTATGGGCTTCCTGTTGGAAAAGATATGGATGGTAAAATTATTTTGGACATGTTTATAAATAACACTGAACCAACATACATTGATAGTTGGGAAAATGTTTCAGGAGATTTTGGAGAATTAAAAAAAGAAGATGAAAACGATGTTCTTTCCGATGAGGAAACTATGGAACAACTTATTGAACTTGGATATATTGAACGTCCTGACGATAAAATAGAAACAAGTATTCATAAAACAAAATGTGATTTAAAACATAATTTAGCTAAAGTATATCTTGGAAAAAAAGACTATCATAATGCGAAAAGTATTTTATTAGAACTTATAGAGGAGGTAGAACCAATTGATATAGCTCCTTATTATATAGATTTAATGACTGCTTGTATTAACCTTAAAGAATTTGATAATGCCGAAGAATATTTAAAAAGTTTTAAAAAAGTTAAAACTCCTGTAAACTATAATATTTATTTTATTGAATCAGATATTCTTCTTGGAAACGGTCACTTACTAAAAGCTCTCAAGGTTTTAGAAGAAGCTAAAAAAAGGAAACCTAATGCTGAAATATTTTACAGAATAGGTAATATTCAATTTATCCTTCAAAAATTTAAAGAAGCTAAAAATTCATTTGAGATAGCAATTCAAAAAGAACAGGATAGAGCTAAATATCATAAGGCAATGTCAGATACTTTATTCGAATTAAAAGAGTATGAAGAATCTGCAGAATCTGCATTTACTAGTATAGAACTTATTAAATACTTTCCAGCCGCTCATTATGCATTAGGAAGAGCCCTTGAGAAATTAGGAGATTTGAAAAATGCGAAAATTGCTTTTGAAACAGCAGAAAGGTTAACAGCAAAAACATACAGTTATAAAGAAAAGAAGGCATTAGAAAATATTGAAGAAAAAATAAATACACCAATAGATCTTAGAGATAAAAATAATTTTAAATTCCGAAAAAATCAAATTGTTGTTGTTTCGGGACTACCTCGGTCTGGAACTTCCTTAATGATGCAAATGCTAGACAAGGGAGGTGTTGAATGTCTTGTTGATGATAAAAGAGAAGCAGACGAATCTAATCCAAAAGGATATTATGAGTATGAACCTGTAATGTCAATTCAAAAAGATAACTCTTGGTTAAAGAAAGCAAAAAATAAAGCTGTTAAGATTGTAGCTCCATTATTAAATCAAATAGATGGAAAGTATAGGTATAAAGTTATATTTATGACTAGAAATCTTGATGAAATAATAAAATCTCAACAAAAAATGATTGGGAAAAATCCTGATACATTTCCAGTTAAGCTATACAACTCTTTCAGAAAACTATTAGATTTTATTAATAATTGGAAAGAAAGAGAGCCAGGAGTAGAAATTATTTATTTAGATTATAGTGATGTGTTAGAAAACCCAGAAAGCGCGATCGATACAATTAAGTCTTTTCTAGGAGTAGAGTTAAATGAATCTGAAATGGTGAATTGTATTGATAAATCATTATATAGAAATAAAGTAAAAAAAGAGAGCGTTTAATCAACTATTTTGAAAACTGTTTCCCAAATAAAACTTCCCATAGAATATGAGATGGAGCTTTTTGAAAAAAAGTTCCTTCTTTCTATGTCCTCAAAGGTTTCTTTACTAAACAGAATTACACATTATGTAGTTAATAGAAAAGGGAAACAAATGCGACCGATGTTTGTTTTTTTAATTGCAAAAATGACAAATAATGGCGAAGTAAATGATCGGACCTATCGTGGTGCTTCCGTAATTGAATTAATTCACACAGCAACATTAGTCCACGATGATGTGGTAGATGAAAGCAATAAACGGAGAGGTTTTTTCTCTATAAATGCTCTTTGGAAAAATAAAATTGCCGTTTTGGTAGGCGATTATTTGCTTTCAAAAGGTTTATTGCTTTCCATAGATAATGAAGATTTTGATTTACTAAAAATTATTTCAGTAGCTGTTCGTGAGATGAGTGAAGGGGAATTGCTTCAAATTGAAAAAGCCAGAAAGCTAGACATTACCGAAGAAGTGTACTACGAAATCATCCGTCAAAAAACAGCTACTTTAATAGCAGCCTGTTGTGCTATGGGAGCAAAATCTGTAAATGCTTCAAAAGAAGAAGTTGAGGTAATGCGTAAATTTGGAGAGTTAATCGGAATGGCATTTCAGATCAAAGATGATCTTTTCGATTATGGTTCCGAAAAAATAGGAAAACCAACAGGAATTGATATTAAGGAACAAAAAATGACACTTCCCTTAATTTATGCCTTAAATAATTGTTCTTCAAAAGAAAAAAGTTGGATAATAAATTCAATTAAAAACCACAATACGAATAAGAAAAGAGTAAAAGAATTAATCGACTTTGTTAAAACAAAAGGAGGCTTGGACTATGCAGTTTCAAAAATGAAAGAATACCAGCAAGAAGCCTTACAAATACTTCAAAAATATCCTGAGACTCCTTTTAAAGAATCATTGGTGTTAATGGTTAACTATGTGATTGATCGGAAGAAATAGCCTGTAACTAACAGATTTTAAAATTAATCGAAGTTTTTAATGTTTATAATTGTTTTTTTAGGTTTGTTTGCGATTTTATTTCAGTTGAAATATTTATAAAAAGGATATAATGGATTATACAAAAACATTTACCGTAAAAAGTACACCAAAAGCTGTAGCAAAAGCGATTTTAGAAGAAGCAGACAAGTGGTGGACTACTTCTGCTAACAAAACTGAAAAAGTAGGAGATGTTTTATTAACCACTTTTGGCAAAGAAGAAATCTTTTTTATGAAAATGAAAGCACATAAAATTGTTCCAAACAAATCTGTTCATTGGATAGTTTTGGATGATACTATTGGAGTGAATGGAGTAATTGTTAAAGGGGAATGGGTTGGAACTAAAATTAAATGGGATTTTGAAAAATCTGGTATTGGAACTATCATCAAATTTGAACATAAGGGGCTAAATAAAAAGTTGCAATGTTATGATGTATGTGAAAATGGGTGGAATTATTATCTGTACAGTTTTGAACAATACCTAAATACAGGAGTAGGAAATCCTGCTATTAATTAAAACTTATAGTTTTCCACAAATCCCAACTACTTACCGTTTTATAAAGGCTGAGCACTAATTTCTAAACATCAGGCAACCTTTTTATTGTAACTTGCGTCTATAAGAATAGAAGCGTTAAACACACCAGATTGAAAGTTGTTTCATTACATAAAAATTACAAATCGTTAATCGCAAAAGCGAACAAGGGARACCAAAAAGCACAACACCAATTGTTTGAGTTTTTTGCACCTAAAATGCTGAGTGTTTGTAGACAATACTTAAAAAATAATGCACTGGCTGAAGAAGCAATGCTGACAGGATTTTTAAAGGTGTTTACACATCTAAATTCTTTTAAATTCGAAGGAAGTTTTGAGGGTTGGATTCGTAGAATTATGGTAAATGAATCTATTTCTCAACTTCGAAAAGAGAAAAAATTTCAATTTAAAGAAGAAGAGGTACTTGAAAATTCATTAGACGTAGTTGCCTACATCGAAACTGAAATTGAAGTAAACGAAATTCAGAAATTAATAGATCAACTTCCTAGCGGTTATAAAACAGTTTTTGTCTTGTATGTAGTTGAAGGCTATAAACATAGTGAGATTTCCGAAATGTTAGAAATTTCCGAAGGCACTTCAAAATCACAATTATTTAAGGCAAGAAAAATGCTTCAAAACCACATTAATAAAGARAATAAAATTAGTTATGGCACCCATTAAATTTGARGATCATATCCGAGAGCAGCTGCAAGAAAGAGAAATTMAGCCATCAAAAGATGCTTGGGAGAAACTCAATTTAAAGAAAGTTCAACCGACAGAAACAAATAATAACGCTACTTGGTATGCAATTGCAGCAAGTATTGTTGCTGTGATTGTGGTATCTTCTTTAATCTTTAGGAATCAAACTTCCACTGTAAATAATATAAAAATTACTAAAGAAAATAAGGTCTTACCAAYAAARATTGAGAATAAAATTATTCCAGAAGAAACAGTTGAAAAAGCAATAGTTTCAGAAGAAAAAATTAAAAATGAGACAACTAAAGAAGTACCATTAAATAATATAAAAACAAAAAACACAACTATTGCAAAAGTAGATACAAGCAAACTTGAAATCAAAACTACAGAAATCGCAGTTGAAAACACACCTATTACTAAGTCGAAATCTACTATTAAAAGTGAAGAAGATTTGTTTGAACAATCTAAAGTAAATGAAGTGGTTGCTCAGGTACAAGCATTAGAAAAAGAAAATAATTCGGTAACCCCAGACGAGATTGATGCTTTATTGCAAAAAGCTCAAAACGAAATTTATAATAAAAACTTAATTAGTAAAAACAAAAAAGTAGATGCTACAGCACTATTGGAAATGGTAGAAATAGAATTAGAAACTACTTTTAGAGAAAAGGTTTTCGATGCATTAGGAGATCGTTTCGAAAAAGTTAGAACTGCTGTGGTAGAGCGAAATAATTAATCAAGAATTCATCAAATATTCATCAATCAAAAAACAAACAATCATGAAAATCATTACATTAACAATTCTTTTAACTTTATGGCTAATACCGTTTAACTATTTAAACGCACAAGATGTTACAGTAACCATAGAAACATTAGAATCTAACAAAGAAAAAATAATAAATGAAGAAAAAGAAGCCTTAAAAAAAGAGGTAGAGGCTATTAATATTCAATTAGAAAACGAAGAAATTACTCAAGCTGAAGCTGATAATTTAAAAGGTGCAGTTGCAGAAAAACATGCCTTAAATATTGAAAATAGAATTGCTATTATTGAGAACAAAATTGAATTAACGAAACGAAATAGCAATGAAGTTGTTGTATATAAAGATGGAAACCAATTAATGTTAGAAATATTTGAAGATGGCGAAGTGTTTTCAATTTCTTATAATAAAGACAAAAAATTCGATCGCAGGACCACCAGTAGAATGGTAGTGGCAATAGGATTTAACAATCTGATTACAGAAGGAGAATCTTTTAACGATACCGAAATTAAAATTGGAGGAAGTCGCTTTTTTGAACTCGGTTGGGCTTGGAAAACAAGAGTGTTTAAAGACTCAAATTGGCTTCGTATTAAATACGGTTTCTCTTTTACTTGGGACGGATTAAAACCCGAAGATAATCAATACTACGTGGATACAGGAGAAGAAACAGTACTCCAAGTACATCCTCAAAATTTAGATAAAGCAAAATTACGAGTTGATAAATTAATTTTTCCAGTACATTTTGAATTTGGCCCTTCAAAAAAGAAAGAATACACCAGCTATTTTAGATATTCAACTCGAAGACAATTTAAATATGGTATTGGAGGATTTGTAGGTTTTAAATTAAGCTCTCGTCAGAAATTAAAATATTCGATTGATGGTTCTAATAAAAAAGAAAAAATCAAGGCAAGTTATAATACTAATAATGTAGTTTATGGTGTTAGTAGTTATGTAGGTTGGGGTTGGGCTGCCCTTTACGCAAAATATGAAATCAATCCAATATTCAAAAACAATCCAGTTGACCAACATAATATATCGATGGGATTGCGATTCGATATGTAAAAATTCAGTAATAATTGTTTCATTTTTAAAAGGTTTTCTTCAATATTTTGAAGGAAACCTTTTTTGTTAATAAATAAGTTTGGTTAAAATTTGAATTTTTGTTTTAGAATTTCACATCTTTGAATTCAGAAAAATGATTTCACAAACTACCATAGATAATGTATTTGAAACTGCTCGCTTAGAAGAAGTGATTGGTGATTTTGTGCAATTAAAAAAATCGGGAAGTAACTTTAAGGGTTTAAGCCCGTTTTCTGAAGAACGAACTCCTAGTTTTATGGTTTCACCCGTAAAGCAAATTTGGAAAGATTTCTCCAGTGGAAAAGGAGGAAATGTAGTTTCTTTTTTAATGGAACACGAACATTTTACCTATCCGGAAGCGATTAAGTACCTAGCAAGAAAATACAATATTGAAATTGAAGAAACCGTCCAAACCGATGAACAAAAAGAAAAAGCAGACGAACGAGAAAGCTTGTATTTGGTTAGTGAATATGCAAAAAATCAATTTCATAACAACCTTTTAAAAATTGAAGAAGGAAAAGCTATTGGCTTAACGTACTTTAAAGAACGAGGTTTTACAGACGATACAATTAAAACTTTTGAGCTTGGTTACTCCTTAAATCAATGGGATGCCTTTACCGGAAAAGCTATAAAAGACAGCTATAAATTAGATTATCTAGAAAAAACAGGACTTAGTATTGTAAAACAAGAAAAGCAATTTGACCGTTTTAAAGGTAGGGTTATGTTCCCGATTTTAAGTATGAGCGGTCGTACTCTTGGTTTTGGAGGAAGAATTTTAACCAACGATAAAAAAGCTGCAAAATATCTTAACTCGCCAGAAAGTGATATTTACCATAAAAGTAAAGTTTTATATGGTTTGTTTCAGGCTAAAAAAACCATTTCGACTGAAGATAATTGTTATTTAGTGGAAGGATATACCGATGTAATTCAGTTTTATCAAACAGGAATTAAAAACGTGGTTTCTTCCTCAGGAACAGCCTTAACACCAGATCAGATAAGACTTATTAATAGATTAACAAAAAATATTACCGTACTTTTTGATGGTGATGCAGCAGGATTAAGGGCTTCCCTTCGTGGTATCGATTTAATTTTAGAACAAGGTATGAATGTGAAAATTTGCACATTTCCTGAAGGAGAAGATCCTGATAGTTTTGCAAAAAAGAATTCTGTTGAAGAGCTCACTAAATTTCTAGAAGAAAATGCACAAGACTTTATAAGTTTTAAAGCTTCATTATTGGCATCAGATGCGAAAAACGATCCGATAAAAAAATCGGAAACCATTCACAATATTATTGCTAGTATTTCAAAAATCCCCGATGTTATTAGTCGAGAAGTTTACATTAAAGAATGTGCTAGAATAATGGATATTTCAGAAGAAGTTCTTTTTAATACATTGGCACAAACCCTTCGGAAAGAACAAAAGGCAAGTCAAAAAAAGCCTGCATCAAATGCAAAGAATTTTGAAGTAGTTTCTTCAAAAAAAACAACTATTGAAACTATTAATCGACAATTTGAATTAGAGAAAAAACTAATAGAACTGTTGTTGCTTTATGGAGTTGAAGAAGAAGATTTTGAAGAATTAGTAATGGATACAGATGAAAAAGGAAATATTACTTATAAATCTGAATTTGTAAAAGCTAAGGTTTTTGAAAAAATAWANYTYAGANMWACNRAGWANAWGARMTYGRWWTNMSAAWTGAWGRWTTTRARAANTMTYWATNMCGAKWTTMWTSANAAAYTATAWMMAACATCAAGAATTAAAAATAGATGTTTTTATTAATACCTTACAACCAGAAAAAGCGGAAGCAATTACACATATTTTAATGGAAGATGAGAAATATGTTTTACACGATTGGAAAGGAAGAAAAATTTATGTAAAAAGCAAAAAAGAATCTTTAGCTCAGATGGTTACAGAAACAATAATAAATTTACGACGTTTTTTAGTAACACAAAAAATTGATGAATTAGCAAAAAATATAAGTTCTATAGAAGATGATGCTGAAAAACTAGACGTTTTAAATGAAACGGTAGATTACACGTCTCTTAAAAAATTACTTTCCGATAAGCTTTATAGAGTATTGTAATACACTATTATCCAAATTGAAACATTCTTGACTGATGTATCAAGTCAGCTAAATTATCAACTTTCAATTTTTTCAACAACCTTGTTTTATAGGTGCTTACTGTTTTTTCATTGATATTTAATGCTGCTGCAATATCTTTATTTCTTTTTCCGCTAGATAATAGGTTTAATACCTCAATCTCTCTAGATGATAATTTTTTATAACGACTAATAGCATTGGATTCACCAACATTTCTGCTTGTAAAAGTAGAAGTTAATTCCTCATTTAAGAAAATACCACCTTTTCTAATTTGTTTTAAAGCTTTTAAAAATACTTTAGAAGAAGCAGTTTTAGGAACATATCCAGCTGCACCAGATTTTATAGAACGTAGTGCATAAATTTCTTCTGGATGAGTAGAATAAATTAAAACACGCAACTCAGGAAATTGTTGTTTAATATTACGCAATGCGTTTATGCCATTAATTTGTGGCATATCAATTTCCATTATTAATATATCTGGGTTTTGTTCCTCTAAAGTTTTATAAAGTTCGTCACCATTATTTGCGTTTCCAACTATTGTAAAGTTTTCATTTTTTTTAAGTAAACAAGCAATTCCCTTTCGAGTAATTGGATGATGATCCGCGATAACAATTTTCTTCATTTTCAGTCAATTAAATATTTAATTTTTGCACCAATTCAGTGACTACGATGACTTTTTGAGGATAAGTAGTACTTTTTATAAGTCAAATTTAGAAAATAATTAAAGGAATGAATTGCATTTGAGAGAAAATTCGCTCAACTTCACGAATACTCGTTGAATAACTAGAAATTCCTTATTTTAAGTGGGATTTTACATACAGGGATCGGATTCATTTTATGTTGGTTAATTCTATTAAGTCTTGAATACAAATCAAAAACAATCTTTTCTCGATTTTTAAATTTTCCTGAAGTGTAGCCTAATTCTTGCATTTTCATTGCCCATTCCAATTCATCATAACTGGCTCCAATTTGATCTTCATCGGTACGATTGTCACCAAATAAACCATCGGTGGGAGCTGCATTCTGAATAGATTTTGGAACGCCAAGCTCTTTAGCGACCTTATAAACTTCACTTTTCATTAAATCGGAAATCGGACTCAAATCGACTCCTCCGTCACCATATTTGGTGTAAAATCCTACACCAAAATCTTCAACTTTGTTCCCTGTTCCTACTACTAAATACTTTTTTAACCCCGCATAATAATATAAGGTAGTCATTCGCAATCTTGCGCGGGTATTTGCCAAGGATAAATCGAGTAATGAGTTTTTGTTTGAAGCAGTATCTTGCTCTTTAAATTTTTCAAATACAGTGGTTAAATCAAATACTTCAGAACTTACTTTAGAATATCTTTCTTTAAGTTGTTCAATGTGTTCTTTTCCTCGGCTTACTTGACTTTCAGCTTGATGTATTGGCATTTCAATACAAAGAGTGGGAAAACCTGTTTTAGCACAAAGTGTTGAGGTTACAGCAGAATCAATTCCGCCGCTAATACCGACAATAAAACCTTCCGTTTTTGAATTTTTAGCGTATTCCTTCAACCAATTTACAATAAAATCTACCACTTCTTTAGTATGCATATTCTTGTTTTTAAATAATATCTTTGCAGCACAAATAAACGGAAAAGTAAAATTTTAAAAAAGAATTTACGTTAAACAGTTTCAATTTATTTACTATGAAAAAAGTTATTCTATTAATTTTAATGGTTTCTCTAGTTGCTTGTGACATTAAAAGTGATGTGGAAAAGGAAATAGAAAAAATCCCAATGGATATCGAAATAGTGCGTTTTGATAAAGCTTTCGGGACTGCTAAAGTTGAAGAATTACCTGAATTAAAAAGAAATTATCCCGCATTTTTTCCGAAGCAATACAGCGATAGTATTTGGATTGCTAAAATGCAAGATACACTACAACAACAATTGTATGCTGAGGTTATAAAAAAGTATCCCTCTGAAGAATACTTAAAAAATGAGTTAAAAATACTCTTTCAGCATATTGATTATTATTTTCCGAGTTTTAACAAACCTTTGGTTATTACAACCACTTCGGATGTTGATTATAGAGACAAGATAATTTTAGCAGATAGTTTATTGATCATTAAGTTGGATACCTATCTTGGAAGTGAACATTATTTCTATCAAGAAATTCCTATGTATGTAGTTCAGAACATGAAAGAATCCCAAATATTACCTGATGTTGCATCCGTTTATGCTCAAAAATATACTCCGAAAATAAGAAGTAGAACATTTCTTGCTCAAATTATTTATTATGGAAGAATTTTATACCTAAAAGATCTATGGTTGCCAAAAGTAAATGAGGAAGATAAAATAGGATATACCAAAGAGCAATTAATTTGGGCAGAAGAAAACGAAACTGAAGTTTGGAGAAATTTTGTAGAAAATGAATTCCTTTTTAGCACCAACCCAAAATTAGGATCACGATTTATAAACCCTGCACCATTTTCAAAATTTTATTTAGAAATTGATAATGATTCACCAGGAATGATTGGACGTTATTTAGGTTGGCAAATCGTTCGGTCTTTTATGAAAAATAATACTTTGGAAGAGCTATTAACTTTAAGTGAAGAAGAAATATTTAATAAATCAAAATACAAACCGAAGAAATAATGACTAAGAAACACAATTCAGACATTACCGTAAACGTAACTTTAGACGAGAATAAAATTCCAGAAAAACTTCATTGGTCAGCAAAGGATGGTGGAATAGAAAATATGGAATCGAAAGCCATATTTATGTCGGTTTGGGATCATAAAGCAAAAGAAGCATTACGTATCGATTTATGGACAAAAGATATGCCTTTAGACGAAATGAAAATATTTTTTCACCAAACCTTAACGGCAATGTCAGATACTTTTGAGCGTGCTACTAACGATGAAAAAATGAGTGCTACTATGCGTGATTTTTGCGAGTATTTTGCTGAGAAATTAGAGATTAAACGAGGGGAGTAGTTAAAAGGTTTGAAAGAACAATAGGTGTTAGAAAAACATTAGCCCATTTCTAAATTAACCTCACCTATATATTTTAAAAGTTCTTCACGTCCTGTATTATTACTAGAAGAAGTAACAAAATACTTAGGCATTTCTTCCCAAGTTTCTAACATTTTTTCACGGTATGTTTCAATATTTCGAAGTAAAGCATTCGGTTTAACCTTGTCTTGTTTGGTAAAAACAACACAAAAAGGAACGCCATTTTCGCCCATCCATTGCATAAACTCTAAATCTACTTTTTGAGGTTCGTGACGGCAATCAATTAATACAAAAGCCAACACTAATTGCTCTCGTTTTTCAAAATACTGAGTGATAAATTTCTGAAAAACTCGCTTGCTACTTTTAGAAACTTTAGCATACCCATAGCCTGGTAAATCTACTAAAAACCATTTTTTATTTATTAAAAAATGATTGATAAGCTGTGTTTTTCCAGGTCTTCCAGAAGTTTTTGCCAAATTCTTACGCTGCATCAACATATTTATTAATGATGATTTTCCAACATTAGACCTTCCTATAAATGCATATTCATGAAGTAGGTCTTTTGGACATTTAGTAACATCACTATTGCTGATTACAAATTCTGCCGATTTTATTTTCATATTTATTGCCCCGACTAGATTGGAGTAATTTATTAATTAGAATTAGTGTTTTTCTTAAAGAAAACTATATTGTAGAAAGGTAGAATTCATAATTCTGAATTCTTTACTCTAAATTATAACCCTCGTTTCTGAAGCCAAGAATAAAGCAATTCATTAAATTTATCAGGATGTTCCATCATGGCAGCATGGCCACATTTTTCAATCCAAAACAATTCAGAATCTGGTAAAAGTTCGTTGAATTCTACTGCTACTTCAGGAGGAGTTACGGAGTCGTTTCTTCCCCAAATAATACAAGTTGGTATTTTCATCTTAGGTAAATCCTTTGCCATATTATGTCGTATAGCACTTTTGGCGATAGCAAGAGTTCTAATAAGTTTGTTACGGTCGTTGATAGATTCAAACACTTCATCCACCAATTCTTTAGTAGCAATTTTTGGATCGTAAAAAACATCTTCTGCTTTTTGCTTTACATATTCATAACTACCTCGCTTCGGAAAAGATCCTCCCATAGCGCTCTCGTAAAGTCCAGAACTTCCGGTAATTACAAGTGATTTAACTTTCTCGGGAAATGTTTTAGTATAATATAAGCCTATATGACCTCCTAGAGAATTTCCAACTAAAATCACTTCTTTAAAACCCATATGATTGATGAAATCATTCACATATTTTGCAAAATTCTTTACATTGGTTTTTAGAATTGACATTTTATAAATAGGCAATTCAGGAAGTAAAATCCGATACCCTTTATCTGGAAAAAAATTAGTAACACCGTCAAAATTACTAAGTCCACCCATAAGTCCGTGAAGTATAATAATTGGAGTGCCTTTTCCCGTGTCTATGTAACTGAATTTACCTTCTTTTTTTAGCTTATGAGTCATACTAAGTTAGTCATTTGTATGAGCAAAAGTACGCAATTTTATTTTCAACTTTCAATAAAATTTAAGAGTCTGATTTTCAAAATTATAAACTAATTCACTTTTAAAGTGGTAAAACTTATTAACAATGTGGTAATTAGTGGTAAAAAGTGGTAAAACTTCTATATATTTGAAACAAGAAATTTTCAATTCAAATAACAATGCTCAACTTAATTGGGACATACGAGTGCAAAGCAGACGTCAAAGGGCGAATGATGGTGCCTACGGCTTTAAAAAAGCAGTTGGCTCCCGTTTCGGCAAGTGGCTTTGTAATTAAACGGGCAGTTTTTCAGCCTTGTTTAGAGTTGTATCCTATGGAAGAGTGGGATTTGTTAATGGAGAAAATGAGTAAGTTGAATCGTTTCAATAGAAAGAACAACGATTTTATTAGAAGATTTACTGCAGGAGTTAAAACGGTTGAAGTGGATGCAGCAGGAAGATTGTTAATTCCGAAAGATTTAATCTCTTTTGCTGGAATTGAAAAGGAAATAGTGATTTCTTCAGCAATAAATATTATTGAAATCTGGGATAAAAATAAATACGAACAAGCTATTAATGATGCGGCCAGTGACTTTGCAGATTTGGCTGAGGAAGTAATGGGAGATGAAAGTGATGCAGGTAATGGAATATCATAATCCGGTATTATTAACCGAAACAGTTGATGGTCTAAACATTCAGCCTAACGGTGTTTATGTGGATGTGACTTTTGGAGGTGGCGGTCATTCACGGGAAATTATGAGTAGGCTTGGTGAATATGGAAGATTGTTTGCTTTTGATCAAGATAAAGATGCACTTCAGAATAAAATAGAGGATCCAAGATTTATATTGATTAATGAAAATTTCAGGTATATAAAACGTTTTTTACGTTTCTACGGAATTAAAGAAGTGGATGGAATTTTAGGAGATTTTGGAGTTTCCTCTCATCAATTTGATGTTGCCGAAAGGGGGTTTTCAACTCGTTTTAAWGCMGATTTGGATATGCGAATGAATCAGGATTCTAAGTTTTCAGCATATGATGTAGTAAATAAATATCCAGAAGAAAAATTGAAATCGGTTTTATCACAATATGGTGAATTAAGAGCAGCTACAGGAATGGCAAGGAAAATTTGTGAAGAACGTCAAGAGTCAAAAATTATTTCAAGCGATCAATTAAAAAAAGCATTGGGAAGGTTTTTGCCAACTCACAGAGAACATAAAATTTTAGCACAAATATTTCAGGCAATTCGGATTGAAGTGAATCAAGAGATTGAAGTATTAAAGGAGTTTTTGCTTCAAACGAATGAGGTTTTGAAGCCTGGCGGAAGATTGAGTTTGCTTTCCTATCATTCATTGGAAGATAGATTGGTAAAGCGTTTTATACGAAACGGGCTTTTTGAAGGTGAGCCAGAAAAAGATGTTTTTGGCAGGTCTGAAGTTCCATTTAAAAGAATTGGAAAGTTCGTGATTCCTTCAGCAGAAGAAATAAAAATTAACAACAGAGCAAGAAGTGCAAAGCTTCGGGTTGCTGAAAAATTATAAATTAAATACTCGCCTTAGCGGTATAAATGAAAAAAAAAATTTACAACATATTAAAAGGGAAATTTTTAATAAGCGATGATGCTTTTAAAAACTGGCGATTTATCATATTTCTTTCGGTTTTAGCATTGGTAATGATTGCGAGTTCACATAGAGCAGATAAAAAAGTACACAGAATTGCCCAATTAAATAATGAAGTAAAAGAAGTTAAAAGTGAATATGTAGATGTTCGGATGATTTTAATGCAGGCAAAAATGGAAAGCAAAATAATAGCGGCGATGGCAAAACGAGGTTTAAATCCTTCGGAAACACCGCCACAAAAGATAATAATAACCACAAAAAAGTAGCGCGGTGCCAATTGAAGAAAAAAACATATTAAACCGCTTATATTTTGTCGCAGGAGGTATGTTAATCTTTGCGATACTTATTGCTATTAAATTAATTAACATCCAATTTGTTGAAGGTGATAAATACCGTGAGTTAGCAAAAAAGGAAACGGTTAAAAATTGGCTGATCCAATCAAGTCGTGGGAATATATACGCTGATGATGGTAGTTTGTTGGCGACTTCAGTTCCAAAATATGAAATCCGTTTTGATGCAGTTACTGTTAAAGATGCCGCATTCAAAGAACACCTTCCTTCTTTAGCAAAAGAAATGAGTAAGATGTTTGGAAAATCTACTTCCTATTACCAAACAAAATTTAAAAAAGCTAGAACCAATAAAAATAGGTATATGTTGGTTGCTAAAAATTTAGGCTATACAGAATATATCAAAGTAAAAAACTTTCCATTATTAAAATTAGGCCCTTATAAAGGAGGGTTAATTGTTGAGCAGCGCACCGTTAGAGAACATCCAATTGGTAAAATAGCAGAGCGTTTGGTAGGTAGTGAAGTTAGTGGAAAACCTGGGTTTTATGAAGTTGGTTTTGAAGGTGCTTATAATGAATATTTAAAGGGAAAATCGGGACATCGGTTAAAGCAAAAAATTGCAAAAGGACAATGGAAACCTATTTATGATGAAAATGAAGTAGAACCTTTAGATGGTTACGATATTATTACAACCATTAATGTAAATATACAAGATATTGCTCACCATGCTTTATTAAAACAACTAGAGATTTACAGTGCAGAACATGGTTCTGTAATTGTAATGGAAGTGGCAACTGGCGAAATTAAAGCGGTTGCAAATTTAGGAAGAACCAGTAGCGGTACTTATTACGAAAAATTAAATTACGCTATCGGTGAATCTCACGAACCTGGTTCTACATTTAAAGTTGCAGCGTTTATGGCTGCTTTAGAGGATAAAATTATAGATACTAGTACAGTCATAGATACTAAAAATGGAGTTAAAGTATTTTATAAAAAAAGAATTTCAGATTCTCATCATGGTGGCTATGGAAAAATTTCAGCAGCTAAGGCATTAGAGGTTTCTTCCAATATTGGTTTAGCGACTATTATTGATGAAGGCTACCGAGATAATCCTGAAAAATTTATTCAGAGAATAAAAGGTTTTAATCTAAAAGGCACTATAGGAATTGCAATTAAAGGAGAAGGAAAACCTATGATTCCGGAGCCTGGAGATGATAATTGGAGTAAGAATGCTTTGCCGTCGTTGGCGTATGGATATGGTTTGAAATTAACTCCATTACAAGTGCTTAACTTTTATAATGCAATAGCTAACGATGGTGTAATGGTGAAACCAAGATTTATTAAAGAAGTTCGCGCTTGGAATGAACCCATTGTAATTTTTAATAAAGAAGTGACCGACCCTAGTATTGCTTCGGAAGAAACTATTTCTCAAATTCAAGATATATTAAAAAATATTGTCATTAGAGGAACCGGAAAAAAATTATACTCTCCATATTTTTCTATGGCTGGAAAAACAGGAACTGCACAAACCGAATATTGGATGCCAGATTGGAAAGAAAACAAACGATATATTTCTTCGTTTGCAGGTTATTTTCCAGCAGAAAATCCCAAATATTCTTGCATAGTTGTGATTCATAAACCCGATTTAAAAGTAGGGTATTATGGAGCCGATGTTTCGGGACCAGTATTTAAACGAATTGCTCAAAAAATATTTACAGATTCACCTCTTATTGCTGAAGTAGATGATGTAAATGAAATAGAAAAAAACATCCAGACAGATTACGAAACCTATTATGATAAATCTCAAAAAACATTTTCATTGATTCCAAATGTACTCGGAATGGCAGGAATGGACGCTGTTTCTTTGTTAGAAAATTTAGGTTTAGTGGTGAAAATAATTGGCAACGGAACCGTATCAAAACAATCGCTTAATTCTGATCAAAAATTAGAAAAAGGAAAACAAATAACATTGAATTTATCTTGATGCTACTTAAAGACATATTATACAAAGTAACCTTAAACAAAGTAATTGGGGATACTTCTGTGGCGATTCAGAATATAGAATTTGATTCTAGAAAAGCGGGTTTAAACGATGTTTTTGTGGCGATAAATGGAACGCTTTCAAACGGACACGATTATATTGAGAAAGCTTGTAAACAAGGTGCATTGGTGATAATTTGTGAAGTTATTCCTCAAAAAATTATCAACGGAATTACCTATGTGCAAGTTGATAATTCACATTCAGCCTTAGCAATAATGGCTGCTAATTTTTATGAGAATCCTTCCGAAGAATTAAAACTAATTGGAGTAACAGGTACCAACGGGAAAACAACGATTACTTCTTTATTGTTTCAGTTATTTAAAAGGGCTGGATATAAAGTAGGATTACTTTCTACCGTAAAAGTAATGGTGGACGAAAAACAATACAACGCTACTCACACTACTCCAGATTCATTGACGATTAATCGCTATTTAAGAGAAATGATTGTAGAAGGAGTCGATTTTTGTTTTATGGAAGTGAGCTCCCACGGAATTCATCAAAAACGTACTGAAGGACTTCATTTCACAGGTGGAATTTTCACCAATTTATCACATGATCATTTAGATTATCACAATGATTTTGCAGAATATAGAGATGTAAAAAAGTTGTTTTTCGATCAGCTTCCGAAGTCCGCTTTTGCCTTAACAAATGTAGATGACAAAAACGGAAGGGTAATGCTTCAAAATACCAAAGCTAAAAAATATACCTATGCTTTAAAATCGATAGCAGATTATAAAGCTCAGATTTTAGAGAATCAATTCAATGGTTTGTTATTAAAAATCAATAACCAAGAATTATGGACAAAACTCATCGGTAATTTCAATGCATATAATTTATTAGCCATCTACGGAACGGCAGAATTACTAGGTTTAGAAACTATGGAAACGCTTCAGTTAATGAGTGCTTTGGAGAGTGTAGATGGACGTTTTCAATATGTGGTTTCAGAAAAAAATGTGACTGCAATAGTCGATTATGCACATACACCAGATGCTTTGAAGAATGTGTTGGAAACCATCAATTCTATCCGCACTAAAAATGAAGAGTTAATTACTGTAGTTGGTTGTGGTGGTGATCGTGATGTAACTAAAAGACCCAAAATGGGGAATATCGCAGCTACTTTAAGTACCAAAGTGATTTTTACAAGCGATAATCCAAGAAGCGAGGAACCAGATTCTATTATTGAAGCCATTGAAAAGGGAGTTCCGTCTGAATATTTCAACAGAACATTATCCATCACCGATCGCAAACAAGCAATAAAAACGGCCTGCCAATTAGCAAATAGCGGCGACATAATTTTGGTCGCAGGAAAAGGACATGAAACCTATCAAGAAATTAAAGGAGAACGCTTCGATTTTGATGACTATAAAATTATTAACGAATTATTAATCGCTCTAAATAAATAATATATGCTGTATTATCTGTTCGATTTTTTAGAAAAACATTATCACATTCCAGGTGCAGGGCTATTTCAGTTTATCACTTTTAGGGCTGGCTTGGCTGTGGTTTTTTCATTATTAATCGCTACGGTTTATGGTAAAAAAATAATCAATTTTCTTAGAAAACAACAAGTGGGAGAAACCGTTCGAGATTTAGGATTGGATGGGCAAAACGAAAAAGCTGGAACTCCAACTATGGGAGGAATCATTATCATTTTAGCAACCATTGTACCTGTACTTCTCTTTGCAAAATTGGAAAATATTTATGTAATTCTACTTTTAGTAACCACTGTTTGGATGGGAACCATCGGTTTTATAGATGATTATATTAAAGTATTTAAAAAGAACAAAGAAGGACTTTCAGGAAAATTTAAAGTAATCGGACAAGTTGGTTTGGGGATTATTGTAGGCACAACGATGTATCTACATCCAGATATTACCGTGCAACGTCAAAAAATTAAAGACCATCATACTATTGAGAATACTTCTCAAAATAGGCTTCCAGAATTTTATCCTGAAGAAAACACCCTCTTAACAACCATTCCTTTTGTAAAGAAAAACGAATTTAATTACGAGAGTTTAGTTGCTTGGGCTGGTGAAGGAGCGAAAAAATATGTTTGGATTGTATTTATTCCAATCGTGATTTTTATCATCACAGCAGTTTCAAATGGAGCAAACCTTACCGACGGAATAGATGGTTTGGCAGCGGGTACATCTGCAATAATTGGAATCACATTAGCCATTTTTGCTTGGGTTTCTGGGAACATTATTTTTGCCGATTACCTCAATATTATGTACATCCCAAATACAGGTGAAATGACAATTTTCATTATGTCTTTTGTTGGAGCCTTGATTGGGTTTTTATGGTACAATACCTATCCAGCACAGGTATTTATGGGTGATACAGGAAGTTTAACTATTGGAGGAATCATTGCTGTAATTGCTATTGCAATTSGAAAGGAATGGTTGATACCGGTTTTGTGTGGAATCTTTTTGTTTGAAAACTTATCGGTAGTAATGCAAGTAGGATGGTTTAAATATACTAAGAAAAAATATGGTGAAGGAAGGCGAATATTTAGAATGTCGCCCATTCATCATCACTATCAAATAAAAGGTTTTCACGAAAGTAAAATAGTAACACGGTTTTGGATTGTTGGAATATTTCTGGCAATACTAACGATAGCACTTTTGAAAATTAGATAAAAAAAGCTCAGCGCCTTAGTGTCTTTGCAAGAAAATAAAAGTGAAACATAAACAAAAAATAGCAATACTAGGAGCCGGAGAAAGCGGAGTAGGAACTGCTATTCTAGCTAAAAAAGAAGGGTTTGAAGTATTTGTTTCAGACTTCGGAAAAATAAAAAAAAAGTACAAACAAGTTCTTTTACATCATGAGATTAATTGGGAAGAAGAGSRTCATACAGCAACCGAAATTCTTTCAGCAACTATAGTTATGAAAAGCCCTGGAATTCCAGATTCAGCTCCAATTATTATTAAACTGAAAGAAAAAGCAGTAAAAGTGATTTCAGAAATTGAATTTGCTTCAAATTTCACCAATGCAACCATTGTAGGAATTACAGGAAGTAACGGAAAAACGACTGTAGCAACTATGATACATCAAATTTTAAAAGATGCTGATAAAAATGTTTCACTTGCAGGAAATATTGGAAAAAGTTTCGCTGAGCAAATTGCTTCAGAAAACTTTGATGAATTTGTATTGGAGTTGAGCAGTTTTCAGTTAGATGGGATTGAAAAGTTCGCTCCACATATTGCCATTTTGACCAACCTTTCGCCAGATCATTTAGATCGATATGATTTTAAATATGAAAACTATATCGATTCAAAATTCAGAATTATAATGAGTCAAACTAAAGATGATTTTTTTATTTACGATTCGGATGATGAAATGATTTTGAAGTGGATTTCAGAACACCAAATTAAATCTCAATTACTCCCTTTTTCAGTAACAAAAATATTGAAAAAAGGAGCTTATATAAAAAACAACAAAATAATAATAAACATAGATAACAACCCATTTACGATGCCAATAACAAAACTAGGATTACAAGGACAACACAACGTTAAAAACGCAATGGCAGCTTCAACAGCTTCCAAATTATTAAACATAAGAAAGGAAACGATAAGGCAAAGTTTAGAAAATTTTCAAGGAGTGGAACATCGCCTTGAAAGCGTTTTAAAAATTAATAATGTCCGTTATATAAACGACTCAAAAGGAACCAATGTTAATGCAACATACTATGCTTTGGATAGTATGGAATCGCCTACAGTTTGGATTGTTGGAGGGATTGATAAAGGCAATGATTACAGTGAGTTGTTTTCTTTAGTAAATGAAAAAGTAAAGGCAATAATTTGTTTGGGTGTTGATAATGATAAAATTGTAAAAGCCTTTGGGAATGTGGTGGATATTTTAGTAGAAACGCATTCTATGGAAGATGCAGTTCAGGTTGCTTATCGATTATCAAAAAGAGGCGATAATGTTTTGTTGTCACCTGCTTGTGCAAGTTTCGATTTGTTTGAAAACTATGAAGATAGAGGGCGACAATTTAAAAATGCAGTAAGACATTTGTAACCCACAGATCTAATAGTTAGAATATATTTAAAAAAAATAGTAGTCTGCCGCCATGTCTGCAGTAAATAAAATGAGACAATTATTTCAACATATAAAAGGAGATAAAGCCATTTGGGCAGTAGTTGCCTTGTTGGCATTATTCTCGTTTCTTCCAGTTTATAGCGCTTCTAGTAATTTGGCATATTTGTATGGAGACGGAAGTACTTTGAAGTTTTTATTGAAGCATTTAGTCCATTTGTTTTTAGGTTTTGCTATTTTATATGGAGTTCATAAAGTGCCTTATCATTATTTTAAAGGCTTATCAGTTCTTGCTTTGCCAGTTGTAATTTTATTGTTAATTGTAACCATAACGCAAGGAACAACTATTGAAGGAGCAAATGCTAGTCGGTGGATACGAATTCCTGTCGTAGGCTTTACTTTCCAAAGTTCGACTTTAGCTTCAGTCGTTCTATTAACTTATATAGCAAGGTATTTGGCCAAAATAAAAGATAAAACAATCACATTTAAGGAATCTTTATTACCGCTTTGGTTGCCTGTTTTTTTAGTACTTATTTTAATACTTCCAGCCAATTTTTCGACAGCAGCTATAATTTTCACCATGCTTTCTGTTTTAGTATTTATTGGAGGTTATCCTACAAAATACTTACTGATTATACTTGCATCAGGAATGTTGTTTTTAACCATGTTTGTTGTTTCAGCTAAATCTTTTCCAGGGGTGTTCCCGAATAGAGTAGATACTTGGATGAGTAGAATAGATAATTTTGTAGATGGGGAAGATACAGAAGCAGATTATCAAATCGAAAAAGCCAAAATAGCAATCGCTTCTGGAGGAATTACAGGATTAGGCCCAGGAAAAAGTATTCAGAAAAACTTTTTACCTCAGTCTTCTTCCGATTTTATTTACGCCATTATTGCTGAAGAATTTGGATTAGCTGGAGCTTTACTTTTAATAGTATTGTATATGTTTTTATTATTCAGATTTGTGGTAGTCGCACACAAAGCGGAAACAGTTTTTGGAAAATTATTAGTCATTGGAGTCGGATTACCCATTGTGTTTGTGGCATTAATAAATATGGCCGTTGCTGTTGAAATATTTCCAGTAACAGGGCAAACATTACCTTTAATTAGTAGCGGTGGCTCATCAATATGGATGACTTGTTTAGCAATAGGAATGGTATTAAGTGTGAGTGCAAAAAGAGAAGTAATAATAAAAGAAGAAGAAGAACAAAATCCATTGGATGTTTTGAGTCAAGCAATATAGATATACGTAGCCTGCAGAAAAAAACTAGAAGAGAATACATAAAGTAAAGAAATTTTTTAAAATTAGGATAAAAGTAAAGTGAATAAAAAATACAAATTCATAATAAGCGGAGGCGGAACAGGAGGTCATATCTATCCTGCGGTTGCGATTGCAAATGAATTAAAAGCACACTATCCCAATGCGGTGTTTTTATTTGTGGGAGCAAAAGACCGTATGGAGATGGAAAAAGTTCCGCAAGCAGGTTATGAAATTAAAGGTCTTTGGATTTCGGGATTGCAACGAAGTTTGTCCTTGAAAAATATGATGTTTCCTTTTAAACTGATTTCGAGTTTATGGGCTTCAAAAAAGATAATTAAAAATTTTAAGCCAGATGTAGCGATAGGTACTGGAGGTTATGCAAGTGCTCCCTTGTTACGAGTTGCATCAAATAAAGGGATTCCTTGTTTGATACAAGAACAAAATTCGCATGCAGGAATCACCAACAAATGGCTAAGCAATAAAGCCAATAGTATTTGTGTGGCTTACGATGGAATGGATGAATTTTTTCCTTCCAATAAAATAAAATTCACAGGAAATCCTGTACGACAAGATTTGTTAGACATTTCAACAAAAAGAGAAGAAGCAATTTCATTTTTTAAATTGAATCCCAATAAAAAAACAATATTGATATTAGGCGGAAGTTTAGGAGCAAGAAAAATCAATGAATTAATTAGTTCTTCATTGAGTTTGTTTGAGAAATTGAATTTGCAAGTCATTTGGCAATGTGGAAAATATTATTTTGAAACTTATAAAAATAAAGAAACGGATACCGTACAAATTCATGCTTTTTTAAACCGAATGGATTTGGCTTACGCAGCTTCTGATTTTATTATTTCTAGAGCGGGAGCTTTGTCGGTTTCAGAATTGTGTTTGGTTGGAAAACCAGTGATATTTATTCCCTCACCAAATGTAGCCGAAGATCATCAAACAAAAAATGCATTGGCGATTTCAAATAAAAGTGCAGCAATATTAATTAAGGAAAATAAATTAGATTCTATGTTTGAAACGGAATTTTCAGCATTGATTTCTTCTGAAGACAAACAACAAGAATTTTCAAAAAATATAAAAAGTTTAGCCAAACCAAATGCAACCAAAGAGATAGTAGCAGAGATTAATAGATTATTAGAATTGTAAAATGAATAACCTAAAAAACATACAGAATTTTTATTTCGTAGGTATCGGAGGGATTGGGATGAGTGCTTTGGCTCGTTATTTTAATCTTGAAGGAAAATCTGTGTTTGGTTATGATAAAACTCCTTCAGAAATCACAGATGCTTTGATAAAGGAAGGGATACAAATTCAGTTTGAAGAAGATATTTCTTTAATTCCTAAAAGCATTAGGAATAACGAAAATACGCTGGTAGTATTTACCCCTGCAATTCCAGAAAGTAATAAGATTTTATCATGGTTTACTTCAGAAAATTATTGGTTGCTAAAACGAGCAGCAGTTTTGGGCGAAATTTCAAAGAACGCTATGTGTTTAGCAGTAGCAGGAACCCATGGGAAAACCACAACCTCAGCGATTTTAGGTCATTTGCTAGCGGAATGCAATATGCCTGTAACCGCATTTTTAGGAGGTGTTACGGAGAATTATAACTCTAATTTAATATATAAAGGAAGCGAAATAATGGTAGTGGAAGCCGATGAATTTGATCGTTCATTTCTACAATTAAAACCAACCATTGCTTGTATTACTTCAATGGATGCGGATCATTTGGATATTTATTCTGATGCTTCCGATTTAGAAAATACCTTTATTGAGTTTTCAAAATTACTTCCGAATTCAAAAAATTTACTTTTTAAGAAAGGACTTCCATTAAAAGGAAACACGGTTTCGGTAACTGAAACTGCCGATTTTCAAGCACAAAATATACGAATTGATAATGGAAGCTATGTATTTGATTTAAAAACACCATCTAAAATAATTGAAAATTTACGATTCCATTTACCGGGTCGTCATAATATGTTTAATGCTGTTACAGCTTTGGGTATGGCAATTCTTGCAGGTTCCCCAACCGATTGCTTGCCCAAAGCTTTACAGAATTTTAAAGGAGTAAAAAGAAGGTTTTCCTATAAAATAAAAACAGAAAATTTGATTTTGATTGATGATTATGCACATCATCCAACCGAAATTGAAGCTGTATATCAAGCGGTTACTGAAATGTATCCAAATAAAAAGAAATTGATTGTGTTTCAGCCACATTTATTTTCACGAACAAGAGATTTTGTTTCAGAATTTGCGAAGAGTCTTTCAAAGTTTGATGAAATTATCTTATTAGATATCTATCCTGCAAGGGAAGAATCAATTGAGGGAGTAACTTCAAATTGGTTGTTGAATACTATTAAGAATGAGCATAAAAAGCTGGTATCAAAAAATGAATTATCAGCAGAAATAGAAGCTTCAAAATGCATTGTTAAAATTATGGCAGGTGCTGGTGATATTGGAGTTGAAGTGGATAAGGTAACAAAATATTTATTAAATGAAAATTAACTGGAACATCATAAAGTTTTTGTTGATCACAAGTTTAGTTGTGTTCTTATTTGGTTTCAGTAAGCAACGAAATAAGCAACGAAAAATACATAAAATAAGCCTTGATTTTAAGAATGAAAACAGCATGTTTATCACACCAAATACGGTTAATAAATTGTTAATACTAAATAACGATACCCTTACGAGCATTGGCAAAGAAACTTTAGTTTTGAAAGAGATGGAGAAAAGATTGTTGGAAAACCCAATGATTAAAGATGCAGAGGTTTATATCACTATTGATGGTGTGTTGGGAGTGAAGTTGGAACAACGCAATCCTGTAGCTAGAGTTACAGGTTCGCCAGATTTTTACTTGGATGAAGACGGAAAGAAAATGCCAATGTCGACGGTTTATTCAGCAAGAGTTCCGATAATTAGCGGAATAAGTGAAAAATATTTTTTAGAAGTTACTCACTTGGTGAATAAAATTAGAAAAGATGAATTTATGAAAGAGTATGTAGTTGGATTGGATGTAGATCCAAATGGGGACGTAAAATTAATAGTACGAAAAAACAACTTTAAAGTTCTTTTTGGAAAATCGAAAGATATAGAAAATAAGTTTCAAAAATTTAAAGCGTTTTATAAACTAACAAAACAAGATAGTTTACTTGAAAGTTATGGCTTGGTGAATTTAAAATTTGCAAATCAAGTGGTAGCTACAAAATGGAAAGCCAATGGAGAATAATAAAATAGCGGTAGGATTAGACATCGGTACAACCAAGATTGTTGCTATGATTGGGCAGTACAATGAGTATGGAAAACTGGAAATACTAGGTGTAGGAAAATCTAAAAGTTTGGGTGTTCACAGAGGCGTAGTAAATAACATTACGCAAACCATACAATCTATTCAGCAAGCAGTACAAGATGCAGAAACCTCTTCAGGAATGAAAATTTCTGATGTAATTGTAGGAATTGCAGGGCAACATATTCGCAGCCTTCAACACAGCGATTATATCACTCGAACAGATAGTGAAACAGTTATTGATGAAGGTGATATTGAAAACCTTTGCAATCAAGTTCATAAGCTAGTTATGCTTCCTGGTGAAGAAATAATTCATGTGCTTCCACAGGATTTTAAAGTAGATGGACAAAGTGAAATAACAGAACCTATTGGAATGTACGGCGGAAGGTTAGAAGCTAATTTTCATGTAGTTGTTGGACAAATTTCTTCCATTCGAAATATAGGAAGATGTATTAAAAGTGCAGGTTTAGAAATGTCTGGAATCACTTTAGAACCCTTAGCTTCAGCAAATGCAGTGTTGGGGAAAGAAGAAAAAGAAGCAGGAGTTGCATTGATAGATATTGGAGGAGGAACTACAGATCTTGCTATTTTTAAAGACGGGATTATTCGACATACAGCAGTAATTCCTTTCGGTGGAAATGTGATAACTGAAGATATTAAAGAAGGTTGCTCCATCATCGAGAAACAAGCAGAATTGCTAAAGGTGAAATTTGGATCTGCTTGGCCAGGTGAAAATAAAGACAACGAAATTGTTTCAATCCCTGGATTAAGAGGAAGAGAACCAAAAGAAATTACGTTGAAAAATCTTTCAAAAATAATTCACGCTCGGGTTATTGAAATTATAAATCAAGTTTATTTAGAAATACAAAATTACGGACACGAAGAG
Organism: Flavobacterium sp.; assembly: GCA_002733185.1. Lineage (GTDB taxonomy): Bacteria > Bacteroidota > Bacteroidia > Flavobacteriales > Flavobacteriaceae > Marifrigoribacter. The sequence continues at coordinate 184,523 of NVUT01000001.1, read as the reverse complement.
CAAAAGAAAAAATTAATCGCCGGAATCGTTTTAACAGGAGGAGGAGCGCAATTAAAACATTTAAAACAGTTAGTTGAATATATTACAGGAATGGATACCAGAGTAGGTTACCCTAACGAGCATATGGCTGGCGAAAGCGATAGCGAAGTTACCAGTCCAATGTATGCAACAGCAGTAGGACTAGTACTTAACGGTTTAGAAAATAAAAAAGTTTTAGAAACAGAAGAAGTAATAGATGAAGAAATAACAGCAACTACTGAAGAAGAAGATGTGATAGATGAAGATAAACCAAAATTAAAAAGAAAAGGATTTTTTGAAAGATTTTCAGATTCTTTGAAAGAATTTTTAGATAAAGCAGAATAACACTTCGACAAGAACGGTGGAGTAGTCGAAATAAAATTAAAAAATATCATAATACCAGACCAACAACCTCGCAAAATATAAAATTATGAGTAGTAACAAAGAAATGGGAAGTATCGAATTCGACATGCCAATCAACCAATCCAATGTCATAAAAGTCATTGGTGTAGGAGGCGGAGGAAGTAACGCAATTAACCACATGTTTAGTCAAGGGATTAATGGGGTAGATTTCGTTATTTGTAATACAGATTCTCAAGCGTTAGAAAGCAGCTCAGTTCCCATTAAAATTCAATTAGGAATTACCCTAACAGAAGGATTAGGAGCTGGAGCCAACCCTCAAGTTGGAGAACAATCTGCTGTAGAAAGTATGGAAGATATTAAGTCAATGCTTTCAACGAACACAAAAATGCTATTTATTACCGCTGGTATGGGGGGCGGAACCGGCACAGGAGCCGCGCCTATTATTGCGAGAATGGCTAAAGATATGGGAATTTTAACAGTTGGCATTGTTACTATTCCTTTTGCATTTGAAGGAAAAATGCGAAATGATCAAGCAAATATTGGTGTTGAAAAATTAAGAGATAATGTCGATTCTCTAATAGTTATCAATAATAATAAGTTACGTGATGTGTATGGTAATCTTGGTTTTAAAGCAGGATTTTCAAAAGCGGATGAAGTCTTAGCCACTGCTGCTCGTGGTATAGCTGAAGTAATTACCCATCATTACACACAAAATATAGATTTACGTGATGCCAAAACGGTACTTTCAAATAGCGGTACAGCTATTATGGGAAGCGCAAGTGCAAGTGGATCGAACAGAGCTGCTGAAGCTATTTCTAAAGCTTTGGATTCACCTTTGTTAAACGATAATAAAATAAAAGGAGCCACCAATGTTTTATTGCTAATTGTTTCTGGGGTTGAAGAAATTACCATTGATGAAATTGGAGAAATTAGCGACTATATTCAGAGCGAGGCTGGACACGGTGCTAATATTATTATGGGAGTTGGAGACGATGATTCTTTAGAAGATTCAATTGCAATTACTGTTATCGCTACAGGTTTTAATGTAGAGCAACAAAACACCATTGTAAATGCGGAATCAAAAAAAGTAATTCATATTTTAGAGGATGAACAGAAAGCAGAACATGTGTTGGTTACAGATAAAAATGAATCACTTTCAAATCCAATATCTGAACCTATAAATAGTGTAGTTAAAACTCCAATAATTAAGCATACTCTTTTTGAAGAAGAAGAAATAATTGAGGTTGCTTCTTCTAAAGTTCCTTTTGAAGATTTTATTGAAACCTCAGAGTTGATTAAGGATTTAGATATTTCTTTTGAAGAGATTGATATTCATTATTTAGCCGAATTTAAACAAGTAAATATCAATGAAATTGATGTCAATGAATTTGTAATAGTGGATGCAGTTTCAGAAGAGGAGGCCGCAGAAGAATTTACAGAAGTTGAAAGAGATACTGTTACTTCAGAAGATCAAATATTAATGTTCGATTTGGATATCAACCCTTCGTCTGTAAGTTCTTCAGAAAGAAAAGAACAGCCTAGGCAATTGCAAGAAATAGAACCAGTAGCAACCAATATTGAAGAAATAGAAGTAAGCGACCATATTGAAATAGCTCCTATTACAGAAGTTTCCAAAGAGAAAACGATTACCTATAGCTTGGATGATTATCAAGAAATGGAAAACCATTTAAGTAAAGCAGAACCAGCTATAAACGAAGAGGAAATTCCTGAAGAAGAAATAGTTTTTGAAACTAGAACTATTGAAGAAAAAGAAAAACCAAGCAAAGAAGAAAATATTGAGAGAGATCCTCTTAATATGCCAATTTCGCAAGTTTTAATTGATCAAGCAGAGAAGCGAAAACGAAAAATGAAAGACTTTAATTATAAGTTCAAAAACAGAAATTCTCATATCGATGAAATTGAAAAAGAACCTGCATACAAACGTATGGGAATTGAATTAAACGAAAACACAAATCAAGAGTTAAACATTTCTAGAACATCATTAAATATAGAAGATGACGAGATAGACTTAAGAACTAATAATTCTTTTTTACACGATAATGTAGATTAATAATTTACACTTTAAGCCGAAAGCCCGAGAACTTAAGTTTGTTCTTGGGTTTTTTTATGTTATTCATTTTTGGATTGACTGCGAGCCTTTTTTAGGGCGAAGAAAGCTCTTGAATTATTACCTTTTTTAATTTCTAATTATTGACGTCAATTTTAATACCTTTGCAATCCATAAATTTAAAGAAGCGATGAGTTTAGAAAATAGAATAATGGACGCGATGAAAACCGCGATGAAAGCAAAAAATAAAATAGCTTTAGCGGCATTAAGAGCAGTGAAATCTGAATTAATTCTAACAAAAACTAGTGGTTCTTCAGAAGAAATAACAGAAGCAGACGAAAATAAAATCCTTCAGAAATTAGTAAAGCAACGCAAGGATAGTGCAACCATTTTTTCTGAACAGAATAGAGAAGATTTAGCCATTCCAGAGTTAGAACAAGCCGAAGTTATTTCGCAATTTTTACCAACTCAAATGAGTGAAGAAGAAGTTGCAAAAGTAGTTATAGAAGTGATTGCTCAAACAGGAGCGAGTTCTATGAAAGAAATGGGAAAAGTAATGGGAATTGTAAACGGTAAATTAGCTGGTCAATCGGATAGTAAAACTATTTCTAGCATTGTGAAAGCTAAGTTGAATAGCTAGATTATAAAATATTAAGATTCCTGCCTACGCAGGAATTTGGCCTCGTAGTTCAACTGGATAGAATATCAGATTTCGGCTCTGAGGGTTGGAGGTTCGAATCCTCTCGAGGTCACGAATTAAAGCCATACTCATAAGTGTGGCTTTTTTTGTAATCTTTTTCGTATTGTATTAATAAAGATAAATAGCCTATATTTGAAGCATAAATCACATAAAACTAAAAAAAATGAAAAAATTATTATTCTTTGTATTTGCAATTGCATTTACATCAGCAGTATCAGCTCAAACTCTTTCTACATCTTCTTTATCTGATAAAGCTAATAGTGAAGTAGCAAAAAGCAGCGACAAAATGGACAAACAAATTGCTAATGCATTAATGAAAGACGAAAGTCTTCAAAAAGACACAATAGCTTATTTAAGTTCTAATAAAGAAACTAAAGATGCTGTTGCTAAATTGGCTAAATCTAATAAAGGGTCTAACAAAGGAATTATGAAATCAATTTTAGGAGATAAATCATTATCTACTGCTGCTATTGATTATATTTCTAGTAATCCTGAAATGTTAAGCAAAGCAATGAAATTGGTAGGGATGTAATTTAACCTACAATCAAAAAAAATGGGCATCATAATATGATGCCCATTTTTTTTGTAAAATTAAAAATATCACTCCACACTCAAAACCAAATCATCCTGCATCACCATTTCACCTGCTTTTAAGGTGATGGATTTTATCTTTCCAGCGTGATGAGCAGTAACGGTAGTCTCCATTTTCATAGCTTCAATAATAAATAAAGGATCGTTTTCTTTTACTTCCTGTCCTTTTTTAACCAATATTTTATAAAGCGAACCTTGTAATGGAGAGCCTATTTCATTTGGATTATTTTCATCTGCTTTTACATTTTCTATCTTTTTAATATTTAAAGCTTTGTCATTAATTTCTACAACTCGATTTTCACCATTTATTTTAAAGAACACCGTTCGCATTCCTTCTTCATTAGGGCTACTCACCGAAAGCAGTTTTACAATAATTACTTTTCCAGGTTCTAACTCGATAATAGCTTCTTCCTGTATTTTCATTCCGTAGAAGAAATTGATGGTAGGAAGTATTGCTAAGTTTCCATACTTTTTATAATTTTCGTGTGCTTGATCAAACACTCTTGGATATAAGGTATAGGATAAAAAATCTTCAAATTCAATTTCTCTAGAAAATCCTTTTTGGTATTTCTTTCTGAAGGCTTCAAAAGCCAGCTCAAAATCAATAGGTTCTAAATGGGCATTCGGACGGTTTTTATAAGGTATCTGATTCTTTAAAATAATCTTCTGAAGTTTCTTCGGAAAGCCACCAACGGGCTGACCTAAATCTCCTTTAAAGAAATCGATAACCGAATCTGGAAACGAAATTTCTTCTCCGTTTTCCATCACATCGTTTGGTGTTAGATTATTGGTAACCATAAAAATTGCCATATCGCCCACTACTTTTGAAGAAGGCGTAACTTTCACTAAATTCCCGAACATCGTATTTACTTGTTCATACATTTTCTTTACTTCATCAAACCGTTCTCCAATGCCTAAAGCAATAGCTTGTGGACGTAAATTAGAATATTGACCACCCGGAATTTCGTGACTGTAAACTTCTGCAGTTCCCGATTTTAATCCCGACTCAAACGGATAGTAATACTCCCGAATGTCTTCCCAGTAATTAGAAAATTGATTCAGTTTGGTCATATCAAACTCGTGTGCTCGATCTTGGAATTTCATCATTTCGACAATAGAATTAAAATTGGGTTGCGAAGTCAATCCAGACAATCCACCCAAAGCCACATCAATCACATCCACATTCGCTTCAATTGCCTTTAAATAGGTTGCTGATTGTAGCGATGAAGTATCGTGCGTATGCAAATGAATGGGAAGCTTTACAGTGTCTTTTAAAGCACCAATTAACTCGGTTGCCGCATAAGGAGTTAGCAATCCTGCCATATCTTTTAAAGCGATAATATGTGCTCCCGCATTTTCCAAATCTTTTGCTAATTGGGTGTAATATTTTAGGCTGTATTTAGGTTGCGAAGTGTCCAAAATGTCTCCWGTATAACTKATGGCAGCTTCGGCTAAAGCWCCATTGGTGTTTCTMACRAATTTAATRCTAGGCTCCATTGCTTTTACCCAGTTTAAGGAATCGAAAATCCTAAAAATATCGATACCGTTTTCCCAAGATTTATCTACAAATTTCTCCACTAAATTATCTGGATATGCTTTGTAACCAACGGCATTGGAGCCTCGTAACAACATCTGAAACAAGATATTTGGCATCGCCTTCCGAAGTTCTCGCAATCGCGACCAAGGGCTTTCTTGTAAGAATCTTAAACATACATCGAATGTCGCTCCACCCCACATTTCAATACTAAAAGTGTTGGCGTGATTTTTAGCAAAACTTTCCGCTACTTTCAGCATATCATACGTCCGCATTCTGGTTGCCAAAAGCGACTGATGAGCATCCCGAATAGTCGTATCTGTATAATGTATTTTCTTTTCCTTCCGAAGCCATTGACTAAACTTTTCAGGTCCTAATTCTGTCAGTAAATCTTTGGTTCCTTTTGGGAATTCAGCAAAATGATCGAAAGCTGGAATTTTCGCATTTCTGAAAACTTTCGAATCGTCCACAAACTTCACATCTGGATTTCCGTTGACAATCACTTCCCCTAAATAATTCAATAATTTTGAAGAACGATCTTGCGAAAGCTTAATTTTAAATAGGGAAGGCGTATTTTGAATAAAATTTACCGTAGTTTTTCCATCTTTAAATTCGGGATGCTGAATTACATTCTGTAAAAAATGAATGTTGGTTTTTACACCTCGAACTCGAAATTCTTTTAAAGCCCGAACCATTTTCCGTACCGCACCATCTAAAGTCCTTCCGTGAGCAGAAACTTTTACCAACATCGAATCGAAAAAMGGACTMACCTTATAGCCTTGATAAATACTTCCGGCATCCAAACGAATTCCCATCCCTGAAGCAGAACGATAGGTGTTAATGACTCCGTAGTCGGGTGTGAAATTATTTCCAGGATCTTCGGTGGTAAGTCGACATTGTAGCGCAAAACCGTAAGTAGCAATAGAATCTTGTTCGTAAATTTTAATTTGGGTGTCGGATAATTTATAGCCGCCAGCGACAAATATTTGTGTTTTAACCAAATCGATTCCGGTAACCATTTCGGTAACGGTATGTTCTACCTGAATACGCGGATTTACCTCAATAAAGTAAACATTATCTTCTTTATCTACTAGAAATTCAACCGTTCCAATATTGTTATAATTTACCTGTTTGGCAATTGCCAAGGCGTGTTTGTATAATTGCTGAACTACATTTTTTGAAATATTATAAGAAGGAGCAACCTCCACCACTTTTTGATGACGACGTTGTACTGAACAATCTCGTTCGTGTAAATGACGAATCGTACCGTGGTTATCTGCCACAATCTGAACTTCAATATGTTTAGGGTCTTCCACATATTTTTCTAAAAACATCGTGTCGTCTCCAAATGCATTGAGCGATTCGTTTTTGGCGGAATCAAAATGTTTCTCAAGATCTTCGGAAGCACGAACAATTCGCATTCCTCTTCCACCACCACCAGAAGCAGCTTTTAGCATTAAAGGGTACCCAATTTTAGCAGCTTCAGAAATTGCAACTTTTAAAGAAGTTAAGTTCTTTTTATTTCCTTCAATTACTGGAACACCACATTTAACAGCGTTTTTCTTAGCGGTAATCTTATCGCCTAAAGCATCCATTACTTCAGGGTCTGGGCCTATAAAAATAATTCCATTTTCTGCACAACGTCTTGCAAAAGTTGAATTTTCAGAAAGGAAACCGTAACCAGGATGAATGGCATCTACGCCTTTTTCCTTTGCCAATCCTATAATTTCTTCAATATCCAAATAAGGTTTTAAAGGTTGGTTGTCTTCTCCAATTTGGTAGGATTCATCTGCTTTATAACGATGTTGCGAATAGCGATCTTCATAGGTAAAAATAGCCACTGTTTTTACATTAATTTCGGTACAAGCTCGTAAAACTCTAATGGCAATTTCGCCTCTGTTGGCAACTAATATTTTTTTTATTTTCATAACTTTTATCTAATAAAAAGATGATTTTTTAAAACTATTTTTTGGATCATTGAGCGGTGTCGAAATGATTGGAATAAAACAGTTTACTCTATAATATAAGGATTCTCAGTCCTATAATTTCTAATAATAAAATCCAAAGCACTTTGTAAAATAGTTCCCATATTATCCGACTTTTTGAAATTAACATCGCTCGTCAAATCAAATAATTCTCCTTTTAATTGGGTAATTTTTTCTGTTGTTGAAATTGTGTCAATTTTCATACAATCTAACAAATGTTTGAGTCGATATTGACTGCTGATGGCACGTTTTGCCAACAGAGAACGTTCTTCGTTTTTATATTGCTCAATAGAACCTTGTTGTAATAAATTTAAGGACATTTCAACAAACGTATTGTTCTCTTTTAAAAATTGAGGTTTGTACACTTTTATATTTCCTTCAAAAGATTGTTGGTCAAAATCGATAGCTCTAATTCGGTATTGAATTCGATCAAAATCGTGCGTTAAAACCATCACATAATTATAAGAACGCATATCACCTAAAAGCCGGACAAAACAACGTTCGTTGAATTTTACAAATTCTTTTGAAATTGCTTTCTTCTCTTGAATAGAACAATCTTTTAAATTATGTTCTATAAAAACATCWCCKGGAATWCCYGMAATATGYTCTTCKATYAAYGTRTYTKWATWWACTAAAAAAYTWAWGTKATKTGGWGATAAAAKATGYTCTAATTCCAAACCATACACACGAGAAGCATCGGCTTTTTTTAGATAGAAATAAGTATAATTATCATTCAGAATATTTCTTACTTTTATTCGGAAGGGTTTTGTGTTTCCGAAGGTACAAAAGTCAATACTATCTACGGTAAGATAAGGTAAGGCATCATYACTTCCATCGGMGTGAAGAATGGTATATATTTTTTTTAGGCTGAGGTTTATTTCTTCACGTTCATAATCGGCAAAATAAACACTTAGCCAAAGTGTGTCTTTCTCGTATTTATCTAGAATWGGAACTCCACCCTGAAATCGTAATAAATCGTCATAATGAATCGGRATTTTTGTATAACGACCATTAGTTGTAAGATAATTTTCTAGTTTTTTAGAKATTGGAAAAGCAGGTTTTTTCTTGGAAATAAGTTTGTTTTCAAGCATAATAAAAAANTGATGCTTAAAGGTAAGATTTTATTTTTATTTTRTGAAACTAAATATCTTTTTGGTGAAAAAAAATAATTGAAAATTAACAATTGTGGATTTTTGATTTACGAAAATGAAGTGCCTTGAGTGATTTCGATGATAATCGATCCCGAAGCGTCGGGAATATTGAAGGGTGCGATTTAAAATTAACCATCAAGAATTTAAGAATAATACCTTAGTGACCTTTGCGTAAAATCTTTGTGAGCTTTACGTGAATGCTTAATGGCAAAAAAATATTTTGGTATGGATTAATTATTAATCCCTTCGCCTAATTTTTGAAGAATATTTCGGTTGATTATTTTAATACGTTTACCAGAAGTTTCTATAAGTTTCTCTTTTTTCAATTCTGAAAGCATACGAATACAAGATTCTGTGGCAGTACCAACGATATTAGAAATATCCTCACGAGATAACTGGATGATCATAAACCCTTCAGGATCTACTCCAAAACTATCTTCTAAATGAAGCAAGGTTTCTGCAATACGGTTTTTAACGGGTTTTTGCGAAATATTAACAATTACATCATCTGCCTCTTTTAATTCGTGAGCTAAACCCTGAAGTAATTCCAATGTAAAACTAGCATTGTTTTGTAAATGGTCTAAGATGATTTTCTTAGGAATAAAACAAGAATCCATATCATTAACAGCAACAGCACGTAAGTTTGCAGGTTCTTGAGCAATGACAGATCGCTGCCCTAAAACCTCACCGTCACTTACAAATTTGATGATTTGGTCTTTACCATTAGTGCTAAGTTTAGATAATTTTGCAATGCCATAACGCACACAATAGATGCCTTTTAAATGATCGCCTTCGTCAAAAATAATATCACCTTTCTTAAAAGTACGCGTTACTTTTCCGTCAGAAATACACTTTAACTGTTCGTTACTTAATGCTTGAAGTCCAGTAAATTTTTTAACGATACAACGTTCACACTTATTACTCATAATAACAAAAATAATACAAAAAAAACTGATTACTGATATTTGTCATAAATAATTATTAGCTTAAATTTCACATTTGCAAGTTGAAGCTATGAGTATTAGAAAAGAAGTAGTACCATGTTACCATTGTGGCGACTCATGTAATGATAATGAGATTGTTACAGACGAAAAATCATTCTGTTGTAATGGTTGTAAAACCGTGTACGAAATTTTTTCTGAAAACGATTTAACCTGTTATTACGATATGCAATCCAATCCGGGTTCTACTCCTAGCGAAATTTCTGAAAAATATGACTTTTTAGAGAATGAAGAAATCGTAAAAAAACTTCTTGAATTTGACGATGAAAAGCATCAAATAATATCTTTATACATCCCAATAATGCATTGCAGTTCTTGTATTTGGGTGTTGGAAAACTTAAACAAATTACAAGCGGCAGTAACGGCATCACTAGTTAATTTTCCGAAGAAAACAGTCCGAATCACTTTTAAAGCAGAAGAGATTTCGTTAAAAGAATTGGTCTTACTTTTAGGCTCCATTGGTTACGAACCTTACATCTCCTTAGAAGATTATACCTCAGGAAAAAAGACGATAGATCGGCAATTAATTTACAAACTAGGAGTTGCGGGTTTTGCTTTTGGAAATATTATGTTTCTATCTTTTCCAGAATATTTTCAAGTCGATGGCTTTTGGATTGAAAAATATAAATATATCTTCCGCTGGTTGATGTTTGCTTTTTCCTTGCCGGTAGTCTTTTATTCGGGCTGGGATTACTTTATTTCCGCTTTTAAAGGATTGCGTTCAAAGATTCTAAATATTGATGTTCCTATTGCTTTGGGGATTTCGGTATTATTTTTAAGAAGTGCTTCTGAAATAATTTTAGACATTGGAACCGGATTTTTTGATAGCCTTACGGGTTTGATTTTCTTCTTATTAATTGGAAAGTTTTTTCAGCAACGAACCTATTCGTTTTTATCTTTTGAAAGGGATTATAAATCATATTTTCCAATTGCAGTTACTCGAATTAATTCCGATAAAAAAGAAGAAACCGTTCAGGTTTACGAAATTGAACAAGGCGACCGATTGCTTATTCGGAATGGTGAATTAATGCCTGTTGATGGAATTTTAATCAACGGAAATGCTCTAATTGACTACAGTTTTGTGACAGGAGAGGCGGAAGCGGTTCAGAAATTATCGGGCGATAAATTATTTGCAGGCGGAAAGCAACAGTCTGGTGTGATTGAAATTGAAGCTTTAAAATCGGTAGAGCAAAGTTACTTAACACAGCTTTGGAGTAACGATGCTTTTAAAGAAGATAAGGTGGCGGCTTTCCAAAGTTTGATAGATCGAATTAGCCAGCGTTTTACCATTGTAGTATTGTTAATTGCTTTCTTTTCAACCGCTTTTTGGTTGTATTACGACCCTTCAAAGGCATTAAATGTATTTACGGCAGTATTGATTATTGCTTGCCCTTGCGCGATTGCACTCGCTTCTCCGTTTACCCTTGGAAATATGCTGCGAATATTTGGACAACAAAAATTCTACCTTAAAAATGCCAATGTAATTGAACGAATGGCAAATATTTCGACCATTATATTTGATAAAACAGGAACAATTACTTCCAATAAAAAAGCTAAAATCACGTATGACGGAAGGGATTTGTCTAAGGAAGAATTGGTATTGCTTTATAACATTTTAAGAGCTTCCAATCATCCTTTGAGCAGGCAATTATACGATTCACTTTCCGAAGAAAAAATTATAAAATTTGATAGTTTTGAAGAAATTACTGGAAAAGGAATTAAGGCAACTTTCAATGAAAAAAAGATAAAAGTAGGTTCTGCTTCATTTGTTAATTATAAGGAGGATATCAATACATTTCAGACTTCGGTATACCTTCAAATTGAAGAAGAATATATAGGGAAATATATTTTTCAGAATACTTATAGAAAAGGTTTGGATGCTGTTTTTGAATCGTTAGGAAAGCATTCAAAATTAGCAATACTTTCAGGAGATAATAAAGGAGAAAAAATCCGATTAGAAAAATTATTACCCAAAGAAACAACGCTGTTATTTCAGCAAAATCCACAACAAAAATTAGAATTTGTTAAGCAACTTCAACAAAAAGGAGAGCGAGTGATGATGATTGGTGATGGATTGAATGATGCAGGAGCATTGGTACAAAGTGATGTTGGGATTGTGATTTCAGAAAACATAAACGTGTTTTCTCCTGCCTGTGATGGGATTTTAGACGCAACACAGTTTTCAGAAATTCCAAACTATGTTTCCGTTTCAAAAAAATCAGTAAAAATTATTAAATGGAGTTTTGTATTTTCATTTTTATATAATATTACGGGGCTTTATTTCGCTATTTCTGGAAATTTAATGCCTGTAATTGCAGCAATATTAATGCCTTTAAGTTCGATAAGTATAGTTGTATTTACAACCATAGCGACGACTTTTGTTGGTAAAGTGTTAAGAAAAAACTAAAAAACTGATATTTGTCATATTTTGTATATTTGAGGGAAACTATATTTGTTAATTAATTCAGATAGGTATGAGTATAATTTACTTGCTCCTTGCAGTAAGTGTTGTTGTTGCTTTAGGTTTTTTTATTGCCTTTATTATTTCTGTGAAAAGCGGACAATACGATGATGTATATACACCTTCCGTAAGAATGTTATTTGATGACGAACTAGTCAAAGAGCCCAAAAAAACAAAAACCACCAAAACTAAAAATCAAAATTAATTATGGAAGTACAAAAATTTTATTACGATAATAAAATCGTTAAGAATTTTATTTACGCAACAATGCTCTGGGGTGTTGTGGGGATGCTCGTAGGACTAATGCTAGCCTTTATGTTTATGTTTCCCAATTATACCGAAGGAATTCCTTGGTTAAGTTTTGGTCGTTTAAGACCCTTACATACCAATGCGGTAATATTTGCTTTTGTTGGGAATGCCATTTTTGCAGGTGTATATTATTCACTTCAACGTTTGTTAAAAGCAAGAATGTTTAGCGACCTTTTAAGTAAAATTAATTTTTGGGGTTGGCAATTAATTATTGTTGCAGCAGCAATAACACTTCCATTAGGTTATTCAACTTCTAAAGAATACGCAGAGCTAGAATGGCCAATCGATATTGCGATTGCTGTAGTGTGGGTGATATTTGGTATTAACTTAATAGGAACGATTTTAAAAAGAAGACAGCGTCATATTTATGTAGCAATTTGGTTTTATATAGCCACCTTTGTTACGGTTGCAGTACTTCATATTATTAATAGTATGGAACTTCCGGTAAGTGCATTAAAAAGTTATTCTGCTTACGCAGGAGTTCAAGATGCTTTGGTACAATGGTGGTACGGACATAATGCAGTAGCTTTTTTCTTAACAACACCGTTTTTAGGTTTGATGTATTATTTTATTCCGAAGGCTGCAAATAGACCTGTTTATTCGTATAAACTATCTATTGTTCACTTCTGGTCTTTAATATTTATTTACATCTGGGCAGGACCACACCATTTATTATATACTGCATTGCCAGATTGGGCACAAAATTTAGGAGTTGCTTTTTCAGTAATGCTACTTGCTCCATCTTGGGGTGGTATGATTAACGGATTATTAACTCTTCGTGGAGCTTGGGATAAAGTTCGTGTAGATCCAGTACTTAAATTTATGGTGGTTGCGATTACGGGTTATGGTATGGCAACTTTTGAAGGACCACTACTAGCACTTAAAAATGTAAACGCAATTGCACACTATAGTGACTGGATTATTGCTCACGTTCACGTTGGAGCCCTAGCTTGGAATGGTTTCTTAACCTTTGGTATGATTTATTGGTTGGTTCCAAGAATGTTTAAAACCAAGTTATGGTCATTAAAATTAGCCAACTTTCATTTCTGGATTGGAACGTTAGGTATTATAATGTACGCCCTACCAATGTATGTTGCTGGTTTTGTACAAGCTTCTATGTGGAAACAATTTAGACCAGACGGAAATTTAGTGTATGGTAACTTCCTAGAAACAGTAACTCAAATTATGCCAATGTATTGGATGCGTGCTATTGGAGGGACAATGTTCTTAACAGGTATGTTAATTTTAGTTTATAATATAATAAGAACTATTAAACAAGGTAGTAAAGTGGAAGATGAATTAGCTGAAGCTCCGGCTTTAGAAAAAGTTACTTCAAAAAGAACAAGCGGTGAAGGTTGGCATACTTGGTTAGAAAGAAGGCCAGTACGTTTAACAATTTACGCTACGATTGCTATATTAATAGGAGGTATGGTTCAAATAATGCCCTCATTAATGGTAGATGATTATATACCTAAAATTTCGAGTGTGAAACCTTATACTCCTTTAGAATTAGAAGGACGTGATTTATACATAAGAGAAGGATGTGTGGGTTGTCATTCACAAATGATACGACCTTTCCGAAGTGAAGTTGCACGCTATGGTGAATATTCAAAAGCGGGAGAATTTGTGTACGATCATCCATTCCTTTGGGGATCGAAACGTACAGGACCAGATTTACATAGAATAGGTGGAAAATATTCAGACAGTTGGCATTTTAATCATATGTACGATCCGCAAGCGATTTCAGATGGTTCAATTATGCCTTCCTATAAATGGATGATTACAGATAAACATGATCGTTCTAATATTACTGCAAAAATGAATGCAATGATTACTCTTGGTGTTCCTTACACTGAAGAAGAGGTTGCAAATGCAGAAAATTCTATGAATGAGCAAGCAGCAGCTATTGAGAAAAATTTATATGCAGATCCAGATTTTGCAGCATCTTATGAAGCCGATAAAGCAGCAGCAGCCGAAGAAGGAGAAGAGTTTGTAGAAATGCGTGATAGAGAAATTGTTTCATTAATTGCTTATTTACAACGATTAGGAACTGACATTAAAGTAAAAACAAAAGAATAGTTATGTTACGATTTATAAAAGGAAACTTAGAAAACATAGATGGCGTAGGGATATATCCACTCATCTCATTACTGATATTTTTCATATTTTTTGTGGCGCTTTTTTGGTGGGTGATTACCGCTAAAAAAGAACATATAGATGAAGTAAGCAATATTCCATTTGATAATAACGATTTAAATAACCCATCATCATGAAATTATTAATTCCATTTTTAAGAGTATTATTTTTTGCCATTATTGCTTTCTTTTTATTTGAAGTAATTGCGGGTACAGATGATCAATTTTCCTTTGAAAAATACCCAATGGTACAAACCATATTTTGGGGGTTGGTAATTCTTGCTATTTTTATTGAAGTAGTAGTTGGAGCTTTAAAAACTAGAGTGTTTAATTCGTTGAATGAAAAAGCTCAAGAACGTTTTGAAGCGTATGAAGATGATAGCTATTTTGGAAAATTGTACACTAAAATGTTAGATTCTAAACCTATTGAACAAGAAGAAGAAATAGTTTTAGATCATAATTATGACGGAATTAAAGAGTTGGATAACACCTTGCCACCTTGGTGGGTATACCTGTTTTATGCATCAATTTTCTTTGCAGTTTTCTATTTGGCAAAATATGAAATATTTGATGGCGATAGTACAACAGTTGAATATGAAAAAGAAGTAGCTCAGGCAGAAATTGATATTGCTGAATGGAAAAAAACAGCAAAAGATCTCATAGATGCGTCATCAGTTGAATTATTAACGGAAGCATCAGATTTAGAAGCAGGAAAACAAATATTTACTACCAATTGCGTTGTTTGTCATAAAGCAGATGGTGGTGGAAGTATTGGTCCAAATCTTACTGATGAAAATTGGATTTTGGGTGGTGGTATCAAAAATGTATTTACTACAATTATTGAAGGAGGACGTCCTGGAAAAGGAATGGTTCCTTGGAAAAACGATTTAAAACCTTCAGAAATAGCACAAGTTGCAAGTTATGTTTTAGGTTTTCAAGGAACAACTCCAGCGGCACCAAAAGTAGCCGAAGGTGATGTTTGGGTAGAAGAATAAGCTGCTTAAATTTATAAAAATTTTGGAAAAAGAAGATCACGAAAAATTTAGAGATACCATTGGTACGATTGATGAAGAGGGAAAAAGAGCTTGGGTATTTCCAAAAATGCCTAAAGGAAAATTCTATCAATATAGAAAATGGGTAAGTTATTTTCTGTTGGTTATATTATTGGTTTCTCCATTTTTGAGAATTAATGGAAATCAATTTATGATGTTCAATGTGCTGGAAAGGAGATTTAGTGTTTTCGGATTTCCATTTTGGCCACAAGATTTTCACATATTTGTGATTATGATGATTATTGGTGTGGTTTTCATTGTTCTTTTTACTGTTGCATTCGGAAGGATATTCTGTGGGTGGATGTGTCCTCAAACTATTTTTCTAGAAATGGTTTTTAGAAGAATAGAATATTGGATTGAAGGAGATCGTGGGAAGCAAATGAAACTTGCCAAACAAGAGTGGAATGCTGAAAAAATTAGAAAACGAATTACCAAATGGGTGATTTTCTTTATCATTTCATTTATTATAGCAAACATATTTTTAGCTTATTTAATTGGAGGTGATCGACTTATTCAAGAAGTTACAGATGGTCCACAAAACCATTTAAGCACCTTAATTTCCTTATTAATTTTTACAGGAGTATTCTATTTTATCTTTGCTTGGTTTAGAGAGCAAGTATGTATTATTGCTTGTCCTTATGGTAGATTGCAAGGAGTGTTACTCGATAATAAATCAATAATTGTTGCCTACGATCATAAACGAGGAGAGCGTGAAGAAGGAAGAGCAAGACTTAAAAAAGGAGAAAACAGAGAAGAAGTAGGAAAAGGAGATTGTGTAGATTGTTCGCTTTGCGTAAAAGTATGCCCTACAGGAATTGATATTAGAAACGGAACCCAATTAGAATGTATTAATTGTACCGCTTGTATTGATGCTTGTGATAGTATCATGGAAAGTGTTAACCTTCCAAAAGGATTGATTAGTTATACAAGTGAAGACAATATTGAGAAAAAAGAGAAGTTCTCATTTACACCTCGTTTAAAAGGGTATGCAGCCGTATTATTTATATTAACGGGTGTTTTAGTCGGCATGTTGTTTTTAAGAAATAGTGTAGAAGCAAATATATTACGACTTCCGGGGCAACTTTTTGAGCATAAAGAAAACAATATTATTAGCAATGTTTATACTTTTAAACTGGTAAATAAAACCTCTAAAGATATTGAGAATGTGCGATTTGAACTTGTTTCCCACGAAGGAACCATCAAATTAGTAAGTCACGATGAATTTACAGTTCCTGCTCAAGGATATTCTGAAGGGACCTTATTTATTGAAATAAAAGCAAATAAGTTAAATGAGGATAAAGAACGTATAAAAATTGGAATATATAGTGGAGATAAATTAATTGAAAGCACCTCTACTTCCTTTTTAGGACCTCGGAGTTATCGATAATATGTATATTATCCTGCAAGGTTTTGAAAATCTGTAGGCATTAAGTAATAATTGTAAGGTTGCTGAGTGTAGCCGAAGTGTCGATTTGCTATAATAATACTAACAAAATGTCACACTTAGCGCAGTCGAAGTGCTAAATAAATAAATTAATTAATAAAAGATACCCGTTTTCACGGGCATGTTATGAAAATAAACTGGGGTACAGGAATAGTAATAGGATTTGTGCTTTTTATAAGCTTTATAATGTTTATGGTAGTCACTATGTTAACCGATAAAGATTATAAACACGATTTAGTAACCGAAGAATATTACAAAGCGGAATTGGTATATCAAGATGAAATTGATGCCGAACAAAATGCACAATCACTTTCTGAAAATATTTCTATTAGAAATAGTAAAGAGGGGATTACAGTTGCTTTTCCAAAAAATTTAGATCATTCCAATATAAAAGGAAATGTGTCCTTTTATAGACCTTCTAACAAAAAACTGGATTTCGATTTTCCAATAGACCTATCTAATAATAAATTGCTCATACCTGACAATCGTTTGTTAGAAGGTCGTTGGGACATAAAAGTAGATTGGACTTACGAAGGAGCCCATTATTTATTTAAAGATAAAACCACCTACTAATGTTGTGGTCGGCCTTACTTTTTGGTCTTTTAGGAAGTTTTCACTGTATTGGTATGTGTGGACCTATTGCATTTATGTTGCCGGTTGACCGGACTAATAACTTCAAGAAAATAAGTCAGATTTTTCTTTATCACTTCGGAAGAATATTCACCTATAGTTTAATAGGATTGCTTTTTGGATTACTAGGAAAAAGTTTCTACTTGTTTGATCTTCAGCAGCAATTGTCAATTTTTATTGGTATTTTAATGATTGTAATTGTTCTAATTCCAATTAAAACCTTTAACAAATACAATTTTTCAAAACCCTTATACAAAATCATTTCCAAAGTAAAATCAGCTTTAGGAAAAGAGCTTAAAAAGAAAACTCCAGATACTTTTCTAACCATTGGTTTCTTAAACGGGTTTCTACCTTGTGGTTTGGTCTATATGGCATTATTTGGTGCTTTGGCAACAGGCGATGCTTGGCAAGGAAGTTTATACATGGCAATGTTTGGTTTGGGAACCATTCCATTAATGACCACAGCAATTTACTTCGGAAATTTTTTAACCGGAAAAGTAAGAAGGTACATCACCAAAGCAATTCCCGTAATCGTCGTGCTTATGGGATTGTTGTTTGTATTAAGAGGTTTAGGTTTGGGAATTCCGTTTTTATCACCACCACCAGTTTCACCACAAGTAGATGCACAATACGACTGTTTTAGAAATTAAAAGGAAGTAGATAGAATAATCGTATATTTAATTTAACATCTGAGTACAGCATTTATTTCAAATTGAAATGTTTTTATCATTATTTAAGCCAGCCTTTTAAAAAGAAAAGAAATATCACAAAAGTGATAAAACCTACTAAAATCCAAAGACTACCTTTGTAATGTTTCTGGTTTACAGCTTTATCTTTACGGTAACTAAAAAACATAAGAATCACAAAAGCTATAAGAAAGAAAACAAGAAACGTCAATTGACCAGAACTAAACATATTTTTGTAGATTTAAGACTTCAAAAATACGATTCTATAAATAAAAAATTACATTTGAATATATTTAAGTTGAATTAATTAATAACCGATTATTCGGAAAATAAATATGAAAAATAAAATAGCAGCAGTACAAGCATTTCATAAAGCATTTGGATTGGGAATGAAAGATTCTCCAACGTCAGAACTAACAAAAGAAAAAAACTTACTTCGTTTTAATTTAATGAAAGAAGAGAACGAAGAATATTTAGAAGCAGCAAATGATAATGATTTAATTGAAGTTGCCGATGCATTGGGAGATATGCTTTATATTTTATGCGGAACCATAATCGAACACGGAATGCAGCATAAAATTGAAGAAGTTTTTAACGAAATTCAAAAAAGTAATATGAGTAAATTAGGAGCCGATGGAAAACCCATTTACCGAGAAGACGGGAAAGTATTAAAAGGACCAAATTATTTTAAACCGGATATTAAGACTATTTTGGAGAAATAATTATTAATAAATAACAACTATTGTAGATATATAACCGTTGTACTTTAATTCAAAAGTGAGTAATTTGAACTAAAAACAAGCTTTAATTATAGAGGGAAAATTTCAGTTTTAACTTTATGGAATTTTGGGACAAAATTCTGCCTTAAGTTTTTCAGTTACACTGTGAAAGAGAGTTCTTTCACACATTGTGAATGTTATAAAACATAAGCTAAGTAAGTGGTTTTTTTTGAGAAAAGCAAGTTTTTTATAAAGTTAAAACTGAAATAGAATTCAATAGGTTTCAATAATTTTCTAAATAAGACATTCATTATTCCTAAATAATGAGTTATAATATTTAGAATCAAGTTTGTTTTTAGCCCTTTAAAATTATTGAGCTCATTTTCGAACTACGTTTTTCCTATAATAAAGATTTTGCTTAGCTTTGGACTAAATAGAATAGCAAAATAGAAAAACTAAAGACAACACTAGATAACAGTCAATAATTTTTTTTGGAAAAAATTACTGCGGCTATCCTTGATGTTGCCATTAATACTGACCCGTCCTGAAATATGTATACACAAAACCACAAGTATATGTATAAAAATGACAGAGTAACCAGACGTTAAAAAATAACAAATGAAAATAAATAACCTTTTTATAATAACACTTGTAACTTTATTAATCATTTCTTGCACATCAGATGATGATAATGATATTCTTGAATCAATAACATATCCTTCATTTGGTTCAGAAATAGAAGTAGCCATTAATGGTTTATCATTTGATGCTATGGAACCATTTGTGTCGCCTGATAGTAACTACCTTTTCTTTAACAACATAAATGATGGCATAAACACAAAACTATATTATGCTACTAAAATTAATGATTCAACCTTTAATTATGAAGGAGAATTAATAGGAACAAACCAAATAACACCACCTCATTTAGATGCTGTTGCTGATATGGATATTAACGGGAATTTTTATTGGACATCAACAAGAAATTATCCTACTGAATTGAATAATCTCTTTCAAGGAACATTTAATGAAGGAAATGTTATTGACATTGAAAGAGTACAAGGAGATTTTAATATGAATATACCTGGTTGGCTTGTAATGGATCACGGAATAAGTTTAGATGGACAATTTTTATACTTCAGTAATGCAAGATTTGATGATGCAAACTGTCAAGGACCCTGTGAAACTAAATTAGGAATTGCTCAAAAAAACAATGATTCAACATTTAGCACACTTTCAAATTCTATATCAATTTTACAAAACATTAATAATGCAAATTATATTTATTATGCACCCTGTATAAGTAGTGATAACTTAGAGTTGTATTATACAAGATATTTAAAAGGAGAGATTACTTCAAGTACTGTTTTTGAAATATGTGTAGCGGTTAGAAGTAATTCTTTATTAGAATTTTCAATTCCAAAAGTTTTGTTTTCAGAAACTATTTCAAATTTAATAGAAGCGCCTACGTTAACAGTAGATAAAAACATTATGTATTATCATCGAAAAACTTCTGGATCACATAAAATAATAATGAGATATCGAAATCCATACTAAAATAGTAATATCAAAAACGAAACTAGCGAAAAAAAACAGATTGATTTTTCTAAAGATTACTCCACCAAATACCTCCAGCCAAAAGTATCTTCAATTTGATTGTATTGAATTTCGGTCAATTCTTTTTTAAATCGTGTTGCAAATCCTTCAGTAGATTTAGGTAAATGATATACTTGCTCTTTATAACTAAAGTCACTAACAGGGCTAATCACTGCAGCAGTTCCTGTACCAAATATTTCTTTTAATGTCCCGTTGATAGAAGCTTCGGTAATTTCAGAAATAGAAACTCTACGTTCTTCTACTTTAATACCATCTCTTTTTGCAAGAGCAATTACACTACGTCGTGTAATACCGTCTAAAATACGATCACTAATTGGTGCCGTTAATAAAGTATCGTTTACCCTAAAAAAAACATTCATAGTACCGGCTTCTTCTAAGTAATTATGTTCGTTAGAATCGGTCCAAATTACTTGATGAAATCCTTTTTCCTTAGCAAGATTGGTTGGGTAAAATTGTGCCGCATAATTTCCAGCAGCTTTTGCAGCACCCACACCACCGTCAGCAGAACGGCTAAAATGTTCGGCAATTACAACTTTTACATCTCCTGTATAATAAGCTTGTGCTGGTGAAAATAAAATCATAAATTTATATTCATCTGAAGGTGATGCCGAAACTCCACATTGAGTTGCAATCACAAACGGACGAATATAAAGTGAATTTCCCATTCCAGGTTTTATCCAATCGCTATCTAGTTTTAACATGGTTTCTAACCCTTCAAAAAAGAAATTTTTTGGAAACGCTGGAATCGCTAATCGTTTGGAAGAATGATTAATTCTATTAAAATTATCTTCAGGTCTAAACAACCAAATTTTCCCATCAACATCTTTATAAGCCTTCATTCCTTCAAAAACAGCTTGCCCATAATGAAAAACTTTTGCAGCTGGCGAAATGCTTAAAGGGCCAAAAGGTTTAATAGTTGGATTGCTCCACGTCCCGGCTCTATAATCACATTCAAACATATAATCTGTAAATTCATCACCAAACGAAAGATTGTTAAAATCTACTTCATTTATTCGCGAAGTTTCAATTTTATTTACAGTAACAGATGCTTGTGTTTTGAGGTTCATAAAGGGTGTTTTTCGTTCTGCGAAAGTACCTAATAAAAGACTACTTTTACTTAAAAATGTCTTAATTTTGTAATCACTTTAAATTCAATTATTATAAATCAAAGTTATTATTATGAAAAAATTAGTCGTATTATTTAGTATCCCATTTCTGTTATTTGCGTGTAAATCTGAAACCAAATCAGAAAAACAAGAAGAAATTGTAAAACAAGAAATTGCGTATGCTTCCTTTGGCGATAAAATTACCGATGAAAATGTAATCTCAAAAACGGAAGCAGTTGAGGTATATAAAAACCTAAAAGCTGGCGATACCGTTTCTGTAAAAATGACAACTAAAGTAAATGAAGTATGTCAATCTAAAGGATGTTGGATGCGCCTTGATTTAGGTAACGATGAGGTAATGGTAAAGTTTAAAGATTACGGTTTCTTTATGCCTAAAAATATAGCTGATAAAGAAGTAATCGTAAACGGAAAAGCTTTTATTTCTGAAGTTTCAGTGGAAGAACAACGTCATTATGCAGAAGATGCAGGTAAAAGTGCAGATGAAATTTCAGCAATTACTAAGGTTGAAAAAACCCTTTCTTTTGAAGCAGACGGTGTGCTTTTAAAAGAGTAAAAAATGAAACTATTTACAGTTTTATGCAGTTTGTTTTTACTTTCTTGTACTTCAACTGAAAAGAAAGAAGTTAGCAATAAAACAGACAAAAAATTTGTGCCAGATATGGATGTAGCTTCAGGAATGACGTTGCTTATGCGATCTATGTACGATGTACACGAGGGTATTAAAAAAGATATTCAAGCGGGAAATACACCTAGTGACTTTCCGAAAGAATTTTTAAAAATATTCACCGCTAAACTTACCGATGACAAACCGTACAACGATACATTTAAAGCATTTTCAAAAGTTTATATTGATAATGAAAGAGCAATATTTGATGCCGAAAGTGGAATTCCGTTAAAAAATCGCTACAATAATGCAATTAACACTTGTATTTCTTGTCATACTACAGAATGTGTAGGGCCCATTCCAAGGATTGAAAAACTATTAATAAATTAATTTTAAGCCCTCTACAATTAAAATACTGTCACATAAGAAAATGATTATTATGGATGAACCATGTGGTCGAAATAATACTATTAAAGACACATGAAACGTGAAATAATTACCACGGAAGACGGTTCAACAACCATTCATTTACCAGAATGGGATGAGCAATACCATTCCAAACACGGAGCCATACAAGAAGCCTATCACGTATTTATCGAGATGGGCTTTTTCTGTTTTTTAAAAAATAACAATCCAAATCCATTAAAAATTTTGGAAATAGGATTTGGAACAGGACTTAATACATTTATCACGTTAATTGAAGCTGAAAAGAATACTACTAAAGTTGAATACACAGGTATAGAAGCTTATCCCATTGAAAATTTTGAAATTGAAAAATTAAATTATCCCTCAGAATTAAAGACTTCTGAAGAATTATTCAATAAATTACATCTATGTCCTTGGGAAAAAAATATAGAAATTTCAAAAGATTTTTCATTGTTAAAACGAAAACAATTCTTTTCAGAAATAGAAGATAAAGATGCTTTCCATATCATATATTTTGACGCTTTCGGAGCAAGAGTACAACCGGAATTATGGACAGTAGAAATATTTCAGAAAATGTATAATGCTTTAAAAGCAGGAGGTGTTTTAGTAACCTATTCCGCAAAAGGAAGTGTGCGTAGAGCAATGCAAGAAGTAGGCTTCACTGTAGAACGACTTCCTGGACCTCCTGGTAAACGTGAAATGCTTAGAGCAACGAAGCATTCACGACACAAAGTGGAGTAAATGCTTAGAGCAACGAAGCATTCACGACACAAAGTGGAGTAAATGCTTAGAGCAACGAAGCATTCACGAAGCAAAGTGGTAAATTTTGAGAGGAACAAAAAATAATTCAGAATTATGAATTCAAAATTGTCATCTATCATATGTCATAAAGCAAAGCGGTCATATGTCTTCTTTCAAGTGACATTATGACATTTAACCATAAATGGCAGTACTTTTGCAAACTATTTTACTCAAAATTTAAACACACTCAGACAATGAGCAAAAAAAATAAAAAAGAACAAGAACTTGAAGAGGATGTATTAACAACCGAAAAGGAAACTGTTCAAGAAGAAAAAGCAGAAGAAGTAAGTCCTTTAGAAGCTTTACAAGCAGAATTAGATAAAGAAAAAGATAAGAGTTTACGTTTGTTTGCAGAGTTTGAAAACTTTAGAAAACGAACTTCTAAGGAACGTATCGAATTATTTTCAACAGCAAGTGAAGGAGTAATAAATGCATTGCTTCCGGTTTTAGACGATTTTGACAGAGCTCTTTCAGAAATTGAAAAATCTGAAAATGTTGTTCATTTAGAAGGAATTGAATTGATAAGTAATAAACTTAGAGAAGCTTTAAAATCTAAAGGATTAGCACATGTTGAAACTAAACAAGGTGATGTTTTTAATGCGGATATTCACGAGGCAATTACCCAGATTCCTGCACCGAGTAAAGACTTAAAAGGAAAAATTGTTGATGTAGTTGAAAAAGGATATAAATTAGGTGAAAAGGTAATTCGTTTTCCTAAAGTGGTAATCGGACAGTAAGCAATAGTATAAATTAGCAAATAGCAAAATCACGTGAAAGAAGATTTCTACAAAATATTAGGTGTTTCAAAAGAGGCATCTACTGCCGAAATAAAAAAAGCATATCGTAAAAAAGCGATAGAATTTCATCCAGATAAAAATCCAGATGATGCTAGGGCAGAAGAAAACTTTAAGAAAGCAGCGGAAGCTTATGAAGTATTAAGTGATGCGGATAAAAAAGCTAAATACGATCGTTTTGGTCACCAAGCCTTTGAAGGTGGTGGAGGTGGTGGCGGCTTCGGGGGTGGCTTTGGCGGCGGAGGTATGAATATGGATGACATATTTAGCCAATTTGGAGATATTTTTGGCGGCGGCGGCGGCTTTAGCGGCGGCGGTCGTAGAGCTCGAGTTAAAGGGAGCAATCTTCGTATTCGTGTTAAACTAACCTTAGAAGAAATTGCCAACGGAGTTGAGAAAAAAATCAAAGTTAAACGAAAAAAAGTAGCGCAAGGGACTACTTATAAAACTTGTACTACATGTAATGGTAGTGGACAAGTAACACGAATACAGAATACTATTTTAGGAAGAATGCAAACTTCTGCTCCTTGTAACCTATGTCATGGTGCTGGACAATCCATCGATAAGAAACCAGCCAATGCAGATGCAAATGGGATGTTAGCAACCGAAGAAACAGTTACTATAAAAATACCTGCTGGGGTGGTTGAAGGCATGCAATTAAAGGTTTCTGGAAAAGGAAATGAAGCTCCAGGAAACGGAATCACAGGCGACTTATTAGTTCATATAGAAGAAAAACCACATCCAACGCTACAACGTGAAGGTGATAATTTACATCATGATCTTTATATTAGTTTTTCTGATGCAGCATTAGGAACTTCTAAAGAAATAGATACCGTTAACGGAAAAGTCCGAATTAAAATTGAGTCGGGAGTACAAAGCGGTAAGATTTTACGACTTCGTAACAAAGGGATACCAAGTATTAATAGCTACGGAACAGGCGATTTATTAGTCCATATTAATGTTTGGACTCCTAAAGAGTTATCAAAAGAACAAAAAGAATTTTTCAGTAAAATGAGTGGTGACGATAACTTTGAGCCGAAACCTGAAAAGGAAGACAAATCTTTTTTCGAAAAAGTAAAAGATATGTTTAGTTAAAGTAACGTTAATTAAAAAATTTTATTATATTTGAGAATCGCTATTTCATAGTAGCGATATTTTTCTTTTTCATAGCAATTTTTTCCCATCCTGTATTAATTTATAGGGTGGGTTTTGTTTTTTATATGCTTTATAGCCATTAAAATATTGAGATTCCTTGTAACGTTTCTATATTTTTTTTAACAAACAATTTATATAATTAGCGTTAATGCTTCAATCACAAATTAATATATTTACATTTCCGTACTTTCGGAATTAACAATTAACTATGAACAATCTTTTAGTAGTCTCAAATGTTTCAAAATCATTTGGAGATTTTAAAGCCTTAAATAATGTAAGTATAGAAGTTCCAAAAGGCAGTGTTTTTGGACTTTTAGGCCCCAACGGCGCAGGAAAAACCACCTTGATTCGTATTATAAATCAAATTACTATGCCAGATTCTGGTGAAATAATTTTAGACGGAAGGCCATTACAGCCAGACGATATTCAGCATATTGGTTATTTGCCAGAAGAAAGAGGGCTGTACAAAACCATGAAAGTTGGTGAGCAAGTAATGTATTTGGCACAATTAAAAGGGCTTTCAAAAACACAAGCAAAAGAACGACTTAAATATTGGTTTAACCGTTTGGGAATTGATGGATGGTGGAACAAAAAAATACAAGAGCTTTCCAAAGGAATGGCACAAAAAATTCAGTTTGTAGTTACCGTTTTACATCAACCAAAATTGCTGATTTTTGACGAACCTTTTAGTGGTTTTGACCCCATAAATGCCAACCTTATTAAAGATGAAATATTACGTTTAAAAGACGAGGGCGCTACCGTTATTTTTTCAACACATCGTATGGAATCTGTTGAAGAAATGTGCGACCATATTGCCCTGATAAATAAGTCTAACAAAATACTTGACGGAAAATTAATCGATATTAAAAGAGCCTATAGATCCAATACCTATAAGGTGGGATTAATGCCAAATAACACAGAAAATTTAAAGGCTGTTTTAACAGATAAATTTGAAGTAAAATCTACTTCATTTAAGACCATAAATCATGAACAGCAATACCATATAAAAATCCCTGAAAATGCTTCGGTTAACGAATTGGTCAACTATTTAACAACCCTTGGTCAACTCACACATTTTGAAGAAGTAATTCCTTCAGTAAGTGATATTTTTATCGAAACCGTTCAAAATAACTAATTCAAAATTATGAATCATCTTCCTTTAATTATAAAACGCGAATATTTAAATAAGGTCAGAAATAAGTCCTTTATAATAATGACTTTCTTAAGTCCTATTATTATGGTAGGTATTATAACGCTAGTTTCTTATTTGTCACAATTAAATAACGATACGGTTAATACTATAAATATTCTGGATGAAAGTGGACTTTTTACCAATTATTTTGAAGACACAAAAGGACTTAAGTACAAAGAGCTAACTTCGGTTTCTTTAGATAATGCTAAGAAACTAACCGAAGAATCTGAAGTTTATGGCTTGCTTTATATTCCTAAAATAAATACTATTGAAGAGCTTTCTGAAAGCATTACTTTTTACTCTGAAGACTCGCCATCAATTACTATAATGCGAGATGTAGAAAACAGTATTGAAGATAAAGTAAACGTAATCAAACTTGAAGAAGCAGGAATTGACGCAAAAATAATTGAAGAATTACGAATTGATATAGACACAAAATTAGAAACATTTGAAGGTAAGAAAACTTCAAAATTAGGTTCAGGTTTAAAATTAGCATTCGGTGGTGCGGCTGGATATTTGCTTTTTATGTTTATCATCATTTATGGAAATATGATTATGAGAAGTGTGATTGAAGAAAAAACAAGTAGAATAATCGAAGTTATTATTTCTTCAGTAAAACCCATTAAACTTTTACTCGGAAAAATATTTGGAACCACCTTAGCAGGAATCACACAATTTGCAGTTTGGATTGTTTTAATGTTAGTATTAAGTGCTGCTATATCTTCCATTTTTGGAATTGATACATCAGCAGCTCAGAGCCAACAACAAGAATTATTAGTACAAAATTCGGGTGCCGATTCGCAACATATAATTTCAGAAATATTTTTAGAATTAAACAATTTACCAATTACTAATTTGGTAGTTATGTTTGTGTTTTTCTTTATTGGCGGTTATTTGTTATATGCTTCATTGTATGCTGCTATTGGTGCTGCAGTTGATAGTGAAACAGATACGCAACAATTTATGTTACCTATTATAATGCCATTAATGTTAGGAATGTATGTTGGATTTTTCACGGTAATTGAAAATCCCCACGGGACAGTTTCACAAGTATTTTCTTATATTCCATTCACCTCTCCGGTAGTCATGCTTATGCGAATACCATTTGGAGTACCTTTATGGCAGCAAATTCTTTCTTTAGTCATTTTATTTACTACTTTTATGGCAACCGTTTGGTTTGCTGCAAAAATATATCGAGTTGGTATATTAATGTACGGTAAAAAACCTAGCTATAAAGAACTAATTAAATGGCTGAAATATTAATTATGCAGGATAAACAAGAGGAAATTGTTGAGCAAATACAAGAAGTGGTTAAGGAAGATATTTGGGGTTCTATAAAGAATGTTTTAGATTTTGGTTTTCATTTTGGTGAAGGAGAAACTGGAATCAATTTAACTGTTGGATTAGTTTTAGGGCTAGTTTTCTCCTTAATATTCGCAAGTTTTATTTTAAAATGGATTCGGAAAATTTCAACCCGAAATATGGACGAAATCGATAAGAATAAATTTGTAAGCATATTTAAATTCATAAAATATGTAACTTATATTATTGTTTTCTTCTTTATTTTAAGTCAATCAGGAATTAATATTACGCCGTTTCTTGCTGCTTCTGCGGCTTTATTAGTCGGTTTAGGACTAGCATTACAAGATTTATTTCAAGATATAATTGGTGGGATTTTCATCATATTAGACAAATCTCTTTTAGTAGGTGATATTATTGAAGTAGAAGGAAAAGTTGGAAAAGTTATCGAAATAAAACTTCGTACTACAAGAGCAATTACTCGTGATGATAAAATTATTATTATCCCAAACCATATTTTAATTCGGAATTCAATTTATAATTATACCCAAAACAGAAATACGACCAGAGAGTCATTAACAATAGGTGTTGCCTACGGGAGTGATGTTAAAAAAGTAGCGGAGTTATTATTTAAAGCAGCAAATGAACATGCTGGAATATTAAAAAAGCCAAAGCCGTTTGTAACTTTTGAAGATTTTGGAGATTCTGCATTAATTTTCAATTTAAATTTTTTCTTGAATGAAAGCTTCAAAGCACCAAAAATAAAGAGTGATATGCGTTTTAATATTGATGATCTTTTCAGAGAAAGCAATATTAGCATTCCATTTCCACAAAGAGATGTTCATATTTACTCAACAACAAAAGAGTCTTAATTATTATTCCTACTAAAGTATATATATGTCAAAAATATTAATAATTGAAGATGAAGCAGCCATTCGTAGAGTATTAACTAGAATACTTTCCGAAGAAAATAAAGATTATTTGGTGTCTGAAGCAGAAGATGGCTTAATAGGAATTGAACTCATAAAAAAAGAAAATTTCGACCTAATTTTATGTGATATCAAGATGCCAAAAATGGACGGGATTGAAGTTTTGGAAGCAGTAAAAAAAATAAAACCAGAAATTCCAGTGGTAATGATTTCAGGCCACGGTGATTTAGATACCGCTGTAAATTCTATGCGATTGGGCGCTTTTGATTATATTTCAAAACCACCAGATTTAAACAGATTATTAAACTCTGTTCGTATTGCTTTAGATAGTAAAGAGTTGGTGGTAGAAAATACTCGGCTTAAGAAAAAAGTAAGCAAAAAATATGAAATGATTGGCGAATCTTCTTCGATTACACATATTAAAGAAATGATCGAAAAAGTAGCCCCAAGTGAAGCCAGAGTCCTAATAACAGGTGCTAACGGAACAGGAAAAGAACTTGTTGCACATTGGTTACACGAAAAAAGCGACCGTTCAAAAGGTCCTTTAGTTGAAGTAAATTGTGCTGCCATACCAAGCGAGTTAATAGAAAGTGAATTGTTTGGGCATAAAAAAGGAAGTTTTACTGGCGCTGTAAAAGACCGAGCAGGAAAGTTTGAAACTGCCAATAACGGCACTATATTTCTAGATGAAATTGGTGATATGAGTCTTTCAGCACAAGCAAAAGTATTGAGAGCTTTGCAAGAAAATAAAATAAGCAGGGTAGGAAGCGATCGAGATATTAAAGTAAATGTTCGTGTTTTAGCAGCAACCAATAAAGATTTGAAGAAGGAAATCTCGGAAGGAAATTTCAGAGAAGATTTGTACCATCGTTTAGCGGTAATTTTAATCCATGTTCCTTCTTTAAATGATCGTAGAGATGATATTCCTCTATTAATAGAACATTTCAGTAAAAAAATCGCCGAAGAACAAGGTACTGTCAATAAAGTTTTTTCTTCTAAAGCAATTAAATTATTACAAGAATACGATTGGACAGGAAATATTAGAGAACTTAGAAATGTAATTGAGCGATTAATAATTTTAGGTGAAACAGAAGTAACCGAAAACGATGTGAAATTATTCGCTAGTAAATAAAATGGCTATGGAAGAGAATCAAATTTCAAGTTATGAAGTTAAAAAGGCAGTAACTTTACCAAACCTTTATACTTCAGAAAGTTTTAACCTATCAAAAAAGAAATTAGAAAAAAAATTAGCAAAGGTTAGAAAACAACTTGGAAAGCTTCAAAACACACTGTATGCTCACGATAAATATTCTGTGTTAATCTGTTTGCAAGGAATGGATACTTCTGGTAAAGATAGCTTGATTAGAGAGGTTTTTAAAGACTTTAATGCAAGTGGTGTAGAGGTGACAAGTTTTAAAGTCCCAACCGATTTAGAAAGAAGTCACGATTACTTATGGCGACATTATATAGCTTTACCTGCTAGAGGAAAATTTGGTGTTTTTAATCGAACACATTACGAAAATGTATTAGTTACAAGAGTGCATCCAAACTATATTTTGGGTGAAAATTTACCAAATATTAAAAGTGTTGCAGATGTTAATAAAGCCTTTTGGGACAAGCGTTTTGAACAAATTAATGCTTTCGAAAAGAATCTAGCAGAAAACGGAACACTTATTTTTAAATTCTATATGAATCTTTCTAAAGAAGAACAAAAACTTAGATTACTTAGAAGATTAGATCTTCCTAAGAAAAACTGGAAATTTTCAGCTGGAGATTTGGAAGAGCGTAAACTTTGGGACAAATATRTSGNNAKTANNYYATCARSAYSCTATTAACCGAACTTCAAAACCTCACGCCCCTTGGTATATGATTCCTGCCGACAATAAACCTGCAGCTCGATTAATTGTTGCTTCTATTCTACTTCGAAAATTAAAAAAAATTCAAGACATTAAAGAACCTGAAATGTCAGATAAAATGAAATCACATATTTCAGAATATAAAAAACAGCTTCAAAACGAATAATTTCTCAATAACCATCTTATGAAAAAAGCGCTATTTCTAATTTTATCCATTTCAATAATAACAAACGGATTATCACAAAAAGTTAACAAAGAAGATTCAACAATAATTAAAGAAATTTACAATACCTCTTTGATTGACGGGGCAAGTTACGATTGGCTAGATTATATGTCTAACAATATAGGATCAAGACTTTCAGGGTCTTTAGGGGCAGAATTAGCAGTTAAATATACCAAAGAGCAATTAGAAGAATTAGGCTTAGATAAAGTTTGGTTACAGTCTGTAATGGTTCCAAAATGGACTCGTGGGGGCAAAGAATTTTCATACATTGAAACTTCGCCAGGAATGACTACGCAAGCAGATATTTGTGCTTTGGGAGGTTCAGTACCAACACCTTATGGAGGCTTAAAAGCAGAAGTAGTCGAAGTAATGAGTTTTGAGGAATTAGCCGTTTTAGGAAAAGATGAAATAGAAGGTAAAATTGTTTTTTATAATCGCCCAATGCAGGCAGATTTAATACAAACAATGGGTGCTTATGGTGGTGCTGTGAGTCAGCGATATGCAGGAGCAGAAGAGGCAGCTAAATATGGAGCAGTTGGTGTAATTGTTCGTTCTATGAATTTACGTTTGGATGATTATCCACATACAGGAACAATGAGTTATGGCGATACTCCAGAACACCTTTTAATACCTGCCTGCGCAATAAGTACCAACGGCGCAAATTATTTAAGTGCAACATTAAAGCTTCAACCAAAACTACTTTTTTACTATAGTATGAATTGTAGAGCCCATCAAGATGTACAGTCTTATAATGTGATTGGTGAAATAAAAGGAAGTGTTTATCCAAATAAATACATTGTTGTTGGTGGTCATCTGGATTCTTGGGATTTGGGAGATGGTTCTCAAGATGACGGTGCTGGATGTGTACAGTCTATGGAAGTATTAAGAATTCTAAAAAAAATAGGGTATCAACCAAAATATACCATCCGAGTAGTTTTATTTATGAATGAAGAAAATGGATTACGCGGCGGAAAAAAATATGCAGCAGAAGCAAAACGAAAAGGAGAGCATCATATTTTTGCATTGGAAAGTGATGCTGGCGGATTTACACCTCGTGGTTTCTCGTTTGATGCAAATGATGTTAACTTTAACCAAATAAAATCATGGGAATCCCTTTTTGAACCCTACCTAGCAAATTGGTTTACAAAAGGAGGAAGTGGTGCAGATATTGGACCTCTTAAAAAAGAAGGTATGGTAACTGTCTTATCTGGATTACGTCCAGATTCACAACGGTATTTTGATTATCACCACGCTGCAAACGATGTCTTTGAATCTGTAAACAAGCGTGAATTAGAATTAGGTGCAGCAGCCATGACGAGCCTTATTTATTTGTTTGATAAATATGGCGTGAAATAAACAATGATGATAAAACCCAATGCTTCCTCTGATGAATATTTTCACCTATCTTTAAAATAATTACCGCGTTCAATCTAAGTTTCCAACTTCAGGAATAATAAAAAAACTTTCGATTATTTTGGAAGAATTATTTATTTCTGAAGAAATTTACCAGATTAAGCTTAAAAATGATGAGTTGGTGATTTATCTTCATACCGAAAAGCATTATTTTGAATTCTTCAATAAAATCACCTTTTTGTAATTTTAAATTTGTGTTGTTAAGTCTTTATTTTGTTGTGATTATTAATAATTTTACACAGATCATTATTTGTTTAAATTTACTAATTATCAGCAAGGTTTTCATAAAAACAGACGTAAACTTTTATCGGGAAACACCTTTTGTTTTTTTTATACGTTACTTGATTGTATATTTAATAAAAATTAACAATAGTATTGAGAGCACTTGTTAACATATTGATGAATAATAGATTTGCCATAATTTTGGCAATGCTGTTTTTGCTGTCTTTTAGTAGTAATAGTTATGCCGAAGAAAATTTACTAGGTGATAATAGGATTGATGTGCGTTCTAGTAATATTTTTAAAGAAGAAAGTGTTAGCATCTACTCCTATTTAATAAATTCTAAAGTTTATAATAGTGGATCAATTATAGATTCATTACAAACTTTTAGATGGAAAGCAATAGAATATGCTCATAATGGAGATGCCAATAATGCAGCCATTTTTATTGAAAAATATATAAAATCTTCGCTCCATGTCGGTTTTATAAATAACGATGTATTTGAAGGCATTAAAAACACTTCGTCTTTTAAAAATTTACAAGCTAAGTACAAAACAAATTTCAGCATTATTAATCTGTTTTATCTGTTTACAGCATTAATTGGGTTCTTTGTTTTTATTGTATTGAATTTAAAAAATAATTCAAACAATTCTTCAACCACATTAATAAGCTTTTTTGTTTTAATGCACTCTATTTTTATTTTAGATTTATTTTTCTATTTGTCAAATTTAAGATATAGCTATCCACATACATATTTAATGTCTATTACATTCTCATTTTTGTATGGTCCAGTTATTTATTTTTATTATAAAAAAATCGTATTTAATTATAGTTTCCGAAAAATAGATTTATTACATCTAATTCCTACAGGTGTAATTATTTTTTTCGCATTCCCTTATTACCTATTGTCTCCTTCAGAAAAGTTAAGTATGATGTTAGAGGTAAGTGCGTTTAATAATAAGGCATTAATTGGAATAGTTTTTATGATTAAACTTACGTCATTATTAATTTATGCTTTTTTAATTGTTAGAATATTTTTTCAGAAAATAAAAAACAATAAAAAATTAGATATAGTTAAATATAAATGGCAAAAAGGAATTGCTATTTTAGTTTCTTCCTATGTGGTTTTTTATTGTGTATATGGACTAATTATTGTTTCAAAAGTAATTCCTAGATACGAAATTTTATTCCATTTGCAAATTGCAGCAATGGCTGTAATGGTTTTATATATTGGTTATAAAGCATATTTAAATCCAAAATTATTTGCCACAGGTTATTTTCAAGAAGGATTGAATAAGTATAAAAAATCTGGATTAACTACTGGTTTTTCACACGATTTAAAAGAAAGGTTGATCTATTTATTAGAAGAAGAAAAAATTTACCGACAAAACAATATCAGCTTAGAAATTCTTTCAGAAAAATTAGATACCAATCGTCACAATACTTCGCAAGTAATTAATGAACATTTTGATTTAAACTTTTTCGAGCTTATTAATAAGTATCGAATAGATGAAGCATTGTCTATTATTAAAAACGATACTCATAAAAATTTAAATATTATCGATATCGCTTACGAAGTTGGTTTTAATAATAAAGTTACTTTTAACAAGTCGTTTAAAAAACTACTTTCTCAAACACCTTCACAATATATTGCCTCGTTAAGCGCGTAAATACAAAGTAAGTGTACTTCGGTATTGGTAATGTTTATGGGTCTTGCCCTTTTAATTTTCATTTTATATTTTCTTTACATCGCAGCCAAGAGTTAAAGCTTGTTGTGATGTTTTTTTATTCTTAATTTTTTGTTTCATCATAGAATACATTTTGTTTTATTAAGAATTTGCTCTCAATTTACTTCAAGCTTTTTTTTGGTTGTTTAACCTAATTAGTAACCCAAAATATTTAATTATGAAAAAAAATTACTATTTGTGGTTAGTACTATTGTTGTTAAGTTTAACTGCGGTACAAGCCCAAGAAAAAAACATTAGTGGATCAGTTTCAGATGAAGTTGGATTGCCTTTAAACGGTGTAAATATTATTGTTAAAGGAAGCGCAACAGGCACTCAAACAGATTTTGACGGAAATTTCAACATTAAAACCTCCATAGGAAAAACCTTAGTTTTTAGTTATGTAGGGTTTGAAGCTGAAGAAGTTCTAATAACTGAAAACAACAATACTATTAAAGTACAGCTAATAGAAGTTGCTGAGGCTATTGGAGAAGTTGTAATAACTGGCTTCGGAAAACAATCCAAACGCAAAGTAATCGATGCAATATCATCTGTAAAAGCAGAAGATATTAAAGAGATTCCAAATTCAAATTTTCAGAATGCATTAATAGGAAAACTTTCGGGTGTTCAAATAAACCAAGCCAATGGTAAAGCCGAAGGAAAAATCTCTATCAACATACGGGGTGTCGCTAGTTTAAGTGGCAATCAAGAACCATTGTATGTGGTGGATGGTATTCCTATTATTAGCAATCAAGAGTCAGGGAGTTCAGCACCAACAAACCCTTTGTTGAATATTAATACCAATGATATCGAATCTATTGAAGTTTTAAAAGATGCTTCATCTGCTGCAATTTATGGTTCTAGAGGTACCAACGGTGTAATTTTAATTACTACAAAATCTGGTAAGCTAGGTAAAGCAAAAATATCCTTTCATTCTGCCTATGGTTTTTCGGAAGCAACCAACAAACGTAAATGGTTAAACGCAGATCAATATGTAGAATTATATACAGAAGCTGCCACAAATACAGGTCAATCTGAAGCGCAAATAGAAGCCACTTTAGATGCTTTGGCAACCGATGGTTTAGGAAACATCAGCGATTGGCGAAACGGAAATATAGACACCAATTGGCAAAATGAAGCATTGGTTAAAGGAAACATACAAGAGCTAAGTTTTTCAGTATCTGGTGCCGATGATAAGTCATCGTATTTTATGTCTTTAGGAAGTAATAATACCGATGGAATTGTACGAGGGAATAGTTTAGAGCGCTATAATTTTAGAGTTAATGCACGCAGAAAAATGTCTGAAAGATTTAATGTAGGAGCAAATATCTCGATGGCAAGAAGTAAAATAGACCGTATTTCTGCAGACAGACAATTTACAACGCCACTACAAGCAGTTGCTTTGGTGCCAATTTCTCCAACGCATAACGAAGACGGAACTTTAAATGGAAACACCTTATATGATAATTTTCTTTTTGAAGAAGAATTCGGTTTTTTTGAAACCAATATTTGGAATCTTGGAGGAGTTGCATTTGGAGAATATTCAATTTTAGAAGACTTAACTTTTAGATCGGAATTTGGATACGAGTTTTTCAATCAATCAGAAGAAGTGTTTTCAGGAAGTGAAATTCCAAGAACTGGAGGGCTTTCAAACGGTGCAGGAAGAACAGTAAGTAGAGATTATATCACCTTCAACAATTTTGCAACCTACGATAAAACGTTTGCAGATATTCACGATCTAAATGTAGTTTTAGGAATGAGTTACGAAGAAAACAACCGAAAAGGAATTAGTGTTTCTGGAGATTCATTTGCCAATGATTTAATTCAGACAGTAGCGGGAGCCACAAATATTACTGGCGGTTCAACTACAAGAATAAAAAAWRWWTTKGMKTMKTANTKYKKWWRWKCANAMKTRTAGNTTACAAAGATAAATATTTACTAAAAGCGAGTATGCGTGTTGATGGTTCCAGCAAATTTGGACCTAACAATCGCTATGGTTATTTTCCTTCTGCTTCCGTAGGTTGGATTGCCACAAATGAAAGTTTCTTAAAAGAATCCAATACTTTTTCATTTTTAAAATTAAGAGGAAGTTGGGGAATTACAGGARATCAGCCTTTGGGTAGTTTCGATTATTTAAGCAGATTAGGCTCAGGTTCTTACGATACAGTTTCTGGTCAGTTTATAAGTGTGGTTGGTGATGCCGACTTAGGTTGGGAAGAAACTACACAACTAAATTTTGGTTTGGATTATGGACTTTTCGGGAATGTAGTTACAGGTGAAATAGATTATTATATCAAGAATACCGAGGATTTGTTATTAAACGGTCGTCAGCCATTAAGTGCTGGGATTCCTGGAAATGTAATTCTTACCAATATCGGAGAGGTGAAAAATTCGGGTGTTGAATTTTCAATTAATACAAAAAACATCACAAGAGATAATTTTACTTGGAACACCAGTTTTAATATGTCTTATAATAAAAATGAAATAATAAAACTCGTAGATGGTGACGATATTATTGGATCGGCTGGAGCAAGAGATTATTCAATTTTAAGAGAAGGAGAATCTTTTGGTGCTTTTTATTTGGTAGAATATGCAGGTGTAGATCCAGAAAATGGCGATGCACTTTATTATACCAATACTGAATTAGAAGACGGTTCCATCGAAAGAATAAAAACCAATGTTTATACCGATGCTTCCAGAATTGTAGTTGGTAAAGCTTTGCCAGATTGGATTGGAGGGTTAACAAATACTTTGCGTTATCGCGATTTAGATTTCAGTTTTACCTTTCAAGGTCAATGGGGAGCACAGATTTATAATTCTGCTGGATTATTTCAATCTTCAGGATTTGCTGGCGGAAGAGATAACCAAAGCATCGAGCAATTGGACAGATGGCAACAACCTGGAGATATAACAGATGTGCCAAGAGCCGATTTAAGTGGCGATGCGGTAGAATCTACCCGTTATTTACAAGATGCAGATTTTATAAGATTACGGAATTTAACATTGGGTTATAATTTTAAAAACCTTTGGAATATCGATATGATTCGGGTGTATTTTTCAGGATTAAACCTGCTCACTTTTACCGATTACGACGGTTGGGATCCTGAAGCAACTCGTGACGATTTGCCAGGAACTTTTGCGAGAGGTTACGAATTTTATTCAGCGCCACCAGCCAAGGTTTATACCTTCGGAATTAATGTAGAACTTTAAAAACTTAAAAGATGAAAAAATTTATACACACAATTTTATACGCATTTTCAATCGTACTTTTAGTAATTGGATGTACCATTGATGACCTAAAAGATGAGAACAATCTTTCATTAGAATTACTCTTAACCGATGCCGATAATGTAGAAGATTTATTAGTAGGTTCCTATGTTTTTGCTGGAAGCGGAGGCTCTTACGGAGGACAGACTTACATTGCTTCCGAATTAATTGGAAGTTCGGGAGAGTTAATCTGGAACGGAACTTTTAACGACGGACAACAATATATAGACAAAAGTATGTTGTCAAGCAACGGGATGGTTTCCACATTAATGGCAGACAATTACGATGTGATCAATCAAGTAAATACCGTGCTTTTTGGATTGGATTTATTTGAAGATCAAGATCGCCGAAAACGAGTAGAAGGAGAAGCAAAATTTTTACGAGGATTGGAACATTTTGACTTGGTACGTTTCTTCGGAAAACAATACCAAAGTGGAGGCGGAAACAGTCAGCTAGGTGTTTCAATATTACTTACAACTACCTTAAATGAAATAGTTGAAAATCCAAGAAGCTCGGTAGAAGAAGTGTACAATCAAGTGATTAACGATTTGAACGACGCTGTAAGTTTATTGCCAAATAGTAATGGAGTTTTTGCAGATAAATATGCTGCAAAGGCTTTATTGGCTAGAGTTTATTTACAGCAACAAAAGTATTCGTCTGCTAGGGATGCTGCTAATGAGGTGATTCAAAATAGTGGACATTCATTAACCGCAGATTTTGATGCAGCTTTTAATAACGATACCGATTCTAGTGAGGATATATTTGCGATACAAGTTACTTTGCAAGCAGGTTCAAATACAATGAATACCTTTTGGGCAACTCAAGCAAACGGTGGTCGTCCTGGTAATCCAGACATTGCAATTAGCGACGATTTTATTAGTAGTTATGATGCAAATGACGATCGTGGCAACTATTTCTACACAGGAAATGGTGGAAATGCCACTACAAAATGGATAAATAGAAATGCCAATGTGCCTTTACTGCGATTAGCTGAAATGTATTTAATACGAGCAGAATGTAATCAACGACTGAATACTTCAATAGGAGATAGTCCTTTAAATGATGTAAACCGTTTGAGAAACAGAGCCAATGCTCCAGAATTAAATTCGGTTAGCCTTGATGATATTCTTATTGAAAGAAGATTTGAGTTGGCTTTTGAAGGGCACTTGCTTCACGATGTAAAACGTTTGGGGCTAACAGCAGGTGGATTGCCGTCAGATAGTAATAAATTGGTATTGCCAATTCCTGAAGATGAGTTGAATACCAATGCAAATTCTTCTCAGAATCCGGGATATTAATTAGAAACCTACTAGGTTAAAAAAAACCTAGTAGGTTTTTTTATTTTGTGCTCAACAAAAAAGAGGAATTAATAAGCATATAAAATCTTTGTAATTTTTGTTTTAGAACTTACAGGTTTTCAACCAAAATTAATAATAAGTATTAATCTATGTGGCAAACAAATGACTAAAACACATAGTTTATCTGTATTGCGTTTGCTTTATCAACGGTTTGTGTATGATTAGTTGCGTGGTTAAGCGAGTAATTTAGCAAATAAAAACCGAATAGAAAATCCGCGAGGATTTTCGTAAGTAGACATAGAACTAGCAATTAATTATACCAGTTGTTGCCACACGTCATTTAATACAAATCAAGTTTTAGAAAATCTAGGAGTTTCTAAATGTGAAGTAATAGATGAAAATTGAATAATGATTATTTAAAAAAGGTAAGGTTTAAATTCAATTATTATTTAAACGCTTTTCCTGCAACGAACACAGAAACTAAACTAACAACCGTTCCGCCACCAATGATACTACCTACAATTTCAAATCCGTTAACACCTAAATAAACACCTCCTGCTAATCCTGCAATCCCTAAAGTGAAACCAAACCACTGACCTTTTCCGCTTTGATTTAACTGTTCGGTTGTAACTTTGTTTTCTAGTTCTATTCGATGTGCTTGTTGGTTTTCAGCCATACTCATAATACGATTAGCACCATCAGGAATTATCTCATTATATTGAGCGAGTGATTCTGCGTCTGGTATTGGTCCCGAATGCATTTTTTGTTGAACTAAAGTTACACTTGTGACTGCTTTTAAAATCGCATTTCGCTTTCTTGGAGCAATCCCATCAAACAAATTAGGATTTGTTTCTAGAATAGCATCTTTTAATACTGAAATCTCTTCTTTAGGTATTTTTTGAGGGACTTTGTCAGACATTTATTTTAAACAAATTTCAGGTGAAAATTCCTTTTCAAACTTGTCTTTGGCATCTGTCAACTCTTTTCCAATACTTGCCCAATCCGAATTAATCGATTTATTGTCTGCTTCTATGGCTGTTTTTGAATAATTAAAATTAAAATAATTTCCACCAACATTTAGAACACTTCCAATTCCTTTTAAAAAACTAGATGTTTCGTTTAAAGAATAAATGTCTTTTAAGATTTTTTCGTTCATTTGTTCAATTATAAGGTTGTTATAAATCTAGAATTACCATATAAATATAGTAAATATATTTTAAATAGTATAGTAATGGTTTAAAGATAAATTAACAGGTGCAAATGTAATATTTTTTTAATATATAATTCAGTTGTAACCTGTTTCAATTAGTAAGACGAAATAAGTGTCTTAATTTATATTAATGAAACGTTAAAATTTGTTTTTTATTATAAATTAATCATTGTACTCTAATGTGTGGCAACGTCAGTATATCAGCAGTTTACTTATTAAATTGATGATATATACTGTTGTAAGTTAGCCAAAAAAATTGAGAAAGTCAAGTAAAAACAATAGCTAATCCAAAATATTTTAGTTAATTTTTTTGATTGAGCTTGGGCTCCGAGCAGAGCAGAAGTCCAAATTGTCTCCTTGAGCGCAGTCGAAAGGTTTTTAAAACTAAAGAATAGTTAAAGTTTTCGGCTTCGCTCAAACAGACAATAAAAACAGCTTTAGATAGCCTCTTTATTTTGATACTGAAACATTAATCGTAAACCCAATATCATCAGCAATTAGATAATCTACAGGAACACCTTCGGTTCCTTCTGCGTGATAATTTAGATTCCAATCTTTTCTATCTACTGAAAAATCTTCCGACTTAATAGAAACCCCGTTATCAGAAACATTCACATTAGCATTAAAAGTGATGCTTTTAGAGATTCCCATTATGGTTAAATTTCCTGTAATAGTGTTTGAAAAATCTCCTGAAGCCTTTTCAACTTTAGTAATTTCAAAAGTAGCTACTGGATTTTTTTCAACATCAAAGAAATCGGCAGATTTTAAATGATTTGCTAAATCGGTGTTCTTTTCATCTCCTTCAGGAAAACTAGTAACCGTTAACGAACTCATTTCGATTGCCACTTTTCCGTTAGTCAATTCGTTGTTATTTGCTGAAAAACTTCCAGATTGCAAGCTTATTTTTCCAAACCTAGGACTGGTACCTGCTAAATGTGAAGCTCTCCAATCTAGGTTGCTTCCATCAGAAATATTAGTGTAGGTTACGGTCGTTTCGACTTTTGTTTCGGTAACTTCTTTAGCTTCTTCAGTAGTAGCTTTTTTTCCATTATTGCCACAAGAAACTATCAATGCACCAAGAATTAACGTTGTTAGAATTGTTTTTTTCATTTTAAATTTGTTTTTAAGTGAATGTATTAGTGATTATTAAGAATGCGAATATATTTAAATTTCTTTCTGAAACGCATCAATTTTAGCGTTTAATTGATTGTTTAATTCATCGTCAGTAATTCCATTTTTTGAAAAATTATCATAAAAGGAGGGAAGCGAAAAATCTGCAATAAGATTTGCTCCCATTCTTGGGAACGTATTTTTAGCAGTTTCTAAAACCGTTATACCTCCTCTACCTCCTGGAGAAGTCGCCATTAAAAACATCGGTTTGTTTTTCCAAACGTATTTATCAACTCTAGAAAGCCAATCGAACATGCTTTTAAATGCCGCTGAATAGGAACCGTTATGTTCTGCCATTGAAATTACAATGCCGTCAACAGAAGCTATTAAATTGCTGAGTTCTTGTATTTGTGCTGGAATTCCGTGTTCGGTTTCGTAATCTATTCCGTAGATTGGAATGTCATAATCGTTGAGGTCAATAATGATTGTTTCGGTGTTTTGAAGTTGATTTGCAACAAAAACAGCCAGTCTTTTATTGATGGACTCTTTACTATTACTTGCGCCTAATGCGATTATTTTTTTCATTTGTTATCTCCTTTTAATTTTAGTATTAATGATTGTAAGGTTTCCAGTTCTTTTTTGTTGAGGTTGTTTTCCATTTGTTTATGGAATGCTTCTACTTTTTTATTTAAAATAATAAGAAGATCCTCTCCTTTTTTGGTTAAAATAATGTCCATTTTTCTTCGGTCTTTTGAGCAAAGTTTTCTTTCAACCAATTCTTTGGACTCTAATTTATCAATAATACGAGTTACATTACTAGATTTTTGAATCATCCTACTAAGTATCGTATTTACTGAAATTGGAGTTCCTTTTGCACCTTTTAAAATCCGAAGTACATTAAACTGTGGTTCGTAAATATCGCATTCCTTTAGTTCTCTACTTACCGAATCGGTTAACCAATGTCCAGTTATTATTAATTCTAAGAGGGTGTTAAAATAAATTTTATTCATTGTACTGAAAATAATTGTGGGTACAAATATAAATAAAATAACTGTAGGTACAAGTAATATTTAATTTTTATAAAATAATTGTAATCTTAGAATTTATTTCTTTTTTAAAACACTCTCGTAGTTAGTGATCCACTCTGCAACAGACATTTTTGAAACTAATTCTCCAAGAAGTTGAAAAGGAATTTGATCTATTTTTTTAAACCGAATACAGCTTTTTCCCATATCTAATTTGTTTTTTACATATTTGGGATATTCCGAAGTAAACCATTCTAATAATTTTGGGTCGCTATAAATTCCCATATTATAAAAAGCTATAAAATTCTTTTGAGAAGCAATGCTTATAAATGGTAAGGGTAATTTTGGATCACAATGATACCCATCAGGATATATAGAATGAGGAACAAAATAGGAAGGCATTCCGTAGTTTATTCCTTCTTCAAAACCTTCTGGTAAGTTGTCTAAAATTATTTTTCTAAGTTTTTTAAAAGCTTCAATTCTTTCCTCAGGAAGTTGTAAAATATATTCTTCAACAGTAGTAGCTTCGTATTTCATTTGAATGATTTTATTTTCTAAATATAATAAAGAAACTGCTGAATATTGAATGTGTTTTTTACTTTAGCAATAAATTAACTTTCGTTGAACATAACCGATTACACCAAAGAATTTAAATACAATCTAAAGCTCTCATATCCTGTGATTTTAGGAATGTTGGGGCATACAATGGTAGCGTTTGTTGATAATATTATGGTGGGGCAATTAGGAACTGCCGAACTTGCAGCCGTTTCCTTAGCTAATAGTTTTATGTTTATTGCAATGTCGTTGGGAATTGGATTTTCAACAGCAATTACTCCTTTAATTGCTGAAGCTGATGGTGAAGGAAATTTTGAAGTAGGAAAATCTACCTTCAAACATGGCTTGTTTTTATGTACAGTTTTAGGAATATTTTTATTCTTTGGCGTGTTTACTGCAGAACCTTTATTGCATTTAATGCGACAACCAGAAGAAGTGGTTGAATTGGCAATTCCGTATTTAAACTTGGTCGCAGGTTCTTTAATTCCATTAATTATTTTTCAGGCATTTAAACAGTTTAGCGATGGAATGTCTATCACTAAATACCCGATGTACGCTACATTGGCAGCTAATATAGTCAATGTGATTTTAAACTATTTATTCATCTTCGGAAAGTTTGGTTTTCCAGAATTAGGAATGGTGGGAGCGGCAATTGGCACGCTGGTTTCAAGGGTTATCATGGTAATTTATTTATGGTATTTGTTATCGCAACATCATAAAACTAGGGATTATGTTTTGAACTTGAAAATGTTTCAGTTATCTAAAAAAATGTTTAAAAAGCTTTTTGATTTGGGTTTCCCATCTGCAATGCAAATGTTTTTTGAAGTAGCCATTTTTACTGCTGCCATCTGGCTTTCTGGTATTTTAGGGAAAAACCCACAAGCGGCAAATCAAATAGCCT
Organism: Flavobacterium sp.; assembly: GCA_002733185.1. Classification (GTDB taxonomy): domain Bacteria; phylum Bacteroidota; class Bacteroidia; order Flavobacteriales; family Flavobacteriaceae; genus Marifrigoribacter. Next base: position 140,930 of record NVUT01000001.1, on the reverse strand, counting down.
TAAACCTTTCGTCTATGACCTTTATGGTAGCGATTGGTTTAAGTGTTACGGCAATGGTGAGACTTGGGAACCAAAAAGGATTGAAACGATTTAGAGAGCTTCGTAGAATCGCTTTTTCAATATTTATGATTTCAACGTTATTTGCGGTAGTCTTTGCTATTTTATTCTTTGTTTTTAGTGGAAGCCTTCCTAAATTATACTTAGATTTTGACGATCCAACCAAATTTGCAGACAATTTTGAAGTGGTAAGTATCGCTTCAAAATTATTATTGATTGCTGCGATTTTTCAGATTTCAGACACTATTCAAGTTGTAGCATTGGGAGCTTTACGTGGAATGCAAGATGTGAAAATTCCTACTTTTATTACCTTTATTGCTTATTGGATTATTGGTTTCCCTATTTCATATTATTTAAGTTTGTACACCGATTATAAAAGCGCAGGAATTTGGTTAGGATTGTTAGCAGGACTTACCTCTTCGGGAATTATGCTTTTTATACGATTCAATTATCTTTCAAAAAAGTTGATTGCTGAAAACGATATTAAAAACGATTCGACATTTTGAAAAAAATTATTCCATTACTATTTTTTATAAGCTTTTGTGTCATAGACCTTTTTGCGATCTATTTTGAAAAGCAAATCGTAATTTATATTATAAAACCACTTTTAATGCTAAGCCTATTTTGGTATTATAAAGCAAATACAACTACTGTTAATAAATGGTTTGTATTAGGTTTGTTTTTTAGCTTTTTAGGAGATGTTTTTCTACTCGGAAAAGGAGAGTTGTTTTTTATTTTAGGATTGACTTCCTTTTTAATTGCACACCTGTTTTATATAACTATGGTTATGAAATTACTAGTAAAAACAACCATTAAGGAGGCGATTTCAGTTTCAATTCCTTATGTTCTTATATTTATTTTACTTCTTAATTTATTATATGATCATTTGGGTGGAATGAAAATTCCGGTGATTATTTATGCTTTTGTGATTTCAGTTTTAGGAACCGTTTCATTATTGTTATTTGTTCAGAAGAAAACAGATACTTATTTACTTTTAGTTGTGGGTGTTTTCATATTTATTATATCAGATTCAATCCTGGCAATCAATATGTTTTACCAAAATGAAGCCTATTTTTCGTTGGTAATTATGCTTACCTATGTGTTAGCTCAATTTTTAATTTGTAATTTCGTTTTGAAAATAGATACTGAAATATGACAATCTCCAAGTTTATTTTAAAGGTTTCTTCCACATTTTAATCGCAATATTTTATTAAGGGTATTTATAAATCCCACCCCGTTATTCATAAATATCGAGATATTCTATTTGTAAATAGGTTTTCTAAATATTTACTTAGTACTCGAAAATGAATAGCAACTAATTTAAAAATTGAAATTATGAAAAATTTTATTACAATGATTATGATGATTACTCTTTGTGTGTCAAATGCTCAGACTTGGACTAATTATACTGCATCTGATGGATTAATTGAAGGCATTATTTCCTCTTTAATTAAAGATAATGAGGGTAAAATATGGTTTAGCGATTGGTCCAATAATACATCGGCAGGTATTGGGAATTTTGATGGAATACACTGGACAAGCTTAGCTGTTGGAGATGGAGCTCCGAGTAATTCGATCACCAAAACTTTTCAAGATGATGATGGGAATTTTTGGTTCAGCTCGTTTGATAATAATGGAGTAAGCAAGTATGACGGTGTTAATTGGATGAATTACAATACTTTAGATGGTCTTGATGTTGATTTAGTTTGGAATATTTTTCAAGATTCTTCTAATAATTTGTGGTTTTTAGGAGATGGAATTAGTATTTACGATGGCACTGACTTTACTAATATAGAAACAATTAATGGGCAAGTATTTGGAGCAGTCGGAATGATAGAAGACGCGAATGGAGTTTTTTGGTTTGCAACTAGTATTGGACTGGTTAAATATGATGGTGTTGATTTTACTGTATTTGGAACTTCAGATGGTTTTTCTACTGATGCACCTTCGGCAATATTTTTAGACTCTAATAATAATATTTGGGTAGCAGGTTTTTCAAATGGAACGGGTTTTGATAAATTTGATGGGGTTACAGTGACAACATATTCATTTGGAGATGGAATTATAAACGTTGATGTGCGTTATTCAGGTTGTTTTGCTGAAGATTCAGTGGGAAATATCTATATAGGAACTAATTTTGGAGTCTCTGTATTTGATGGTGCAAATTGGAGTAATATAGGGCCAGATCAGGGATTGCCAAACACTTCTATTAGAGCTGTTTTAATGAATGATGATGATACATTTTGGTTGAGTCATTTTGATGGTTTAAGTTTGTATAATCCACTATTAGGAATAAATAACACAGAAGCTAATGAAATAAATATATATCCAAATCCAGCAAAAAATAGTATTAACATTAGTTCTTCAAACCTTCCTATTACCAATATTGAAATGTATGATATGTTAGGGAATTTAATTATAARTAAAAAAGGGAATAATATAACAAACTTGAATATTTCTAATCAACCTAATGGTATTTATTTAGTAGTAATTATTGATTCTGAAAATAATACTAAGTTTAAAAAAATTATAAAGAATTAATGAAATAAAACATGTTTTTTATAATCCCGAAATTGATTTCAGTTTCGGGATTTAATACTTTAATCTTGTATATTGCCTGCTAATAAATAAGATATGACACTTCCAAAATTTATATTAGGAGATAACACTGAGTTTCCGAACGCTATTTATGTAATTCACACTGAATTTCCAAGATTTATAATTAATCTTGAAAATGATGAAGTGGAATGGTTGGAAGAATTTGATAAAGAAGATCAAAAAGAATTAGAAGAGGAAACAGAACAAGCTATAAAAGAAGCCAGCGAATTTTACGATCGAGAAGTAGCACTTTACGAAAATGATTGAAGAATTACTACAACTTGACACTGAATTATTTTYATACCTAAATCAATTAGGWAGTGAGCCTTGGGAYCTACTTTGGCAAATTATCACCAACAAACTTACTTTTATTCCACTRTATGCGGTATTGCTTTTCTTTGTATATAAAAGCTACGGTTTAAAAGGAATGTTGGTAGTTGTTTTTTCAGCAACATTAATGATTGCTTTCGCCGATCAATTGGCCAATTTGTTTAAACACGGTTTCCAACGACCTAGACCTTGTCAAGAAGAAGATTTACAAAGCTTAATGCGGCACGTGGTTGAAAATTGCGGACGTTACGGATATTTTTCTGGACACGCAGTAAATTCTATGGCAACGGCTGTTTTTATTGGGTTAATCCTAAAGGAAAAATTTAAGTACTTGCCTTTTTTACTGCTTTTTTGGGCTTCCATTGTTGGTTATAGCCGTATTTATGTTGGTGTACACTATCCCTTAGATGTGTTTTCAGGAATGTTTTTTGGAGGAATTATTGGTTGGGTTTTCTATCGCCTACAATTAATTTTACAACGGAGGTTTGTAGAAAATAAGGGCGATTAATTGTAAGAATTTTTTAGACTCTATACCTTTTCGGAATTAAAGTTTCCAAAATGCCATAAAATTCCACAAGGGTCATGAAGAAAAAATTCTTTTCCCCATTCTTTATATTTTATTTCAGATAAACGGACATTTTCATACTTTTCAGTCAGTTTCAAATCTTGCATATTTTTCAAATGACTTTCCAAATTATCCACTTCAAGGAAAATCATTGAGTTATCGATCCAATCTTTTACATAAGCGTCTTGTAGATAAAATCCAAATTCTCCCATAGAGAAGTAAGACATATTTTCAGACGTAATTATTTCCTTAAATCCTAAATCTAAATAAAAATTCCGAGAAATAGTATAATTTTTAGATCCAATAAAGGTCCTGATGGATTTAGCTATCATTTTCATTTTGAATGTTTTTGTTAATTTGCTTACATCAAGGATAGCCGCAGTAATTTTTTTCTTTCTTAAAATATTTTATTAAAAAAACATACCTTACAAATAGAGCTAACAATAAAGGGGTTAAGGCTAGGGTAAATTTTTGAACACCAGTAATCCAATGAATAGAAATTAATACTAACATTAAAATTAAAAAGAATACATATTTCCCAAGCCAAAGTGGAGGTGATTTTTTAGTAATGGTTCTAACAAATAATAAAGACAGCGGAAAAGCCCATAATATATTGTAATTATTTGCAGTGGTAGAATGATCGGTCGCAAACCAAAGCAATACTAATAACAGTCCAATAATGCCAGTAATAGTAAATATAGAAGCATCTAAATACCGACTTCGTGATTGGTTTTTAAAATCTCTATAAGTAATAAATAGTATTAAAAAACCTAATAACCCTACAACAAACAACGGACTTGTAAAAAAGTTTATGTTATTTTCTTTTGGTGTACTTTTAAAAAGGAATTCAGATTTTTTTATTAATTTTTCTGATTTTCCGTTTCGGGTAATACTTGCTTCATTAGCAGCTTCCATTACATATTTAGGTAGAAATTGGTATTCCCATTCACTTGCTTTTTTATCTACAACAGCACCAATTGCAATGTCCATTCCAAAGCTTCCCCAAGAGTTCCAATGCACATTTTTTTGTATCAATCCTCTAAAAGTATATTCTTCTTCAAAAATATTGTCTTTATATTCTAATTTATTTCCTAAAACAGCAACCAATACATCTCTCATTCTAGTAGCACAATTATCGAATAAGAAATCGTACATATAATCTCTGTTTTCTGGTTTTGCATTGTTTAAAAGATAGTTAAAAAGTGCTTGTTTTTCAGAAGAAGTAAGGTTTAATAGTTGTTCGTTGATCCATCGATTATGCCGAACATAATAATCGTAAAAAGGTTTGTAATTGTTATAATCGAGTTTGTAAAGAAGTTTTCCTCGGGCAAATTTTAAATAGAAATTTGGGGTATTAAAATCGAAGGTTCCGTAGTTGTAGGTTATATCTATATTATTTATTGGATCTTTTACCCGAAAGGCATTGTGACCAAAACTATCGTTCAGGTTATCACCAGGTCCAATGGTAAGAATACTAATTTCTGCTTTTTCAGAAAGCTGAATACCTTGTGCGTTTCCGAAGAAAAAAACGAATAGAATTAAAAAAAGTAAGTAGTATTTTTTCAAGATTTTGTTTTTATGAAATTTACATCATGAGATTGCTTCGTCGCTAAAATTGATCCTTGCAATGACATTCATTCAACCATCCATTCATTTAGTCATACACTCATTCATTAACTATCGAAACAAACTCCAGTCCAAAGTAACAGAAAATATGTTAGAATACAATGCTGCACTTTGGTCACCAATATCGGTTAAGGCATAATCTATTTGAATTCCTTTATATTTAAATCCAATACCAATATTAGGCTGAAAACCCACAGATTCACTTCCATCTAACTGAGTTATATTCTGAAAATTTCCAATACCAGCTCTAATAAATACCAAATCTATATATCCAAATTCCAAACCTAAAGCAGGAGTAAAGCTGGTAAATGAAGTAGAAACAAGATCGTTGGTTTCAGCAAATCTAAAATTCAAATCTACTTCAGCAAGCAAAACATAATCGTAATGAAATACAAATTTTCGTGCCATTCCTATATTTAATTTAGGAATGGTAATCTCGGTTGTTTCTGGTAATTCTTGATTTTGACCTTCTACTGCTCCTTGTATTTCAGCAAACTTTTCTTCATCTATAGCCCAAGCATTAAAAGTGGTGGTAATATCACGTACCATCACTCCAAATTGCCAATCGTTTTTGTTAAACTGAAGCCCAAAATCTAGTCCGAAACCCCAAGAGGAAGCAAAATCACCAATAATTCTACGTACAACCTTGGCATTAACTCCCAAATTTAATCCATCTAAAGGAAGCGCTCTGGCGTAAGAAAAAGTGACAGCGTAATCGGCAGTTGAAAACAAACTAATCCGGCTGTAATCTATATTTCCTTGGTCGTCTATTAACTGAGTGGTATTTAAAATATCATCGACCCCAAAACGAATTAATGAAATAGCAACAGCACTTTGGTCGTCCAAAACCATTGCAAAAGCACCATAATCGTAGTTGGCAATATTTGCAAAATAGGAAGCGTGCATTAATGAAAATTGATTGTCTTCTAAAGCAAGAAGTCCTGCAGGATTCCAATAGCCCGAGTTTACATTGGCTGTAGAAGCGGTTACGGCATTTGCCATACCAAAGGCAGCTGCATCTACACCGATATTCAAAAACTCGTTGGAATATTTCCGAACAGTTTGCGAATTTGCTGTAAATGAAAGCATTACTAATACAATGATAAATTTCTTCTTCAAGCTTTGTAATTTGGACAAATATCTGACTATTTTACAGAATAATAAACTATAATTTTAATCACATATTGTTATAGACGAAAATACTTTTCTATTTTTACAGTTTAAAGGATGTTTTAATGAATGTCTTTGCGAGCGACAAAGGAGCGTGGCAATCTCATTAAATAAAACATAATGCCTTCACAAGGAAGAATGACGAAGTGATCTTATGAAACATAGTAACAAGTTTTATGAGATTGCTTCGTCCCAAAAGGCTCGCAAAGACAGTAAATAGATTAACGATTTTTATTTTTTAACCAAATAACTCAATAACCAAATAACTAACAAAAATGAAAAAACACATACCCAACCTCATCACTTCCTTAAACCTTTTAAGTGGTTGTATCGCCATCCTCTTTGTAGTAAGTGGCGATTTAGTAGTAGCCTCCTTTTTAGTGTTAATAGGACTGTTTTTCGACTTTTTTGATGGACTTGCAGCAAGGTTGTTACACGTACAAAGCGAAATAGGTTTGCAGTTAGATTCATTGGCAGATATGGTAACTTTTGGGGTAGTTCCTGGATTGATGATGTTTCAATTGTTAAATAAAGCAATGATGCCTCATGTTTTAGAAACGGGTTTTGAAGCTTCCGAAACCATTTATGGCTTTGAAGCTGGTATGAGCTTATTGCCATTTTTTGGAATGTTAATTATATTGGCTTCTGCTTACCGTTTGGCAAAATTTAATGTTGATAGCCGACAAACAACCAGTTTTATTGGTCTGCCGACTCCTGCAAATACCTTGATAATAATAAGTTTGCCTTTAATGTTTCAATTTCAATATTCGCCATTATTAGAAAGTATTATTTTTAATCAATGGTTTTTAATAGGATTGACACTAGTAAGTTCCTTTTTATTAAATGCTGAAATCCCATTATTTGCACTAAAATTTAAAACTTGGGATTTTGCTTCAAATAAAAAACGGTATATTTTCCTAGCTATTTCTTTAGTAGCATTGGTGATTCTAAAATTTATTGCAATCCCACTTATCATCTTATTTTATATATTACTTTCACTTTTTTGGAAGGATTAATTATTTTATATTGCTGAAAATCTAATTGTTATGAGAAAGAACCTATTTTTATTTATATTAATAATTTTATTAACTACAACTTATAGCATAGCACAGGTTACTGCTTTTCAGCCTACAGATTTAATGATGTGTGGAAATAATAATATAGCAATTTTCAATTTAACTGTTACAGAGTCCGAAATTATTGGAGCACAAGATCCTACAGACCTATTTGTAAATTATTATGAAACTCAAGCAGATGCGGATAATGCTTTGAATGTAATTGTGACACCAACTTCATATGTGAATATTGCAAATCCTCAAGTTATTTACGCACGTCTTGAAGATAACACAAATGGAGATTACGATACAACTCTGTTTGTAATTTATGTAATTGAAAATCCTGTTGCTATTCCTCCAACACCACTAGAAACTTGCGATGATGATTATGATGGATTTGCAGTTTTTGATTTGCAATCAAAAACTTTAGAAATTACTGGAGGTGAGCCTGGAACAGGAGTAACTTATCACGAAACAGAGGAAGATTCAGAATTGGGTATCAATCCATTAGTAACCCCGCATGTAAATAATACTTCCTTTTTTGAGACTTTATACGTAAGAGTTTATAGTACAGTTTCTGGCTGTTTGTCTTATACAACACTAGACTTAATCGTTTACTTACCTCCAACCACAATCACGGTTTCAGACTTAACTGTGGTAGATGATGATGGAGATGGATTTACTACCTTCGATTTAACTTCTAAAGAAACTGAAATACTTAACGGGCAAGCAAACATTGGTGTTACTTTTTATGAAACGCTACAAGATGCTATTAATGATTTGAATATAATTGTTAATGCTGCTACTTATTTAAATACATCAAATCCTCAAACTATTTATTACCGATTGATAAATGGTGAACAATGTTTTACTGTAAATATTTTTGATTTAGTTGCAGTAGATGCTTTAATAGACGAAGAACCAGATGATATTTTTGTAGATGAAGGCGATGGCGATGGATTGGCAATTTTTGATTTAACAGTAAATGAAGCACAAATGCTGGGTGACCAAAACCCTGCGATTGCACTTTTTACCTATCATACCTCTTTTGAAGATTCTGATAATGGTGTAAATGCTATTGCAACTCCAACTGCTTATCAAAATGTTTTAAATCCTCAAACTATCTATGTGCGACTTACCAATAATAACACAGGGTTTTATGTATTAACTAGTTTTGTTATTGAAACAGATGAAATTTTGGGAGTTGAAGATGCTTTTATTTCAAACTTTAAAATGTATCCAAATCCTTCCGAAGCTATTATTAATCTAAAGTCTAATAGTTTTTCTGAAACGGTTAGTATTTCAATTTATAATCTTCAAGGACAACTAGTTATTACTGAAGAAAAAACACCAAGTAATGAAACTATTCAAATAGATATTTCTAATTTAACAATAGGAATTTATTTTATAAAAATTGTTTCTGGAGAAAATACGGTGATTAAAAAGTTGATTAAGAGGTAGTTTTTATAAAACTTATGGATTAATAATTTTAGGATCAATATTGTACTTTTTAAAGGTTTTCTCCATAAAAAGAATTTCAACTCCAATTAAAAAACGCCATCTATTGATTTTAATTTTTGCAGTTTCAAGGTCTAAGCTGGTATTAATGTCTGGTTCTATAGGATTGTCTAAGGGGTTTATTATTTTTGAATTTCCGCTAGAATAAACAGCTCCTAAAATAAAATTCGCCCATTTGTGAGAAAGATTTAAACCAGCTCCATAATGATAATAATCGGTGTTGAAATTGATGTTTTCATTAGATTGATTAATGGCATCAAATACAGTAGCACTTTCTTTATAAGGAGAGAAATCGGTTGAGAAACTTCCGAACGCATTAATTTTTTTACTCACAATAATTTCATATCCCACTCCAAAATTAAAAGTAGATTTTAAAGCTTCGTTAAAATAAATAATTGGTAGATTATCATCGGTTTCACTTTCTAAGGGAGGGATTTCTAATTTACTGTAACTCTTTATTGGAGCATTCCAACTAATGTTTAAATGAAATGTATGTAACTTATAGGGAATTCCCGCACCTACAGAAACACCTAAAGGATATTTTCTGGTGGCTTTAATATCCTCAAAATTATTAAAAGTAAAAATATCATCAACTATTGGAGAACCCGTTAAATATTCTTGATAACCAAAGGAACCATCACTAACAATCTCTATATAGGGTAAGTCAATATTAACACCAAAATTAATGTTTGAATACACCCAAGCTGCTGCAATTTTCCCGAACAAACCATACGATTTTTGCCTAAAACTAGCCGAACTACTATAAAGCGCTACTTGCTGATCTACGTCGATAGTAGAAAAGTTTTGGATACTGCCCCCATCAAACTTATAATCTGAATAAAAGAGTGAAGCTCCAACACTAAAATTTTCGGAAAATGATTTTGCCCAGGATATACCAACCCAATTTTCTCTTAAGTTATTATTAAAGACTACACTTCCAATATATTTATCAATATCTGGAAAATCATCAATAATCTCATCAATAATTAAACCCGTATTATAACCCATGGATAGCTTTGTTCTGTTTCTTGAAATGATGGAATACGCAAATTGATGTCCTTCTAAAAACTTCAACTTAAATGTTCCAGCAATCATACTTGGGAGTCCTTCAAATTTCGAGTCTTTTAAATTTTTACCTTCAATTAATACATTATCAATTTTTAAATTATTTAACTGAAACATTTTTGCGTTTAAAGAAAACACAGGATCTTTTATCAATGCCAATCGAGCAGGATTATAATAAGTAGCACCCAAATCGTCCACACTTCCTGTTACATTTCCGTTTAACAAAATAGAACGATTTCCGAAATTCTCAAACTTGTAATTTCGTTGTGCTTGAAGGGGATTCAAACAAAAAGCAATAAATATAAAAGTAATAAATTTATTCATTAATTATAAAAAGCAAAATGAATTATTTGTTATTGAATTTTTCTGAATAACGATTCCAAAGTTCGGTTTGATGGGTTTCTAGTGAAATATCACGACCATCAATAAATGCTTTGATAAGAATATTGGTTCGCATATCTAAAGCATCGCCTTCGCTTATAAATAGCGTAGCACTTTTCCCAACTTCTAAGGTTCCATAATCTGAATCGATGCCTAAAATTTTAGCAGCATTTAAAGTAATTAATTGCAAAGCTATTTCCTTATCCAATCCTTGAGCAGCCACTTGTCCTGCATAAAACGGAAGGTTTCGAGTGTTCATACCTGACATTTGTCCACTGGTTTGTAAAGCGACTAAAACTCCTGCGTCTACCAATAATTTAGCTAACTTATAGGGCAAATCGTAGTCTTCATCATCTCCATCTGGAGTAGTATGTACCCGTTGAATTAAAACTGAAATAGTATTGGTTTTCAAGAAGTTTGCAATTTTATAAGCTTCATAAGCACCAACTAATACAAGCTGATTAATTCCTAACTCTTTTAAAGTTGTAACGGCATCTATAATTTCTTTTTCTGAATCTGCATAAACATACATTTTTTGTGATCCATTAAAAAGACCTTGCATTGCTTTAAAAGATTCGTTTTGAGTTTTTGGTGTTGCTTTTCCGTAAGATTTGCTGTTTAAAATAAAACTCTTGATTTTGTTTATTCGTTCTTGGTATTTTTTGTTGGGTTTGTAAGCGCTAGATTCGCCTAACCACCAACGCCCTTGAGAATAACTACTTGGCCAATGTAAATGAATTCCGTCGTCAACTTTTACAGCAGCATCTTCCCAGTTCCAAGCATCAAATTGCACAATAGATGAAGTCCCAGAAATTGTCCCACCACGAGGTGTAATCTGACCTATCAACACACCATTAGGTCGCATAGATTCTACAACTTTACTTTCTGCGTTATAAGCAATTAAACTCCGTACATTCGGAATCATATCTCCCAATTCATCTTGATCTCTTGTGGGGCGAACTGCATCAATTTCAACCAAACCTAGTGTCGTATTTGGAGCTATAAAACCTGGGTAAATATGTTTTCCTTTGGCATAAATAACTTGTCCTTGATCTTTTACTGGTGTTTTATTTTCGTCACCAATGGCTGTTATTTTTCCGTTTTCAAAAATAATAACTGAATTTTCAATTACGGTTCCATTTCCAATATGTGCGGTTGCACCAACAATGGTAATTACTTCACTTTGAATGGGAGCTGGGGTTTGTTGTGCTATTGCAAAGAACCCGATAAAGAATATTGTTATTTTAAGTATTGATTTCATTTGATACTATTTTAAATTTAATTTTTACCTACTGCTTATTCCGATTCACAAGTATAAACTTTTCGTTCTTTCTTAGTTGGTTTTTTCTTTTTTTTACCGCCATCACTTTTTTCGTTTCTCATTAAGTTGATGAGTTTATTTCTTTCTGCTTTGATGGCTTTTCGCTGTTGCTTGTCTTTTTCAATATCAAAATAGATAGTTCCTTCAATTAAGGTTTTTTCAGCTTTTGCGTAAATAGATAATGGATTGTCACTCCATAAAACCAAATCGGCTACTTTTCCTTCTTTTACACTTCCTATYTCATTTTCTAAATGCAGTAATTTTGCAGGATTTAAAGTCACCATTTTCCAAGCGTCCTCTTCACTCATTCCGCCGTATTTTACAGATTTCGCAGCTTCTTGGTTTAATCTTCTAGACATTTCGGCATCATCACTATTGATGGCTACTGTAATTCCAACTTCATTCATTATGGATGCGTTATAAGGTATGGCATCTATTACTTCATATTTATAAGCCCACCAATCACTAAAAGTAGAAGCGCCTACTCCGTGGGCTTTCATTTTATCGGCTACTTTATAACCCTCTAGGATATGAGTGAAAGTGTTAATTTTGAATCCAAAACGTTCGGCTACTTTCATTAGCATATTGATTTCACTTTGCACATAGGAATGACAAGAAATAAACCGCTCGCTATTTAAAATTTCTACGAGGACTTCCATTTCTTCATCATACCGAAATGGTTTTCCGCTTATCTTTAAAGCTTCGTATTCTTTAGCTCTTGTAAAGTAGTTTACATACAGTTGTTCAACACCCATACGGGTTTGTGGAAAACGATTGAAACTCTGCCAATTGGATTGTTTTACATTTTCACCCAAAGCAAATTTTATAAATTTAGGAGCACCTTTGTATAGAAGTCCGTTGGCATCTGCTCCCCAACGAGGCTTGATTATTGCCGAACGTCCACCAATCGGGTTGGCAGAACCGTGCAGTAATTGTATGGTCGTAACACCACCCGCAAGATTGTAATAAAGGTTCATATCTTCTGGATTTAGCGCATCTCCTACACTTACTTCGGCAGAAGAATTTTGCCCACCTTCGTTAACCGAAGTAAGTGCAATATGTGAATGTTCATCAATAATACCAGAAGTTAAATGTTTTCCTGTAGCATCGATTTCCAAAGCTCCTCCAGATTTTAAATTAGTTCCGATTTTAGCAATTTTCCCATTTTTTACTAAGACATCGGTTTGTGTTAAAATCCCTTCAGATTCGTTGGTCCAAATGGTGGCGTTTTTAAATAAAATGGTTTGTTGCTTCGGAATTTCAGTCAATCCATAACCTACATTAGGATAGGTTAATGGAACTATTTCTATTTCTTCGGAAGTGTTTTCGTCTTTCTTTTCGTCTTTTTTTTCGGAAACGTATTTTTTAATAGCTGTAAAAGTGGTTTCTTTTCCATTAGGAAGTAAAAGTTTTCCTGAAATGTTATCGGTGTCTTTTTTTATAATTGCTGTACTATTATAAACCTCCTTGCTTTCTTCATCGGTAAATGAAAGGGTGATCCAATTGTCTTTATAAGTAAATTTTGAAGGGTATTTTAAAGTGTCTACTTTTACTTCCGATTTTACTTTATCAAATTCTCCAGACAGCACAATGTCATAGGTTTTTCCTGAAACATTTAGCGTGTATGTTCCACGAATATCTTTCCGATTCATTGAGTTGATTACATTTTTAGATCCTTGAACCCAGTTTTCAAATAGGGTGGTTTCTTTCTCAAATACTTCCCCCGAAGTGATTAAAAAGTTCGCATAACTTCCGTTTTTTAAAGTTCCAATTTTGTCACTTTGACCAAGCATTTCAGCAGGAATTGTTGTCAATGCTTCCAATGCTTTTGTTTTATCAAATCCGTATTTGATGGCTTTTCTTAATTTGGAATTAAACTCAGCTATTTTTTCTAATTTGTAAGTAGTTAATGCGAAATTAATTCCATTTTCTGATAATACTTTCGGATTGGTCGGTGCTTGATTCCAGTTACGCATTTCTTCAATTGTCAAATAGTTTACCGCATAAGGATCGCTTACATCAAAGGCTTCTGGGAAGTTAATCGGAATAATATAATTGGCATTGGTCGCTTTGATATTTGCCAAATTTTCATATTCGTCACCGCCACCTACAATAATATAGTTGAGGTTAAAAAGATCACTAATTTTATCTGCGTGAATGTCTTTTTCTTTGTCTCCAGCCTCGATAAAAGAGGGAAGATTACGATTGGCTATTAAAGCTTCCAAAGACAAATCTTTTGTTTTTGAATGACCTGCTGCATACCATTTTGCATCGTGCTGAATTTGTTTCAGCAAAGCGATAGAGCCCATAAATGAAGAAGGATAAGACTGTCTGCTTCCGTTTGATTTTTTAAATGAAAAATACTGACCAGAATTGTTGTTTATAATTCTTTCTGAATTATTCCCGGCGTCATTTAAGGCGACTAAAATTCCTGTTCCACGAGCAATTCCATCCATAATATGAGCATTTACAACTCCAAAACCAGCTTCTCGCAGCGATTTTGCTTTTTTGCTTTCATATTTAAACTTATCGATTGCTTTATTTTCTGGCATCACGTGATCGTTCCRATAATAACCATCGCGTTTGCTTTCGTATTGTTGAGATCTACTTCTTTCCGCTTTTTTAGGAGCTTCAATACCAAACCCAGAATAGGAATCGATAAAAGAAGGATAGATGTACTTTCCTTCCAAATCAATCACAATAGAATTTTCAGGAATGCTAACTGATTTACCAGTTGCTATCACTTTTCCATTTTGAATTAGTAGCGTTCCATTTTTAATAATTTCTGTTGGCGTTACATAGATGGTAGCGTTGGTAAATGCCGTATAATTATTATTTTCTTGTWTTAATCCTGTGTTTTTAGGAAAATAATCTTGTGCAAATACGCTGGAAATACTTACCAATAGTAAGCATAGGAGTATGGTTTTTTTCATTTGAAAAAGGTGTTTTCTATAAGTTTTAAAAATACAAATATGAAATGAGAAATAATTAAATTTTAGAATTTTAACATTAGCCGCTTAAAAAGGCTCATTCTCATAATAATTAACAATCAAAGCAACCATATAGCTATAACTTTTAATGCCTTTAGATTGGTTGTTAGCTTTTAAGAATTGATCCCAAAACAATTTTGAAATTACTTCAAACGGATTATCGTAACTTTTCCAAAACTCCCTCATTTCTTTGTAACTTTTTAATATTCCAGGGTTGATGGTTTTTAATAAATCGTGATAGGTATCGATATCTCTTCTAGCGATTTCATTTACACAATAACGCAAAGCAAATATATAACCCGTATATTGTATAAACTCATCATCGTTATTTAAGGTAGCTAAAGCAGCGATAAAATTAGCTTCGTTTTCGGCTGCATATCCAATTTGATGTGCTTGTTCGTGGCAACTCACGACGGGAAATTTATGTAATTTTATCAAACCATTTACCTGTGCTTCGCCAGAAAACGGATTGTAATAACCACTATAACCCATATAAGTCAAACCCAAACTCCAAGTGCTTTTTTTAAGACTTAAGGGCGAATATGCCAGATTGGGATGTTTTTTAGCTAAATTTTTATAACCGTTTAAAGTCATTTTAAAAATCTGCTTATGATCGTAAGGTGATTCGATTTTTACAGAATCTGCAAAGCCCAACTTACGATGCATTTCGTTTGATTTTTTAATTAGTCGTTTGGTAGTTTCTATAAGTTGTTCGGTCGTATAATCTGTTTCTACAGAAAGTTTTTTATGAAGTGGAATTCGGTAATAATTCAAACCCCAAAGCAAATTAAAAGCTAAATAAACTACCGAGAGTGTAGCAAAAATATCTATTGAAAAATGTTTGAAATCGGATTTTACTCGTCTAATATTTTTATAAATCCACCGCAGTGCATATAATATAATGAGTAAATAAAAGAAATCGCCTATTGAAAAAGGAATCCAACCAAAAATAAAACGAGAAATTTTAGAAATAATAGGAAATATTCCGGTGCTATAATAGGTTTCAATAAATTCAGGAAACCATTTTAGTACTTGCAAAATTAAAATCTGAATTGGGAAAAAGAGGGCTAAAATTAGTTTTGATTTCTTTTGCATTTTTCAAACTTACAAATTATTCTTTTATCAGCCACTAATTCACAAATCATACTCAAAATTAATATAATAATATACTCACTAATTTAAAATCCTTTAGATTTTTAATTTAATTAAAGTGAATAAAGTTCTAATAAATAATTCGTGAATTCGTGGCATTTAATCGTAATTTTGTTTTCAGAAAATAAAAATTTATTACAATGAATGAAGCCATAAGAAATCTTGAACCCAAAAGACTTTGGAATAATTTTACCGATTTAAACGCCGTACCTCGTGCCTCTAAAAAAGAAGAACGAGTAATTGAGTTTATGAAAAACTTCGGGAATAATCTTGGATTGGAAACTTTTGAAGATGATGTTCGTAATGTGATCATTCGTAAACCTGCCACTCCAGGAATGGAAAACAGAAAAGGAATCGTGTTGCAATCGCACTTAGATATGGTGCATCAAAAAAATAACGATACCGATTTTGATTTCGACACACAAGGGATCGATATGTATGTAGATGGAGATTGGGTACGGGCTAACGGGACGACTTTAGGAGCAGATAATGGATTGGGAGTTGCAACGATTATGGCGATTTTAGAAAGTAATGACATCGCTCATCCAGCGATTGATGCCTTGTTTACCATCGATGAAGAAACGGGAATGACAGGAGCTATCGGTTTAAAAGGAGGAATACTTCAAGGTGAAATTTTATTAAATTTAGACACCGAAGAAGACGACGAAATTGGCGTGGGTTGTGCTGGTGGCGTAGATGTTACTGCAACAAAAAGTTATAGTCCAATTGAAGTTCCAAGTAGTTCAGTAACGTATAAAATTACGGTTAAGGGATTGCGAGGAGGACATAGTGGAATGGAAATTCATTTGGGATTGGGAAATGCCAATAAAATGATGAACCGTATTTTAACCGAAACTTCTAATGCCATGAATATCGCTTCCCTTTTAGGAGGAAGTTTACGTAATGCGATTCCGAGAGAGAGTAATTCGATGGTGGTTGTTTCTAATGAAAACGAGTTTCTTTCTGGTTTTGAAAAGATGAAATCTGAAATCATTACCGAATACAATCATTTAGATAAAGACATTGTCATTWCTGCTACTAAACAARATTCACTTCCTGAAACAATGATGGATTCTGAAACACAAGATTTATTTTTAAAAGCAGTTCAAGGAACCCATAACGGTGTTTTTAGAATGAGTCCTGCAATTGAAGATTTGGTAGAAACTTCTAATAATGTTGCAAAAATATCGGTAGCTGAAGGGAATATTACTATTGAATGTTTAACACGTTCTTCGGTAGATTCTTCCAAAGATAATATGGTAAATACTTTAAAATCTGTTTTTGAATTGGCAGGATTTTCTGTGAATTTAGCAGGAGATTATCCTGGTTGGGCTCCAAATATGGATTCAGCCATTTTAAAGGTATTGGATAATTTGTATGAGAAATTAAATGGCGAGAAAGCAAATGTAGCTGCTTGTCACGCGGGATTGGAATGTGGAATTTTAGGAACCAATTATCCGGGAATGGATATGATTTCGTTTGGGCCTACCATTAAAGGAGCGCATTCTCCAGATGAAAGAGCAAGTATTCCATCTACTCAAAAATTTTGGAAATTTGTAATAGAGATTTTGAAAGAAATTCCTGTGAAATAAATTAAATTTTTAAAATAGAAATTCTCTATTATATCCTAAAAAGTATTGAGATATTTAATTCTGAATAGATTTATAATATTCTTGAGGTGGTAAAACAATAATTTCAACTCTTCGATTTAGCTGTTTGTTCTCCTCAGTTGTATTTGGCTTTTTAGGTTTGCTTTCGCCGTAACTTTTTAGGATAAAATCGTATTCACCTTTGTCTTTAAGCAATTTTTCTAATACAACTTTTACAGACTCACCTCTCTTTTTTGAGAGCTCTAAGTTATAAGTTTCATTTCCGTCACTATCGGTATAACCTTCAATTAATATAGTTGCTTTTGCAACTTTCTGTATAGATTCAGTTAGGTTTTGTATAGTTTTTTCTGCTGTTTCTAGTAAGATATATTCATCGAAATCAAATAATAAATCTGCTTGAATAGAGAGTTTTATAACACTATTAATTGCTCCAATAGCGTCAATATCGGCACCTGCTGTTTTGCTTTTACATACTTCCTTATAATCGGTTATTCTTAAAAAATAATACACTTTATCATTAGGAATGTTTTCAATACTTAAATCTAAAGATGATTTTCCCCCAGTAATATCTCCAGCAAAAACCCAATCGAAACCATTTTCAGAAATCTCAATTTTAGCAGCTTCAACAGAAGGACCAACTTCAAAAATATAAAGATCGTTTCCTGGTAAATTCATAAATCCATTGTCAGTAAAAGCAACAGTAAGACTTCCTTTGCAACCTAAAGATACATATTCAGGAGAATTATAGGATTTGTAATTGGGTTCGTGAAGAGCTTGAGAACTGTCTCTAAATTTTTTGTAGGGTAAGGGTTTTCCAATGTTAAAGGCTACAATACTATCTGCGAAAGATATTTTTCCTAAGGGTAAGTAAACGTTTTTTAAATTATCGTTTTTGTAACTAGTTCCTTCTTGCGAATAAAGTTTGTATTTATTAGTTGAAAATAATATAATAACAAGAATAATTATAAAACGCACCCTATGTATTTTCATCTAAAGTACGAAATTTTCAAATAATTGGATTAACAAAAAAAAATCCCGCTCATCGAGCGGGATTTTTAGTGAAATAAATATTGTTATTATTGTCTTATTTTACTTTGTTTACTACAGCTTCAAAAGCTTCTGGGTGATTCATCGCTAAATCTGCTAAAACCTTACGGTTTAATTCGATATTATTGGCTTTTACTTTTCCCATAAACTGTGAATAAGACATACCGTGTAATCTGGCACCCGCATTAATACGAGTAATCCATAAAGCACGGAAAGTTCTTTTCTTAGCACGACGGTCTCTGTAAGAATAAAGCATCGCTTTATCTACAGCATTTTTAGCAACTGTCCATACATTTTTACGTCTTCCAAAGAATCCTTTGGCTTGCTTCATTACCTTTTTTCTTCGGGCTCTTTTAGCAACTGAATTTACTGATCTTGGCATAATTTAATTTGTTTTTTGTAGTAGGCGATTCAATAATTCTGAATTCTTTTTTAGCCTAACTCCAGGGTTTATAATTTTTGATTAACCGGTTAAGATTACTTCAATCGAAGCATTTGCTTAACGTTACTTGTGTCTGCTTTAGACACAACAGTGTCGTGTGTTAAAGCAAGCTTACGTTTTTTAGACTTCTTTGTTAAGATGTGACTTTTAAACGCATGCTTTCTTTTAATTTTTCCAGTACCAGTTACTCTGAATCTCTTCTTAGCACTAGATTTTGTTTTTTGTTTAGGCATGTTTCCTTTTTTATTATTTATTTCACTTTTATATAAATTCCATTTTTCAACGGATTAATATCATTTTGTTATTTCTTCATCACTCAATGCTAATCTACCAAATCGTGGTTATTAAGCTGAACCAAATACGGTCATTGAGCGTAGTCGAAATGTTACTTGACCTTTTTTGGAGCGATGAACATGGTCATTCGCTTTCCTTCCAATTTAGGCATTTGCTCTACTTTACCATACTCTTCCAAATCTTGGGCTAAACGTAATAGTAAAATTTCACCTTTGTCTTTATAAATGATCGAACGTCCTTTAAAAAACACGAATGCTTTTAATTTGGCTCCTTCACCTAAAAACTTTTCGGCGTGTTTCTTTTTAAATTGATAATCGTGATCATCCGTATTAGGACCAAAACGAATCTCTTTAATAATTACCTTAGTCGCTTTCGACTTTAGTACTTTCTCGCGCTTTTTTTGTTCGTAAACAAACTTTTTATAGTCCATTATTTTACAAACAGGAGGTGTTGCATTTGGTGAAATTTCAACTAAATCAACTTCTAGATCTTTTGCAATTTCTAATGCTTTGCTAATAGGATAAACTCCAATCTCCACATTATCACCTACAAGACGTACTTCTCTAGCACGAATCTTATCGTTAATTTTGTGTTTGTCTTCCTTAATTATCCTTGCGGGACCTCTGCTTCTTTTTCTACGTATTGCTATGGCTATAAAATTTTGATACTTGTTCTAAAACAAGTTGGTTATACTATAAATTCTTTTTTATTCTTGTTAATTTCATCATTTATCAACTTTGAAAACGTTTCAACAGTCATAGATCCTAAATCTCCTTCACTATGTTTTCGAACTGATATTGTTCCGTCATTCTCTTCTTGTTCCCCTAAAATCAACATATACGGAATTTTATTCATTTCTGCTTCCCGTATTTTCTTTCCAATAGTTTCACTTCTGTTATCTATAAGGGCGCGAATTTCGTGATTTTCAAGCACATTTAAAACTTTTTGAGCGTATTTTTCATATTTTTCACTCAAACATAATATACTTACTTGTTCAGGCATTAACCATAATGGAAAATTACCGCCTGTATGTTCCAGTAAAATCGCGATAAAACGCTCCATACTTCCAAAGGGAGCACGGTGAATCATTACTGGTCGGTGCATTTCATTATCACTTCCTTTGTATTCTAATTCAAAACGCTCGGGTAAATTATAATCTACCTGTATCGTTCCTAATTGCCATTTTCTACCCAAAGCATCACGAACCATAAAATCTAATTTTGGTCCGTAAAAAGCAGCTTCGCCAGTTTCAATGGTGTAATTTAATCCTTTTTCTATGGTAGCATTTAAGATTGCTTTTTCAGCTTTCTCCCAATTCTCATCACTTCCTATATATTTTTCAGGATTTTCAGGATCCCTTAATGAAACCTGAGCTGTAAAATCTTCAAACCCTAAAGATCCAAAAACATACAATACCAAGTCGATTACTTTTTTAAATTCTTCATCTAATTGATCTGGAGTACAAAAAATATGTGCATCATCTTGAGTAAAGCCTCTCACACGAGTTAAACCGTGTAACTCGCCGCTTTGCTCGTAGCGATACACCGTTCCGAATTCAGCAAAACGTACTGGTAAATCTTTGTAAGACCATGGTTTTGAATTGTACATCTCACAGTGATGTGGGCAATTCATAGGTTTTAATAAAAACTCTTCTCCTTCATTTGGAGTTTTGATTGCCTGAAAACTATCGGCTCCATATTTTTCATAATGACCCGAGGTAACGTATAATTCCTTATGACCAATATGTGGAGAAATTACCATATCGTAACCCGCTTTTTTCTGAGCTTTCTTTAAAAAGTTCTCCAAACGTTCTCTTAATGCAGCACCTTTCGGCATCCATAAAGGTAATCCTTGACCTACTTTTTTCGAAAAGGTGAATAATTCTAATTCCTTTCCTAATTTTCTATGATCTCTTTTTTTAGCTTCTTCTAATAAAGCTAAATATTCTTTTAATTCTTTTTGCTTCGGAAAACTGATTCCATAGATTCTAGTTAGYTGWTTRTTTTTTTCRTCACCACGCCAATAAGCACCGGCGATGCTCATCAGTTTAATCGCTTTTACAATTCCGGTATTTGGTATATGTCCTCCACGACATAAATCGGTAAAAGTAGCATGGTCACAGAAAGTTATGGTTCCGTCTTCTAGGTTTTCAATAAGCTCAACTTTATATTGATTTCCTAATTTTTTATAATAGGCTAAGGCATCTGCTTTTGAAGACTCTCGCAACGTAAATTCGTGTTTTCCACGAGCAATTTCGAGCATTTTCGCTTCAATTGTAGGGAGGTCTTTTTCTGAAATAGTAGTATCAACCAAATCTACATCGTAATAAAATCCGTTTTCAATAGCAGGACCAATGGTAAGTTTTATTCCTGGGTATAATTCTTCTAAAGCTTGAGCCATAATGTGTGCTGTAGAATGCCAGAAAGCTTGTTTTCCTTTTTCGTCTCTCCAAGTAAACAAAACCAAACTACCGTCTTCGGTAATTGGAGTTGAGGTTTCGATTGTCGTGTCATTAAACGAAGCTGAAATTACGTTACGTGCAAATCCTTCGCTTATACTTATCGCGACATCCATAGGTGTTACTCCTGATTCAAATTGCTTAACACTACCATCTGGTAAAGTGATTGCTATCATAGATACAAATTTTAGAAATGCAAAGATACTACGAGTTTAAGTGTTTTACAATAGATACTCTTAACTAATATGCTTCTTGTTAAAAAGAATAAAAAGTAGCTAATGTTAAGATTTTTATGTGTTTTTTAATCTGAAGATTCAAGGATAAAAATTCCTATTTCTCAAGCAGGCTTTTATTCATTAAAATTTGCATAAAAGAGTTTAGCAAACTATTTTTTTAGCTTATTTTTGCGGATGCAAAACAACGTCCTCATTTTAGATTTCGGTTCGCAATACACTCAGTTAATCGCCAGACGCGTTAGAGAGTTGAATATTTACTGCGAAATCCACCCTTTTAACAAAGTTCCAGAAAACGTAGAAAGCTTTAAAGCAGTGATTTTATCGGGAAGTCCGTTCTCGGTTCGTGCTGAGAATGCTCCGCATCCAGATCTTTCAAAAATTAAAGGTATCAAACCGCTTTTAGGTGTTTGTTATGGTGCACAATATTTAGCACATTTTCACGGCGGTAGTGTAGAGCCTTCTAATATTAGAGAATATGGTCGTGCCAATCTTTCTGAAATTTCTGAAAACGAAACCTTATTCAACGGCTTCGAAAAAGACTGCCAAGTTTGGATGAGTCATAGTGATACCATTGTGAAACTTCCTGAAAACGGAATCCGTTTAGCAAGTACCAAAGATGTGGCCAATGCTGCCTATCGGATTGATGGAGAAGATACCTATGCGATTCAATTTCATCCAGAAGTATATCATACGACCTTCGGAAAACAATTATTAGAAAACTTTTTAGTGAACATCGCTAAGGTGGAACAAACGTGGACACCTGCTGCTTTTGTGGATACTACGGTAGCCGATTTAAAAGCAAAAGTAGGAAACGATAAAGTAGTTTTAGGACTGAGCGGTGGCGTAGACTCTACTGTTGCAGCGGTGTTATTGCACAAAGCCATTGGAAAAAACCTATATTGTATTTTTGTAAATAACGGCTTGCTTCGGAAAGATGAATACCAAAGTGTACTCGATCAATACGAGCATATGGGCTTGAATGTAAAAGGGGTTGATGCTTCGGAACGATTTTTAGATGCTTTAAAAGGAATCAGTGATCCGGAACTTAAAAGAAAAGCTATCGGACGTGTTTTTATAGAAGTTTTTGATGATGAAGCACATTTGGTACAAGATGTGCATTGGTTGGCACAAGGAACCATTTATCCAGATGTTATTGAAAGTGTTTCGGTATCTGGAGGTCCTTCAGCGACCATAAAATCACATCATAATGTGGGAGGTTTACCAGATTTTATGAAACTGAAAGTGGTAGAGCCTTTGCGAATGATTTTTAAAGATGAAGTGCGAAGAGTAGGAAAAGAAATGGGAATTGATGCTGAACTTCTAGGAAGACATCCATTTCCAGGACCAGGATTAGGAATACGAATTTTAGGAGATGTAACGGCTGAGAAAGTAAGAATCCTTCAAGAAGTAGATGCTATATTTGTCAACGGATTAAAAAAATGGGGATTGTATGATAAGGTATGGCAAGCAGGAGCGATGTTGCTTCCGGTAAATAGTGTGGGAGTAATGGGTGACGAGCGAACTTACGAAAAAGTGGTAGCTTTACGAGCAGTAGAGTCCACCGACGGAATGACAGCAGATTGGGTAGATTTACCCTATAAATTCCTTCAAGAAATATCCAATCATATAATAAACAGAGTAAAAGGCGTTAATAGAGTAGTGTACGATATAAGTTCAAAACCACCGGCAACTATTGAGTGGGAATAAATTCCTGCGTCCACGTGCCGCTGAAGCTTTAGCGGAGTAGCAAGGCAGGAATCTCATGAATATTAATTAACGATTGGGGATTGTCGATTTTTGATTTAAGAATTAAATTTACTAATAGAAATAAAGATTAATAATATTTAAAAYTTTGCGTCTTGGCGCCTTTGTGAGAAATAAACAAATAAATGAAAAACATATTTTTTATACTTCTTTTTAGCTTTCTAGCAACCGCTTCTTTTGCACAAGAATTTGCAAGTCATAACGTAAAAAAAGGCGAAACTATTTACAGCATTTCCAAACAATACGGTATTTCTGAAAGTTTATTATATCAATTAAATCCAGATGTTAAAAACGGAATTAAAACTGGAGATTTTTTAATTGTTCCTGCCCTAGGATCAGTTGTTCTAGAAGACTTAAAAAAACACCGAGTAAAACGTAAAGAAACTATAAAAAGCATCGCTTTAAAATATAATATTACCGAAGACGCTTTAAAAAAATATAATAAAGATCTGTATGCTAGAGAAGTTAAAAAAGGAGAAAAAATAGACATACCTGTTTTTGGAGAAAACTCTAGAAATACTATAAACACAAATACTGAAGATGTTGTAATAGGAACAGTTTCAAAACATATTGTATTGCCAAAAGAAACCAAATTTGGTATTGCTAGAAAATACGGAATTTCAAYTGCTGAATTAGAACAATTGAATCCAACCATGGGCGAAAGCCTTCAGATTGGTCATGAAATAGTGGTTCCRAATATAGTAGTTTCAGAAGATGCAACGACTATTGAAGATGATGATTTTGAATATTATGAAGTGCTYCCGAAAGAAGGGTTTTTCCGCTTAAAAATAAAGTTAGGACTTTCAGAAGAAGAAATTGTTGCTTTAAATCCGTATGCAAAAGAGGGTTTAAAAGAAGGAATGATTTTAAAAATTCCAAAGAATGAGAGTTTAATTTTCGAAGAGTTTTCAGCCGTAAATCTAGAAGACCATATCACCAATTATAAGGTAAAGAACATTGCGGTAATGCTTCCGTTTAAATTAAACCGGATTGATTTAGATTCTTTAAATGTAAACAAAGAATTGCTGAAATCTGACGGAACACTACGAGCAGCAATCGATTTTTACAGCGGGGTTTTAATGGCTTCAGAATTTGCAAAAGACCACGGAATTTCAACAAATATTACTATTTACGATACCGAAGGTAGTATGACTAAAGTGGGGACAATCATCAGCTCAAATAATTTTGATGAGGTCGATGCAGTCATTGGTCCACTTTTGAGTAAAAATATTGAAAGGACGGCTTCAATCTTACAGTCTAAAAATATTCCTGTTTTTTCGCCATTGAGTAAAGTAAAAATAAAATCATTTCCGAATTTATATCAAACCATGCCTTCTAACGAAATGATGCAAAAAGCAATGTTAGATTATATAATTAAGCATAAAGACACGGTGAATGTTATTGTGATTTCAGGAAAAGAATGGACCAAGCAAAAAGGTGTGATAATGACAGCCATTCCTGATGCTAAAACTATTATTCCCGAAAAAGGGAACTATTTATATGTAGAAAGTATTAAATCAAAACTCGATGCTACTAAAGAAAACTGGGTAATTTTAGCTTCAGATAATCCAATTTTGGTGAGTAATGTAGTTGGACTTTTAAATGGTTTTTTAGGAAAAATTATTTCAGATGCAGGATTTAAATCCGATGAAATAAACATCCGTCTTTTTGCTGTCAACAAAAATAAAGCCTTTGAGTATAATGATGTTTCTAACCTGCATTTAGCAAATTTAGACTTTACATTTCCATCGGTAAATAAGCATTTTGATTATGAAGTAATGTCACCATTTATAGTAAGTTATAAAAACAAATACGGCGTGATGCCAACTAAATATGCTATTAGAGGATTTGATGTTACTTACGATGTTCTTTTACGTTTAGCGAATGCCGAAACCTTAGAAGAAGCTTCAAATAGTGAGATTAAAACAGAATATATTGAAAATAAATTCCAATATATTTTCACTCGTAATAAAGGATATTCAAACAATGCTTTTTATATTATGAAATATAATAAGGAATTGAAATTGATGGTGGTGGAGTAAAACTTATTTTCAATAATCTTTATTTTTTACGTTACAGATGATATGAAATATACCTATATACTTGTTGTTTGTTTTCTTATTTCCTCCTTTATTTCCGAAGAAGAAAAAATCCCATGGTCAGAAGATTACCAACTAACTTGGGCAGATTTTAAATCTCCAAGATCTAATGGGAGTGGTTTTGTAGCCAGTACAAGTTCAGGGATTGCTTATTCATATTCCTCTTTTGGTGATAGTAATGGGAATATAGAAGTAAACGTTAAAGTCACTTGTAATTTTTACCCAAATAGGTCTTGGTATAGTAAAAAAGACGCTTCAGATTATATTCTAAAACACGAACAAACCCATTTTGATATTTCAGAATTACACGCAAGAAAATTCAGAAAACAGATAGAAGAAACCAAGTTTTCAGACGAAATGAATTCAGAATTAGAAACGCTCTTTTACAAAATAGATAAGGAAAGGGTTGATATGCAGAAAAAATTTGATAGAGAATCAGAACATTCAAAAATTCCAGAAAAAGAATTGGAGTGGGAAAACTACATAGCACAGCAATTAATAAATTATGAACGTTGGAAATAATTTCAATCCCAATCATCTAGTTGAACTCGCCAACTATAAAATGCCTTTCGGAAAATTTAAAGGCTATTACCTCGTAAATATCCCCGAATACTATTATGTCTGGTACAAACGAAAAGGATTTCCACAAGGAAAACTCGGCAGAATGATGCAAGAAATGGACGAGATAAAAATTAATGGATTGGAAGATTTGATTCGAAAATTAATTAGAAGATAATAAAGATTTACGACAGGACAACATACAATGTATGACCTGATTTGAATATTATGATATGGTTGTCGATTAATAAAAAGCATCGTTCGTCATAAGTCATTAAGTAAAACGGTCTTAAGTCAATATGTTTGATTAACTAAATTTTACATTTCTTGTTTCTCTTCAACATTTATCTGTATATTTGCATCCCGTATAAACACTACAAATGAACACCACAAAATACATTTTCGTTACGGGCGGAGTTTCCTCATCTTTAGGAAAAGGAATCATTGCAGCTTCACTTGCTAAGCTGTTGCAAGCCAGAGGTTATCGCGTTACAATCCAGAAATTAGACCCATATATTAATGTGGATCCAGGTACTTTAAATCCGTATGAACACGGAGAATGTTATGTGACCGATGATGGTGCAGAAACCGATCTTGATTTAGGACATTACGAACGTTTTTTAAATGTTCCAACCTCACAAGCAAATAATGTGACAACAGGAAGAATTTACCAAAGTGTTATTGAAAAAGAACGTCGTGGTGAATTTTTAGGAAAAACAGTACAGGTAGTTCCACATATTACCAACGAAATTAAAGAGCGTGTTCAGCTTTTAGGAAATACGGGTGAATTTGATATTGTAATTACTGAAATCGGAGGAACTGTTGGTGATATTGAGTCTTTACCCTACATTGAAGCCGTACGACAATTAAAATGGGAATTAGGAAATGACAATGCTTTGGTGATCCATCTTACCYTAATTCCGTATTTAAAAGCGGCAGGTGAATTAAAAACCAAACCTACACAGCATTCTGTTAAAACATTGATGGAGAGCGGAATTCAAGCAGATA
This sequence comes from Flavobacterium sp., assembly GCA_002733185.1. GTDB lineage: Bacteria > Bacteroidota > Bacteroidia > Flavobacteriales > Flavobacteriaceae > Marifrigoribacter. The sequence goes on along the minus strand of NVUT01000001.1, from coordinate 113,586 downwards.
TTTTGGTATGTAGAACCGAGTATCATTTACCAGATGATTTGCGAAAAAAACTAGCCTTGTTTTGTAATGTTAAGAAAGAAGCAGTGATCGAATCTATTGATGCTTCTACTATTTACGATGTTCCAAATTTAATGTTGGAAGAAGGGTTGGATATAATCACCTTAGAAAAATTAAACCTTACTGGTTTTAATGAACCAAATTTAGATCGTTGGAATAGTTTTTTGAAGCGTCATAAAAATCCTAAAAGCGAAGTGAAAATTGGTTTAATAGGAAAGTATGTAGAGTTGCAAGATTCCTATAAATCCATTTTAGAATCTTTTATTCACGCAGGAGCTGAAAATGAAGTAAAAGTAAAAGTGATTTTAATTCATTCAGAACATATAAATGAATCTAACATAGCTAAAGAATTAGAAGGCTTACACGGAATTTTAGTCGCACCTGGTTTTGGCGAAAGAGGAATAGAAGGAAAGATTGAAGCCGTCAAGTACGCAAGAGAAAATAAATTACCTTATTTAGGAATCTGTTTAGGAATGCAAATGGCAGTTATAGAATTTGCAAGAAATGTAATTGGTTTGAAAGATGCCAACTCTACCGAAATGAATAAAGATACTCCACATCCAGTAATCGATTTAATGGATGAGCAAAAAAACATTACCAATAAAGGAGGAACTATGCGTTTGGGTTCTTGGAAATGTGATTTGGTAGCAGATAGTATTGTGGGGAAAATTTATAAGACAAAAACAATCGACGAACGTCATAGACATCGGTATGAATATAATGAAGATTATAGAGCAGAAATAGAAGCTGCGGGAATGAAAGCTACAGGAGTTAATCCAGAAACTGGCTTGGTGGAGATTGTTGAAATTAAAGACCATCCTTGGTTTGTGGGTGTGCAATACCATCCAGAATATAAAAGTACGGTTGCTAATCCGCATCCATTATTTGTTGCATTTGTAAAAGCTGCAAACGAGCATTTAAAAAATAATTAATACGACAATTTGTCGATTCTCAAAAAAAGGTAAGATATTTGACAAATTTGTCATTGTAAAAAATGTCTGGTCTTTCGTGGTTACTGAGCGTAGTCGAAGTGAAGAAGAGACCTAAATTATAGAATTAAAAAAACATCCCAAAACATTTCGGGACTACATATGGAAAATAAAAAATTTGATTTAAATTCAATTATAGGCTTTGTATTAATAGGAGGAATTTTATTATACATGATGTGGCAAAATGCGCCAACTGAAGAAGAACTAAAAGCCCAAGAAGCAGAAAAGGCAAAAACCGAAATAATTAAAAACGAACGTAAATCTGATGAGGCAAAAGGACAAGAAGATATTACGCTAACCAAAGCAACTACCGAGCTAGCAGTTGTAAATACAGGAGATTCTTTAGGTTTAACAAAACTTCAAAATAGATTAGGTTCTTTTGCATATTCTGGAACACTTCCTTCAGCTAATGAAGCGACCACCGTTATTGAAAATGAAGTTTTAAAGCTTACCATTAGTAATAAAGGAGGTTATATTGTTGAAGCAAAACTAAAACAACATACAATTTATACTGGAGAGTCTGTCTATTTAATTAAAGAAGGAAACTCTTCGTTAAACCTTCAGTTTAGTTCAGAAAATAGATTGTTAAATACCCAAGATCTTTTCTTTGAGCCTTCAGTTTCAATAAATGGAGAAAATAAAGTACTTTCTATGAAGTTAAAAACTTCAGCAAACAATTATATTGAATATCGTTACGAGTTGATTCCTAATGATTATATGTTAGGTTTCAGTATTAAAACTCAAGGTTTAGATAATGTAATAAATACGACTCAACCTATTTATTTAGATTGGAATTTTATTGGTCATCGTCATTCAAAAAGCATTACATACGAAAACAGATATACTAGATTGACTTATGAATATGAAAATAAAGATAAGCATAGTAAATTATCTCCAACTGGTGATGATGATGAGTTGGAAAAAGAAGTGACTTGGATGAACTTTCGTCAACATTTCTTTAGTTCTATGTTACTAACTGATACTCCTTTTAAAGAAGTTGCATTTAGTTCTCAGGRTTTGGTAAAAGATGAAGAAGTAGATACGCTTTTTACTAAAAAATACGGAGCCAGAATGTTATTGGAGCCTAAATCTGGAGGATTGTCTTATAATATGAATATGTATTATGGTCCTACTGATTATAAAGTTTTTAAATCTTACGACAGGAATTTAGATGAAGCAATGCCTTTAGGATGGGGGATTTTTGGTTGGCTAAATAAATTCTTAGTTATTCCATTATTCGGGTTTTTGAGTGGATTTTTACCTGCGGGAATTGCAATTATTGTAATGACTATTTTAATAAAATTGGGTATGTCTTTTGTGCAATACAAACAATATTTGTCGCAAGCAAAGCTTAAAGTTTTAAAGCCTGAATTAGACGAAATAAAAGAGAAGTTTAAAGGAAATAAGATGAAGATTCAACAAGAAACAATGAAACTTCAAACCATAGCAGGTGCAAGTCCGTTAAAAGGTTGTTTACCCGCTATTTTACAGATACCTGTCTTTTATGCCTTATTTACATTTTTCCCAACTGCGTTCGATTTACGTGGAAAAAGTTTCCTTTGGGCAGACGATTTATCAAGTTTTGATGTGGTAGCCGAATTACCATTTTATATTCCATTTTATGGAGATCACGTAAGTTTATTTCCAATTTTAGCTTCTATAGCCATCTTTATTTATATGATGATGACAACAGGACAGACTATGCAGCAACAAGAAGGRATGCCAAATATGAAATTTATTATGTATTTGTCACCACTTATGATGTTGGTATTCTTCAATAACTAYGCAAGTGGATTATCCTTATATTATTTTGTTTCGAATTTAATTACCATTGGAATTATGTTAGTAATCAAAAACTTTATCATCGATGAAGATAAGATTCATGCAAGAATTCAGGAGAATAAAAAGAAACCTAAAAAGCAAAATAAATTTCAACGTAAAATGTCTGAAATGATGGAGCAAGCTGAAGAGCAAAAAAAGAATAACAAAAGAAAATAATAATTACTAACAACTCCCGAAAGGGAGTTTTTAATATAAGATAATAACGATGAAATATTTTTTAATAAGTTTAATAACGATAACATTAATCTCTTGTCAATCTCCAAATGAAAAGTCAAATCATTTTAAAGTAGAATATAATGGTGCTTTAAAAAATATGATGCAAAAAGCAGATATTTCAGCAAAGGTAGAATTATCTAAATTTAAAGAGATAAAACATTTTTATGCTTTAGGCGCCTTGGAAGATTTAAAAGGAGAAATTCAGATATTTAACAGTATTCCTGCAATTTCTTACGTTAGTAATAACTCTTTAAGAACAGATAAAACCTTCWATAAAAGAGCAACGTTATTGGTGTATGCATCTGTAGAAAAATGGAAAAATTTAAAAATCCCTGCTGAAGTAATAACTTATGATCAACTAGAAGAATATATAAAAAAAGCAGCTTCTGAAAACGGAATAAATACCGAAGAACCCTTTCCTTTTTTATTGGAAGGTGTTATTCAAAAATTCGATTGGCATGTAATTAATTGGCGAAATGGTGACACCATACATACGCACAAAAAACACAAAACCAAAGGAATGTACGGTACTATAAAGAATAAAAAAGTAGAAATGCTTGGCTTTTATTCTGAGAAGCATAAAGCAATCTTTACCCATCATACCAGAAACTCACATATCCACGTGAAAATGGCTAAAAATGGAGTCGCAGGGCACGTAGATGATTTACTATTAGATATTGGAATGACTTTGAAACTTCCAGATGAAAATTAAAAAACAAACAAATTAATTTATTCAGGACGAAACATATAGTATACTTAATTGTTTTTAGCTAAATTGAAGACTTGTTTGCAAAACAATATTAGTAAGTGGATCTCTTTATTTGTATTGGCGTGCAAAATAGAAAATGAAAAACCTAGAAAACATATTAGATATTGACCCTAAAGCTAAATTAAAGGTATTTAAAAAAGGGGATACACTTCAATATGCAGGTGATTTTAAAGCTTCGACGTTTTATGTTAAAAAAGGACTTTTAAGAAGCTACATTATTGACAGTAAAGGGAAAGAACATATTTTTATGTTTGCCCCTGAAAATTGGATAATTGCAGATTTAGAAGCATTAGAGTTTAATGAACCTGTTCAGCTTTTTATTGATTGCCTTGAAGATTCAGAAGTTATTATTTTTGATAAAAATTGTCTTTTCAAATCCGATTTGTCTAAAGAAAAAATAGCAGAAAACACACAACTTTTATACCGACGTATTGGAAAATTACAACGTAGAGTTCTTATGTTAATGGGTTCACTTGCCGCAGACCGTTATACTTACTTTTTAAACACCTATCCAGAATTACCTAATCGAGTTCCTCAACGTATGATAGCCACATATTTAGGAATAACTCCACAAGCACTTAGTTCCATAAGAGGAAAAATTGCACGTTCAAAATAACAACAATTCATTTCTTCATCTAGATGAATGTGCAATAGAATATAGTTGTTGAACTTTGGTCTGACCAAATAACCAAACAATGAAAATTCAGTTTTCTAATAAGGCAATATTACCTACCAAATATGGTGAATTTATATTATATCTTTCAAGAAAGAAGGAGATATTCATGAACATTGTATGCTCTTTATGGGCGACTTAAGCTTTAAAGAAAACGTTTTAACAAGAATTCACTCAGAATGTTTAACAGGAGATGTTTTTAGCTCTAAAAAGTGTGACTGTGGTGAACAACTTGATAAAAGTATGCGTGAAATTGCTAAAAAACAAACGGGTATTATTCTTTATCTAAGACAGGAAGGCAGGGGAATTGGCCTATTTAATAAAATAAACGCCTATGCTTTACAAGATCAAGGTCAAGATACCATTCAAGCAAATCATACATTAGGTTTTGATACTGATTTAAGAGATTTTACGATTGCTGTTAAAGTATTTAAACACTTTAAAATAAGATCAATAGAATTACTTTCTAATAATCCCAAAAAAATAGAAGTCTGGAAAAATTCAGGAATTAATATTTCAAGAAGAATCCCTTTGATTACAGAAGCAAATGAATACAACCTTAGTTACTTAAATGTTAAAAAAGATCTTCTAAATCATTTATTGTAACCAATTCTATTTTTTCTATTTCTTCATCTAGGTGAATACATCTCAAAAATTAAACCCTTACATTTGAGTCTAAATTTCAGAAATTATGAGTAAAGAATATTCAAATGGTGAAATCACCATAAAATGGGCACCAAAACTTTGTCAACATGCTGGTGTATGTGTAAAAACATTACCAAAGGTATATAAGCCAAAAGCATCTCCTTGGATTACTATAGAAAATGCAAGTACTGATGAATTGAAAAAACAAGTTTCTAAATGCCCTTCGGAGGCTTTAACTTATTATTTGAATGAATAAAGCCATAAAAAACATCAAACCCTTAAATCTTCCTTGGGAAACGCAAGACCCTTTTATATTTTGTTCCTATCATTACGATGAATTTCCAGGAGGGAATGAGAAAATGGAGCCAAACGCATCACTAGAAGGAAGAATGTTAGGACAAGATTTTGCATCCAAAGATGGTTGGAATATGTATCACGGAGATAAGGTGCCAGGGTTTCCTGCACATCCACATTGCGGATTCGAAACAGTAAGTATTGTTACAAAAGGAATGGTGGATCATTCTGATTCACTTGGAGGAAAAGGACGTTTTGGAAACGGAGATGTGCAATGGCTTACTTCTGGAAAAGGAGTGCTACACGCTGAAATGTTTCCCTTATTGAAAGAAGATAAAAATTCATTTGAAATTTTTCAGCTCTGGTTAAATCTACCAAAAAAGAGTAAACAGGTAGCTCCTTATTACCAAATGTTGTGGAGTGAAGACATTCCAAAAATTAAAGTTACAGATGAAAATGGAAATAGTACCGAAATCAATTTAATAGCAGGTAATCTAAACGGACAAAAAGCACTTTCTCCCAATCCTGATTCTTGGGCTGCTGACCCTGAAAATCAAATCCAAATTTGGACCATTAAGTTAAACCCAAATGCAAAATTTTCTATTAAAGGAATCGATAAAGACATTACAAGAACACTTTATTTTTATGAAGGAGATAGTCTAATAATAGAAGACACAGAAGTGAATGCAAAACGATTGATTCATTTAAATTCAACAGAAGATGTTCTAATTGAAAATTTATTAAAAACATCTTATTTATTTTTTCTACAAGGAAAACCAATAAACGAACCTGTGGTACAACACGGTCCTTTTGTGGCTAACTCACAAGAAGGAATACAAGAAGCAATGCAAGAATATAGTAGAACACAATTTGGCGGTTGGCCTTATCAAACTAATGAGCCAGTACACGACAAAAACATAGGTCGTTTTGCAAAACTTGTGAATGGAGAAGAAGTAATAAAGTAAATATAATATTGAGTAAAAAGTATAAAATTAATTTAAAAACGGCTACAGCACTGGTCATAGCAAATATGATTGGTGCTGGTGTGTTTACAAGCCTTGGGTTTCAATTAGTTGAAATAACCAATACTTGGTCAATCATAGTTTTATGGGTTTTGGGAGCTATTATGGCAATTTCAGGAGCATTAAGTTATGCAGAATTAAGCACAAGTATGGTTCGTTCTGGAGGGGAGTATCAATATCTATCTCAAACGTATCACCCTTTGGTAGGCTATGTTTCAGGATGGATTTCGCTCACGGTAGGTTTTGCAGCGCCAGTGGCTTTGGCAAGTATGGCTTTTGGTAAATATGTAACTCCTTATATTCCTATCAACCCTCTCTGGTTAGCAGTTTGTATGGTTTTTCTTGTCACCATACTTCATACTCAAAGTATTAAAAATAGTAGTGTTTTACAAAATAGCACTACTATTTTTAAATTAATTATTATACTTAGCATCATTATTTTTGGTTCTCTATTTTCTTCGGATGTAAATGCATATGATTGGAGTAATTTATGGCAAAATGAAATTTTATTGCCTGGTTTTGCTATTTCATTTGTATATGTTACATTTTCATATTCAGGATGGAATTCAGCCTCATATATAGCTGAAGAAATAGAAAATCCTACCAAAAATATACCCAAAGCATTGTTAATAGGAACACTTTTAGTTAGTGTTTTGTATATACTTTTAAATTTAGTTTTTCTAAAACACAGCAGTCTTCAAAACATTCAAGGCCAATTAGAAGTTGGTCAGATAGCAGCAAATTCTATTTTTGGATTTACTGGAGGAAAAGCAATAAGTATTGCCATAGGTTTAATTCTTATTTCAAGTGTTAGTGCTATGGTTTGGATTGGCCCAAAAGTTACTCAAATTATGGGTGAAGACTATCGTTTGTGGCATTGGTTTTCTAAATTATCAAAAAAAGAAATTCCCCAAAGGGCTATTCTTTTGCAACTATTCATCACTTTAATTTTATTAGTAACAGGTACTTTTCAACAAATTCTTATTTATAGTGGGTTTGTACTTCAATTATTTGGTGCATTAACAGTATATTCAGTATTCTTARACAGGAAAAAATATAATGAAACCACACTACATTTTAAATCTCCTTTTTACCCAATACCACAGCTCCTATTTTTAGTTTTAAGTACTTGGATATTGGCAYATCTTTTATATCATCAACCAACTGAATCACTACTAGGCCTTTTAAATATAGGTATAGGAATACTAATTTATAAATTTGACAAATCAAAAAAAACAAAACAAATATGAAATTAATTACAACCACATTTTTATGCATCTCTTTACTTTTTGTCTCTTGTAAAAATAATGCTTCTAAAGATGACCATTCTAAAAAGCACCATACCGATCATAATAAATCAAACCAGCATATGAATGCTAATTCGTTTGAAGAATTATCAAAAGGTTTTGAAGATAAAGAAAGAGAAAATTGGCAAAAACCAAATTTAGTTATTGAAAAATTAGGGGACATTAAAGGAAATAAAATTGCTGATATTGGGGCAGGTACAGGGTATTTTTCATTTCGGTTAGCAAAACATGGGGCAAAAGTTACTGCAATAGATGTAGATAAACGATTTCAAAATTTCATACAAGAAAAAATTTCAAAAGAAGGAACTACCAATATTAAAACTAAATTAGTAGGTTTTGATAACCCTGAATTGGCAGAAAATGAATTTGRTGTAATACTCATTGTAAACACATATCATCATTTTAATGATAAAATTGAATATWTGACACATTGTTTTAAGGGATTAAAACCAGGAGGAGTATTAATGAATGTAGATTTCAAAAACAAAGAAACGGCTCACGGACCTCCTGTAAATCATAGAATAGCCGCAGAAAAGGTAAAAAAAGATTTATTAAAAGTTGGGTTTGTTGAGGTAGAAATAAACCAAACAACATTACCAGAACAATATATAATAACTGCAAAAAAATAAATATTTTGAAAGAATTTTGGAATAAAAGATATGCTGAGAAAGAAATGGCATATGGAATAGAACCAAATAAATATTTTGCATCACAAATATCAAAACTTAAAGCCAGAAAAATACTTTTACCAGCTGAAGGTGAAGGCAGAAATGCCATATACGCAGCAATATTAGGATGGCAAGTATCTGCATTTGATATTAGTAAAGAGGGAAAACAAAAAGCAGAAAAACTTSCTGCAGCAAACAATGTAGATATTGAATATCTTGTAGGTGGCTTTGAGCAAATTAATTATAAAGAAGAATCTTTTGATTGCATCGCTCTTGTGTTTGCTCATTTTGCWCCACATTTAAAATCAGCATATCACAAACTTCTGAATATTTATTTAAAAAAAGGGGGACTTGTTATTCTCGAAGGTTTTAGTAAAAAACAAATTGAAAATAACACTTTAAACCCTAATTCAGGTGGTCCAAAAAATGTAGATATGCTTTTTTCAATAGAAGAAATAAAGCAAGATTTTAGTAATTATGAAATAATAGAACTCTCTGAAAAAGAAATAACTTTAAATGAAGGACTATATCATAATGGGAAGAGCTCTGTAATTAGATTTGTTGGAAAGAAGAAATAAACAAAAGAGTTACTTATTGAAGCTAATCAGCTTTATAAAAAGTATTTTAGAATAGTCTTTCAAAGATTATACATTGGTGTGTTCACACCAAGTATCATTTACATAAAATAACAGCCGAGGAGCGATATATAAGTGTATCATTTAAGAAATTACATTAATTTTAATGAAATAACACATTGTTTAATTGCTTCATACTTTAATGCCAACCTCAATCATTAAGATGAAATCGAATAAATTTAAAAATTTAATGCTTTGTTAATCTATGTGAATGGAATTCATTTATTGAATCTTTAATTTTGTAGTCTAAATTAAAAAATCAATAAAATGAAAAAATCAAATTTAAATCTCACAGCAAGACTACTTTTAGCTACCCTTTTTATGGGAAGTTCTTTTTATAGCACTGCTCAAAACAATACATTTCAATCTGCCAATGTACTAGAGTTTGGATCAGACAACATACTATTTGTTGGAGACTCTAAATCTGGAAAAATATATGCTTTTGAAACTGAAACAGTAGAGAACAAAACCATGCAATATGGTTACAACTTAAAAGATGCTGGAAAAAAAATAGCTGCTTTTTTAGGAACAAGCACTACAAATATTTTAGTAAAAGATTTGGCAGTACATCCTACAACTAAAGAAGCATACATTGCTATTTCTAGAATATCAGGAGAAATATATATTCCTGCTATCGTTATTATGAATCAATCTGGAGCAATTCGTTTATTTGATGCAAAAAAATCCAAATCAACTACTATAGCTTTAGCAAATAGCCCAATAAAAGATTTCAAATTTTGGGATAAAGTTCCATCAAGATCTTTAACTATTACAGATATTGATTTCCATAAAGGTAAACTATATGTAAGTGGGTTATCTAATGCTGATTTTGCATCCACTCTTAGAGTAATTGATTTTCCTTTTCAGGGTTCAAAACAAAGCAATATAAGTATTGAAATGTATCATACCAATCATGGTCAGAGTCAAACTCGTGCTCCAATAAGAACCTTAGAGATTGTAACGCTTGATAATAAAGAATATTTATTAGCTGCTTTTACGTGTACACCTTTAGTAACTATTCCTTTAGAAGATTTAAAAGATGGTGCTCATGTTACAGGGAAAACGATTGCAGAGTTAGGTTTCGGAAACACGCCTATTGATCTTATTGGGTTTATGGCTCAGGATATGGAGCAAAATAAATATCCTGTAATATATCTAAGTAACAAGAATCAAGCAGCTCAAGTTATATCGTTAAATCAATTAACTGAAGGAAATAAAAAAGAAGGCTTGACAACATTTACTGGATTTAAGAAAGCTGGAGTCGAAGCGTTTGATGTACCTGTAACAAGTACGTTGCAAGTTGCGGATCAAGATGGTTACCATTTGTTAACTATTCGTAGAGATTTGGTAAGTGGAAATATAGAATTGGTTTCTGTTATGAAGAACTTATATTATAGGTTAAGTGATTTCGAGAGTGAATTTGAATTTCCAGATTATAACTATCCAGAAGGTTTAGACTTTATTAAAGGAGTTCAAAATATGCAGAAAAAAGATGAAGGATTTTCTGATAAAGTTATAAAATAATCTTGATGAAAAATTTGCTCTTAATTTTATTTTTAACCTGTAGTTGTACAGGTGTAATTACGGGGCAAAACAAAGTATCAATACAGTTGAAACAGGAAAATGCTGTTTCAACTGTATTGGTTTTTTCAGGAATTGAAAAAGAAACTAAATTGAATTTTAATAATTTAGTTTCTGTTCGTATTAAAGGTGGCGAGTCGGAAATTTCTGGAGAATATTCTTATACTAACAAAAAACTATACTTTACCCCAAGTTTTCCATTTGAAAAAGGTTTTAATTACGAAATAAGGTATTATAACAAGGATACAATTATCTCGATTCCAAAAGCAGAAAAAAAAGCAGCTTTTGTTACCAATATATTCCCAACAACCAATCATATTCCGGAAAATTTACTTCGCTTTTACATTTATTTTAGCTCCCCGATGAGGGAAGGAGATTTTCTAAATTACATTCATTTATATGATGAAAATGGGACTGATTTAAAAGGAGTTTTTTTTGATAATCAATATGAACTTTGGAATTCAAATTTTACACGTCTTACAATTCTTGTTGACCCTGGAAGAGTGAAAACAGGCTTAAAAGCTAATTTAGAATTAGGGAGAGCATTTCAAAAGAATAAAAAATATAAATTACAAATTAATAAAAATTGGATGACTCTTAACGGTCAGATTCTTTCCAATAATTACACTAAAGAGTTTTATGGAACAACTGCTGAATTAACTTTTCCTAAAAAAGAAAATTGGAAGATTACATTGCCAAAAATAAATTCAAAAGACCCTTTAGTTATCAATTTTGGAAAGACAGTAGATCACGTGTCTGTACATCAGTTTATTCAAATAATTACAACAGCTAATTTAGTAGTAATAGGAAATGTTGAATTGAAAGAAAACGAGTCTGTTATGTTCTTTTATCCTAAAGAAAAATGGAAGAAAGGAGCATATCAAATTGCTATTAATTCTAGATTTGAAGACATTGTGGGCAATAACTTAAATGGATTATTTGATCATAAGATGGGAACCTTAAAAAATGAAAAAGAAGGTGTAATTGAGTATATTAATTTTATAGTAACCACATTATGAGGATTATTGTAGCCATAGCAGCAATCATAATACCAAATATGCTGGTATTTTCACAAGAAATTAAAGAAGAAAAAACAGAAGCTCCTAAATTTAAAATGTTTAGAGCAGAAGAAGATTATAGCTATTTAAAAGATAAGGAAAACAGTCCTTATGAAAAAGACTATTTGGATGTACTTAAATTTATTCCTTTAAATAATAAAAAAGACATCAACCTGTTATTTGGAGGTGAAATTCGCCCAAGATTTGAGCACTTTACCAACCGAAACTGGACAAATGAAAATGAATCGTTTTATTCTCAACGATTAAGCTTACATACGAACCTAAATATTACCAAATACGTTAGGGTATTTGGAGAAATCTATCACGGATTAGTCACCTTAGAAAATGAAGAGTTTGCTCAATCTGATCAATTAGATTTACATCAAGGATTTATAGAGTTTAATCTACCATTAGATTTAAATTCAAATCTAAAATTTAGAGCAGGAAGACAAGAATTAGCTTTAGGAGCAGCTCGATTGTTGGGCTTACGAGAAGGGCCTAATATTAGAAGAACCTATGATATGGGTCGTATTATTATTCATCAAAATAAAACTAAGATTGATGTATTTTATGGTAAAGAAGTAATACCAGAATTTGGTGTGTTTGATAATGAATTTAGTTTATTTGATAACAATGCCAAAAATATTGAATTATGGGGAGTATATTCTCAATTTAGCATTAAAAATGATATTGGAAAGAATGAACTTTATTATCTAGGTTTCCATTCTAAAAGTTCGTTTTATAATGATGCCAGTGGAGACGATCTACGACATACAATAGGATTAAGACGATTTGGTAAAATAAATAAATCTTGGAGATACAACACAGAAATTATGGGTCAATTTGGAAAAACAGGCAATAAAAATGTAGATGCTTGGGCTTTTGAAACAGATTGGCATTATCAATTTTATAAGATAAAACTGAAACCAGAATTTGGTTTAAAATTAGATGTATTTAGTGGTGATAATACCCCTRGAGACAATACTATAGAAACATTTAATCCCCTGTTTCCAAATCCTGCGTATTTTAGTTTAGCAGGAACTATTGCTCCTGTTAATTTAATTGAATTTCACCCATCGTTTTCATTAAAACCTACCGAAAAAATGAAACTTTATATTGAATGGGCTTCATTTTACCGCTACTCAATCACAGACGGTATTTATTCGCCACCAAGGTTCTTAAACAGAGAGGGAAATACAACAACAGAACGATTTATTGGTCATCAATTAGGCTTTAAATTCGAATATGAAATAGATAGACATTTCTCTTTCGACTTTGATTTTAGCTACTTTTTTGCAGGGGCATTTTTGGAGCAAACAGGTGAAGCAGAAAACATTCTTCACGTTGCTCCAACACTTTCTTATAAATTTTAATATGATAAACTTAAAACAAATTTCTAAACTTATTTTAATTGCCTTTTTTATACAGGCTTGCTCAACAGATAAAACGTCACAAAAAAACTGCATAGTTGAAGACATTTTATTTATCAATGGTAAAATAATTACCCTTAATACTAGTAATGATATTGTAGATGCTATCCGAATTAGAGGCAATAAGATTGTAGCTGTTGGAGAGGCTGCTAAATCAGGAAATGATTGTACTCAAGTAATTGATCTTAAAGGTAAAACAATGATTCCGGGATTGATTGATTCTCACGTTCACTTTGTTAGACAAGGAAATATGCCTGGGATTGATGTTTTAGAAGCTGAAAATACCCACTCCATTAAAGAACTACTCGATTTATTAAAAAAAGAAGATGGAAAATATCCTGAAAACAAAGTATTAACGGTTATGGGAGGGTTTTCTGCCAAACAATTTAAAGAAAACCGATTACCAACTAAAGAAGAGTTGAGTGAAGCTTTGCCAAATCGTGCAGTTTATATTCAACAGGGGTTTTCTGGTCCTGCGATAGCAAATAATAAAGCATTAGAATTTTTCAAATCTAAAGGAATTTTGGTGGCAGTCGATGGAAAGTTCAAAATGGGAAAAGAAAGTAATCAAGCTTTTACTGCTTTAAAATCTACAACTAATACAGCAGACAAAGAAGAAGGATTAAAGCGATTAATGAACTATGCAAATTCTCTAGGATTAACCTCTGTTCACGATGAAGGCGGAGTTAATTTCCCTGGAGGAGGTTACTTTGATCATATAAATGATTATGATGCGCTGACCACATTGTGGAAGAAAAATGAGTTAAGCATTCACTACAGAATTCAACACGTTGTTTACGATAAGACAACAGAAGAAGGAGATTTAGAAGCGAAAATCAACAATACTTGGCAAGGGTTTGGTGATGAAATGCTTAAATATTCTACAGTGGGGGAACACATTGTGAGTTTTCCAATAGATGGCAAGGTAAACCCAGCTTACGAAAGGAAAGCCGAAAAAGCTGCAAAAGATGGATGGCCACACGAACAGCACAGTGTTTCCTTTGATGAAAACAGACAACATATTGAGGCTATCAAAAATATTCATAAACAATATCCCATTACTGATTTAAGATGGTCCTTAGCCCACGCTTTTGAACTGGGTATTGATACCACTAAATTTATTATAGAAGCAGTAAAGGAAATGAATATGGGATTAAAACTTCAAAACCACGGTTACATTACTAAAACCGATCGTTTTCCTTTAGGAAAAACCTTTGAAAGTAATAATGCTGGCCCACTATATAAAACATTACTAAAAACAGGAATTCCATTAGGAGCAGGTACAGATGCGTGTTTGGTTGTACCTTTAAACCCTTGGTATTCTATTTATTATATGGTTACAGGAAAAGATGTAGCAGGAACATTAGTAAATCCTAACGAAACTATTAGTAGATTAGATGCATTGAAAATGTACACATTAGGTAGTGCTTGGTTTTCCTTTGATGAACAACAAATGGGCTCCTTAGAAGAAGGTAAATTAGCCGATATGGTTATCCTAAATAAAGATGTACTAGCCATTTCTGACGAAGAGTTAAAACTTATCAGAGCAGAAATGACTTATGTTAATGGTGAAAAAGTTTACGAAAATAAATAATTATGAAAACAGGGCGATTAGAAGCATTTAGTGATGGTGTTTTGGCAATAATTATCACCATTATGGTATTAGAATTAAAGCCTCCTGAAGATACTAGTATAGAAGCACTATTGGAAACACTACCTATATTTTTGAGCTATTTAGTCAGTTTTATTTATGTTGGTATTTACTGGAATAGCCATCACCACTTATTTAAGGTAACCGAAAAAGTAAATGGAAAAATACTTTGGGCAAACCTTCATTTGTTATTTTGGCTCTCCTTAATTCCATTTGCAACTTCTTGGATTGGCGAAAACCATTATGAAACGCTCCCTGTAGTTTCCTATGGTGTAATATTGTTATTGAGCGGAATAGCATTTGTTATTTTAACTAAAAGTATTGCAAACCACCACGGAACAGGAACAGAAATACATAAATTAACCTCTTGGGGAATAAAAGAAAAAGCTTCTTTAATCTTAAATGTTTTAGGAATTTTGTTGGCATTTATAAATCCATATATTGGTATACTTTGTTATTTATCAGTAGCAGGTATATGGTTTATTCCAAGTAAAAAATTCGAAAAACATTCAACAGGAAAATAAAAAAATATGGCAACACCAAAAATAGCAGACAGAAAACCAATAGCAGTAGAATTAGAAAAAGGCGAAGAAAAGTATTTTTGTGCTTGTGGCGAATCTAAAGGGCAACCTTTTTGTGATGGATCACATAGAACTACTTCTTTTAAACCCTTGGCATTTTCAGCAGAAGAAACAGGAACTGCTTATTTGTGTATGTGTAAACAAAGTAAAAACTTACCCTATTGTGACGGTACACATGCGACATTAAAAGAAGATACTAATGAAAGTACAAAGGCTTCAAATTCTAATGTAAGCACTGGTTCTACAACAGAAGAGCCTACTTTGGCATACATCAAAGCATTGGCAAAAGATGGTTTATCAAAAACGGGACATCACGGAGAAATGGGTGCAATGGGCGTTCCAATCCCTGAATTACCTCAATGGAAAGACATCCAATTATTAGCAGCTCAAATGGCTACAAAACCTTTAATGGAAGATGTTGCGGTTGCTTCAGAATTAATCATTGGCCCCAATGCTAAAAAACCATTAAAATTAGATATTCCATTATTTGTTTCCGATATGAGTTTTGGTGCTTTATCTGAAGAAGCAAAAGTTTCCTTAGCCAAAGGAGCAGAAATGGCAGGAACAGGAATATGTTCAGGCGAAGGTGGAATGTTGGATGATGAACAAGAAGCCAATGGTAAATATTTTTATGAATATGCCTCTGCAAAATTTGGATTTAAATGGGAGAAATTAAAACGAGTACAAGCTTTTCATTTTAAAGGAGGACAAGGTGCAAAAACAGGAACAGGAGGACATCTTTCTGGCAATAAAGTGGTTGGCAAAATTGCAGAAGTTAGAAACTTAAAAGAAGGAACACCAGCAGTTTCTCCTCCAACATTTGATGACTTACATACTCCAGAAGATTTTAAAAATTTTGCTGATAAGGTTCGTGAGGTATCAGGAGGAATTCCGATTGGTTTTAAATTATCGGCCAACCATATTGAAGAAGATATTCAATTTGCCTTAGACGCGAGTGCAGATTATATTATTTTAGATGGAAGAGGTGGCGGAACAGGAGCAGCACCATTAATTTTCAGAAATAATATTTCGGTACCTACAATTCCTGCTTTGGCAAGAGCAAGACACTATTTAGATACCGTAAATAGAAAAGATGTAACGCTGATTATTACTGGAGGTATTCGTGTCCCAGATGATTTTATTAAAGCAATTGCTTTAGGTGCTGATGGAATTGCATTGTCAAATTCTGCTCTACAATCCATTGGTTGTGTAGCTGCAAGAATGTGTAATACGAATAACTGTCCTGCAGGAATTGCAACACAAAAACCTGAATTACGGAAATTAATAAACATTGACAAATCTGCAACCCAACTCTATAATTTCTTTTCTGCTTCAACGGAATTAATGAAAGTTATGGCAAGAGCTTGTGGACATAATCACCTGAATAAGTTTAACCAAAAAGACATCACCTCTTGGAAAAAAGAGATGGCAGATTTAACAGGAATAAAATTTGGTGGAGTAAGCTAACAAGTAAAATGATAACAATTTAATTAAACTTCAACTAAAAAATAATAAAGCAAGTAATTCAATAGAAATAAAATAACTTCGTTATACATAAAAACAATTGTATGAAAGTTTATTCTTTAATGATTCTTAGTATATTTTTCTGTTTTTCAACAATGTTTTCGCAAAACGAGATTAATCAATTTGATGCCCAAGGAAAACGTCAAGGTGTTTGGGAAAAGAAGTATGAAAAATCTGATCAAATAAGATATTCTGGTCAATTTAATCACGGAAAAGAAATAGGTGTTTTTAAGTACTATTGCAAGGATTGTTTGAGTAAGCCTTCCGTAATAAAAACTTTTAACGATCAAGACAATTCTGCCTTTGTAAAATACTTAACCAAAAAAGGAAAAGTAATAAGTGAAGGTAAAATGATTGGTAAAAACCGAATTGATGAATGGATCTATTACCATAAAAACTCCCATGTTATTATGACAAAGGAATATTATAAAAATGGAGAACTGGATGGACAAAAAATCACCTATTACTTTAATAATAAAATAGCAGAAGAAGTAACCTATGAGAATGGAATCAAGCAAGGGAAAAATAATTACTATTCTCCAACAGGCGTTCTATTAAAAAAATTACTCTATAAAAATGACGAACTTCACGGACCAGCAACCTATTACGATGGTAGTGGAAATGTTACGTTGGAAGGAAACTACAAAGAAGGAAAAAAACATGGTATCTGGAAAACCTACAAAAACGGTAAATTTGTAAAAGAAGAAGTATTTCCAAAACCTAGAGTTCATAATTAAACAGATTCTTCATTCCTTGTCTTTGCGAAACCACTTTTGGGCGAAGCAACCTCTTAAAATAAACACTATTTTAAACCTTTAGCTTCAAGTTTTGTAAACCTGTAAGGATTCTATAACTTTGCAGTCTAATTTTTTCACAAATAAAATAAGATTAGCAAGATTTTTAAACTCAAAGGTTTATTCTTAGTAATAGTTCTTTTGCGTCTTAGCGAGAAAATAAAAAAAATATGAAACGAGCATGTTAAAACTTTTATCATACAACGGAATGAATAATAGCGAACACATATGAAACGAGTAGTTGTCGGTCTTAGTGGTGGAGTAGATTCTAGTGTTGCAGCTTATCTTTTAAAAGAGCAAGGCTATGAGGTTATAGGACTCTTTATGAAAAATTGGCATGATGATTCCGTGACGATTTCAGATGAATGTCCTTGGTTAGACGACAGTAATGATGCCATGTTGGTTGCCGAAAAATTAGGAATTCCTTTTCAAACAGTAGATTTAAGTGAAGAATACAAAGAAAAGATAGTAGATTATATGTTTCGGGAATATGAAATGGGAAGAACCCCCAACCCAGACGTACTTTGTAATCGTGAAATAAAATTCGATGTATTTTTAAAAATAGCTTTAGATCTTGGAGCTGATTATGTGGCTACCGGTCATTATTGTAGAAAAGGCACTTCGACTACGCTCAGTGACCTTGATGGGTCAACAAAAGAAACTTATAGTTTACTTGCAGGAAAAGATTCTAACAAAGATCAATCGTATTTTCTATGTCAGCTATCTCAAGAGCAACTTTCAAAAACTTTATTTCCAATTGGTGAGTTATTAAAACCCGAAGTTCGTCAAATAGCCAAAGAACAAGAATTAATTACTGCAGATAAAAGGGATTCGCAAGGTTTGTGTTTTATTGGTAAAGTTCGACTTCCGGAATTTCTTCAACAAAAATTAAAACCTAAGGAAGGAGAGATTATCGAAATCCCTTCAGATTATAAAGAATACCATAAAGAAACTCCAATATTCAATTCAAAAGAGGAAGAATTAGCATTCATTTCAGAAAAGTATTCCTATTCCAAAGAAGATGGAAAAGCAGTTGGTTTGCATCAAGGGGCACATTATTTTACCAAAGGACAACGAAAAGGGCTGCATGTTGGAGGAACCAAAGAACCTTTATTTGTAATTGATACCGATGTAAATGAAAATATTATTTATGTAGGTTTAGGTAAAAGTCATCCAGGATTGTACGGAAATGGATTATTAGTAAAATCAGAAGAAATACATTGGGTACGACCCGATTTAAAAATTGATAATGGAAATTCATTAAAAGTTAAAGCTAGAATTAGATATCGTCAAGTATTAGAAAATGCGACACTTTATCAAACAAATTCAGGGCTTTATGTTATCTTTGAAAACCCACAATCTGCCATCACCGAAGGGCAATTTGTTGCTTGGTATTTAGGTGAAGAATTGGTAGGGAGTGGCGTGATTTCTTAAAAAAAAACTATGAAACGAGCATGCTAAAAGGTATATCATTTAAAGCAAATGATTAAAAACGAACAGCATGTGATCAAATATTAAAGACACATGAAAAATTTATTACTATTTTTTACAATGATGTTAGTTCAGCAAGGATTTGCACAAGTTGAAGATGCTTGGGTGTTTTTTGCCGATAAAGAAAATGTGGCTGCTTCAATAGCAGACCCAATATTAATAATAACTCAAGAAGCAATAGATCGAAAAGTCTTGCAAGGCACTCCTATTGATGAGCGTGATGTTCCTGTAAACGAAAATTACATTACGCAAATTAAAAATGCATCAGGAATTAATGTATTTTCAAAATCGAAATGGATGAACTGTGTCTATGTTACAGGAAGCGAAACAAATATTAATGCCTTATTAGATTTGTCGTTTGTTATAGATATAGAGTATGCCGACAAAAATTTAAACCTTTTTCCAGGAGCACTCATTGAAGATAAATTTGCGATAGAAAATGATAATAATCGGGTAGTTTACAATTATGGAGAAGCTGCCAATCAAATAGAAATGCTTTCGGGCGATTATTTACATGAGCTTGATTTTGCAGGTGAAGGAATGGTGATTGCTGTTTTAGATGCTGGATTCCCAACAGTAAATACCAACTCAGGTTTTGCAAGTATGGTAAGTGAAGGACGACTATTAGGAACTTATGATTTTGAAGCAAGAACTACAAATGTTGATGGTACAAGTACCCACGGAACTAAAACCACCAGCGATATTGGAGGGTTTTTACAGGATGAATTTGTTGGAACTGCACCACAAGCATCTTATTATTTATTTGTTACAGAATATACACCAACAGAAACACCAGCCGAAGAAGCTTGGTGGGTTGAAGCCCTAGAACGTTCYGATAGTTTAGGSGTAGATGTWATWAATACWWSTTTAGGATATCAAGATTTTGAYAATCCAAATTACGATCATAGTTATRACGATTTAGATGGACAAACTACTTTCGCAGCAAGAGGTGCAAACATTGCTTTCGATAAAGGAATGATTTTAGTTACTTCCGCAGGAAATGATGGCGGAGGGTTTACCTATGTTGGAACACCAGGAGATTCTCCAGGAATGTTGACTGTTGGAGCTGTAGATTCTAATGGGAACTGGGCTTCGTTTAGTTCTATTGGACCAACAACAGATGGAAGAGTAAAACCAGATGTAATGGCACAAGGCGCAAGTGCAGCAGTAATTGGCACCGATGGTTTTGTGACCTTTAACAGTGGAACATCTTTTAGTTCACCTATAATGGCAGGTGTTGTGGCTAGTTTATGGCAATCTAGACCACAAGTTCCAAACAACCTAGTGATGCAAATAATTAGAGAATCTGCTCACTTATATAACAATCCTACCGACGAAATGGGTTACGGAATTCCAAATTTTGAAGATGCTTATTTGGCTTTACAACAATTAGGAATTGAAGATGAATTTTTACTTTCAAATTTTGCTTTGTACCCAAATCCAACGAATTCAATTATAAATGTTTCTTTTCCTGAAAACATTTTGGAAGCTGAATTTACTTTGTATTCAATTTTAGGAACGGAAGTAATGTCAACTTCAATTTCAAAAAATGCTAATTCAATTAACATTGAAGCCTTAACAACAGGAATGTACATAGCAACAATTAGCTCAACCAATCAAAAAATTAGCTTTAAGATTATTAAAGAATAATGAATACTAAAATTACCGAATTATTTAAAATTCAATATCCAATTATTCAAGCAGGAATGATTTGGAATAGTGGTTGGCGTTTGGCAAGTGCGGTTAGTAATGCTGGTGGATTAGGATTGTTAGGAGCAGGATCTATGTATCCTGATGTACTTCGAGAACATATCCAAAAATGTAAAAAAGCGACCTCAAAACCCTTTGGCGTGAATGTGCCGATGTTGTATCCTAATATTGAAGAAATCATTCAAATTATTATCGAAGAAGGAGTGAAGATAGTGTTCACTTCCGCAGGAAATCCAAAAACACATACGGCACGTTTAAAAGAGAATGGAATTACCGTTGTTCATGTAGTAAGCAGTGTGAGATTTGCGTTAAAATCGCAAGAAGCTGGTGTAGATGCAGTAGTTGCTGAAGGCTTTGAGGCTGGAGGACATAATGGAAGAGAAGAAACTACCACTTTTACATTAATACCGATGGTAAAAGAAAAACTTGATATTCCGTTAATTGCTGCTGGAGGAATTGCAACAGGTAGAGGGATGTTAGCAGCAATGATTTTAGGAGCCGATGGAGTACAGGTAGGAAGTCGATTTGTTGCAAGTGAAGAATCCAGCGCTCATATTGCATTTAAAAACATGGTTGCTGAAGCTAAAGATGGTGATACTATTTTAACTTTAAAAGAATTAGCTCCCGTTCGTTTACTTAAAAATAAGTTTGCCGAAGAGGTGATAGAATTGTATAAAACCAATCCGTCAGTTGATGAAATAAGAGCATTATTAGGAAGAGCAAGAGCCAAAAAAGGAATGTTTGAAGGCGACTTAATAAATGGTGAATTGGAAATTGGTCAGATTGCAGGTTTGATAAATAAAGTGATTCCTGCAGCCGAAATTGTTGAGCAAATGATTTCTGAATTTAATGAAGCAATTGTTGAGACTAAGAAATTTTAGTTCCGAAGCCACATAACGGTTCCGTATTCATTTTTTCTAGAAGCAGCTTCTCTATTTTTAATAATCAAATGAGTTTTATCTAATTTTTTACTGCGATAACCCATTAAATGAAAAAATTGTTTGGCAAATAACCAAGCGATTTTTCGGTTTACAATTAAAGTGTCTTTTTTGTCTGATCGCCAACTTACTCCAGGCATTATTGGTAATAATTTATCAAAACGAAGCTTTCTAAAAAAGCTTGATAAGTTTAAAAATACCTGAGGAATTTTCCGAATGGAGAAATATCCATCATCTCCCTGACTTTGATATTGCGGCATTAAAATACGCCCTTGTTTTTTTGCAGTAATTGTTTCGCCATCACTATCTGCCAATTCTTGTCCTTTATTGATTCTTTGAAAATTTAAAAAACCAGGTTTCATGGTGAAATTCTCGTCTTCTTTAATTCGGTAGTGATAATAAATTTCGTAAATATTTCGAGAATCGAAAGATGTTTTTGCTAATAAATCGTAATAACATTGAAAGTCGATTTCTTCTTTTGAAACTGCTTCGGTGAATACTAATGATTGATAAATAAAAGCAATATGGTTTTCGATAGAAGAATGGCTGTCGTGTTGCCCACCTTCAAATCCAAAGGCTACATACCCCAATTCGTTGATATAACTTAAAAGTGGACCATCTAAATATTCTTCAATTCCTAATATTAATGGAACTGGATATTGTTCGGTGAATTTTCTGTTAATTAAACTATCGTTTACCGTTAAAAAGGGAATGGTTTCACTCGAAGTAGTGTGTAAATCCATAAAGTAAAAAGGACCTTCTTCGGTAGTGAGAATATTATTAATAACATTGTAAATGTTAAGTTGCTGAATAGTGTCTTCGCCAACTTTTTCAATATTACCAGATTTTATTTGTTGCATTCTTTCCGAAGTCCACATTCGGTTGAGGTCTTGATTTATATATCGAGAACCGTTTTCTAAAGCAGTTAGATTTCCACTAATAGCATAAATATTTCCTTTTATAGGAATATTTTTTTCTTTAATTTCATTGATAACTTTATGAAGTGCGAAAATTCCTGAAGGTTCATTTCCGTGAATTCCTGCAGTAAAAATTAGGGTAGGTCCAGGTTGAGTTCCTTTTATTTCTCCTATAATACGACTAACTTCAATCGTTTTGTTTAAAGCTTTACTAAAAACTTTCGTCATTGTTATGCGATTATATCTTTGATGGTGACAATTCCGACTAAACTTTTATCTTGAATAACTGGTAAGCAGCCAATTTCTTGCACTTTCATTAAATGAATGGCTTCTAATATTTTGGTTTCAGGATGAGCAATGTAAACATTTTTCATCATAATATCTGCAACTATACAATCGATATCGCAATTTTTATTGTTCTGAAATTTTTCTAAATGAGCCCAGGTTAAAAGACCTACCAATTCACCTTTTGTGTTTTCTACAGGAACGTGATGTATGTTTTTCCATTCCATAATACTGGTAGCCAAATCTGCTAAATCGTTTTCGTGAATAGTGAATAATTGGGTGGACATTACGTGGCCTACCAAATGAGCATCTTGGTATTTGTTGGGTAAATTTTCGAACATCGGCCATTGATGTACAGGCAATCCAGTTTCTTGATTTTTATGCATTAATTTGGTTAATGCACCAAGTGCATCATCTTGTTTTAGGGTTTTTCTGAGGTGGCGATAATTTGTTACTCCCCATTGAGCTCCTGTTATGTTTTCGGCTCTATCTTTAATTACTCCTAATAAACGATCAATGTCTTTTTTATCGATGCCTTCATTTTCTAGTCCTTTTCTAGCAATAGGAATTAACTCTTGAACCACTAAATCTCGAACCGAAATTTTCTTACCCATCCAAGACATCACTGATTCTTTTCCCGTTCTTGCTGCTTTGATAAAATTAGCTTTGGCATCTTTAAAGTCCATTACACTTGGCATATCGTCAAATTTTGAAGGCCTGCCTTTCATTAATCCTACCCAAAAAGCAAAGTTTGCCATTTCATCTAAAACCGTTGGTCCAGATGGAATATACCTGTTTTCAATTCGAAGATGTGCTTTCCCATTTCCCACTCCGTAACAAGGGCGGTTCCATCTATAAACGGTGCCGTTAAAAGTAGTTAATGCTTCTAGTTTTGGAGCTTTTCCATTCTTTATATCTTCTAAGGAATCGCTTTCAATGTCTTTAGCTAAAATAATTTTATGACTAGCAATGTCGGTTTTAAAAATATCTAACACTGTGCCAGTTGCCCATTCTTTACTAAAAGATACTCTTGATTGTTTGTCTTCTAGGGCGTGCGAAGAATTTCGGGTATCAATACTTTGTTGAAATAATGCAATTCTTGTTTCACTCCAAAGTTCTCTTCCTAATAATAAAGGAGAATTTGAACAGATTCCTAATAATGGTCCAGTAATGGTTTGTGCCCAATTATAGCTTGAAAGGAAATCGTCTGCCTCTATTTGAAGGTGCAATTGAAAACTGGTATTACAACCTTCAAAAAGTACCGAATTATGTTTGATAAACAGTTCGTCAACACCTCGCATATGCATTCTAAAATCTTTACCTCGCAGTTCTTTCAGCATATCATTTAACATCCAATAACGATCCATTGGTGTCATATAATCAAACTCCAATTCCCTTTTTGTAATGGTTGGGAGAATTCCGGTAAGGACAATTTTATTATTATATTTTTCTGCAGATATTTTAGCTTTTTCAAGTAAGGTAGTTAATTGATTTTCCACTTTTGAAAAGGCATCTTTCTTTAATTCAATTGGATCTAAATTAATTTCGAGATTAAATAAAGCGATTTCGGTAGTAAAGTGAGGGTCGTTTATGTCTTTTAATATTTCAGGAGATTTTTTTGAAGGCCTCCAATTTTCGGTGACTAAACAAAATTCTTGTTCGGAACCAATTCTAGTAATATTGGTTTCAAATAATCCTTTATCAAGCATTATCTCTAATGCTTTTATGTCATTTAGCAAATGTCTGATAAATTTTGACCTTGCTATTTTATCGGTGATGGTATTAATTTTTTGATCTCCCATTTGTGAAATATTTTGGAATAACTGAATTATTTGTCGTAAACAACTTAATTATAAAGTTATAGAATTCAAAGGGAAATTCCAAACCAATGAATGGAGGATTTGCTATTTAATATTAATCTTAATTAACAATCTAATTTACATCTGGTTGCCAAAGAAAATAGCGTTCATTAATAGTTTGTTAGTTCCGTACCAAAAAGCTCTAAAGTTGGTGTTGTCTGTAAAATAAATCACTTTTCCACTGCCCAGGCTTCCAACTTTAAACATAGCAGTGTTTTTTAATTCTGCTAAATTTTTATCTGAAATATAACCACTTAACAAAGGACTATCAGTATACATTATTGGGTTATTATAACTGTTTTTGTCAGTTTCCATAAAAATAGTAGAGTTTCTAAAGGTAGGAAGTTTGTCATTTTTATAACCAAAAGCAATCGGGTGTGAACGATCTAGTTTAGTTTCAAAAATTGCACCACCAATTACTTGTGCTCCAAAATAATCTCCCTTTTGTTCAAATGAAATTTGTTGGGTTGAATCTTTTTTAGACTTGAATTTCATCTTCATTAATTCAGTACTATTAAACCATTTACCCGCATTTTTATAACCAATTAGTGTCCCTCCATTTTTAACCCACGTTTTTAAATGTTCAGAATCTTCTTTGTCAAGAACATTTCCCCAGCTATTTGGTAAAATAATATCGGTGTATTTACTTAAATCAGTTCGAGAAAAATCACGAGTATCTAATTTTGTAATTAGCATATCGTATCGTTGGTCCAATAAATGCCAAACTTCTCCAGCATCATAAGGAGTGACTCCTTCACCAACAATTAGAGCAATTTTTTGTGGTTCAATTAAATTAAAATTACTACTTCCAAGATCAATTCCTTCTGCCATTCCGGTACTTACACCTGTAATAGTTACATTGCTTTCTAAAGCTACTTCTTTAATAAATAATGCTAATTCTGAAGTGTTTAGTTTTTGGTTTTGAATTGGAATTAAAATTGTTCCGTAGTCATAGTTTTTATTTTCGACCATAAAAGGCTTCATTCCAACTTTTGCTCTAAGGCCTTTATTAAGAATTTTATTTAATGCTTTTGGTGTGTTATAATCGTGCCACTCCATTAAATAAGCATAGTTTGAAGTTTTAGGAATTATAACCGAAGGCTTCTTTAATTCAGAAATTAAATCACCAGACCTACTTGCAGGTTCGTTTTCTTCATAATCTAAATTAAATGCCAAGGGAAATGTCCAAGCACTCACATCGTAAAATAAGCTGTCTTGAAAAGTGGTTCTTCTTTGAAACATCGCATTGATTAATCGATGCTGTTTTTGGTTCTTCGGAATTACATAACTGTATCCCTTTTTATAGTTTTTTCCATTTTTTGAAAAATCGCTTTTCAATTCGTGAAATTCTATTTGATGTCTTTGTAAAATTTCAGCTAAACGATAGGCTTTGGTAGCATCTTTTTCATCTCCAAAAACAATAGCACCTCCTTTTGAAGACTCGTTACGAGCATCATTATAAAAGGTTTTTTGATAATCTAATAATTCTTTTCGCATAGAAACGGCAGCATCGAGAGTTGATAGTGCTGCGGTAAATTGATTACGAATGGTAAAAGGAAATGTTAGTATTCCGTTGTCACTTTCTTGTGCGTGCCCTCTAGAAGAAGCTTGTTCAAATAAAATTCCAATTCCTCCATTTATGTCTGGGAAGGTAGATCCTTTTCCGTAGTAAAAATCGTCAAAACTCTCTTTGCTATAATAAAAACTTCCAATTTTATTAAAGGCTTTTGCATGAAATTCTGCAATTTCTCCTGTAAGTTCTTGGTTCTTTTTAGGAGTCATCGGATTGGTTCTCGACGGAATTCCAGGTTGAAAAAAGAAGGTAGAATTGGTTCCCATTTCGTGATGATCTGTCAAAATATTTGGATACCAATTATGGAAAGTTTCAATTCTTGCTTGACTTTCTGGAAGTTGTACTGGTAACCAATCTCGATTCATATCAAACCAATAATGATTGGTACGTCCGCCCGGCCAAACCTCGTTATATTCTCGGTCGTTAGGGTCTGGGTTAATATTTTTGCTTTTGTTGGTATTTGCCCAATACGCAAATCGTTGCAGTCCATCTGGATTGTAAGAAGGGTCAAATAAAATTACTGTATTATTTAATATTTCATCTATTTTTTCACCTTGAGCAGCTGCTAAATAATACGCTGTCACCATCGCGGCATTGGAACCGCTTGGTTCATTTCCGTGGATTGAAAACCCTTGATAAACTACGACGGGCATATTCTCAATATCACTAGAATTTGAATCCGCTTCGGTTAAAGAAACATGGTTTTTTCTAATATCTTCTAATTTCGAATGATTTGCTTCCGAAGTAATATATAATAGGAGTAAAGGTCTGCCTTCAAAAGTGGCACCTCTATTTTCAATGGTAACTCGATCGCTTGCATTTGCCAAAGCATACATATAAGTAACCAACTTGTCGTGAGTGATGTGCCAGTCACCAACTTCGTGACCTATTACACTTTCTGGAGTTGGAATATCTTGATTATATTGTACATCGTTAGGTAGAAAATAATCTAATTTAACGTGATAGTCTTGAGCAAATAATTGAAGTGAAATAAATAAAATAGAAAGGCGAAATAACTGTTTCATGCGATCAGATTTGTTTCGCATAAAGATATAAAAAAACATCCCTTCAAAAGTTAAAAAATGAAAGGATGTTTGCTTAATTTAAGCGGGGATAAATTTATTAAATATCGTCGAAATCTACATCTGTAAAGCTTGAAGATGAAGGTTCTTCGGTTGAGGTTGTATTGGTTATTGGATTAGAATCGCTGTCTTCTTTTTGATAATCTTTTTGATGACGATCACTAATTACTTCTTCTCCTTTTTCATCAATAATAAATGAAATCATCTCGTTTAAACTATCTTTAAATTCAGAGAAATCTTCTTTATATAAATAGATTTTATGTTTTTTATAATGAAATGAACCATCGTCGTTGGTGAATTTTTTACTTTCGGTAATGGTTAAATAATAATCTCCAGCCTTTGTAGCTCTCACGTCGAAGAAATAAGTGCGTCTTCCAGCACGCATTACTTTTGAATGAATTTCTTCTCTCTCCATCATATAATTATCACTCATAATTTTGTTGTTTTTTAAAAGATTTCGTCAAAAATCTAAAAAAAATCTAACTGTAGCAACATTAAAGTTAATTTTCTTTTTCTAAAAGTTGTTTTGCATACAATTCCTTATAGTAACCTTCTTGGTTTAATAGTTCATTATGAGTTCCTTGCTGTATGATTTCGCCTTCATGTAATACAATAATTTTATCAGCATTTTTAGCGGAAGAAATCCTGTGACTCACAATAATTGTAGTCTTGTTTGTTGAGATCGTGTCGATACTATTTAATATTTTCTCTTCGGTTTCGGTATCTACTGCAGAAAGACAGTCGTCAAAAAGTAAAATATTTGGATTTTTAATTATCGCTCTTGCAATAGAAACTCGTTGTTTTTGTCCGCCACTTAAAGTGATGCCTCGTTCTCCTAGAATAGTATTGTATCCTTCTTTGAAATCAATAATATTTTCGTGAACTGATGCTTTTTTTGCAGCTTCAAAAACCTCTTCATCTGAAGCGTTTTCTTTACCAAATTTAATGTTATTAAGAATAGAATCGCTAAACAAAAAGGCATCTTGTGGTACATAACCAATACTGCTTCTAAGGCTTTCAAGATGAAGTGACTTAATGTTTTTTCCGTCAATCAATAACTGTCCATCTGCTACATCATAAAGCCTTCCGATAAGTTCTAAAATAGTAGATTTTCCAGAGCCTGTATTGCCAATTATTGCTAATGTTTCACCTGATTTTATAGTAAAAGACAAATTATTTAGGGCAGTTATATTAGTATCTGAATAGGTGAAAGTAAGATTGTTAAATTTAATATCTCCTGTAATATTTGTTTCGGTTTCTGCTAAGTTTTCAATGTCAGGTTTTTCATTTAAAAACTCATTAATTCTTTTTTGCGAAGCCTCAGCTTGTTGGACCATAGACGTAACCCAGCCAATTACCGCTACTGGCCAAGTAAGCATATTTACATAAATTAAAAACTCTACAATAGTTCCTAAATGCTCGATTTTTCCATTGATATATTGAGTCCCTCCAATATAAATCACCAATATATTGCTCAGTCCGATTAGTAAAATCATCAATGGAAAAAACAAGGCTTGTACTCTGGCAAGGTCAACGTTTTTTTGTTTACTTCCTTCGGCTAATTCATTAAAACCTTTATTGATTCGGGTTTCAATTCCATAGGCTTTAATAACCGAGATACCGCTAAAGCTTTCTTGAGTAAATGAGGTTAATTTTGACAAATATTGTTGTACAATTGTGCTTCTTTTGTGGATTGCAGCACTTAATCTATAGATAGCAATCGATAAAATAGGAAGTGGCGCAATAGCATATAAAGTAAGAGTTGGCGCTTTGTAAAACATATAGCTTAAAGTTACTGCTAAAAGAGTAATATTAGTTACGCTATACATTAATGCTGGACCAGCGTACATCCTAACTTTACCAACATCTTCACTGATGCGATTCATTAAATCACCCGTTCGGTTTTGTTTGTAAAATTTAAGAGAAAGATGTTCGTATTGTTTGAAAATGTCGTTTTTTAAATCGAACTCAATATTTCGTGAAACAACAATAAAAGTTTGCCGCATAAGAAAAGTGAAAAACCCTGCCAAAATTGCGGTACCTAAAATAATTAGAATATTAATTAATAGCTGGTATTTTACAAGTTCGATATCTGTAGTAGCTCCGTTGATATAATTTTCAATAATATTGATTATATCGCCTATTTTTTTGGGGACAATCAGCTTAAAAATTGTAGCGATGATCGTAATTGCTAAACCTAAAAATAATCTTCCACTATATTTTTTAAAATATTGGTTAAGGTACTGAAGTTCTTTCATTTATGCGATTATAATATTTATTAACAATGTCATAATTTAATCTTAATATTATTGTGAGATTATTAGCAAACAACTACTTTTGCACGTCCTTTTTAAGGATATAAAAATTCAATATATGGAGACTGAAGTAGTTAACAAGAATGATCTTAAAAAATTAAACCCTGTTTTTGGACAGTTATCGTTTGATAATCACGAACAAGTTGTTTTTTGCAACGACAAAGATACAGGATTAAAGGCAATTATTAGTATTCATAATACAGTTATGGGACCTGCACTTGGAGGTACTCGAATGTGGCAATATAAAAATGAATGGGAAGCATTGAATGATGTGTTGCGTTTGTCACGTGGTATGACTTATAAATCTGCGATAACGGGTCTTAATTTAGGTGGTGGAAAAGCAGTCATTATTGGCGATTCTAAAACACAAAAAACGCCAGAGTTAATGTTGCGTTTTGGTGAGTTTGTACATTCATTAGGTGGTCGTTATATTACTGCTGAAGATGTAGGTATGGCTACAGAAGATATGGATTTAGTGCGTACAGTTACTCCTTATGTTACAGGGATTTCTGAAGAAAAAGGGGGCGCTGGAAACCCTTCTCCAATTACTGCTTATGGTGTTTTTATGGGAATGAAAGCCGCTGCAAAACACGCTTTTGGAACTGAAATATTAGAAGATAAAGTAATATATGTTCAAGGAATTGGAAATGTAGGAGAAGCATTGGTTGAAAATTTAACCAATGAAGGAGCAAAAGTTATTATTTCGGATATAAACCAAGGAAGATTGGAAGAAATTCGTGATAAATACAATGTTAAAATTTATGAAGGCGATAATTTATATTCAGAAGAAATGGATATTTATGCGCCCTGTGCTTTAGGAGCCACGATTAATGACGAAACTTTGCCCCAATTAAAAGCGAAAGTAATAGCTGGAGCAGCAAATAATCAATTAGCTGAAGAAAATAAACACGGTTTGTTACTTCAACAAAAAGGGATTGTCTATGCGCCAGATTTTTTAATAAATGCCGGAGGTATAATTAATGTATATGCGGAATTAGAAAATTATGGTAAAAAAGAAATTATTCGTAAGACTGAAAACATTTATAATACCACTTTAGAGATTCTAAAAAACGCTGCAGCAAATGGAATTACCACACATCAAGCTGCTTTTGATGTTGCACAAGCAAGAATTGATGAGCGCAGATTAAAAAATACTAAGAGACAATTAAACTAATAAATAATTTAAAAAGGCACTGTTTTCAGTGCCTTTTTAACGTTCTTATAAATTATGCTAACACGAAGACACATTAGAGTTAAGGTTTTACAATCTGTTTACGCTTACAATCAGTGCGAGGTAAAAAACCTTGAAAAACAAGAAAAGTTTTTACTTTATAATATGGAACAGATGCAAGATTTGTATTTGTTAACGCTTCAATTGTTTATTGCGCTTCGAGATCAAGCAGAAAACTACCTTACCATTTCGAAGAAAAAGCATTTAGCTACCGATTTAGAAAAAAAACCGAGTAAATTATTTACAGAAAATAAAGTTATAGAATTACTAGCCTTAAACGAATCTTTTAATGATATTATTGAAAAGAGGAAGCTCAATTATTGGGTTGAAGATTCAGAATATGTTGCCATATTATTTAACGATTTAAAGGAAAAAGATTGGTACACTACTTTTCTAACAAAAAAAACAGCGAGCTTCGCTGAAGATAAAGATTTTTTAATCAGAATCTTTAAAGAAGTAATTGCTCCAAGCGAAAAATTTTATGGATATATTGAAGATCGAAGACTTACTTGGTTAGATGATTTTCCATTAGTAAATACCTTGATATTGAAGATGCTTCAGAAAATTTCAGAAAAAAACTGTAATACAATTTTAATTCCTGAAGTTTATAAAAACAATGAAGATCGTGACTATGCATTAGAATTATTGCAAAAAGTTATTCTGAATGATGAAAAATTAACAGAAATCATTGATGATAAAACCCCTAATTGGGATAAAGATCGTATTGCCGATATTGATATGATAATTTTGAAAATGGGAATATCAGAATTTTTATATTTTCCAACTATTCCGGTACGTGTGACTATCAATGAATATTTAGAGGTAGCAAAAGAATATTCAACACCAAAAAGCAGTATTTTTATTAATGGGATATTAGATAAAATGGTAAAAGAATTAACTGCTGAAGATAAATTGAATAAAATAGGACGAGGACTGAGATAAAATATAAAAAATTAAGTATTTTAGCCACGCTAAAACATAAATCTAAAAAAAATGAAAAAATCAATCCTAATTATTGCTATCATGTCTGCTTTTGTATTTACATCTTGTAAAGAAAATGCAGCTGACAAAGTAAAAGAAGAAAAAGTAGCTGAAGCAGAAACAAGAGATGCTAACGCAGGAAAATTTGCTGTAATTACTTTTGAAGAAAAAGAATTTGACTTTGGTACTATTGAACAAGGTACAAAAGTAGAACACGTTTTTAAATTTACAAATACAGGTGATGCACCTTTAGTTATTGTAAATGCAAAAAGTAGTTGTGGATGTACAGTGCCAACATACCCTAAAACTCCAGTTGCTCCAGGTGAAACTGCAGAGTTATTAGTTAAGTATAATGGTAGTGGTAAAAATCAAATAAGTAAAAATATTACTGTTACTGCAAACACAGAAACTGGAAAAGAAGTAATTAAAATTAAAGCTTTTGTAAATCCTAAAGCAGGAGGAGCACCAGCAAAAACTAAATAATAGTATTTTTAGAAAAATATCTTATGGAACAATTACAAAGTTTTTTACCTCTTATTCTTTTATTTTTGGTGATTTATCTTTTTATGATAAGACCTCAAATGAAAAAACAAAAACAAGAAAAGAATTTTTCTAGTGAATTAAAAAAAGGGGATAAGATTATTACTACTAGTGGTATGTATGCAAAAGTGCTAGAATTAAACGATGATGGTACTTGTATCCTTGAAACAGCTGCAGGTAAAATGAAGTTTAATCGTTCAGCAATTTCTATGGAAATGAGTAATAAACTCAATGCTCCAAAAGATGTAAAGAAATAGTTTCTGCATTAATTGCAAAACACAAAAAAAGCCTTCAATTTATATTGAAGGCTTTTTTAATGCTTATAAGTTTCCTATTTGTTCGCTACTATCTGAACAATATTTACAATAACTTCAATAGCTTTTTGCATACTTTCTACAGGAACATATTCGTATCTACCATGAAAATTATGGCCTCCAGCAAATATATTTGGACAAGGAAGTCCCATGAAACTTAATTGTGAACCGTCGGTTCCGCCACGAATTGGTTTAATTAAAGGTTTAATTCCTGCTTGTATCATTGCTTCTTCAGCAATATCTACAATATGTTTTACAGGTTCAATTTTTTCACGCATATTAAAATATTGGTCTTTAATTTCAACCGAAATCACTTCACTTCCATATTGCGTATTTAATTCTTCTGCAAGTTTACTAATCACGTTTTTTCGTGCTTCAAAATGTGAGAGGTCATGATCACGAATTATATATTGAAGTTTTGTTTCTTCAACAGCACCCTTCATATTATGTAAATGAAAAAAGCCTTCTCTACCTTCTGTATGTTCGGGTGTTTCCATTTTAGGTAGCGAATTAATAAACTGTGTAGCAATATACATACTGTTAATCATTTTTCCTTTGGCATAACCAGGGTGTACAATTTTTCCTTTTACAGTAACAACAGCACCAGCTGCATTAAAATTTTCATATTCTAACTCGCCAACTTGACTTCCATCCATAGTATAAGCCCAATCTGCACCAAATGTTTTAACATCAAATTTATGTGCACCTCGACCAATTTCTTCATCGGGTGTAAAACCTATTTTAATGGTTCCGTGTTTAATTTCTGGGTGATTAATTAAGTATTCCATTGCAGATATTATTTCAGTTATTCCTGCTTTATCATCTGCTCCTAATAATGTAGTACCATCTGTAGTGATTAAGGTTTGGCCTTTATATAATAAAAGGTCGTCAAAATAGGATGGAGAAAGAATAATATTTTCTTCTTCATTAAGTACAATGTCTTTACCATCGTAGTTTTCTATAATTTGAGGATTCACATTTTTGCCAGTAAAATCTGGAGAAGTATCGAAATGTGAAATAAACCCGACAACAGGTATGTTTTTGTCGTTAATATTACTCGGAAGCTCTGCAATTATGTAGGAATTTTCGTCAATTGTAACGTTTTTTAGTCCAATTTCGTTCATTTCTTCTACTAAAGCATTGGCTAATTTCCATTGTTTTTTTGTACTTGGAGTTGTATTTGAGCTTGGGTCACTTTCCGTGTCAACTGTTACATAGCTTACGAAACGGTCTATTAAATGTTGTTTTTTTATCATGAAAATAATTTTGCTCAAAGATACGAAAACTCACTTTAATTCTATCGGTAACTTTTGTTACAAAGTATAAATATAATTTGCTTATTTTTACGAAAACAATAATTAAAACAAACCTTATGAAACAAAAAAACTTTTTTATGTTAATTCTTGCTTTGTTGATAACCAGTGTTGGTTTTTCACAGCAAGTTTCCGGTTCAATTACCGATGAAAGTACAGAACCCTTAATGGGAGTGAGTATTATAGTAAAAGGCACCACTGTTGGTGCAGTTACAGATTTTGATGGAAATTATACTATTGATGCAGCTAATGGAGATGTATTGGTTTTTTCTTATGTTGGTTATGATAGTCAAGAGAAAGCAGTTACAGGTCAATCGTTAGATCTAGTTATGGTATCTGGTGTAGCGCTAGATCAAATTATATTAGTAGGAACACGAAACCCTGGAAGAACTGCTCTTAATTCAGCAGTACCTGTAGATGTTTTAGATGTTAATGAAATTGCGCAAAGCGCACCGCAAATAACAGTTACTGAAATATTAAATTATGCAGCGCCTTCTTTTTCTTCAAACCCACAATCTATATCTGATGGTACAGACCATATTGCACCTGCTTCTTTAAGAGGTTTAGGTCCAGATCAAGTATTGGTTTTAATCAACGGAAAAAGACGTCACAAATCTGCATTAATTAATGTAAACGGTACTTTTGGTAGAGGATCTGTTGGTACAGATTTAGATGCAATCCCTGTTGCTGCAATAGAACGTATAGAAGTATTAAGAGACGGTGCAGCTGCACAATATGGATCTGATGCAATTGCGGGTGTAATTAATATCGTATTGAAAAAAGCAACCAACCAACTTGATATGAGTATTTCTGGTGGAGCTAATTTTACTAGTGAAAACTATGACGATAATGTAGATGGTGAAAGATTTAATATTGCTGCAAACTACGGTTTACCAATTGGTGATAAAGGATTTATTAACTTTACAGGTAACTTCGACTTTAGAGGAGCTACTAATAGAATGAAAGAATGGGAAGGACAAATCTTCAACCAATACAATGCTATTGAAAGAGTAGCTCAAGCTGATGGATATGACATTAGTCAATTATTAGATGATGATGTATCTGATGTTATTCTTTACGGTAACCAATTAGGTTTTGGATTAGATCCGAATGCAAGTAAAGAAGATTTACAAGGAATATTAAATGCTGATTATACAGATCAAGAACTTGCAGCAAGAGGGATGGAACGAAGCGATTTTAATATGCGTGTTGGACAATCTGAATTAAGAGGTGGACAATTTTTTGCAAATTTAGAAATTCCAGTAAGTGAAGATTTAGTAATTTACTCTTTTGGAGGTTNAGGATTTAAAAATGGTAACGCTGCAGGTTTCTACAGATTACCTTACCAATCTAGAGCATACACTCCAGCAAGAATCAACGGTTTCTTACCAGAAATTAATTCTAACATTAAAGACAAATCTTTAGCTGTTGGTATTAAAGGTGTAATAGGTGATTGGAATGTTGATTTTAGCAATACTTATGGAAACAATGAATTTAGTTACCGAATTGCTAATTCAATGAATGCATCACTAGGTAATTCTACTCCTTTTGAAGCCAATGCTGGTGGATTTAGTTCTGGAGAAAATACTACAAATTTAGATTTTTCAAGATTCTACGAAGACACTATGGAAGGATTTAGTTTAGCATTTGGTGCTGAATACAGAGTTGAAAATTATAATATTTTTGCAGGTGAGGAAGCGTCTTACGCTCAGTACAATACGAGTGGTAATGTACACGATCCAACAGATCCTAACTCTTCTGTACCTACAGATTTCTTTGGTTCAAACAGACCAGGAGGTATTCAAGTATTTCCAGGTTTTAAACCAGAGAACGAAGTAAATGCGTATAGAAACTCTATTGCAGGATATATTGATGTAGAAGCAGATTTTACAGAATCTTTTAGAGCAACTGCTGCTATTCGATATGAAAACTTCTCAGATTTTGGAGGAACACTTAACGCTAAAATTTCTTTCTTAGCCAATGTAACCGATAATATTAATGTTCGTGGTTCTGGTCAAACAGGATTTAGAGCTCCTTCATTACAACAAATTCATTTCAATTCAACATCAACAATTTTTGTTGACGGTGTGCCAAATGAGGTAGGTATTTTTCCTAACACATCGCGTATAGCTAGAATATTAGGAATTGAAGAATTAAAAGAAGAAACTTCAATAGGCTTTACCTTAGGAGCAACTGCAAAAATCCCAGACTTGAATTTAAAGTTATCTGTTGATGGTTATTATGTAGCGATTGCTGATAGAGTAGTATTAAGCGGACAATTTGACGATGGAGGAGATCCAGAACTTGCAGCATTATTCGCTGAAGCAAATGCTAGTAAAGCAGCGTTCTTTACTAATGCTGTAGATACTGATACTTGGGGTCTTGATTTTGTTGCAGAGCACGATATTAATATTGGAGATAATATGAGATTATCAAACACCTTATCTTTTACTTTTTCTCAAACAGAAGTGGTAGATACAAACATTCCAGATGCTATTGCTGATGCAGGTTTATCTGATACGTTCTTTGATGAAACAAGTAGGATTTTTATAGAAGCTGCTGTTCCAAGAACTAAAGGTTCGTTAACTAACAACTTAACCCTTGGAGATCAATGGAATTTCTATTTAAGAAACACTTATTTTGGTGAAGTTGAAGAAGCAACAAATAATATTGACCCTAATATAGATAGAATTTACGCTGGAAAATTAATTACAGATTTATCTGTAGGTTATAACTTTAGTGAAAATTTACGTTTAACAGTAGGTACTAATAATATTTTTGATATTTACCCAGACGAAGCAAATGATGCTTTTAGATCTTCAGGAAGATTTATTTATTCAAGACGTTCTACACAATTTGGAACTGGAGGAAGATACTTATTCGCAAGAATGAATATTACTTTAAAGTAATATAAAATATATTGATTTTATTTAAGAGGCTGTCTGAAAAGACAGCCTCTTTTTGTGTTATTAGAATTACTTATATTAAATAAAATTTAATGATACCTTTGCAAAACTATATTTGAATTAAAAAATGTACCAACTTTTTATACGCCCATTATTATTCATCTTCGATCCCGAAAAAGTACATTATTTCACCTTCTCATTAATTAGGATTTTAACTAAGTTGGGTTTTGGAAGGGTTTTTAGAAGCATTTACCAAGTTGAAAACCCGAAATTAGAACGTGAAGTTTTCGGAATAAAATTTCCAAATCCAGTGGGTCTTGCCGCAGGTTTCGATAAAAATGCAGTGTTGTTTAAAGAGCTTTCAAATTTCGGATTCGGTTTTATTGAAATAGGAACCGTAACTCCAAAAGCACAAGCAGGAAATCCTAAAAAAAGATTGTTCCGGTTAAAAAAAGATCAAGCCATTATTAATCGAATGGGCTTTAATAACGAGGGCGTTTTAGCTGCAGTTGAAAAATTAAAGAAACGGTCACTAAGCGGAGCCGAAGTAATCATAGGAGGAAACATTGGTAAAAACACTCAAACACTTCCCGAAAACTATACTCAAGATTATTTAGAATGTTTTAATGAATTGCATCCGTATGTAGATTATTTTGTATTGAATGTAAGTTGCCCAAATGTTTCAAGTCACGCTAAGTTAAATGACAAGGATTATTTGGAAGAATTAATTTCAGAAGTGCAAAAAGCAAATCGAATTTTTGATATACAAAAACCAATCCTTTTAAAAATTGCACCTGATTTAAATAATCTTCAGTTAGATGAAATTATCGAATTAGTAGCAACTACAGAAATTGATGGAATTATCGCATCCAATACTTCAGTTACTAGAGATAATTTGGTTTCAGATAACAAAAAAGAAATGGGCGGTTTAAGCGGAAAGCCACTAGCTGATAAATCAACAGAGGTTATTCGATATCTTTATAAAAATAGCAATGGATCTTTTCCTATTATTGGAGTTGGAGGAATTCATTCAGAAAAAGATGCGCTGGATAAATTAGCAGCAGGAGCAAGCCTAGTTCAAATATTTACAGGCTTTATTTATGAAGGTCCTGGATTAATTAAACGCATCAATAAAGCAATAATTAACGCTTAACTACCTTTTTTAAAGTACTCTTTCCACTAGAATCTATTATTTTAATAAGATAAATTCCACTTGATAAATCGGATAAATCTATTTTTAATTGATTGCTATTAGTTGTGTTTACTTTTAATATTTCTTTTCCTAAAACATTATAAATTTCAATAGCCGAAATTGTATTTTCTTTTGTAGAAATAGTTATAAAGTTACTAGTAGGATTTGGATAAATTGTAATGTTTTCGGTTAATTGATTGTTATTATTTCCCAAAACTACATTTTCTAAAGTAATTGTTAGCGTTCCAATTATTTCAGAAGAAAATGGAGCAACTCCTTGTAAACTAGAAATTACCTCTTGCGGATTGGTATTTTGGTTTGACGAATTGTAATCGGTTCCGTCATCGGTTCCAGCATCATAAGGATAAAGATCCATTGTTATTTCATCAATCCATTCACCATCTTCATCTAATAATGAAAGACTACCAACCCCCATAATCCAATCTGGACTTGGTGCAATCATAGTAATTAAAGTTAGTAAAGGAAATTCTTCCGTAGTTATCACATTATTAATTATAATATCTCCTAATGGAGTTGGTAAATCGTCACCATCTATTAATAAGTTAGAATAACCATTATTTATTGCGGTGTTTATTTCTGAAAAAAATAGCGTATTACTCCCTAATTCTGAAACGTCTTCAATTCCTGGAGAAGCCAATTCACCCATTTTCAAAAATACAACTTCATTGTTGTGAGTAGCGCCCACCAATTTTGACCAGTGTGCATTAGCCGGAAAATTGTTGGAAGGATGCGTTCCATTAGACCAATTACTTGTAAAAGTGACGGTGTAGGTTGCTTCAGATTGAGCGAACATTGTCAAAGAGAAAATAAATAGAAAAATAAGGGATAGTTTTTGTATCATGATTGTTAATTATAATGTCATAGTCACAAAATGTATGCCTTAATTACTTAAAAAGTATTTTTTTATTTTATTAATACTGTTGCACGTATTAATTGAACCTTGTCACTCTTTAAATTCTTACTATTTTAGCAATAACAAAACTATTAAAAATGAAAACACTTATCACAACCTTATTATTAGTAATTTCTACAAGCTTATTTTCACAAAGTATTGAGTGGGAAACTAATCTTGGTGGTAGTGGTACTGATGGATCATCTTCTATCCAACAAACCACCGACAGTGGTTATATAGTTGCAGGATATTCTCGGTCTGCCGATGGTGATGTAGGCGGAAATAGCGGAATTAGAGATTATTGGATTGTAAAATTAGATAACACAGGTATTTTGGTTTGGGAAACCAATCTTGGTGGTAGTGATAATGATGAGGCATATTCTATTCAACAAACTACCGACGGTGGTTATATAGTTGCGGGATTTTCTAGATCCGCAGACGGTGATGTAGGCGGAAATAATGGAGGTTATGATTATTGGATTATAAAATTAGATAACACAGGTATTTTGGTTTGGGAAACCAATCTTGGAGGTAGTGGTGATGAGAGAGCAATTTCTATTGCACAAACTACCGACGGTGGTTATATAGTTGCTGGAGGTTCTTATTCTACCGACGGTGATGTAGGCGGAAATAATGGAGGGTTTGATTATTGGATAGTAAAATTAGATAGTGCTGGAACTTTGGATTGGGAAAACAATCTTGGAGGTAGTGATAGTGATGTAGCAACGTTTATCCAACAAACCACCGATGGCGGTTATATTGTTGCTGGAGGTTCTTATTCTGCTGACGGCGATGTAAGCGGGAATAATGGAGATATAGATTATTGGATAGTAAAATTAGATAGTATTGGAACTTTGGTTTGGGAAACTAATCTTGGAGGTACTGGTGGGGATTGGGCATATTCTATCCAACAAACGATCGATAGTGGTTATATAGTTGCTGGAAGATCTGAATCCACCGACGGTGATGTAGGTGGAAATAATGGTGGTATGGATTCTTGGATAATAAAACTAGATAGTACTGGAACTTTGGTTTGGAAAACCAATCTTGGAGGTAGTAGTGATGATGAAGCACGTTCTATTCAACAAACTACCGATGGTGGTTATATAGTTGCTGGAGGTTCTTTTTCTGCCGACGGCGATGTAGGCGAAAATAACGGCGATTTTGATTATTGGATAGTAAAATTAGATAGTACTGGAACTTTGATTTGGGAAACCAA
Organism: Flavobacterium sp.; assembly: GCA_002733185.1. GTDB lineage: Bacteria > Bacteroidota > Bacteroidia > Flavobacteriales > Flavobacteriaceae > Marifrigoribacter. The sequence continues at coordinate 73,071 of NVUT01000001.1, read as the reverse complement.
TCTAGGAGGTAGTAATGGTGATTTTGCAAATTATATTCAACAAACTACCGACGGCGGTTATATTGTTAATGGTGCATCTCTCTCCGTCGACGGTGATGTAGGTGGAAATAACGGCGATTTTGATTATTGGATTGTAAAATTAGACGCTACATTAGGTATAGAAGACAATACAGCATCAAAAATAAGCCTTAGTCCAAATCCTACTTCAAACACTATAAGCATCGCAAATATTTCAGAAGAAATTACCAAAATAGAAGTTCTCGATTTACAAGGAAGATTAATGTTAAGTCAAAATAATATAATAAACAATACTATAAATTTAAGTAATTTACAACCTGCAACCTATCTTGTTAAAATACATGTTGGAAGAACTATTTTTTATAAAAAAGTAATTAAAAAATAAATAAGGTTGCTGACTGAAATTATAACCATAGGAACTATCGGGACTTAGTTCTTATGTCTTTTAGTAAAGCTGTCTTTTATCCTTTGTCAGAACAATAATTTTAATTTATGATTGAAAACCTGCTGTCTTTTACAATAGCCACTCTCTTTTTAGCAATGGCTCCAGGTCCCGATAATATTTATGTAATTGCACAATCGTTAACCAACGGAACTAAAAGCGGAATCGCAACAACTGCAGGTTTAATTAGTGGTTGCATCGTACATACTACACTTTTAGCATTTGGACTTTCGGCAATTATCACTACTTCTGAAACCTTTTTTTATGGAATTAAAGTTTTAGGAGCCTTGTATTTATTTTATTTGGCTTATAAAGTATTATTAAGTGATAGTAAGATTTCGTTAAGTGAAAATGCTCCTAAAAAATCAAATATTCAACTTTTTAAACAGGGAGTTATAATGAATATTGTCAATCCAAAAGTGATGATTTTCTTTTTGGCATTTTTTCCAGGTTTTCTTTGGGATAAAACAGGAAATACAGTAATTCAATTTTATATATTAGGAATTACATTTATGATAATTTCCTTTATTGTTTTTAGTTCTTTAGCACTATTATCGGGTACGATTTCTTCTTATTTATTAAAACATAAATCAACAGGATTTGTTTTAAAATGGCTTCAAATAGTTGTTTTTATTGGTATTGCAATTTTTATATTAATTCCATAATCCTTTAATATTTTCCGTATTAATACTTAATTATTCCGCTTCAATAAAACAATAGGAATGAGTACCTTTGGTCTAATGCAAAAAGTAAAAATAATAGAGTGCCCAAGAGATGCTATGCAAGGTATTCGTGATTGGATTCCTACTGAAACAAAGGTTCAATATATCCAGTCATTATTGCGTTGTGGGTTTGATACCATTGATTTTGGCAGCTTTGTTTCGCCAAAGGCAATTCCGCAAATGAAGGATACTGCTGAGCTACTTTCAAAATTAGATTTATCTTCAACAGATAGTAAACTATTAGCGATTATAGCAAATGTTCGAGGTGCTCAAGATGCAGTTCAGCATAAAGAAATTCAGTATTTAGGTTATCCATTTTCTATTTCTGAAAATTTTCAGATGCGTAACACTCATAAAACTATAGCTCAATCTTTAGAGACTTTACAAGAAATATTAAACCTGGCAGACGCTTCAAATAAAGAGGTAGTAGCCTATCTTTCTATGGGTTTTGGAAATCCTTATGGAGATCCTTGGAATGTAGAAATAGTAGGAGAGTGGACCGAAAAACTTTCTAATATGGGCGTAAAGATTTTATCTCTAAGTGACACGGTAGGAACTTCAACTCCTGAGATTATCAACTATTTATTTTCTGAATTAATTCCGAAGTACACCAACATCGAATTTGGAGCGCATTTACACACTACACCCGCCAAATGGCACGAAAAAGTGGATGCAGCTTATCAATCTGGTTGCCGAAGATTTGATGGAGCAATTCAAGGATTTGGAGGTTGCCCAATGGCAAAAGATGAGCTCACCGGTAATATGCCTACCGAGAAAATGCTAAGCTATTTTACGACACATAAAGTGGATTCAAACATCAATCCAATGTCATTTGAAAGTGCTCATAACGAGGCTACTAAAATATTTACAAAATACCATTAATTAGAATTTATAGTAAAATGAAAAAGTTACTTCCTTTATTAGTTTTAACAGCAACGATGTTTTTCAGTTGTAAAGAAAATCCAGAAAACAATATTATTACYTTCAAATTTCTTCAAGTAAATGATGTTTATGAAATTGAAGCTTTAGATGACGGTAAATTTGGGGGAATGGCAAGAGTAGCCTACGTTCGGGATTCTATAAAAAAGGAAAATCCTAACACTTATTTGTTTATGGCGGGTGATTTTTTAAATCCTTCATTGTTAGGAACACTTAAAATTAATGGAGAACGCATCTACGGAAAGCATATGATTGAGGTGATGAATGCGATGGAATTTGATTTAGTAACTTTCGGAAACCACGAATTTGATTTAAAAGACAAATATCTTCAGAAGCGATTAAACGAATCTAATTTTCAATGGATGTCTTCCAATGTACTTCATAAAGTAGGTGGTAATAGCATTCCATTTACTGTACAGAAAGAAAATGATACAGTTGGGATTCCAACAAGTTATACTTTCACAATAAAAAACAAAAACGGAAAAGAAGTAAAAATTGGTTTTGTAGGAACCACCATCCCTTCCAATCCTGTTCCTTATGTAGATTATGGCGATATTTATAAAGATGCAAAAACGGCTTATACTTCAATAAAAGACCAAGTAGATGTGGTGATGGGCTTTACGCATTTAGAAATTGAACAAGATGTTGAATTGGTAAAACAAATTCCAGAGATCCCTTTTGTAATGGGAGGTCACGAGCATAGTTTTATGTTGGTTTCTGAAGGTAATTCAGTAATCGCAAAAGCAGATGCCAATGCGAAAACAATGTATATTCATACTTTTACTTACAATGTAAAAACCAAAGAATTAACTCGTGATTCTGAATTATTTCAAATAGATGAAAAGATTGCTTACGAACCAAAAGTAAAGGCAATTGTTGATAAATGGATAGAGATTCAAGATTCAAAAATCACACAAGTTATCGATGATCCTTACGAATTAATTTATAAAAGCGAGCAACCTTTAGATGGAACAGATAGCGCCAATCGAAGTATTCAAACAGATTTGGGCGATATTATTACCGAAGCAATGGCTTTTGCTTATGATAATAAAGTTGATGCTGCCCTAGTTAATGGTGGATCCATTCGCATAGACGATATGTTGCCAAAAGAAGTAGAGAGTATGGATATTTTTAGAGTATTGCCTTTTGGTGGTGGGGTTTTAAAAGTTGAAATTAAAGGTAAACTATTAAAAGAAGTGTTGGATTTCGGGAAATCAAAAAGAGGAAACGGCGCTTATTTACAACGTTTTAATATAACTGAAGGACCTCAAGGAAAGTGGTTAATAGGCGGAAAGAAAATAAGAGACATTAAAACCTATACAGTTGCATTTAGTGATTTTTTACTAAAAGGATATGATATTCCTTTTTTAACTCCTGAAAATAAAGGTGTTAAAAGTGTTTATACGCCAACAGAAGAAGAACACGCATATGATATTCGGAAAGCAATTATTATGTATTTAAAATCTAAAAAATAATAGTATGAAAAAAATTATCAAATACATTTTGATTGTTTTGATTGTTATTTTTGTAGTTATACAATTTATTAGACCTGATAAAAATGAAGGCGGATACGAAAGTTTAGCAGCTTTTAAAACGGAAACTAAAATTCCTAAGGAAGTTTTTCAAATTATGAAAACAAATTGTTTCGATTGTCATAGCAATCAAACGGTTTATCCTTGGTATGCCGAAATTTCACCAGTATCCTTATGGTTAGAAGATCACATTAATCATGGTAAAGAGGAGTTAAATTTTTCTGAATGGGGAAGTTACTCTCTTAAAAGAAAAGATCATAAATTAGAAGAGCTTACTGAAGAAGTTGACGAAGGAGAAATGCCTTTAGATTCTTTTACTTGGATTCACGGTAAACTTTCCGAAAAAGATCAAAAAATTCTTCTTGATTGGGCAAATATATCAAGATTACCTTACCAATTGGAGTTAGAAAAACTCCGAAAATAACTAAGAAACAATAAGTTATCTTTTAATTAAATATTATTTAAAATAATTCTAAATAAGCTTGTAAAAAGACTTGTTAGTATTTATTTTTGCGACTGTTAATTAATCTATTTATAAACAGTCTAAATAAAAATAATGAAAAAATTACTAATTGTTTCCGTTTTATTAATTGCAAATTTTGCTTTTTCTCAAACACTCAAAGATACAACTCAAACAAAAGTTCAGGTGAATTCAGCGCAAAGAATGTTGAATAAAACCGATACCAAATTAACTATCGGTGGTTATGGAGAAATCACCTACAATCAACCAGAAAGTGAAAACGGAGAGCTTGATATACAGCGTTTTGTGTTAATGGTAGGTTATAAATTTAGTGATAAAGTTCAGTTTATTTCAGAAATAGAAATAGAACACGTAAAAGAAGTTTTTGTAGAACAGGCTTTTGTAAATTATTCGGTGGGTGATAATGTAAGTGTCCGTGGAGGTTTGATGTTAGTACCCATGGGAATTGTAAACGAATATCACGAACCAACTACTTTCAACGGAGTAGAACGCCCTTCTTTAGAAAATAAAATTATACCCTCTACTTGGCGTGAGATTGGGATTGGTGTCAACGGCCGTTTTCCTGAAATTTCATTAAGTTATCAAGCTTATATTTTTAATGGTTTTAAATCTACTGAAGCCGATGGCGAAGAAATTATAGGATTACTTAAAGGTGAAAGTGGATTGCGAGGTGGTCGTCAAAAAGGAATCCAATCTACGGTAAGTACACCAACATTTTCAGCTAAATTGGATTATTATGGAATTCTAGGATTGCGTTTGGGTTTGGCAGGTTACTTCGGAAAAACTCAAGCCGATGATGCTATTGAAGATATTAATGGTGCAACCATTGGCATTGCAATGGTTGGATTTGATGCTCGTTATAAGTTTCAGAAATTTGAAGCGCGAGGTGTTTTTACCTACACTTCTTTAAGTGATACAGATTCTTATAATGACTTAACAGGAAAAGATTTAGGCTCTGCATTAATGGGTTATTATATTGAAGGAGGATACAATTTACTTCCCTTAAAAGCAACACAACGATTGGTTGCTTTTACTCGTTTTGAGCAATATTATACACATTATAAAACAGAAGCTAATATATCAAAAAATAATTCTTATAATCGTACAGATATAACGATGGGTTTATCATACCATATTGTAAATGGGGTAGTAATAAAAGGAGATTACCAAATAAAAGACAATGCTTTGAATGGAGCTGAGGTGAATAATCAATTAAACTTCGGAATTGGAATTTGGTTTTAATGAAAACAAATGTCTGGTCGAGCGCAGTCGAGACCTTCTTTTTTTAGAAATAATTCTCGACTGTACGCGAACGGACTGTAAAAGTTAAGTTTTATGAAAAACATACTAATTGTATTTTTTATCGGAATAACAACTTCCTCCTTTGTTATCCCAGATAGAATTGCAAAAAAAGCAGACAAGGTAATTGCAAAATTTTATGAAATAGAAGATTTTTCAAAAGAAACCATTTCTATTTCAGAAGAAAATAATAACAGTACCGATTCAGAATTTGGCGATGGAAACTTATTCAAAATCAATTCTAAAACTGAATTATTAGGATATGGATATATAGGAAGTGCAGCAAGTAAAACGGCAGATTATAATTATTTAGTTTTGTTTGATAAAGACTTTATTATCACGAAAAGTAAAGTGTTAATTTACAGAGAGGAGTACGGTGGCGAAATAGGAAGTAAACGCTGGTTAAAACAATTTATAGGTAAATCCTCTACATCTGAAGAATTGATTTATGGAGAAACCATCGTGCCAATTAGTGGTGCGACTATTTCGGTACGTTCTATGACAAAGGCTATCAATAATTTATTAATAAGTATAGGAGAATTACAAAAACTAAAAGCATTATAATGGAAATTCACGGCTTAATACATACGTTTCCGAAGCATATAAAACTTTTTATTGCTTCATTTGTTATCATACTGAGTATAGGTTATGGTACAGGATTGTTATTTGTAAGTGCCACCGATTCAAACAATCCTAACGGAATTGAAGAAAACTATTTAGGTAACGAAGATGATGAGGATGCTGCCGTAATGAGGTTTAAAAAATCGGATCGAGAGATGCTCACAACCCTACATTCGCATATACTTTCCATGTCATTTATATTTTTCTTTATGGGAGCTTTAATGGCAATCACTTCGCTTCCGAAGAAATTAAAATCTTTTTTAATGGTTGAACCTTTTATTTCTATCATTCTCACATTTGGCGGAATTTATCTACTATGGAGCGGAATTTTATGGATGAAATATGTCGTAATGATTTCAGGAATAGTGATGACAGGAGTTTTTATCACTTCCGTTTTAGCGATATTATTTCAATTATTAAAAACGGAAAATTAATCAAAAAATGTAGTAACTTTGCACGCAATTAAATACGAATCAATTTCTACTTTCGGAATATAATTTTAATTGCTATGACTGCACACAACGACAAAATTTTAGGAACAGGATTAACGTACGACGACGTACTTTTAGTACCAGCTTATTCAGAGGTGTTACCTCGCGATGTTTCTATAAAAACAAAATTCACACGTACTATTACTTTAAATGTTCCGGTGCTTTCCGCAGCAATGGACACTGTTACCGAAAGTGCAATGGCAATGGCTATGGCACGTGAAGGAGGAATTGGAGTTTTGCATAAAAACATGTCTATAGAAGCCCAAGCCGCAGAAGTTAGAAAAGTAAAACGATCGGAAAGTGGTATGATTATCGATCCAGTAACGCTTCTTAAAACAGCAACTGTTGGCGATGCACAAAACACCATGCGTGAATATGGTATTGGAGGAATTCCAATAATTGATTCTGAAGGAAAGTTAATAGGAATCGTTACTAATCGTGATTTGCGTTTCGAAAAAGATTTTACCCGTCCTTTAGTTGAAGTGATGACCACAGAAAATTTAGTAACCGTAAGTAAAGGAACTTCATTAGGGGAAGCAGAGCTAATCCTTCAGAAAAATAAAATTGAAAAATTACCAGTAGTAAGTGACGATTATACACTTTTAGGATTAATTACTTTTAGAGATATAACCAAAGTAACTCAAAAGCCAATTGCAAATAAAGATGAATTTGGAAGATTAAGAGTAGCTGCTGCCATTGGGGTTACTGCTGATGCGGTAGAAAGAACAAAAGCTTTAGTTAATGCACAAGTAGATGCGGTAATTATAGATACAGCTCACGGTCACACAAAAAGTGTCGTGGTTGTTTTAAAAGAAATTAAAAAGAATTTTCCAAACCTAGAAGTGGTTGTTGGAAACATTGCAACTGCTGAAGCTGCCAAATATTTAGTGGAAGCTGGAGCCGATGCTGTAAAAGTTGGTATTGGACCTGGGTCTATTTGTACCACTCGTATTATTGCAGGAGTTGGTTTCCCACAATTTTCAGCCGTATTAGAAGTTGCAGCAGCTCTAAAAGGAACAGGAGTTCCGGTAATTGCAGATGGTGGCGTTCGTTATACAGGTGATATTGTGAAAGCATTAGCAGCAGGTGCCGATTGTGTAATGTTGGGTTCACTTTTAGCTGGAACCAAAGAATCACCTGGAGAAACTATTATTTACGAAGGAAGAAAATTCAAATCGTATCGTGGAATGGGATCCGTAGAAGCTATGAAACAAGGCTCAAAAGATCGTTATTTTCAAGATGTAGAAGACGATATTAAAAAACTAGTCCCTGAAGGAATTGTAGGTCGAGTACCTTATAAAGGAGAACTAGAAGAAAGTATGACTCAGTTTATCGGCGGGCTTAGAGCCGGAATGGGTTATTGTGGAGCAAAAGATGTGGAGACTTTAAAAGAGTCTGCAAAATTTATACAAATCACCGCCTCGGGGATAAATGAAAGCCACCCACATAATGTTACCATTACTAAGGAGGCTCCTAATTATTCTAGATAAAGTTCTTTTTACTTTTCTTGTTTGGGAAACTGTAAACCCATTTTTGTCATTACAGCAAATGTTATATCGAATTTAGGATCTATAAACGCTAATGTTTCGTTTATAGTAATTATTTGAGTAAAACCTCCTTTGGTTGCTACTTCTTGTAATACAACGTTAATTTTAGCATACAAAGGTTGTAAAAGTTCATTTTGACGAACTTGAACTAATGAGTTTGAGTTTTGTTGAAATTTCTGAAGGTCTTGTTCAAGCGTTTGAAGTTCTTGTATTTTAGAACTTTTTTCGGCTTCTTTGTAAGATAATTCGTTCTCTTGGTATACTTTAACCAAATCTTGATATTTTTTAATCTTTAGTTGTAATTGTGCATTTAAATCTTCGCTATAAATTCGTGCTTGATTACCAGCTTCTTTTAAATCGGGCATTTGACTCAAAATGTATTCTACATCAATAGTTCCTACCTTAGATTGTGCGTTTATTTGTAAACTTGCAATTAATACAAATAATAATATACTTATTTTTTTCATTTTTTAAATAATTTTTGGCAAAGATACATGTAATAAAAAACAAAATAAAAACTATATAAATAACTTATGTAAAGCTTAACAAATTCAGACTTGTTAAATAGTCGCTTTTTGTTACTTTTGCATCGCTTTAATAATAATTTATAATTTAATATGAATACTAAAAAAAACTTAATTCTAATATTTACTGTGTTTTTTGCAATTAATGCATTTTCTCAAAAGAACAAAGATGTATTATTAACAATTGACGACCAGCCAATTTACGCTTCGGAATTTAAAACTGTTTTTAACAAAAATCTTGACTTGGTTATTGATGAAGAACAAAAGAGTGTAGACGGCTATATGGATTTGTTTATTGATTATAAATTAAAAATAACAGAAGCCTACGCTCAAGGGTTAGATAAAAATCCTAGTTATATAAAAGAGTTTTCCAAATATCAAGATCAGTTATCAAAATCTTATATTTATGATAACAGGATTTCTTCAGAGCTAGTACAAGAAGCCTTTGATAGAGGATTAGAAGAAGTTAATGCAGATCATTTGCTAATCAAAGTTAGTTTAAATGCAAGACCTGAAGATACTTTAATAGCCTATAATAAAATAAAAACTCTAAGAACTAAAGTTATTAGCGGAGAAGATTTTGAGGAGCTTATAAAGAAATACTCTGAAGAGCCTGGAGCAGAAACTAAAGGTGGTAAATTAGGTTATTTTTCAGTATTCCAAATGGTTTATTCCTTTGAAAATGCTGCATACACAACTAAAGTAGGTGAAATTTCAGAAATAATTAGAACTCAATTTGGATACCATATCCTTCGAGTAAATGATCGAAGACTGAAACAACCAAAAATTAAGGTTGCTCATATTATGGTTTTCGATAATGAAAAAAAGAAAAATGAACATGCCGAAGAAAAAATAAACGAAATATATGCATTGTTAATGCAAGGAGAATCTTTTGTGAGTTTAGCAAAACAATTTTCAGATGATAAAAACTCTGCCATAAGAGATGGAAATTTAAAACCTTTTGGACATGGAGACTTAAGAGCACCAGAATTTGAAAAAGCAGCATTTAGTTTAACGGAAAAAGGTCAGTTGTCTGCCCCAGTAAAAAGTTCTTTTGGTTGGCATATTATAAAGTTTGAAGAAATTGTTAAAGAGCCTACTTTTGTTGAAATTAAAAGCGATTTAGAGAAAAAAGTTAAAAGTGGAGATAGAGCAAAAGTGGTAACTCAAGCTATAAACAGTAAGATTAAAGATAAATATGGTTATATAGAAGGAGTTAGTTATTCACCCTTTTTTGAGGAATTTGTAACGGATAGTGTTTTTAAAAGAAAATGGGAATTTGAAAAAATTCCTTCTAACGAAGATTTAATGCTATTTACAATTGGGAATTCAGAAGTTAAGTTTAATGACTTTGCAGGTTTTATAAAAGAAAAACAACAAACACCAAAACGTTATACAGACAAAAATGTCTTGTTATTTGATTTTTATAACGAATTTTTTGATAAAAAATTAATGGATTATTACAAGGAAAAACTGGAAGAAAATAATGAAGAATATGCAAATACATTAAATGAATATAGATATGGATTGTTAATATTTGATGCAATGGATAAAAATATTTGGACAGCCGCAAAACTAGATTCAATAGGGCTTAAAAATTATTACACACAAACTAAAAGCAACTATCAATGGAAAAAAAGAATAGATGCTGTTATATTATCATCAACTAAAGAGTCAACAGCAAAACAAGTAAAAGAGTTACTATCTAAAGGAGTTGACATAGAGGAAATTAAAAAACAACTCAATACAGATGGAATAGTGAACGTTATAATAACAAACAACGTTTACGAAATTGACAATAGTCATTTGCCAAAGCCTTTAGAGATTAAATTGGGTGTTTCAAAAATAATAACAAGAGAAGATTCTTTTGTTGTGGTTAAAATTAATGAAATCATTGAACCAAGCACAAAAGAATTTGATGGAGTAAGAGGAGTGGTTTTAAGTGATTATCAAAAAAGGATTGAAGAAAACTGGATGAAAGAACTTCGAGAAAAATATGAAGTTAAAATAAATAAAAAAGTATTAAAACGAATTAAAAAAGACCTGAATAAATAATGCTTAAATACCTAATCTTTTTTTTATTAATAGCAGTTACTTTTTCTTGTGATTATTTTAAACAGGAAGATATAGGAAAGCCAATTGCTAGAGTTAATGATAGTTATTTGTATAAAAATGATTTAAAAAAATTAATTTTCGAAACAACATCAAAAGAAGACAGTATTATTATTGTAAATAATTTTATTAAGCGATGGGCGACTCAACAACTTTTAATAGATAGGTCTATTGTTAATCTGCCTCAAAAACAACAAGAAATATTTAATAAATTAGTTGAAGAATATAAAATAGATTTATATACCGAAGCTTATAAAAGTTATGTAGTTAGTAGTCAGTTAGACAGTATGGTTTCAAATGTTGAATTAGAAAAATATTATTTAGAAAACAATGTTAATTTTAGATTAAACGATGAGTTGTTAAAAGTTAGGTATATTCATATAGATAATAATTACTCTAATATCACTAGCTTAAAAAATAAATTTACACGCTTCAATAGTGCTGATAAGGAAGATTTAAATAACTTAAGTATAAAATTTAAAGCCTATAATTTAAACGATTCCATTTGGATTAAAAATGATGTGTTGCAGGATGCATTGCCAACTTTAAAATCCTCGAATGTTCAAATGTTAAAAAAATCTAATTTTGTCCAACTACAAGATTCATTAGGAGTATATTTGGTGAAAATTGTTGATGTACTTAAAACCAATGATATTGCCCCTCTTTCTTATGTAAAACCAACAATTAAGCAAATAATTTTGAATAAAAGAAAAAGAGAGTTGATTAAAAAACTAGAAAAAGATATAACTGTAGATGCAATTAAAAATAAAAATTTTGAAATATATAATTAAAACCGCCATACTTAGTGTGTTTTTTGCTTTTCAGACACCCATGGTTGCCCAAGAAGTAATTACTGTTGATAGTACGGGTGTAGCACAAAATAAAGAAGATCTAAAACCAGTTCAAAAAGATTCTGTTATTACATTTAAAAGATTCAAAGCAGAAGGAGTTAGTGCTGTCGTAGGAGATTTTGTGATTTTAGAGTTTGATATCGATAAAAGTTATTTAGAATTTGAACAAAACGGAGTCGATATTTCTACCATTGATCGTTGTCAAATGATTGGTAAATTAATGGAGGATAAACTATATGTTCATCACGCAATTCAAGATAGTATTATTATTGCAGATGCTGAAATTCAACCTGAAGTAGATCAGTTATTAGCCTACATGGTAGAACAGGTTGGAAGTGAAGAAAAGGTTGTAAAATACTACCGAAAAAAAAATATAATAGAGCTTAAAGAAGATCTTTTTAAAGCTAGAAAAGAAATAAGATTGACTGAAAGAATGCAAGAAAAAATTGTTTCAGAGATTACGGTTACTCCAGAAGAAGTACGAACATTTTTCTTTTCAATACCGGAGGATGAACGCCCTATATTTGGTGCAGAATTAGAAGTGGCCCAATTAGTTATGGAACCATTAATTACCGAAAAAGCGAAACAAAATGCAATAAATAGATTAAAAGTTATCAGAACAGATATTGTAGAAAATGGGTCTTCATTTGCAACAAAAGCGGTTCTGTATTCCAAAGATGGAACTCGTACAAAAGGAGGACTTATTGAAGGGGTTCGAAGAGATTCTCCAATGGCAAAAGAGTTTAAGGATATGGCTTTCTCATTATTAGAAGGAGAAGTTAGTGAACCTTTTGAAACCGAATTTGGATTTCATATTCTTAAGGTTGATAAAATTAGAGGACAACAAGTAGATGTTAGACATATTATTATTTTCCCCGAAATAGCTCAAAAATATGTTGATGCTGCAAAATCAAGACTTGATACTATAAGAACGAGTATTGTCGACAAAAAAATATTATTTTCAGATGCAGCAAAAGCGTATTCAACAGATCTTGAAACAAGAAATAATGGAGGTCAATTAGTAAATCCGCAGTCATTAGATACCCGTTTTGATTTAACAAAAATGGATCCAACATTAAGTGCACAAGTGTATAATATGAAAAAAGGTGACGTAACCAAAATATATACGGATTTTGATCGAACAGGTAAAAGTATCTTTAAAATATTAACTATTACTGAAAGATATGATGAACACGTTGCCGATTATGCTAAAGATTACGAGAAAATTCACGAGCTAGCTTTAAAAGAAAAACAACTTAGAACAATAGAAGCTTGGCAAGAAGAAAAAATTAAAGAAACTTATATAAAAGTAAATGAAGATTATCAAGATTGTGATTTTACTAATAATTGGGTAAATAAAGATAATTAGTATGTCAGATGTTGCAGCAATCAATCAATTAGTTTCCAAATACAACGACTTACGACAAGAAATAAAAAAGATTATTGTTGGTCAAGATGAAGTGGTAGAACAAGTACTACTTTCCATTTTTTCTGGAGGACACGCTTTATTAATAGGAGTTCCGGGACTAGCAAAAACATTATTAGTGCACACAGTTGCTGAAGCATTGGGTTTAAATTTTAAACGAATTCAGTTTACACCAGATTTAATGCCGAGTGATATTTTAGGATCTGAAATATTAGATGAAAACAGGCAGTTTAAATTCATCAAAGGACCAATATTTTCTAATATTATTTTAGCAGATGAAATTAATAGAACACCACCAAAAACCCAAGCTGCATTATTAGAAGCGATGCAAGAACGTTCGGTAACCATTGCAGGAAACACCTACAAACTGGACAAGCCATATTTTGTATTAGCAACTCAAAACCCAATAGAACAGGAGGGGACTTATCCATTGCCAGAAGCACAATTAGACCGTTTTATGTTTGCGATAAATTTAGATTACCCTTCATTTACTGAAGAAGTAGATATCGTAAAAACTACAACCATTGGCGCAAACCCAACAATCAACGCTTTATTTACTGCTGAAGAAATAATAAAATACCAACAGCTAATTCAGAAAATACCAGTAGCAGATAATGTAATTGAATATGCAGTTACTTTAGTTGGAAAAACAAGACCAAAAAGTGCTGCTGCGACAGAAATGGTAAAAAAATACATAGATTGGGGAGCAGGACCAAGAGCTTCGCAAAACTTAATTTTAAGTGCAAAAACCTATGCTGTTTTAAGAGGGAAATTTTCTCCAGATATTGAAGATGTTCAAAAAGTGGCTATTGGTATTCTACGTCACCGATTAATTAAAAACTACAAAGCCGAAGCAGAAGGTTTAAGTATCGAAGATATTATTAGAAGTTTGTTCTAAAAACTGCAAATTCTTATTCTTTATTAATTTGTTAAATTAAATTATTTGTAATTATCTTATAAGTATTCTTAATTTTTAAGAATAAAAATTAACGATATCGAATATTTAATGCGTTATTTTCAATAATATTTCAATTTCATTCAATATTTGCTAAATATCTTTGAGTTTTGTATTTTCGCGTCATAATAAATCAATCCTTTTATAATGATTTATGTTCTTCAATTTTAAAACAATTATTTATGRCATTCGATATTAATATGATTCAAAAAGTCTATTCACAACTAGTTGAAAGAGTAGATAAAGCACGAGAAATTACAGGAAAACCTTTAACCCTTTCAGAAAAAATATTATACGCTCATTTATGGGATGGTAATGCAACTAAGACATTTACAAGAGGAAAAGACTATGTAGATTTCGCGCCAGATAGAATCGCTTGYCAAGATGCAACTGCACAAATGGCTTTGCTTCAGTTTATGCAAGCTGGAAAAAATCAAGTGGCAGTCCCAACTACGGTTCATTGTGATCACTTAATTCAAGCGAAAGTTGGAGCAGATAAAGATTTACAATCCGCTTTAAATAATAGTAATGAGGTTTTTAATTTCTTAGAATCAGTTTCAAATAAATACGGAATTGGATTCTGGAAACCAGGAGCAGGAATCATCCATCAAGTAGTTTTAGAAAATTATGCATTCCCTGGAGGAATGATGATTGGTAMCGATTCACATACCGTWAACGCTGGMGGWTTAGGAATGGTCGCCATTGGAGTAGGAGGAGCAGATGCCGTTGATGTAATGGCAGGAATGGCTTGGGAATTAAAATTTCCGAAGCTTATTGGAGTGAAATTAACAGGAAATGTTTCCGGTTGGACAGCACCAAAAGATGTAATTTTAAAAGTAGCAGGAATTCTAACTGCTAAAGGAGGGACAGGTGCTATCGTTGAATATTTTGGAGATGGAGCCATCGCTTTATCGTGTACAGGAAAAGGAACAATTTGTAATATGGGTGCCGAAATTGGTGCTACGACTTCTACATTTGGATATGATGAATCAATGGAACGATACCTACGTGCAACAGATAGGAATGATGTAGCAGATGCAGCAAACCAAGTAAAAGATTATCTAACGGGTGATCCAGAAGTGTATGCAAATCCAGAGCAATATTTTGATCAAGTAATCGAGATTAATTTGGATGAATTATTACCACATTTAAACGGACCATTCTCTCCAGACATCGCTACGAAAGTTGGTGAAATGAATGCAAAAGCAACTAAAAATGATTGGCCTTTAGATGTAGAATGGGGATTGATAGGTTCTTGTACCAACTCATCTTATGAAGATTTATCGAGAGCAGCATCTATTGCGCAACAAGCTCTTGATAAAGGTATTAAAATGAAAGCAGAATTGGGTATCAATCCAGGTTCTGAGCAAGTTCGTTTTACAGCAGACCGTGACGGAATTATAGAGGTTTTCGAAAATCTAGATGCTAAAATATTTACCAATGCTTGTGGACCTTGTATCGGACAATGGGCAAGACAAGGAGCTGATAAAGAAGAAAAAAACACGATTATTCATTCTTTTAATAGAAACTTTGCAAAACGTGCTGATGGAAACCCAAATACCCACGCATTTGTAGCTTCTCCAGAAATGGTAATGGCAATTACATTGTCAGGTAGATTGGATTTTAATCCGTTGACCGATACACTAACAAATAATAAAGGAGAAGAAATTTTACTAGACGAACCAACAGGTTGGGAATTACCTCCAAAAGGATTTGCAGTAGATGATAACGGTTATATCGAACCTATTGAAGATGGGAGTGGTATAAATGTGGTGGTGAGTCCAGATTCAGAAAGACTGCAATTATTAATACCTTTTACTCCATTAGGAAATAAAATTGAAGGTGCTAAATTATTGATAAAAGCCTTCGGAAAATGTACGACGGATCATATTTCTATGGCAGGACCTTGGTTGCGTTTTAGAGGACACTTAGATAACATTTCAAACAATATGCTAATTGGTGCAGTGAATGCTTTCAATAAGAAAACTAACTTTATTAAAAATCAACTAGATGGTGAGCACGATGCAGTGCCAAAAGTGGCTCGTGCCTATAAAGCAGCTGGTATTTTAACAATGGTAGTTGGTGATCATAATTACGGTGAAGGGTCTTCTAGAGAACATGCGGCAATGGAGCCTCGTCATCTAGGTGTTGCTGCGGTATTAGTGAAATCGTTTGCAAGAATCCACGAAACAAACTTGAAAAAACAAGGAATGTTAGGATTGACTTTTGCTAATGAAAGCGACTACGATTTAATACAAGAAGATGATACCTTCAACTTTACAGATTTAAATGAATTTACACCTGGAAAACCATTAGCTATCGAAGTTGTTCACGCAGATGGAAGTAAAAACATTGTGATGGCTAACCATACCTACAACTTATCTCAAATTGAATGGTATGAAAAAGGATCGGCTTTAAATTTAATAAAAGAACAGAATGTTTAATAATATATTAAAAGGATTTAGTCTTTTTTTAATATCATTTGTACTATTTTCATGTAGTAGCAGCGATGACACAGATGAAACTTGCTGCGATGTATATCCATCTGAAACTAGAAAATTTATTTCTAAGATTTATTTTGAATCTACAGCAAATGATTTAGATGAATATATTTACGACTACGATAGCAATAGTAATTTAATTTCGATTAATAAAAATGAAAGCTTAGTAACTTTTGTTTATACTGGAAATAAAATTACAAGAGCAGAGGTTACGAATTTAGTGACAGGTGAATTAATAAATTATGTTAATTATTTTTATAACCCTGAAGGGCTTTTGGATTATTATGAAGGCGATTATCAATTTTCAAGAGTAGTTAAATATACTTATGAAAACCAAAGAGTGGTGAAATATCACAGTTATTTGTCCTTAACAGATTTAGAAAACAATAATTACGTAAGATATGTTGATGCTTTTTACAATGACAATACAAATAATATTGTAGAATTTAAAGCGTATAATAGTAACGGTGAGCTTGAAAGACGATCCACAAGGTCATTTGGAGCTGAAAATAAACGATATTTTGGTGAAGCTGCAGAATTGATAAATATGCCTTATTCAAATCAAATTTTGGAATCTTTTAATTACTATTCGAATAATAATTTAAAAGGGTGGAGAACATATCCTAATTCAACAGAACTAATACTTTATAGAGAGTCAAGTTTTGTTAATGATGATGAAGGTTATTGCTTAATCTGGAAACTAGATTATTACAATACGACTTCTGGTGAAGTTGAGTTAACATACACCAAAACCTATGAGTATATTGAATTATAAATTAATTAGGTTTGATTTTTTCAGGGTAATTAACTTCTAAATATTTATAATGGAATGATGTGCTTTAAAGTGTAATTTTCCCAATCAATATTTTAGTATGAATTTTATTAAAAAACAGTGGAGCAATATCCTTTTCGGAGCTTTTATCGTGTTGATGATTGTGCCACAAACAAGAATGCCAATACAAATTTTTATTCAACGGTTTATCTCGTTTAGCCCTTCGAAAATAGATAAAGAAGACAGAACATTATTAAAAGATTATAATTGGAATTTAGTTGAATTGAATGCTGAAAAAGTAAATTTAAGTCAATCGAAAGGCAAAGTAATTCTTATTAACTTTTGGGCAACTTGGTGTCCTCCCTGTGTTGCTGAAATGCCAGAACTTCAAGAACTATATGATAACTATGGTGATCAAGTAGACTTCTATTTTATAACGAATGAAGCACTAGAAAAACCGAACTTGTTTTTAGAGAAAAAAGGATATACAATTCCAGTATTTATTCAAATTGAAAAATCTCCAGAAGTTTTAGAATCTTCATCTTTACCTACCACATATTTAATTTCAAAATCAGGAGAAATTGTAATGCGAAAAACAGGTGCTGCTAGTTGGAATAATGTTAAAGTGCATTCGGTATTGGATGACTTGTTGAAGGAATAACTACTCTTATTATAGAATAAGATTAAAAACTTATTTTTAAAACAGTAATTTAGTAGAATGAAAATAAATTTAGTTTGGTCTAGAGGCTTGGGAATAGCAGGAATATTAGGTGGGCTAATTCTTTTTGCTGGTGATATGCTTTTTTATTATCAATCGGGAAGTACCGATTTGTTAATGAATATGGCAACTGCTTCAAATGAAAGAATTGCATTGAGTGGTGTTTCGGCATTAGTTGCTTCTTGGTTGTATTTACTTGGATTAGGACAAGTGTATTATGCTTTTAAACCAGCTTCAGTTCGAGTAAGAACTATTGTTATAATTAGCTTTGCAGGAATTTTAACTGCTTATGGGGTAGTTCATGCAGAATATGTTGCTATTGCTGTAACAGCAAAGCTTGCTATTCAAAATCAACTAGATATTACAACGGCAACAGAACTAGCAACATATATAAACGATTTGTTGAGATTGTTTGTGTATCCTTTGTTTGCTGTTCTTTCCTTTGTTTTTATTTCTCAAGTATGGAAAAGAAAAACATTATATCCTCGCTGGATGCTGTTCTTTTTTCCTTTACTTCCGTTTTTATTACAAGGTGTTTTTGTAAAAGCTTTATCAGGAGATGCTTGGACAATTATTATTGGAGGTTTTTTAAACTTAATATTAGTCCTGTTTTTTACAGCATCAACTATTGCTCTGTGGAATAAAAAAGACGACTAATATCTAAAAATATTATCTTAAAACAGCACCAAAATCTCTTTCAAAATTTTGTTGAAGTTTTTTCATAATCTTATCAATCTGCTTATCAGTTAGTGTTTTACGTTCGTCTTGAATGGTAAAACTTAAAGCATACGATTTTTTTCCTTTGGGTAATTTATCGCCTGTATAAACATCGAATAAGGTTATCTTTTTAAGTAAAATTTTCTCTGTTTTATTAGCGGTTTCTTTTAAAGAATCAAAACTTACTGCTTCATCAATTAATAAAGCAAGGTCACGTTTTACTTTTGGAAACTTAGGAATCGGTTTCAGTTTAAAATTCTCCGAAGTAATTTCTTTTAAAATATTATCCCAATTAAAATCAGCGTATAAAGCTTCTGAATCTATGCCAAATGATGAGGTAATATTCTTTTTAATAATTCCGAATTCAACTAAATTATTTTCGTTTTTTGAAAAAGATAATGCTTCAGAAAACACATCATTTTTTGCTCCTTTTTCAGAATAAGAATCAATCCCTAAACGGTTTAAAATGGTAGTTATAATTCCTTTAAAGTAAAAGAAATTACTTTTATGAGTTTTTAAAGCCCAATTTTCTTCCGTTTTTAAACCAGCAACAATCAGTGATAAATGTTTGTGTTCTTCCCGACCATTAGGGTAATTATGGTAGGTTTTTCCGAATTCAAAAAGTTTAATATTACTTGCTTTACGGTTGCTGTTATACGCTAGAGCTTCTAAGGAATTAAACAACATGGATTGTCGCATTACCGACAAATCGTTGCTTAACGGGTTCAGCATTTCTACATTGTGTTCCGACTTTAAATAGTCAGTAAGTTTAATGTATTTAGGTGAGGTAAGTGAATTGCCCATCATTTCGTGAAAGCCTAAAGTTGTAAGCTGAGCAGCGGTCTTATTCTGAACTTGGTAATCTTCAATCACTTCAGTAGAAGAAATTGATGCGTTTAATTTTTCAGTAAACTTAATGTTGTTGTATCCGTAAACTCGAAGAATTTCCTCGATAACATCAGCCTCACGAGTAACATCGTTTCGATAAGCAGGAATGGTCATACCTATACCTGCTTCAGTAATATTATTAATTTTTATTTCTAGTGAAGTTAGAATTTCCTTAATGATTTCTCTCGGAATTTCTTCACCAATAAGTTTTGCAACACTTTCAAAATTTATAAAAACTTGATGGTCTTCGATCTTTTTTGGATATATGTCTGTAACATCACTAGTAATTTCACCACCAGCAACTACTTGAATTAATAGTGCTGCGCGCATTAAAGCATATTCGGTTATATTTGGATCGATTCCTCTTTCAAAACGGAAAGAAGCATCTGTATTTAAGGCGTGACGTTTCGCAGTTTTACGAATACTCACTGGGTTGAAATAGGCGCTTTCAAGGAATATTTCGGTAGTTGTTTCAGAAACACCACTATCTTTTCCTCCAAAAACTCCCGCAATACACATTGGTTTTTCAGCATCGCAAATCATTAAGTCATCTTCGTGTAATTCACGTTCTACACCATCTAAGGTTGTAAATTTAGTTCCTTTAGCTACGGTTTTTACATTAATTTTTTTACCTAATATTTTACTACTATCAAAGGCGTGAAGTGGTTGCCCTAATTCGTGTAAAACGTAGTTTGTAGCATCAACTACATTATTTATAGGTGCAATGCCAATTGCTTTTAACCTATTTTGAAGCCATTGTGGAGAATCAGAAATTTTTAATCCACTTATGGTTAATCCACAATATCTTGGAGCTAATTCATTATTTATAACTTCTACATCAATTTTATTAAGTCTGTTTTCAACTCTAAAACTACTGTTTGAAGGGGTGATTAATTCTAATAAAATTTCTTGACGTAACAAACCTGCTTTTAAATCGCGGGCAACTCCCCAATGGCTCATTGCATCTGCTCTGTTGGGAGTAAGTCCAATTTCAAAAATTTGATCATTTTCAATTTCAAAAACTTCAGAAGCTTTTGTACCGGGAATTAAATTTTCAGAAAGAATCATAATTCCATCATGACTTTTGCCTAAACCAAGTTCGTCTTCGGCGCAGATCATCCCGTGACTTTCTTCACCACGGATTTTACCTTTTTTAATTTTMMMAGMTWMRYCNNMWWTTMATCGTATAAAGTTGTGCCAATGGTTGCTACCGGTACTTTTTGTCCTGCATCAACATTAGGAGCGCCACAAACTATTTGAACAATTTCGCCATTTCCAATATCAACTTTAGTGATTTTTAAACGGTCTGCATTTGGGTGTTGTTCACATTCTAAAACGTGACCAACAACGATTCCTTCTAATCCGCCTTTTATGGATTCGAAGGTTTCAATGCCTTCAATCTCCAACCCTAAGTCTGTTAGTAATTCTCCTGTTTTTTTGGCATCCCAATCAATTTTAATAAATTGCTTTAACCAGTTGTATGAAATCTTCACTTGCTTACATTTTGTTACAATCTGCAAAGATACTATTTAACATCTTTTATAGGAAGGATTTTTTTATTTTAAGCTGAAAGATTTTTTTAAATTTATTCGCAACTAAATTATACTGAAATGATAAAGTTATACTAATTTTTCGTCTGGCTTATTAAACTGACTTCGTTGTTCGCTTGATAGATTTAAAAGGGCTTCAATATTGAGTTTATTTGGTTTTTTAAGCGCTATGATTAGTAGTAATATTCCAGAAATAAATAAGAAAAAAAGATTTCCTTCTTGACTAAAAGCTACTATACCTAATAGTGATGGGCCTTCTAATAAAGCTATTTTTATAATGAAACCAGTCTGAAACAAACTTAATTTTTCTAATAATGTTTCTTTCTTTTGAAGTTTTTTTATGTTTTGATTAAATAAGTGTTTTCCAAAAAGAAAACCTAAAATGGCAAGTATAGGAACAACATATTGAAGAGGGTTTTCAGTATTTGTAAACTCTAACTTAGTTTCTTTAATGTCGAAATATTGTACCAACAAAAAACCTATAGGTCCTAATAGAATCGCATAATACATTATGTTTATTGTTTTTATAAATTGTTTTGGTGTTGGTATTTGTTGGCTTTTATTATTCATATTAATTGTATTTGAATGTTAATTCAGAATTTCATTTGAATAAATAATAAAAAATTACATCCCCATCTTACCAGAAATACCCTTAGTCAAACCATCTTTATGCAACGTAATACTAATAGTTTTTAAACGAACATAAGCCTCACTAAAATAAACATAACCATCAAACTTGGTTCTCTTTTCATCGGTTCCCCAACTGTTTTTTACCATATAGTACTTATTGCCTTTTTGGTCTTTTACAGTACCGGTAATATGCATTAAGTGGTCATCGGTAGTTTTAAAATTTTCAAATTCTTGTTGTCGAAATTCTTGAGTAACTTCCATTTCAGGATAAATACTATGCAAAGCTTTAAGATTGTTTAATGAATTTGAAGGAATCACAGCAATTCCATCTTTCGAAGAAAATGTTTTTTCAGAAACATCACAATCAATTTCTACGGTATATCCGTTTTCTAATGCGTGGTCTATAACTTCAACCAATTCATCTATAGGTACATTATAAAAACTACCGTTACTAAAGTTATCAGGAATATTTAAAATAAATTTACTATAAAAAGGAGCTTGTGTAAACGAAGTAATATTTACATAGTCATCCGTATCAATCTTTACCATTTCAGCAAATTGAAGTGGGGTATATTTTTTTCCTTCAAAAGTAAATTCAGTTACATTTTTACCCATATAAACATCTAAAACCGACCCAAAAGCTTCACGCCATTTTGGATCTAATTTTCTGCCAGGATTTTTAATATAGGTATCTAACATTGAAGTTAAAATAGCAACCATTTCCGCATGATTGTGGTTCGTGTTATTTCCAATTAAACCACTATAAGCATCCACAGGAACCAACCCAAAATCACGAATACTGTTAAACACATCGTGTGCCAATCCACCTTCGCTAAACTGTGCTTTTCCTTGACGCATTACATAATTGTCAGCCTTTACAGGGTAGGTATTTCTAACATTATACATTTCAGAAATATCAATACGTTTTCCAGTTAATCGTATAATTTCAGATTCAATAAAAGAAGAAGTAGAAAAACTCCAACAAGTACCCGTGTTTCCTTGGCTAATTACAGGAGTAGTATCAATATCAATCACTTTGGTAAATTGATATTGCTCTTGTGCATTTATAAATAAACTACTGAATGCAATAGCGAATAAGAAAAGTATTTTTTTCATAATGTATTAGGGATTAAATGGGAAATGGTGACCCAATTGTATTAAAATAAAAATTATTTAAGTTTATAAGATTCCTTCCTTCGACGGAATTATTATATTTACGCTAAAATACAAAATAATGAAATCTCCCAATTGGAAAACCGCAAAAGTTTACACCGATATTACTTATAAAAAATGTGATGGAGTTGCACGTGTTGCTTTTAATAGACCCGATGTTCGAAATGCCTTTCGACCAAAAACTACTAGCGAGTTATTAGATGCCTTTCACGATGCACAAGAAGATACATCCATTGGTGTGATATTACTTTCTGCCGAAGGTCCTTCGTCTAAAGATGGAGTCTATAGTTTTTGTAGTGGTGGCGATCAAAAAGTTCGCGGACACCAAGGTTATGTAGGTGAAGACGGTTATCATCGTTTAAATATTTTGGACTTACAACGAATGATTCGGTTTATGCCAAAAGCTGTAATTTGTGTAGTTCCTGGTTGGGCTGTAGGAGGAGGTCACAGTCTTCACGTGGTTTGTGATCTAACCTTGGCAAGTAAAGAACATGCTATTTTTAAACAAACAGATGCCGATGTTACTAGCTTTGATGGCGGTTACGGAAGTGCCTATCTTGCCAAAATGGTGGGACAGAAAAAAGCGCGTGAAATATTTTTCCTCGGAAGAAATTACAACGCACAAGAAGCCTACGAAATGGGAATGGTCAATGCTGTAATCCCTCATGCAGACCTTGAAAACACTGCTTTTGAATGGGCTCAAGAAATTCTTGAAAAATCACCAACTTCCATCAAAATGCTAAAATTTGCTATGAATCTAACCGACGACGGAATGGTAGGGCAACAAGTTTTTGCAGGTGAAGCTACCAGACTAGCATATATGACAGATGAAGCTAAAGAAGGTCGTGATGCATTTTTAGAAAAAAGAAAACCAAATTTTGAGAAGAAATGGTTGCCATAGTTTAAATAATGTGAGTACAAAAATGCTATAAAATTAGTGAAGTTGAACTTGAATTTGAAATCGAACTTGAAACTGATTTACTGCGTACTGAATCACTGATCACTGATTTACTAAAGAACAAGCGTCCCAAACAACATCATCAGGAGTAGGAGCCACAAAAACAATTTCTTCTTTTTTTACAGGATGAATAAAAGCGAGTCTTCGAGAATGCAAATGAATTCCGCCATCTTTATTGCTTCGGTCAAAACCATATTTTAAATCGCCTTTAATAGAACAACCAATTGCAGATAGTTGCGAACGGATTTGATGATGACGACCTGTTTTTAAATCAACTTCCAACAAAGAATAACGATCAAGTTTTTTTAAAACACGATAGTCTAAAATTGCCTTTTTACTTTCTGGAACTTCATTTTTATGAGCGTATGATTTGTTTTGCTTCGGATTCCTTTTTAGAAAATGAATCAGCGTATCTGATGCTTTTGGAGGATTATTTTTAACCACTGCCCAATAAGTTTTTTCGGTTTTACGTTCCGAAAATAATTTGTTTAAACGCGATAATGCCTTGGTAGTACGAGCAAAAACTACAATTCCGCTAGTAGGTCTGTCTAAGCGATGCACCACACCTAAAAATACCGCTCCGGGTTTGTTGTGTTTTTCAGAAATGTAGTGTTTTACCACTTCCGAAAGGGGAGTATCACCCGTTTTATCACCCTGTACAATATCACCCACACGCTTGTTGATAGCGATGATGTGATTGTCCTCATATATTACTTGAAGATTATCTTTATTTGATATTATCTTTGAGGACAAATTTTATTTATTTTAAATGTCTTTGCAAGCCTTTTTAGGCGAAGCAATCTCGTGACTCCATTTCCAATCTGACTGCTAACTGAAGACTAAAAACTGAACATTAATACTGTTCCTTATCATTAGGAAAATCCCCACTCTTCACATCGTTAATATAATCTTGAAACGCATGGGTCATTTCAGAATACAAATCAAGATAACGTCTTAAAAAACGAGGATTGAACTCGTGTGTCATTCCTAACATATCGTGCGTTACTAATACTTGTCCGTCAACACCGCCACCAGCACCAATACCGATAATAGGAACGTGAAGACTTTTGGCAACTTCTTCGGCTAATTTTGCAGGAACTTTTTCCAAAACAATCGCGAAACAACCTGCTTTTTCAAGCATTAAAGCATCTTTTTTAAGTTGTTCAGCTTCTTCTTCCTCTTTTGCTCTTACGGTATAAGTTCCAAATTTATAGATAGATTGTGGCGTAAGACCTAAATGCCCCATTACAGGAATTCCGGCTTTTAGAATACGTTTCACAGATTCTTTAACTTCTTTTCCGCCTTCTAATTTTACAGCGTGGCCGCCACTTTCTTTCATGATTCTAATGGCAGAACGCAAGGCTTCTTTTGGGTCACTTTGGTAGGTTCCGAAGGGAAGATCTACCACAATCAAACTTCTTTCAATTCCTCGTACAACTGAGGAAGCGTGATAAATCATTTCATTTAAAGTAATAGGAAGTGTCGTTTCATGTCCCGCCATTACGTTGGAAGCCGAATCACCCACCAAAATCACATCGATCCCTGCGCTATCAACTATTTTTGCCATCGTATAATCGTAGGCAGTTAACATCGAGATTTTTTCGCCTCTACTTTTCATATCTACCAACGATTTGGTAGTGATACGTTTATATTCTTTTTTAGCTATGCTCATATTTGTAACAAATTGAACGGTAAATGTACTAATTTTGAAACGCAATCCTTTAACTATTTTCTTATGAAGTTATTTCTATTTTTAATTTGCCTTTTTACAAGCACGATTTCATTTTCTCAAGACTCTTTTTCTGAAATAGATGCTCAACAAGTAATCGATACTTTTTTTGAAGGGTTCCATAAAGGAGACACCCTATTAATGAAATCGGTGATGGCAGAAAACTTAGTAATGCAAACCGTATTTACTACTAAGGAAGGGGAAAATAAAATAAACACAGAATTTGCTGAAGGGTTGATCACTGCGATTGCCAATCGACCCGTCGATCAAAAATGGGACGAACGTTTATTGGATTATAAAATTGAAATAGACGGAAACCTAGCACACATTTGGACACCTTACGAATTTTGGTACAACGACACTTTTTCGCATTGTGGAGCCAATTCATTCACTTTAGCAAAGACAGATACGGGTTGGAAAATTATTCATTTAATAGATTCTCGTAGAAAGGAGAGTTGTAAAATATAATTTTAACAATCACTCAAACTCACTTTTACAGCCAAACCACCTTCRSWGGTTTCTTTRTATTTRTKRTTCATRTCTTTTGCGGTTTCCCACATGGTTTCAATCACTTTATCTAAAGGAACTTTTGCTTTTTCTGGATCACAATCCAAAGCCATTTCACAAGCATTTATCGCTTTAATCGCTCCCATTGCATTTCGTTCTATACAAGGAATTTGAACCAATCCTCCAATAGGATCGCAGGTAAGTCCTAGATGATGTTCCATTGCAATTTCGCTAGCAATAAGTACTTGGTTGGGCGTTCCGCCCATTAATTCGGCTAAAGCTCCAGCAGCCATTGCCGAAGAAACACCGATTTCTGCTTGGCATCCTCCCATTGCAGCAGAGATAGTTGCACCTTTTTTAAATAAGCTTCCAATTTCACCAGCAACCAATAAAAATTGCTGAACTTCTTTAGCTCCAGCTTTATGGTTTTCAATTACCAGATAATACATTAAAACAGCAGGAATTACTCCTGCACTTCCGTTGGTTGGAGCCGTTACTACACGCCCTAAAGATGCGTTTACTTCATTAACAGCCAAAGCAAAACACGAAACCCATTTTAGAATTTGTCGAAATTTCACTTCCGTATTTCGGATGGATTGTGTCCATTCCTCTGTAGAAGTGTATTTTGCATCGCCAATAAGCCGTTGGTGCATATCGAAGGCGCGCCTGTGTACGTTTAAACCTCCTGGCAAGGTTCCTTCGGTGTGGCAACCGTCGTACATCGAGGTGAGCATAACATTCCAAATGCTTTCAAATTTCTCGTTGATTTCAGCTTTAGAACGCAATGCCAATTCGTTTTGCATTACAATTTCTGAAATGCTTTTCCCTTCCTTTTTGCAATAGTGAAGTAACTCGGTTCCTTTTTCGATAGGAAACGGAAAATGGGAAAATATCTCCTGTTTCTTTTTCGCACGCACTCGTTCTTTTTTTATTACAAACCCACCGCCAATAGAATAAAAAGTTTCGGAATGTTGCGAGCCGTCTTTTAAAAATGCATTAAAAGTCATTCCGTTGGGATGGAATTCTAAAAATTTCCGATGAAAGATAATATCGTTTTCTGGCTGAAATGGAATTTCCAATTCATCGTTTAGCTTTAAGATTTGCTTGTTTTTAATTCTTGAAATTACGTCTTCAATTTTTTCAGTAGGAAAAGTAACTGCATCAAAACCTGAAAGTCCTAATAAAAGAGCAATGTCGGTTGCGTGCCCTTTTCCTGTTAAGGAAAGTGAGCCATATAAATCTACTGAAACTTGCGTTACTTGATTAAAAATATTTTTAGCTTTCAACTCTTCAATCCAGCGTCCAGAAGCACGCCACGGACCTAAAGTGTGGGAACTCGAAGGTCCAACACCAATCTTCAACATATCGAAAACACTAATACTTTCCATAAAGTTTTATTAGTTGACAAATGTAGAATTATTCTGTGGCATCGAGGTTTTATTTTATTGAAAATAAATGGGTGATGAGCATAAAAAAACTTATCAACAAAATAGAAATAATCCAAAATAAAATGGAAATATTCCATATTTTTGAATTGTGGAAATATTCGATTCAGGAAAACTCAATAAGGTAAAAAACAGGCACGCTCCCGAAGTGTCCAAACAAACAGGCTTTCCAAGTCCTGCCACGCATTACGCAGAACCGAGTATCGATTTACACAAGGAATTAATCAACAACAGAGATGCGACTTTTTTTGTTCGGATTGATGGTGATGAGTTATCAGAATTCAATATTTTAGATAAAGATGTTTTATTAATAGACCGTTCGTTAAAACCCAAAAAAAACGACTTGGTTTTGGTGGTGATAGAAGGAGAATTCAGGGTTATTAAATTTCCAGAAACCTCTTTGGAAACCGAATTTATTCTTTGGGGATTAATCAGTTATATAATCCATTACGCCCGATGATAGCCTTAGTAGATTGCAATAGTTTTTATGCCACTTGTGAGCAGGTGTTTCGTCCTGATTTATGGGGAACGCCTGTTGTGGTGCTTAGCAATAATGACGGTTGTGTGATTGCTGCGAATAAGGAAGCTAAGGCAATTTCAGAAATCTCGATGTTTGAACCTGTGTTTAAAATTAAGAAACAGCTGATAGCGAATAAGGTGACACTTTTCTCCTCTAATTATACCTTGTATGGTGAAATGTCACAACGGGTAATGAATATTTTGAGCACTTTTTCACCGCAAGTAGAAATTTATAGTATCGATGAAGCTTTTGTAGATGTTTCAGGAATGAAATACCGTTCGTTAAACAATTTAGGTCATCAAATAAAAGATAGGATTTACCAATACACAGGACTTCCGGTGGGCGTAGGAATCGCACCAACAAAGGTTTTGGCAAAACTGGCGAATAAGATTTCTAAAAAGAAAGTTTCAGAAAACAAGGGCGTTTTTGTGATAGATTCTGAAGAAAAAAGAATCGAAGCTTTAAAATGGGCAGACGTAAAAACGGTCTGGGGAATAGGAAGTAAACACGCCAAACGATTAAAAAATATCGGCATTTTTACGGCGTATGAATTCACCCAACTTCCGGAAGAATGGATTCGGAAAAATATGTCGGTCGTTGGAGTTCGTATTTGGAATGAACTAAAAGGAATTCCGAGTATCGAATTCAAAACAATGCCCAAGCCAAAACAAGGGATTGGTACGGCAAAATCGTTTGGTAAAAAGTTGGAAGATTTGGGGATGATTCAAGAGGCTTGTTCCTATTATATTAGCGAAGTGAGCGAGGTACTTCGGAGTCAGAATTCTTGTGCAACCTACCTTCAAATATTTTTGCATACCAATTATTTTAGCGATCGAGATAAGCAGTATTCCAATAGTATTACGGTAACTTTAAGCATTCCTACGAGCGATACATTCACGTTAATTTCGGAAGCAAAAAAAGCGTTGAATGCCATTTACAAACCTGGTTATCGGTTTAAAAAAGTAGGAGTTTGTTTAAGTGGGATAATTCCGAAGGAATACGTACAAGGAAATTTATTTGCACCACCACATTATAATAATAACAAATTGATGAGTGTCTTTGACACCATCAATCAGAAATACGGAAAATCCACTTTGTTTTCTGGATTGGTAGGCACAAGAGTAAAAGAATGGGAATTGATAAAAGAGGATAGAAGTCCACGATATACTACGCAATGGGGAGAGTTGTTGGAGGTTACTTCGGTACGATTCTGATTTTCCTGCAAGGTTTCAACACGACCTCCGAAACTTTTTTAGTGAAGGAGGTAAACCTTGTAGGTATGAAATGAATAGCAAGGTCACTGAGTGATTGCCCTTCAGCAATCGTATCGAAGTGACTTTAAACAATAACTAAAAGAGATTCCTGCCTTGCTCCTCCGCTAAAGCTTCAGCGGCACGTGGACGCAGGAATTAGCTGCCACCCTGTCATATCATTTTCGCTGGCATAAAGATTGCTATATACCAATTGTCTCGAATAATTGTTAAGACATTAAAAAATTTGATAATTAAAAAAATAATTTATAGTTATGAGTAAAATAATAGGAATCGATTTAGGAACAACCAACTCTTGTGTGGCTGTAATGGAAGGTAGCGAACCGACCGTAATTCCTAATGCTGAAGGAAAAAGAACAACACCTTCAGTTATTGCATTTGTAGAAGATGGTGAAATTAAGGTAGGAGACCCTGCAAAACGTCAGGCAGTAACCAACCCAACAAAAACTATTTCTTCTATTAAAAGATTTATGGGTAATACCTATTCTGAATCTAAAAAAGAAGCCGAACGTGCTACTTACAAAGTAGTAAAAGGAGATAATGACACTGCACGTGTTGATATCGACGGAAGAATGTACACACCTCAAGAGCTTTCAGCAATGATTCTTCAGAAAATGAAGAAAACAGCTGAAGATTATTTAGGGCACGATGTAACCGAAGCAGTTATTACAGTACCAGCGTACTTTAATGATAGCCAACGTCACGCAACAAAAGAAGCAGGTGAAATCGCAGGATTAAAAGTTAGACGTATCATAAACGAGCCAACAGCAGCAGCATTGGCTTATGGAATGGACAAAAAAGGAACCGATCAGAAAATCGTAGTATTTGATTTTGGTGGAGGAACACACGATGTATCTATCCTTGAATTAGGAGATGGTGTATTTGAAGTGTTATCTACCGACGGAGATACGCATTTAGGTGGTGATGATGTAGATCAAAAAATCATCAACTGGTTAGCAGATGAGTTTAAAAAAGATGAAGACATTGACTTACGTAAAGATCCAATGGCTTTACAACGTTTAAAAGAAGCTGCTGAAAAAGCAAAGATTGAATTATCTGCTTCAACACAGACAGAAATCAATTTACCTTACGTAACGGCTACCGCTAGCGGACCAAAACACTTGGTAAGAAGTTTATCACGTTCTAAGTTTGAGCAATTGATCGACGATTTAGTAAAACGTACTATCGCACCTTGTGAAAAAGCATTAAAAGATGCTGGACTTTCAAAAAGCGATATTGATGAAGTGATTTTAGTAGGTGGATCAACTCGTATTCCTGCAGTGGAAGAAGCGGTTGAAAAATTCTTCGGAAAGAAACCAAACAAAGGTGTAAATCCAGATGAGGTAGTAGCTTTAGGAGCTGCAATCCAAGGTGGTGTATTATCTGGAGACGTAAAAGATGTATTGTTATTAGATGTAACTCCACTTTCACTAGGTATTGAAACTATGGGAGGTGTAATGACTCATTTAATTGAATCTAATACTACTATTCCTACTAAGAAATCACAAGTATTTTCAACTGCGGCAGACAATCAGCCAACAGTAGAAATTCACGTGATGCAAGGGGAACGTCCTATGGCGACAGATAATAAAACAATTGGTCGTTTTCATTTAGATGGAATTCCACCATCACGAAGAGGAACTCCACAAATTGAAGTGACTTTTGATATTGATGCTAACGGAATCATTAAAGTAAGTGCTGCCGATAAAGCAACTGGAAAATCTCAAGAAATTCGTATTGAAGCATCTTCAGGATTAACAGATGAAGAGATTCAGAAAATGAAAGCAGATGCGGAAGCAAATGCTGATGCAGATAAATTGGCAAAAGAAAAAGCTGATAAGTTAAATGAAGCGGATGCAATGATTTTCCAAACGGAAAAACAATTGGAAGAATTTGGAGATAAGATTTCTGAAGACAATAAAAAACCAGTTGAAGAAGCGTTAGAAGAATTAAAAACTGCTTTTGAAACTAAGGAAGTTGAAACCATTCAACCCGCTTTAGATAAAATCAATGAAGCTTGGAAAGCTGCTTCAGAAGAAATGTACAAAGCACAAGCCGAAGCGCAACAAGGAGCTCCAACAGGAGATGCAGGTGCAGAAGGTGAGCCAACAGAAGAAAACAGCGATGTTGAAGATGTTGATTTCGAAGAAGTGAAATAAGTAAGTAGGGAACACGATTTACAATGTAAATCGTAGTGAGTCACTTACACTGAGCGAAGTCGAAGTGTCTAATAGAAATAAAAAAGCGACCCAATTGGGTCGCTTTTTTTCATGAGATTAATTTAAATTAATTTTCTTTATTTTTACGAGCAGCAACTAACAACTTATATGAAAATTATCTTCAACCAACTGATTTCAAAAAATCTACTTTTAGTATCACTTTTAGTTTCCGTTTTATCTTTTAGTCAAGAAAACGCTATTACATACGAACTGTTTATTGAAAACGAATTGTTTTCAGAAAAAAAATGTATTTCAGATAATATAAATATTTCATCTTTAAAGGTAAAAATTGATAAAGGAGATGCATCAAAAGTTAAAAGTACATCGTTGACTATTATATTAAACGAGATGTTCGAAGAGCAATTTTCAGATTACAAAGAGTTTAATAAATTTAATTTAAAAGAATGGTTGTTAAATCATAAAACGAGTAATAATAAAGAGTTTCTTGTTTTTGATTATTTCATTTTAATGAACGATAATTCAACGCAAAGAATAAAAAGAAAATATTGTGTAAAGAATATTGAAAAATTTATTATAGAAAATTCTATACAAATAGATGAATTTGTAAAATTACCCATATTCTTTGCAACAGATAGAAATTATAATCCAAACGAAGATTTTGAAGACCAATTTGGTGGAGAGCGATCCGATTTAAAATATGGTTTTTCGGTTATAAGTATTCCTAAAAGCCATAAGGCAGGAGAGATTGAAAGTCCATCTTATTGGAAATTAGAGTTTTGGGAAGATCCTAATAAACATATTGTAGTTCATTCTATTAATATGTTAAACAAATATAATTTTTTCACTAAATTATCTGATAGAATTGACCTTTCTCCTAAAAAACGAACCTTTCTATTTATTCATGGATTTAATGTTTCGTTCATAGATGCAGCAAAAAGAACTGCTCAAATGACCTATGATTTAAAGTTTGATGGAGCTCCGGTTTTTTATAGTTGGCCATCAAAAGCTTCAGTTGGTGCTTATACGATGGATGAAGCAACGATTGAGTGGTCTGAAAAGAAAGTAGAAAACTTCCTAAAAGATTATTTATCTAAAACAAATGCTGAAGAGATTTATTTAATAGCACACAGTATGGGAAACCGTGCATTAACAAAAGCAATTATAGCTGTAGTTTCTGAAAATCCTGAACTTAAATCAAAAATAAAAGAGATCATTCTTGCTGCTCCAGATATTGATGCGGGTGTTTTTAAAAGAGATATTGCACCAGAAATGGTAAAAACAATTAATAAGCCAATCACACTTTATGTTTCTTCAAAAGACTTAGCACTTAAAGCATCAGAACAAGTTCACGGTGCCACAAGAGCAGGTGATTCTAAAAACTCGATATTGGTTGTTGAAGGAATAGAAACGATTGATGCATCAAGTGTAGATACAAGTATGTTTGGAATGGGACATTCGTATATATCAGACTCTCCAACTATTTTGGATGATATTTTAAACCTGATTAAAACTTCAAATAGAGCGAATGTTAGAGAGAAATTAATAAAAATAAAAACAGATAAAAATGTTTTTTGGGAAATATACTTTGAAAACTAAAATTACAAATTAAACACATCTAAATGAAAAATATATTTTTCCGAGTGCTCCTTATAATTACGTTATGTTTAACTTCATTTATTGGTATTTCCCAAGATAGTGTGGGTTATGATTTTCCAATGGGGGTATCTGAAAACGATATTGAAGAATTAGAAAAAATGCCTCAAAAAGCAGTTTTAACTAGAAGTTTTTATGATGTGGTAAATTTACCAAACTCCTATTCTTTAAAACAATATGCTCCCATACCCAAAGAACAAAAATACGGTACTTGTACAGCTTGGGCAACAGCATATGCTGCAAGAACCATTATTGAAGCAAAAGCAAATAATTGGACAGACAAAGAATTCATCACAGAGAATGCTTTCTCTCCAGCATTTACTTATAGAATTACAGAGCCCAATAAGAAAAAATGCAAAGGAGCAAGTACCTTGTCTATTGTAACTTCATTAAAGATGATTGGAGCATTGCCATTAAAAAATTGGAAAGTTGATGAAAATAAAAAGAAAGATTATTATTGTCCAGATGAAATAGGTGCTGATTTAAATTTGTTGGCATCTAATTTTAAAATCATCGATTTTTCAAAGTTATTTTCAGATCCTAAACCAAGAGGTTCTAAAACCGAAAAAGTAAAACTAAGCCTATCAAATGGAAACCCCGTAGTGATAATGATGTCTTGCCCAAATTCATTTCAAAAAATTAAAAAATTCGTATGGGAACCAACTGAATATCCGAATTTTGGAAAATACTCAAATCATGCAATGACTGTAGTAGGTTACGATAATAATAAATTTGGTGGTGCATTCGAAATCCAAAATAGTTGGGGAACAGATTATGCAGATGAAGGCTATGTTTGGGTAACCTATAAAGATTTTAATGCCTTTGTTTATGGCGCGATAGAATTATTTGAATATATAGAGCCAGCACCCGAAGCACCTTTATTTAAAGGAGCTTTGTCTGTTTTGAATATTGCAGAGCAAAAAAAACATACAGCTACTCTTAAAAACTATAATGGAATTACTTATAAAATTAATGAAGCATTAACTACTGGAAGTAGGATACGTTTTTATTTACAAAACGATGAAGATGCTTTTGTGTATATGTTAGGTACAGGTTCAATCGACACATCTGTAAATAAACTTTTCCCCGTAAATGGAATCAATGCTTTATTAAATTATAAAGAAAATGAAGTGCCTATTCCTTCTGAAGAACATTATTTTGAAATGGATGATACAGTAGGAAAAGACTATATTGTTTTATTGTATTCCAAAGAAAAACTTGAAATTGAAAGGTTGCTTGATTTTATGAATGAGACTGAGGGATCAATTGATAAAAAATTATTTAATATATTTGATAATCAGATTATTTCAAATAAAGATATTCAATTTAATGAAAATAAAATGAAGTTTGAAACATTTTCAAAAGACAAATCTAAGATAATGGCAATCATTATTGAATTTAACCATAATTGATATCAACATAAACTACCCAATCATGAAACATTTAATTACAATACTAATTTTAGTAACTTTTATTACAGTAAACGCACAAAAAACACGAAATTTTAATGTTTTTAAAGAAAATAAAATTGAAACGAATAACGATAAAATTGCATTAGTAATAGCAAATAGTGATTATGATATTGGAAAATTAGATAAACCAGTAGAAGAAGCGGATTATTTAATTAAAGCACTAGAAAAGCAAGGGTATGATGTGCAAATAGGCTATAATCTTGACCTTGTTAATATGAAGAAAACGATCATAGAGTTTTCTAAAAAGTTTAATTCTTATAAAAGTGGAATAATTTATTATGCAGGTCATGGATTTCAAATAGATGGTGAAAATTATTTAGTACCAACAGACACTCCACAAACCGATGTGTTGTTTGAATTAAAAAGTTCGTTGGTAAATATTGATTATGTTTTTGAAGCGATTAACGATCCTAAGAAACCCAAAATCATCATATTAGATGCTTGTAGAAACAACCCTTTTAAAGATAAATTGGTATCGTCTTACAGAGGCCTTGATGATAACGGATTTTCAGAAATTAAACCCCAAATAAATAGTGAAATATTATTTTCTACAGCTGCAGGAACAAAGGTTAATGATGACAATCCTTTTACCAGAATTTTCAGCGAAGAAATTATCAAAGGTGGTTGTTATGATGATATTTTACGTAGAACCAATGCACGAGTTAGAGAAGAAAATCCAAGACAAATTTTAGCAACAATGGGATTTCTAGAAGATAAAATATGTTTTGGGGAAGAGAAAAAAGAAGACCCTGTGACTCCTGTTGCAGTTAATAATAATGAAGATGATTCATCTAATAATAATTTTGAAGTTAATGAGCTAGAAGATGCTTTGGCATGGATACAAGGTAAAATGGAAGGGATTAAATATAACCAGTATAATTATACAGGGGCTTTATCTCATAATTATTCTACAACGCATAATTATAAGATAGAATATAAGGCAGCAACCTGTGAAATTAAAATTATTGACAATTATTCTTATGTGGAAGATAGAAATTCTGCAAGAAATGATTATAAAACTGAAACTTTTTATGAGTTATTATTATCAGATATTAGTTCTATTAAAAACGAATCTGCTTGGTCTAATGTTTATAGTTTTGCTATAAAAACTAATAATAGCCAAACATTAATTCTTAAAACTAATAACAATGGATATGATAAAGGAACACAAATTAATGAATTTAAAATTTATTATGATAATCTAGGAGATTTAGAAGACCAACCAGAGCGTTTTGTTAAAGCCTTTACAGATGCCATTAATATGTGTGGTGGCGGTAAAAAAGAGAAATATTAGAAAAATAAAATTTAATAAGAAAATGGTATTATATTGCCACTTAATAATTAACACTAAAAACAAATCGAAATGAAAAAACTTATCCTGTCTATCGCTGTAGTTGCAATGATTGTATTTACAGTAACGTCTTGTAAGTCTGATGCTAAAAAAGATGCAAAAGAAGTTACAACTGAAGTTGAAAAAGAAGTTAAAGAAGTAAAAGAAGAAGTAGATAAAACCATGCACGAAGGTGAAATGGCAATGGCTATGTACCAATGTCCTATGAAATGTGAAGAGGATAAAATGTATGACAAAGAAGGGAAATGTCCTAAGTGTAATATGGACTTAAAGAAAATGGAAAAAGATACTGAAGGTGAACATTCTGAAGAAGGAGAAGAGCATAAGCATTAATCTTCAATAGAAATCACATTTGTATTGTGATAAAAAATTTAAAAAAGCTATACTGTCATAAAACAGTATAGCTTTTTTTATACTAAGTAATCATAAAATATTTTTTTTTGATTAAAGAAATATTATTAAAACGGATTAAGAGGCAGTATGATATAAAATAACTTGTGTTGCATTAAACTAATAAATAGTTAATAAAGACTAATTCACAATAATTTTTTTGACCATTTGTTTATTTTCAGTGGAATTTACTAACAAATACATACCACTTTCTACTTGTAAATTTATTTCAGAATTATTGTTTATTTTTTTTGTGATTATTTTTCGTCCATCAATAGAAAATACTTCAACAATAGCTTCTTCTGAAAGCCCTTTTACAAATATTTTATTGGTTGTTGGGTTTGGGTACACTTGTATGTTTGTAATGGCTTTATCTTCTATTCCTAAAGGTAAAGACCAAGGGTTTCCAACCTCTGTTCCCCAAATATATTCTACTAAATCTGGATGATCTATAAAAGGATTTCTGTTAAATTGCCAATTATAAATAGTGTTGTTTCTGTTCATTTCAAAATCATCTGGCGGATCGTTTCTATGCCAATCTAAAATAGTAGACAAATCTCCCATTTGTCCCGTTATACTAGGAAAACTATTAACAATTTGTAAGCCATTATAACGTATTTGCATATATAAAACGCCACGTGCAACATCACCTTTAAAGCTACCTAAATTCCCAGAAGGTCCATTATATTGTCCATAATGTTGGTTTCCTCTAGCACTATTTTCTGGTCCGTCTGCAGCTCTTAAAGCGTGAGCATCTGAGTTTCCGTGTCGTAATGAGTCTGCTGTTGTATTCCAATAAACATTAATTCCGTCTGGAAAATCATCATCGTCTATGCTGTAATAACCTGCCAAAGACCTTGGAAAGGTATGTTCTCTATTCCATTTCCCGACATTGCTAGATGTGGTTTGAAAATCTAATTTTGGTCTGCCTTGCTCTGTGTAAACTAACCAAACTTGGTTGCTATTTGCTGGATTTTGGTCAGCTTCTTTCAAAATATCTATTACATCTGCATAGGTTTGTGCTCTCACAACACCTTCTTCTGCAATAATGTTCTGAATTGCTTGTTCTAAATTCGTTTCAGATAAACCATCTAAACTATCATAGTAATTGGTAGGTTGTGTGCTTTCTACAATTCCATAGGTAGGATTGGTTGGTGTGCCAAAAGGAGCTACTACAAAATCGTTATCTACTACTCTAATGGTGATATAGTTATTAAATGGAATGAAGGGTGAAGATAAATTTGAGAATTGAATAATCATCTCTTCATCTCCTTCATCTATTACATCGTCAGTTAATGTTATAGTTGTAATGACACTATTTTCTCCATTTGGAATTGTTACTGTAGTACTTCCTGAAAAATCTGAGTTATTAAAATTCCCGTTGTTTAATGTAAAGCTAAATGTATAATCTGAAGTTATATTGGTTTCTGCTGTAAATGTAATGTCAAAACTTTCGCCTTCATCATACATAGTTTGAGAAGTAGAAATACTAATAGGGTTAAATATAATTCCTCCTCCAAAATTTAATGCTCTTGGTGTTGGTTCTTTTACAGTATAGTTAACTCCGTCGTTATTTAATTGAATAGATTCTGTAGTTTTATTACCATTTTCATCTTCGYTTATTTGTTGTGTAACACCTAAGAGATTCATTAAGTTTACATCATCGGGATCGCTGGTATCATAAACTAACGCATC
Organism: Flavobacterium sp.; assembly: GCA_002733185.1. Classification (GTDB taxonomy): domain Bacteria; phylum Bacteroidota; class Bacteroidia; order Flavobacteriales; family Flavobacteriaceae; genus Marifrigoribacter. The sequence goes on along the minus strand of NVUT01000001.1, from coordinate 34,991 downwards.
AACAATATTAGTTGTGGTCGCTAATGTTTCATCTGGAAAATCGGTATCATCACCTAAATAAATAGCTACAGCATCAGCTCCTTGCTGTATTAAATTAGCAGGGATAATTGCCTGAGGAAAAGGAGTAACAGTRATGCTTCCAATTAGGAGTAATCCATTTTCGTCGGTGGTGTAAGGATCTAAATCTAAGGAGTAATAGCTTGAATCGCCACCACTTGTTGATCCATTAAAAAGCACCAATACATATCCATTTAAAGAAAAACTAGGAGTGTCGGATTTAAGTTCAATAAATTCTCGGTCATCGATTCCTGGAGTATCACAATCTAATTCGTTAATGACAATTTGAGCTGTTGTTATTTGACTTGTTAATATGAAAATTAGAATAAAGAATGTTTTTTTCATTTAAATACGTTTTACAGCAAATTTACATATATAAAACTCATAGGAACTGTTGTAACGTTTTAAAATAAAAAAAAGTAATAGAGGACAACTTGCGATAAGATTTTGATACGAATGAATTAATAGAAGTACTCTATATTAATTTTCTTCTTCAGATTCTATAGCAATTACCTTCTTGGTTTCAGGAATAATAAAATGTTGTTTTAAATCTAAAGATGCTCCGTGGGATAGTAATTCGGTTGAGAATTCTGTATTTGTAAATAAGTTGTTTTCAGCAACCAATAATTGCTTTAAATTTTTAGAATATGCTAAACCTCTTGGGATTTCTCCACTAAGATCATTATCAAAAACATTTAATATTTCTAAGTATTCTAATTTAGTAACCGATTGAGGGATTTCCCCTGTTAATTGATTACTGCTTAAATGCAACTGATTCAAACTGGAAAGACTTCCGATTGAAGTTGGAATAGTTCCAGATAAATTATTACCATTAAAAGCTAAGATTTTAAGATTTTTTAAATTTCCGATTTCTGAAGGAATAGTACCTTCTAACTTATTAAAGGATAATTCTAAGTTTTCTAGATTGGTTAATTGTCCAATAGAGTTTGGTATTTTACCTTCAAGGTTATTAAATAAAAGAGTAATGCTTATTACTTTATCATCTTTAATGGTTACACCTTGCCAATCACTAACAGGTTGGTTTAAATTCCAAGAGGTATTCCAAGAATCACCATTTGTTGAGGTGTATAAATCTTGGAGTGCTTTTTTTTCAGAAGTACTAATCTGAGCAATGAAACTTAGACTTATTAAAGAAAATATGATGGTTAGTTGTATGTTTTTCATATCGTGAAATTAAGAATATTCTTACACTATGATGTAAAGAAACAATATATGGGGTTTAAAAACAAAAATATTCGATGAATTGCACTATTCTAATTTTGATAAAAATCTGATATAATCTGTATTAACTTCGTGAATGCCGTTAAAAACCTCGATGTTAAGGTGTTTACTAAATAGTTTATTGCCTTTTATTTCTTCTTCCGTTTTACGTACTTCGTTGATGTATTGGTCTTTATTTCCGTAGAGATAGGTGACTTTAGCGTTTTTATCTATAAAAGAAAAGTCATCTTTCTTTAATTCATTTGGAATTCCACCAGAATGCAATACTAAATGATTAAAGTTTATTTTCCGACTTGCAACCCAACGAGTAGCAATGGATACTCCCTGAGAATATCCTAAAACAATCAAGTTTTTTGGAGTGCTTTTTACTTCAGTTTTATAAACTTCATCCACATAAGCCAATACGTTTTTGGTTTCTTCGGTTGTATTTTCTTTTGTTAACCAAGAAGCTCCCACGTGTTTAAACTTTTTATCTTGGTAATATTTTGAAGGTGCTTGAGGAGCTATAATAAAGTTTTCTTCGGTATCTATTTCAGAAAAATACTTGATAAAATATTTGCTTAAATATCCCAAACCGTGAAATACGATCCAGACATTTTTAGTTTTTTCAGTATAACTATTTAAAACTGAGTAGGTATTAGTAGCGGTATAGATTACTTTTTTTTCGGTAGCCATTTAATGTTTCATTTTGTATTTTTACAAAAGTAAATTAATATTATGAACAAAAGTAAAAAAGAAGTTTTAGCAAAGTGTAATTCGATTATACCAAACACATTGATGGAAACTTTAGAGATAGAATTTATTGATCTAACTGAAGATACTTTAATTGCAAGAATGCCTGTAACGCCCAAAGTACATCAACCAGACGGCTTGTTACATGGTGGAGCTTCAGTTGCCTTGGCAGAAAGTATTGGTAGTGCTGCAGCTTTTGTTTTTTTAGATTATAAAGAAATTATCATTCGTGGATTGGAAATTTCTGCCAACCATGTGAAAAGCGTAAAAGACGGGTATGTTTATGCCAAAGCAAAAGCATTACATAAAGGTAGAACCACTCAACTGTGGCAAATTAGAATTGAAAATGAAGCAGACGAATTAATATCATTAGTTAAACTAACCACTATCTCGTTTCATAAATAAATGGCAGAATTTTTAAACATCCTTCAAAAGGTTACTAATCATTATAATAATAAGGTTCCCTTTGTAATTTATTCACTTCCAGAAAGTAAAAGAGCGACTACTTATTTACAAAAAGATGTTGAATTATATAATACTTCAGTATTTGAAGAAGATTGTTTTGTATTTGCTCCTTTTGATTATCAAAAAAAATCCTGTTGTATTCCCTTAGAAAAAAGTGATGTTTTTGAAACTGATTTTGTTTATGAATTTATCAAAAAAAAGGAAATAGAAATTATAGAAGATTATTTTAAAAAAGAAGCTTATTGCGATCAAATTAAAAAAGCAATTAGAGTTATAAAGTCTCGTCGTGCTACAAAAATTGTGCTTTCTAGAAAAAGAAAACTACCCTTGGCTGAATTTGATCTAGAACTATTAATCCAAAGAATATTAAGTTTATACCCTTCAGCTTTTCGATATGTTTGGTATCATCCAAATACGGGATTATGGTGTGGAGCATCCCCAGAAGTTTTGGTGCAAACTGAAGGAGTTTCATTTAAAACAATGGCATTAGCTGGTACTAGGAAACATATTGAAGATGTGGCACCAAAATGGACTATTAAAGAAACTATCGAGCAAAAAATTGTGGTGGATGCTATCTCTACGAGTTTACAAAAAGTGACTTCTGTAGTTAGGATATCAAAAACATATAATCATCAAGCTGCGTCTTTAGTACATTTACGTACCGACATTAATGGGATTCTTAAAAAAGGAAAAGCAACACTATCCACCATTACTTCTGCCTTGCATCCAACTCCAGCAGTTTGTGGAACTCCTCAAGATTATGCAAAAAAGTACATTCTAGAAAATGAAAACTACCAGCGAGAATATTATACGGGTTTTTTAGGACCTATATGTTCTAAAGATTCTTGTTCAAATTTGTTCGTAAATCTTCGATGTATGAAAATTAAAAATAATAAGGCTCATTTGTTTGTGGGAGGAGGAATTACTATAGATTCTATTCCTATTAAAGAATGGGAAGAAACACAGCATAAACTACAAACTATGTTGCAAGTTTTAGAACCAATGATTCGTTAAGTTTCTCATTACAATTTGTATTTTTGTCTCGATGAAATATTCTAATAAAGATTTATCCCAAACTTTAACTCAGTTATGTATTGCTAAAGAAATTACAAGCATCGTAATATCTCCAGGCTCCCGTAATGCACCTCTAACCATTGGCTTTACTGAAAACCCAAAATTTAATAATTACAGTATTGTAGATGAACGTAGTGCAGCGTTTTTTGCACTCGGATTGGCACAACAATTAAAACAACCAGTAGCTTTGGTATGCTCGTCTGGCTCTGCATTACTAAACTATTACCCAGCAATTGCCGAAGCTTTTTATAGCGACATTCCTTTAGTAGTTTTATCGGCAGACCGTCCTGATTATTTGATTAATATCGGCGACGGACAAACAATTATGCAGGAAAATGTTTTTGAAAACCATATTTTAGACTCCGCCAATTGTATAGAAGGGAGTGATTATCAGGATTTTAATGAAGAAATTATTAATTCAGCATTAAACAAATCTATTGAGTTTCAAGGTCCCGTTCATATTAATATTCCTTTTGAAGAACCTTTATATGAAGTGATTTCGGAAGCAACTATTCATCCAAATAATAATCCACCTCATATAATTGATACAGTTATTTCTGAAGACTTATCTGAATTTCTGAAACATTGGAATTCTGCTAAAAAGAAAATAGTTTTGGTAGGAGTGATTCAGCCCAATAATATCGAACAACAATTTTTAAATCAATTAGCGGAAGATGAAAGTGTGATTGTTTTAACGGAAACAACTTCCAATCTGCATCACGAGAATTTCATTTCTTCTATAGATCAATTGATTGCTCCTTTAACGGAAAAGGAATTTGAAGATTTACAGCCTGAAATTCTACTAACTTTTGGAGGAATGATTATTTCAAAAAAAGTAAAAGCATTTCTTCGGAAGCATTCCCCAAAGCAACATTGGCACGTAGATATAAAAAAAGCATTCGATACTTATTTTTGTTTGAATCACCATTTTAAAACTACACCCAATCAGTTTTTAAAAGACTTTCTTCCAAAAACGGAAGCTGTAAAAAGTGAATTTCAAAAGGAATGGTTAAAAGTAAAAGAACATCGCTTAGCACAACATTCAAAATATGTGGAACAGATTCCGTATTCAGATTTTAACGTGTTTTCTGAAATAGTGAATGCTCTTCCAACTCATATTCAATTGCAATTAAGTAATAGTGCGACCATACGTTATGCGCAACTTTTTAAAATAGATAAAAGCATCGAAATGTTCTGTAATCGGGGAACAAGTGGGATTGATGGTTGTACCAGTACCGCTATTGGAGCTTCGGTATCTTCAAATAAACCAACCCTATTAATAACAGGTGATCTTAGTTTTTTATACGATAGCAATGCACTTTGGAATAATTATATTCCTAAAAATTTCAAAATTATCATCATTAATAACGGTGGAGGGGGAATTTTTAGAATCTTACCAGGTGAAAAAGATTCTGATAATTTTAGTACTTATTTTGAAACTAAACATCAGTTAACAGCAGCTCATTTAGCAACAATGTATGAATTCGAATATAATTTGGTAGTGGAAGAAATTGAATTGAAAGACAAATTAATTTCATTTTTTGCAACTTCAGAAAAACCAAGTATTCTCGAAATATTTACGCCTTCAAAAGTAAACGATAAAGTATTATTAGATTATTTTAAATATATAAAATAGTTAACCTTCAATTCTTTTTAAAGCCCATTCAATCGCAGTATCTAAATTATCAAAAGTCTTAAAAGGTTTTTTAACAAACATTTTTTCAAGCTCTAATGCAGTCTCAATACTTCTTTTATATTGTATCACACCAATGCCTTTTAAGGTTGGGATTTCATTTAAATGTTTGTAGTCATTTGGATCTAAAGAGTAGGAGTTTACTCGGTTAGAAATATAAACCCAAGGCTTATCTCCAATAATACTCAATAACCTTTTAAAGGTTTGAATTCCATTTTCATAACCAATCGATGTTCCTTCAGAGATTTCAATAATTGCTACTCTTTGGTGTAGCTTTATAGTAACTTCTTTGGTTTTGATAATTACTTTTAAATTGTATTTACTTTGATTCATATTGATTTTGAAACTAGATTGCTAAAATAGAAAAATTAAAAAAATATGTTCAAAAAAATGAAGATAAAAGCACTTATCTTTGCAACATGTTTGAAATAGGAAAATACACCACACTTACCATATTAAGAGATACCGATCCCGGGTTATATTTAGGAAAGGATGTTGATGCAGAAGACGTTATTTTATTACCACATAAATACAAACCAGAAACGTTTGAAATTGGTGATGAAATCAAGGTTTTTATTTATTTAGATTATGATGAACGTCCTATTGCAACAACTCTAGAACCATTTGTAGAAATCAATAGTTTTGGTTATTTGCGTTGTGCAGATGTGACCAAACACGGTGCGTTTATGGATTGGGGATTGGAGAAACATTTGTTTGTTTCGTTTAAGGAACAAGCACGTCCAATGAAAGTTGATAACTGGTATATTGTGTATTTGTATCTAGATGAACAAACCACGCGATTGGCAGGTTCTAGTAAGACCAATCAGTTTTTGCAAAATGAAAAACTTACGGTAGAAGCCTATGATGAAGTTTCTATTTTAGTAACTCATTTAACAGATAAAGGTGCTAATGTCATTATTAATGGAGTACATAAAGGGCTTATTTATTTAGAAGATATTTTTGAAGACATTAGAACGGGAGACCGTTTAAAAGCTTTTATAAAAAAAATTAGAGAGGATAATAAAATTGATATAGTACTTCAAAAACAAGGCTACAGAAGTATTGAGCCTAATGCTAATTATATTTTAGATGAATTAAAAGCTTCTGGAGGATTTTTACCAATTCACGATAAATCATCCCCTGAAGTGATTAAAGAAACCTTGGGATTAAGTAAAAAAAGTTTTAAAAAAGCTATCGGAAGCCTTTATAAAGACAAGCAAATTGTGATAAAAGAAGACGGAATCGAGTTGATTTAAACTAAAGTAGTTGAGGCTGTCTAAAATTAAGAACTAAATAAATATGTCACCTTGAGCGCAGTCGAAAGGTTTTTATTAAATTATTATTTTTATTTTTTACTTTTCTCAAATTTATCAAGTAATCTATTGGTTTGAGAATGTAATTTTCTTCTAAAAAAACCAGAGTTCCCCATTAAATAGCCTTTAAAACCCAAAGCTTGTTTTGCCCAACTGTGAAGGTTAAAATGGTCGGTGTGTTTGATAATTTCACCATCTTTAATAACAAATTCACCATCGATTTTATTATGGATTTTTCTCCCAGTTTTACTGAATGTATAAAACGCTTCCCAATGTGCAGCACCTGTTTTAGAGTTGCAGGTAATATTGGTTGCTACGATTTTAAAGTTTTTCCCTTTCTGACTTTCACATAACATTCGCCACATATTTCCTGCTCGATTTCCTTTTAAAACCCCAAAAGCAGGATCTTCAAAAACAATATCTTTATGGTAGCAACTCACCATGGTTTCTGCATCTAAATTGTTAAAAGCTTTATAAAATGTTTCAATTACGTTTTTCATTTCTTGATTTATATTTTAAATGTAGTTTCTTGTAAAATTTTGACCTTCTATAAATATATTCCATTAAAAAAGAAAAAAGTATTATAGAAATAGCTATAATAATACTGTCTTTGCTAGTTGAGTATTGTTGAATAATCAAAGCAATTAAAGCGATACTGCATAAAATAAAGCCTAATAATGGTATTGTTTTATTACTTTTTGTTTTATTGGAAAGCTTAAATCCTATAAAATTTACGATAGCAAAAATTAATAAGAAACCTACACTTCCGGCAGTAGAAATACTTTCCAGTTGTAAGGTGTTAGTCAAAATCAATGTTGCAATTGAAGTTATTAATAGCCCGATAGGTTGATTCCAAAGTTGTCTAGTTAATGAATGTGGTAATTCGCCATCTTGTGCAATTTCAAAACTTACTCTACTACCTCCGTAAAGGGATGCATTTATAGCTGAAAAAGTTGAAATTAGTGCAGCAATGGTAATAATAGTAAAACCAACTTTGCCTAACATGGGTTTGGCAGCTTCGGCTAAAACATAATCTTGAGCGGTTGCAATTTCATTAAAAGGAAGTGAGCCTACAGTAACAATAGCAATAATTACATAAAGAATGATTACAAATATCACTGAATAAAAATATGCTTTTGGAATGTTTACTTTCTGGTTTTCAATATCTGGAACTGCATTTGCGATGAGTTCAAACCCTTCGTAAGCAACAAAAATTACCATTCCTCCTGTTAATAAATGAATAGGACTTTCCCAAGTTGAAACAGCAAGTTGGCTAATATTTGGATTTCCGAAAAGCCCATACAAACCAATAAAAACAAAAGAAATTAAAATTATCAGCTTAATCACAACTGCATAGGATTCAATTTTTCCTACAACTTTAATACTATAATAATTAATGGCAGTAGCAAATAGAATAATTCCACTTGCATAAATATGAAAGTTCATTGCTTTATCTGAAGTGATTTCATATAAATTAGGTGCGTACGAGCCAAAAGCTGAAGCATATAGCGAGAGCATAATAATATAACTAATCCAAAGTAAGTTGTTGATTCCACCACTAAAATATGAAATCCCAAAACCTTCATTTATAAATTTAACAGTTCCTCCATGATCTGGAAAAGTGAGTGATAATTTTACATAACTATAGGAAGTTAATAGTGCAATAATTCCAGCTATTAAAAATGCGATGGGTGTTCCGCCTTTTGCTAATGAAACTGCTAAGCCTAGTACAGCAAAGATTCCGCCGCCAACCATTCCACCGATTCCAATGGATATTGCTTCTTTTAAACTTATTTTTTTATTCATTTAATATTGAAATTAATAGATGCTTAGGCTTTTACTGATTTTGAGACCTTGAAAATACAATATATTTATTATTGTTGTCCGACTAAAATAATTCAATTTTCAGTAAACTCTATTTAATGTTATGTTTAAAATGTTAGGATAATAAAAACATTAAACAATTACTAGGTAGATTATCAACTAGTTACAATCAAGTCTTTTTTTCTTTTTTCTTACAGCTTAGCGGTCTTATATTTTTTATCGGACACTAATGTATATTTATAAACAGTAACTCTTATCTCAATTCTTTTAAAACTTTAAATTTACTAGTATCTTCGTGCCTTTCTGAAAAGAGATACAAATGAATTTTAAAGGAAAAACAGTGTGGATTACAGGGGCTTCTTCAGGAATTGGGAAAGCTGTTGCTATTGAATTATCTTATAAAAAACTTCATCTTATATTATCTGGAAGAAAAGAAAATACCTTAAACGAAGTAGCCGAAATTTGCCAAAATAACGAAAGCACAACCAGCGTTATTCCTTTTGATTTAGGAGATGAAAACTCGATAATAGAAGCTTCGAAAATTATTTTAGAAAATGAAGCGAGGATTGATGGTTTATACCATTTTGGAGGAATTAGTCAGCGCTCCTTTGTTAGTGAAACCCCTCTTTCTGTAGATCGTAAAATATTTGAGGTTAATTTCTTCGGTACCATAGCCCTTACCAAGTTAGTGTTACCAGCAATGATTAAAAATGGAAGAGGGCAAATAGGTGTAACTACTAGTATTGTTGGGAAATTTGGGTTTCCTTATCGTTCGTCTTATTCAGCAACAAAACAAGCATTGCACGGTTTTTTTGAAAGCCTGAGAGCCGAAAATGTCTCTAATAATATCCTGGTTTCTATGATTATTCCAGGTCGAATTAAAACAAATATCTCCGTAAATGCAATTGGTAAGGATGGAAAGTCTCATAATAAAATGGACGAAGGACAGGACACTGGAATGGAGGTTGAAAAAGCAGCAAAAATTATCGTTAAAAGACTTCAAAAAGAACGAAAAGAAATATTAGTAGGAGGAAGCGAATTAATTATGGTTCATATTCGTAGGTTTTTTCCTAGATTATACTATTATTTATCTTCCAGAGTTAAACCTTTATAATTATATTTGAAAACAGAAAAGCAAGTATGAAAATTAACGGAATTCAACAATTAGGAGTAGGAGTAGCGAATGTTGACGAAGCATTTAAGTGGTATCGGAAACATTTTTCGATGGACATCCTTATGTTTGATTCTGAAGAAACTGCCGAGTTGATGTTAACGCATACCGGCGGAAAACCCAGAGAAAGGCGTGCTATTTTAGCCTTAAATTTAGAAGGCGGCGGCGGATTCGAAATCTGGCAACATACGGGTAAAAAACCAGCAACTATAGATTTTGAAATTCAATTAGGAGATTTAGGAATCAATATTGGAGTCTTAAAATCTGATAATGTCAAGGCAGCCCATAACAAATACAAATCTTCTGGTTTAAATTTGCTAGGAGAAATCACAAAAGATCCATCTGGAAACAAACATTTTTATTTAAAAGACATCTACAATAATCTTTGGGAAGTAAAAGAACATAAAGAAGTATTTAAAAAAGAAAAGGCGGTTAATGGTGGAGTTTTAGGAACTGTAATCGGTGTAAATAACATAGAAGAATCTCTAAAAGTATATCGAGACATTTTAGGTTACAATATAGTGGTGTATGATGAAAAAGGAACTTTTAATGATCTTTCTGAAATACCAGGAGGCGAGAATGAATTACGTAGAATTTTATTAAGACATTCAGATGTTAAAAGCGGAGCGTTCTCAGCATTATTTGGAAAAACTGAAATAGAACTAATACAAGTTATAAACCGAGAAGCAAAAGATATTTACAAAGACAGAATTTGGGGAGATCCTGGATTTATTCATCTTTGTTTTGATATTAACGACATAGACAGTTTACGAGAAAAAGTAAAAGAAGTAGGATTTCCATTTACGGTAGATAGTGCCAAAGCAATGGATACTTTTGATATGGGAGAAGCCGCAGGGAATTTCGCTTACATTGAAGCACCCGAAGGAACTTTAATCGAGTTTGTAGAAACCCATAAGATTCCTTTAGTAAAAAAGATTGGTTGGTATATCGATTTAAGAAAACGTGGTACGCATCCTTTATCCAATTGGATATTAAGAATGTTCCGATTTATGCGAGTGAAGTAATATTAAAAATTAGGACTATGGTTGTATTTATTATAAAATTTATCTAGTATGTCTAAAACTTCATCTTCGGTATCAACCAAATCCACCAAATGTAAATCGTCAGGACTAATGTTTCCATAGTCTTTTAATAAGGTGCCTTTAATCCAATCTACCAATCCGCTCCAAAAATCAGTTCCGACTAATATAATTGGGAATTTTCCGATTTTATGAGTTTGTATAAGTGTAAGTGCTTCAAAAAACTCATCTAAAGTTCCAAATCCTCCAGGCATTACTACGAACCCTTGTGAGTATTTTACAAACATTACTTTCCGAACAAAAAAGTAATCAAAATCAATACTTTTATCTCTATCAATATAAGGGTTGTCATGTTGTTCGAAAGGTAATACAATGTTTAATCCTACCGAAGTTCCACCGGCATTATGAGCTCCTTTATTTCCAGCTTCCATAATTCCAGGACCACCACCCGTAATTACTCCGTAGCCATGCTCTGCTAATTTTTTTGCAATATTTTCTGCCAATTGGTAGTATTTATCATTTGGTTTCGTTCTAGCTGAACCAAATATAGACACACAAGGACCTATTTTACTTAGTTTTTCATATCCACCAACAAACTCTCCCATGATTTTAAAAATCCCCCAAGAGTCGTTTGTTTTTACTTCATTCCAATTTTTTGGATTTCTTTCTTTTTTCATATGTATTTCCCGAGAAAGCGGAATGCTTATTTTGTATTTTAGTTAATCAATGATTGTTTATAACTACAGCCTTCTGAAGGCTGTTTACTGAAAACTGAGCAAGCTAATGTAATTCTTTTTTAAGAAATTTTGCAGTATGACTATTCTTGATTTTAATAATTTCTTCAGGAGTTCCTTTGGCTAAAATTTTTCCACCACCTTTTCCTCCTTCAGGACCAATATCAATAATATAATCTACCGTTTTAATAACATCAAGATTATGTTCAATAATTACAACCGTATTTCCTTTTTCAACCAGTTTATTTAAAACTCCTAAAAGTACTCTAATATCTTCAAAATGAAGTCCAGTAGTGGGTTCATCTAGTATATAAAATGTGTTTCCGGTATCTCTTTTTGAAAGTTCTGTAGCTAATTTAATACGTTGTGCTTCTCCTCCAGAAAGTGTGGTGGATTGTTGCCCTAGCGTAATATAACCCAATCCAACGTCTTGTATGGTTTTTAATTTTCGGTAAATTTTTGGAATGTGTTCAAATAAAATACAAGCATCTTCAATGGTCATTGCTAAGACATCGTAAATGGATTTTCCTTTATACTTTATTTCTAAGGTTTCCCGATTGAAACGTTTTCCTTGGCAAGTTTCACATTCTACATACACGTCGGGTAGAAAATTCATTTCAATAACACGTAAACCTCCACCTTTACAGGTTTCACAACGACCTCCAGTAACATTGAAACTAAAACGTCCCGGTTTATAACCACGAATTAAAGCTTCAGGAACTTTTGCAAACAAGCTTCGTATTTCTGAAAAAACACCCGTATAAGTAGCTGGATTGGAACGAGGCGTTCTTCCAATAGGAGATTGATTAATATCTATAACTTTATCAATATTCGTTAAACCTTCAATCTTTTTATAAGGCATTGGCTTTTTAACCCCATTAAAGAAAAAAGCATTTAGTATTGGATATAAAGTTTCGTTGATCAAAGTAGATTTGCCACTCCCTGAAACCCCCGTTACTCCTATCATTTTTCCCAATGGAATTTCAATAGAAACATTTTTTAAATTATGCCCCGTTGCTCCCGTAAGTTTTAGAGTTTTTCCATTTCCTTTTCTTCTTTTCTTCGGAATTGCAATTTCTTTTTTACCGTTGAGGTAATCCGCAGTTAGGGTATTGTGTTTTAATATTTCTTTTGGAGTACCAATCGAATCTATTTCGCCACCGTGCTTTCCAGCTGCAGGACCAATATCAATTACATAGTCGGCAGCTTCTATCATTTCTTTATCATGTTCTACTACGATAATAGAATTTCCAATATCTCTAAGTTTAATTAAAGAATGGATCAGTTTTTCATTATCACGTTGATGAAGACCAATACTTGGTTCATCTAAAATATAAAGTACGCCAACCAATTGCGAACCAATTTGTGTTGCCAATCTAATTCGTTGTGCTTCACCTCCTGAAAGTGATTTAGAGCTTCGGTCTAATGCCAAATATGTAAGACCCACATCTATCAAAAACTGCAAACGGTTTTTTACTTCTTTTATAATCTCTTCTGCAATTTWTAATTGGTTTTTTGAAAGTCTTTTGTGTAAATTGCTAAACCAATCTGCCAATTCAAGAATGTCCATATGGGCTAAATCGGCAATGCTTTTGTCGTTTACTTTAAAGTATAAGGATTCTTTTCTAAGCCTTGCCCCGTTGCATTCAGAACAATCTACATGATCCATATAATCTTTTGCCCAACGTTTTAATGATTTTGATTCATTATCTTCAAAAGTACTTTTTAAGAAAGTTACGATACCTTCAAAATCAATTTTATAACTTCTTGTGATTCCAAGAGTTTTTGATTCTACTTCAAATTTATCATTGGTTCCGTAGAAAATAACTTCCACGGCTTCCTTCGGAATTTTATCAAAAGGATCACTCAATTTAAAATTATAGCGTTGTGCGATTAATTCCAATTGTTTAAAAACCCAATTCTGTTTTTGTGAACCTTGTGGTGCCAATGCTCCTTGATTGATGGAGAGGCTTTTATTAGGAACTATTTTATCAATGTTTACTTCGTATAATTTACCAAGTCCTTTGCATTTAGGACACATTCCTTTTGGTGAATTGAAAGAGAAATTATTGGGTTCCGGATTGGGATAAGAAACTCCACTTGAAGGACACATTAGCGAACGACTAAAGAATCTTGTTTTATCGGTTTCATTATCCAATACCATTAACACATCTTCACCGTGGTACATTGCTGTTATGATAGTTTCGGAAAGACGTTTGTTGTTGTTTATTTCTGAAGTGATTTTAAGTCGGTCAATAACAATCTCAATATCATGTGTTTTGTAACGATCAAGTTTCATTCCAGCTACAATATTCTTCACTTCACCATCCACTCTCACTTTTAAAAAACCTTGCTTGGCAATTTGCTGAAACAACTCTCGATAATGTCCTTTTCTAGAACGAATAACAGGAGCTAAAATAGAAACTTTTTTAGTATCGAAATCTTTCAGAATTAATTCTTGGATTTTCTCATCGCTGTAACTTACCATTTTTTCTCCAGTGTTGTAACTGTAGGCATCACTGGCTCTGGCGTAAAGAAGCCGTAAGAAATCGTAAATTTCGGTAATCGTTCCCACGGTAGATCGTGGGCTTTTACTAGTTGTTTTTTGTTCAATAGCAATTACTGGGGAAAGCCCTTCAATTTTATCAACATCGGGACGTTCCAATCCTCCTAAAAATTGTCTGGCATAAGCAGAGAAAGTTTCAATATAACGACGTTGCCCTTCCGCATAAATTGTATCGAAAGCTAATGATGATTTTCCACTTCCAGAAAGTCCCGTAATAACTACTAGTTTCTCCCTTGGAATTGAGACGTCAATGTTCTTTAAATTATGAACTCTCGCACCATAAACTTCAATAAAACCTTCATTTTCTGTCATAGTTTGCAAAGGTAATTAAATTCATCTTTAAATTATTTTTAGATTTAATTAATTGTCTTTACGAACGAAGTGAAGTAATCTCTTGATTTAATAATCATTTACTAATTTTAAAAAGAAATTAACTAACATCAAAAGATAGCCACAGTGTTCGTACCTCACGGTTCGTTAAGATATTTTGAATGTAATTATGAATTAATCTCTTGTGAAAGAAACTGATAAAAAGTGGTCGCCAAATAGAAAATAATGCTCACAATGGTAGCATAACTGATAATTAAAAGTAGAATAGGTAAGTTAAATAATAAAAACGCTAGAGGCATAAGAACACCAAAAAGCACTAAGAATAAAAATATTCCGTACATATATTGAAGTAGTTTTGGCATTTCTGTAGTCACATCTTCTTGAAGTTGGTACAATTTTGGAATAATATCATTCGACATATAATCACCAAGCTTTGAAAGAAAAACTTCATTAAATGAGGAGTCTTCAAAAACTTCTGGATCTATAGAATTTGCCAAAGCAATAATTTTTTCTTGATGTCTTTCAAAAACCGACTCTATATCTAACGTTTCTTTATAAATCCCGAACTTATATCCAAAGTAATATAGTAATCCAGTACCACATTTATGTTCCAACCATTTTTCGATAATAGCTTTGTCATATATTTTTGGAAACTGCATATTCTTAGGTAATTTACGTTCCTTGGGTTTGGTCATTAATAACGATTTTAACTCAAGGTATAAATTTTCAGTATCTCCATAATGATGACTTTCTTGAAGAAATTCTATAGCTAATTTAGACTTTCCTTTGTAAAATTCTTTTACTTCAAAGAAATTTAAACCCTCATATTCTTCGTCAATGTATTCTTTTAAACCTGGAAGCCACATTTTAGACTGCAAAAGTAAACCTATAATCTCCCTAAAATTATGAACTTTTTGAGTGATTTTACTTAAATTATCAATTACAAGTACCCGATTATTTTTTAACCCCAAAGCTGAAAATGCCAAGTACACCATTATTATAGCAGCTAAAAATCCGCTAATACTAATAAATATGGTTGAAATATTTCCAAGTACTTCTATAAAATCAGGAATTGCAATGGTTTTTTGCCAAAGAATAAAAATAAGTGAAATACAAAGAAGACCACTAAATACAAGTGGTATCAAGGCAAATATATCCCTAAAGAATGATTTTTTCTTCATAAGTACTACTCAAAATTAAAGTTGGGGATGTTTATTTTTGAACTTTAATCTCTTAATTTGAAATTTAGTTTGGGATACCAAAAATAAGTATTTTTCAATTATTTTGTAGTAAAAAGACTACAATTCGCTGAAACGCAAAGATATTCGATGAAGTGTTGTATGAAAATTAGTAACCAACTGCAGTGTCATCACCCCGACGATCTGCTCCACCTTCCAATTTTCCGTTGGGTAAGATTCTTATTCCATCTACTTTTCCAATAATGGTAGAATTCTTTTCTTCTATATAATACCCTTTACTAACAAGGTATTGTAGTGAGTCTTTAGGGAATGAATTAGGTTCAAAACGAATTACATCCGGCAACCATTGATGATGAAACCTTGGTGCATCGACTGCTTCTTGCATATCCATTTCAAATTCATAGACGTTTAAAATAGTTTGTAAAACGGATGTAATAATGGTAGAACCACCTGGAGTTCCAACGGTCATCCAAAATTTCCCATCTTTTTCAACAAGAGTTGGAGTCATAGAACTCAACATTCTTTTTTGTGGTGCGATAGAATTTGCTTCCCCTCCAACTAATCCGTAAATATTGGGTTCACCGGGTTTTGCACTAAAATCATCCATTTCATTATTTAAGAAAAAACCGAGTTCATTGGAATATAATTTTGAGCCATAAGCTCCGTTAAGTGTAGTGGTTACCGCAATTGCGTTTCCAAATTGATCTACAATTGAATAATGCGTGGTTTCTGAACTTTCAAAACCAGGAATACTTCCGTAGCTCAAACTATCTGATGAAGTTGCTTTGTTAAACGAAAAATCCTTCATTCGGTCTTTTAAATAAGCATCACTAATTAAGGTTTCTGAAGGAATATCAATAAAATCGGGATCGCCTAAATAATAGCTTCTATCTGCATAAGCTCTTCGCTCTGCTTCTGTAATAATTTGAATAGTTTTGGTGCTGTTATGTCCGTATTCTTTTAGTGGATAGGGTTCAATAAATTTTAATATTTGCGCCAAACAAATTCCACCACTTGATGGTGGAGACATTGAAATAACTTTAAGGTTTTTATAGTTAAAYACAATAGGTTCACGCCATTCTGCTTCATAAGCATTCATATCTTCCATCGTGATTATTCCATTTTTTGATTGAATAAAATCSACCAACATTTTAGCGGTTTTTCCATTGTAAAATTCCGATCTTCCATTGTCTGAAATACGTTGTAACGTTTTTGCTAATGCTATATTTTTAATGGTGTCTCCCTCTTTGTAAGTTTCRGTATATAGAGAATTTTCGTTATTCGTTTTAAGAAAAATAGGTTTAAAATGAGMGATTCTRCTCGCTTGATGTTTGGTAACGATGTATCCTTTTTCAGCAAGCTCGATTACGGGTTTTAAAATTTCTTCTATAGGAAGTGAACCTAATTTTTCGTGAACGGCAAACATTCCWGCAATGGTTCCAGGMACMCCAACTGCCARAGGYCCTGTGTAACTTAAATCCTTTATAAAATCGCCGTTTTCATCCAAATACATATCTCTATGAGCGGCAATGGGTGCTTTTTCTCGATAGTCCAAAGCCCCAATTTCTCCGTATTTAGTGCGATATACCATAAATCCTCCTCCAGCAAGGTTGCCAGCAACAGGAAATGAAACAGCTAAAGATAACTCAGTCGCAATCATAGCATCAAAAGCATTTCCTCCTTTTTTGAGAATTTGAATACCAATCTTTGAAGCTTCTTCTCTTGCCGAAACTACCATAGCTTTATCAACAATAATGCTTTTTTTGACTTCAACTTTTGTCTCTGTTTTTAAAGTTTCAGTGTTAAGTTTATTTTTTACTTCTTCTTTACAAGAAATGATTAAAAGCATAATAAGTAGGAAAAGTATTTTCTTCATAATTCGAGGAGTTTGTTTTTTGAAAAGTCTTGCAATTCAGTAAAAAAGGAAGTGAATTCTTCTTCAAATTCAGTATAGAATTCTTCCAATTCAATAACAGCAAAATTCATTTTTGAGATGTTTTTTGTTCTGTAATTCATTTGTACTAAAATCCGACTAATTCCTGAAATGGTTGCATAGCTTAACAGCCAATTGTCTGAAATCATATAGGGCATCATTCTTCTGATTCGTGAAGGCAAAACTTCAAAATTTGTTCGCAGCAATTTATAGAAATCTTGAATGTATTCCTCCAGAGGTTGTTCGTGGTATTTTGACCAATTTTTCGCTAAAAAATGATCGTATAAAATATCGACAATCACGCCGCTATAATGACCGTAGTTTTCGTGTAAACGTTTGGTGCTTTTTCTAACAGTTGGATGTTGGTCAGTAAAGCTGTCAATCCCTCTGTGTAAAAGAATTCCTTTCTGAATTTCAAGCGGGTATTTAGTGTATTTCTTTCCTTTAATTCCATCAGCAATAAAATTGCCGATAATCACGCCTTCGCTTTCTCCAGAAAGGTAAATATGTGCTAAATAATTCAAATTTTATAAATTAAATAATTTGTAAAAGCAAAGGCACAATTTACAAAATGCTTAGGAAGTATTTGTGATTTTAAAAGTATCTTTGTGAAGTTTTATTTTTATATATTATAGCAATAATAAATACTTAATATTTTATGACATTAATAAAATCTATTTCAGGAATTAGAGGAACCATAGGAGGCACTCAAGGCGATAATTTAACTCCTATAGATGCGGTAAAATATGCAGCTGCTTATGGTGCTTGGGTGAAGCAACAACGCGAAAAAGACAATTATAAAGTAGTAGTGGGTCGTGATGCCAGAATTTCTGGAAATATGATGCAACAATTAGTGATGAATACTTTAGTTGGAATGGGAATTCATGTGATAGATTTGGATTTGTCAACAACACCAACAGTTGAAATGGCAGTAACTATGGAGCAGGCTGACGGCGGAATTATCCTAACGGCAAGTCACAATCCAAAACAATGGAATGCCTTAAAATTATTAAATAAAGATGGCGAATTCTTAAATGCAGTTGAGGGTCAAAAAATATTAGACCTAGCTGAAAGTGGAGAAATAAATTTTTCTGAAGTAGATGATTTAGGAAAAATAACTAAGAATCAAGCTTATATAGATTTACATATTGATGAAATATTAAACTTGCCATTGGTAAATGTTGAAGCGATAAAAGAAGCGAAATTTAAAGTAGTGGTTGATGCGGTAAATTCAACCGGAGGAATTGCTGTTCCAGAATTATTGGAACGTTTGGGTGTTCATCCAGTAAAATTATATTGTGACCCAACTGGTGAGTTTCCTCATAATCCAGAGCCTTTAAAAGAGCATTTAGGTGATTTAATGAAAATGGTAGTCGATGAACATGCCGACTTCGGAATTGTAGTAGACCCAGATGTTGATAGGCTTGCTTTTGTCGATGAAAAAGGAGAGATGTTTGGCGAAGAATATACCTTGGTTGCAGTTGCGGATTATGTATTGCAAAACACCAAAGGGAATACGGTTTCCAATATGTCGTCTTCTCGTGCATTGCGTGATATTACTCAAAAACACGGAGGTACTTACACCGCAAGTGCTGTTGGTGAAGTGAACGTAGTGGTAAAAATGAAAGAAACCAATGCAGTAATTGGAGGTGAAGGAAACGGAGGAATCATCTATCCAGAATTACATTACGGAAGAGATAGTTTGGTTGGAATTGCCTTGTTTTTAAGTTATTTAGCAGATACAAGAATGTCGGTAAGTGTGCTTCGGAAAACTTATACTTCTTATTTTATGAGTAAAAAGAAGATTCAATTAACACCACAATTGGATGTGAATGCACTTCTGAAAGCGATGGAAGAAAAATATGCTTCTCATGAAATTAACACTATTGATGGTGTGAAAATAGACTTTGCTGAAAACTGGGTTCACCTAAGAAAATCAAACACCGAACCAATTATTAGAATTTACACAGAAGCCAAA
This sequence comes from Flavobacterium sp., assembly GCA_002733185.1. Classification (GTDB taxonomy): domain Bacteria; phylum Bacteroidota; class Bacteroidia; order Flavobacteriales; family Flavobacteriaceae; genus Marifrigoribacter. The sequence continues at coordinate 15,640 of NVUT01000001.1, read as the reverse complement.
TCCCAATCTGAAGCAGATACTTTGGCAGATAAAATTATTTCAGAAATTAAAGAAATTGCAAATATTTAAATAATAAAAGGATGTCCAAGGAAATAGAGAATTCGGTTTTAGAGAATTATTTTAATCAGTTTAGAAAAAATATTATTGGGATAGATCAAACTTTTGAATCGCCTTATGGTACTGAAAAAATTGTGTATGTAGATTGGACAGCAAGTGGAAGATTATACGGACCAATTGAAGAAAAAATGTCTAAACAATTCGGTCCTTTTGTTGCCAATACCCACACTGAAACTACAGTAAGCGGTACGGTTATGACCTTGGCATATCATGAAGCTAGAAAAATTATTAAGCAACACGTTAACGCAGATTTAGAAGAAGACGTTTTTTTGCCAGCAGGTACAGGAATGACAGGAGCTGTAAATAAATTTCAACGCATATTAGGTTTAAAAATTCCAGAGAATTTAAAAGAGAATATTCAGATTTCTGAAAAAGACAGACCAATTGTTTTTATTTCGCATATGGAACATCATAGCAATCAAACCTCGTGGTTAGAAACCATTGCAAGAGTTGAGGTGGTGCCAAGTGATGAAAACGGATTGTTTAGCCTTGAAAACTTAAAAGTGTTAGTTGAGAAATATAGGGACACGCCAATTAAAATTGCTTCTATAACGGCTTGTTCTAATGTAACTGGAATAACGACTCCTTATCACGAAGTTGCCAAATTAATGCATCAAAATGATGGCTTGTGTTTTATAGATTTTGCCTGTTCTGCACCTTATGTTTCAATTAATATGCATCCTGAAGATCAAGAAGCATATTTAGATGCGATATTCTTTTCGCCACATAAATTTTTAGGAGGACCAGGAACCAACGGAGTTTTAATTTTTAATAAAAAAATGTACCATAATTTAGTGCCTGATTGCCCAGGAGGAGGTACGGTAAGTTGGACAACCCCTTGGGGAGATCATAAATTTTTAGATAATATTGAAGACAGAGAAGATGGAGGGACACCAGGATTTTTACAAGTTATAAAAACCTCTTTAGCAATTAAGTTAAAAGAAAAAATGGGTGTTCAGAAAATGATGGATCGTGAAGAAGAATTGGTTTCTTATATTTTTAGCAGATTAAAAAAGTATCCAAAAATTAAAATATTGTCAGCTCATAATGAACACCGTTTGGGAGTCATTTCAATATTGATTGGGAATCTTCATCACGAAATAGCCGTTAAAATATTAAACGATCGTTTTGGAATTCAAACTCGTGGAGGTTGTAGTTGTGCGGGTACTTACGGGCATTATTTATTAAAAATAGATCATCAAAAATCCGACGCTATTATTGGAAAATTAGAAGACGGAACCTGTGAGTTTAAACCTGGATGGGTTCGATTTTCTATTCATCCAACCACCACCAATGATGAAATTAAATTTGTGTGTGATAGTATTATTTTACTTTCAGAAAACTACGAAGAATGGGTAAAAGATTATCAAGCAAAAGAAGGAGGATATGTTCATAAAAATGAAGTAGCTACCCCTTTAAACAAATCTTGGTTTGAGTTTTAATTTACTATTTAAACTTTTCAGGAACTTTGTCACGATGTTTCCAGCGTTTGTGTGTCCATAAATAATGCTCTGGACTTTCATAGATTAGTTCTTCCAAAAATTTAATAAATAGATCGGTAATTTCGTAATCTTTATATTCGTTTGCATCAAGAGCAATAGTTTTAAAGGTAGTTTCRTAATAACCRCGTTTTATYTTTTTGGTTTTAAAAAACATTACAGACATATCCAATTCTTTTGCTAAAACTTCAGCACCAGTATGAACAGGAACTTTTATTCCCATAAAATCGGTCCAATGAAATGCTTTTACAGCTTTTGGAGATTGATCGGATAGAAATCCGAAAAYAGCAATTTCACCATCGCTTTTAATTTTTCTTAAAGTAGAAGATGTTTGCTTATTWGTAATTAAATAGGTGTTATACTTGGCTCTAATTTTCCGAACTAGTTTGTCGAAATACTTATTTTCTAATTTTTTGTAAACCGCATAACCATCAAGRCTTATRTAGCTTTGAAGAATAAAAATCCATTCCCAGCTYCCGTAATGGGCACACATCAACATAATGCTTTTGTTRTTTTTTTCTACTTCTAGAATTTCTTCAATATTAGTGAATTTGAATCTTCGTTTTATTTCCTTTTCAGAAATGGTAAGCGTTTTAATAGATTCAAAAATCATATCACAAAAATGTTGATAGAATTTTTTTGCAATACTTCTAATTTCTTTATCCGGTTTTTCTGGGAAACAAAGTTTAAGGTTTTCTCTAACCACTTTTCTTCTGTAACCTAAAATATAAAATATAAAAACATACAAAACASTAGAGAAGATATATAGGACTCTTGTTGGTAAAATGGAAAGCAACCAGATTATTGGGTAAATTAATATATAGGCTAATAAATGTATCATATAGAAAAAGAGATAAACTTTTTTTGTTAGCACAAAACTAACTAATTTTACGTCATAAATAAAGAAGATGTTTTATGAATAATATGCCTCATTTTGCTGCCCTAGGAATTATCATTGCCAATGTGTTGTTTTCAATGAAAGGATTTGATGATTTTTCGTTTTTTGAAAAATATAAATTCAATATTGGAGGCATAAAAAGAGGAGAACAAATACGAATGCTAAGCTCGGGTTTTCTACATGCAGATATGTCGCATTTAATTTTTAACATGTTGACGCTTTACTTTTTTGCAGATATTGTAATTATTACAGTGGGCTTTGTAAGTTTTTTAATTATCTATTTTGCAAGTTTGATAGTAGGAAATTTACTTTCTTTTTATTTTCATAAAGATGAAAATCATTACAGTGCCATTGGTGCGAGTGGAGCGGTTATGGGAATTTTATATGCAGCGATTTTGTTTTATCCAGATATGAATTTGTATTTGTTCTTTGCATTACCGATTAAAGCTTGGTTGTTTGGGGTTTTATATTTGTTTTATTCTATCTACGGAATGAAAAAACAATTGGGAAACATTGGTCACGATGCTCATTTTGGAGGAGCAATTGCAGGATATGTTTTGGCAATATTATTTGTTCCAGGAATATTACAAACGCAACTTTGGATTGTTGGTGTTTTGGCAGTTCCTATAGTTGTCCTTTTTGTATTGATGAAAATGGGTAAGATTTAATCATTTATTGATTCAATTCCATACCCTTCGATACGATTTGTTAAGACAAATCACTCAAGATACTTACCATTGAGACAAATGATTGACAAACCTATTTCCCTAATAAAGAAGCAATTTTAGCATCCAAGGCGTTTCCGCGTAAATTTTTTGCGATTATTATTCCGTTTTCATCCAATAAAAAAGTAGCTGGAATAGAACGAACACTATATTGTTGCGCAATTGGGTCGCTCCAACCTTTTAAGTTTGAAACGTGATGCCAATCCATTTTATCATCTTCAATAGCTTTTAACCAACGGTCTTTTTGACCCGCTTTATCTAAGGAAACACTAATAATATTTAAACCTTTATCGTGGTATTGATTATAAACTCGAACCACATTTGGGTTTTCTCTACGGCAAGGTTTACACCAAGAAGCCCAAAAATCGATAATTGTATATTTTCCTAAAATATCTTTTAATGCTAATTGTTTTCCGTCTGGAGTAAGTGCCGAAAATGCTGGAGCTTCACCACCAACATCTGCTTTTTTGGCTGAAGAAATTAAGGTTTGTAAATTTTTAGCACTTGATGTTAATTTTACTTTTGGACTAAATTTATTGGTAAGGGTTTTAGCATCAATTGCAGTAATCTCTTTTTTGTTCAACATTTCAGTTAATAATAAAACCGAAAATAACGAGTTGGTGTTTTCTGAAACATAGACCATTTTGTATCCTTTTTCGAGGTCATTAATATCATTGTTTTCTTCTTGAATTTTATAAGCTAACTCAGTGTTCTTATCTATTCTAGCTTGTTTAAAAAGTTTATAATTTGCTTTTCGTTGCTTGTTATAAGCCCCCATTTTTGAGTAATATACTTTGTACGAATTGTTTTGTTTGCTTCCGGTAACGTAGGAAGATGTAATACTATCTTTAAACATAGTTACTTTTAAATCTTCATTTTCAGGAAAAAAAAGCACATTACCTTTTACGTTTTCAGCTTTCAAGAAATTTATTTTAAGCTTGTCATCTTTTGGATAAGAGGCACTAAATTTTTCGTTAGTAACCGTAAGTGTATCTAAAGTTTTGGTTTGATTTCCTTCAATAACAGTATTTACAAATATTTTTGTTCCGTTTGCAAATCCAATGGCATCCCCATTTAATTGGTAGGTGTTGCTTTCTTTAGTTGTACAGGAAATAATAGTTAAGCTTACTAGAATAAATAAAATACGTTTCATAATTATATCTTTTTTGGATTACAAAAATAACAGTAATTAACTGTCTTAAAAAATGCTTTGTGAATTTTTTATGAATCATAATTATTCAATGAATTTTGTGGCACATTTGCGTTTGAAAAACACTGTTTTTTAAAATCAATTTAGCTTATATTTGGGATTTGAAAACAACCCTAAATGAAACGAAATTTATCGATAGCAATTCAGGCTTCAATTGAAGCAGGAACTGAGATTCTAAAAGTATATTCAAAGCCTATTGAGGTTGAAATAAAAGGAGATGATTCTCCATTAACTCAAGCTGATAAAAATGCCAACGACGTAATAAATAAATATTTATTAAATACATCGATTCCGATAATTAGTGAAGAAAACAAACAGTTGGATTTTTTAGAACGAAAGGATTGGAAGCAATGTTGGATAGTTGATCCCTTAGACGGAACTAAAGAATTTATAAAAAGAAATGGTGAATTTACCGTAAATATTGCTTTGGTTGAAAATGGAAATCCAATTTTAGGAGTAATTTATGTTCCAGTTACTAAGGACTTGTATTTTACATCAGAAGACGCTTCAAAAGCATTTAAAATAACGTTAAAAAATGAAGAGGTGTCTGTTTCTGAAATATTAGAAAATGCTTCCGAAATTTCACCTGAAACTACAACTCCTTCTGTAATCAAAATTGTAGGAAGTCGTTCGCATTTAAATAAGGATACCAAGAATTTTATTTCAGAAATAGAAAAAGAAAATTTCGTAGAAATTGTTTCAAAAGGAAGCTCGTTAAAATTTTGTTTGGTTGCCGAAGGGAAAGCAAATTTATATCCAAGATATGCGCCAACAATGGAGTGGGATACAGCGGCTGGGCAAGCAATATGTCAAGCAGCAGGAGTAAAGGTGATTAATAATGAGACCCAAAAACCACTTCAGTACAACAAAGAAAATCTATTAAACCCTTATTTTTTAGTAACTGTTTAAGGTGAAATATAAAGAAGAATCTCATATACGGAGTCTGTTAAAAGGCATTTCTTGGAGAGTTATAGCAACAACCGATACCATATTAATTGTATTGTTAATTACATGTGTATCTGGGGAATGCAGCATAGAATCTGCTATTGAGATTGGCTTGATAGAATTTGTGGTAAAGTTGGTAATTTATTATGTTCACGAACGGGTTTGGCAAAAAATATACAGAAATGTAACTACTTCAAAAAAAGGAACACTATACAAAACAATTTCGTGGCGTATATTCGCAACTATGACTACTTTTTTAATAGCAGGAGCTGTTTTAGATGATTTTGAAGGTGCAATTTATGTTGCTGTAATTGAGGTGTTTACTAAATTTGCGCTCTATTATTATCACGAGCGTTTGTGGTTAAAAATGCCTTTGGGAAGAATTCGATATTATTTTAAAAAGAGCTAAAATATTTAAACTCGTTTTGGTTATGCTAACTGTGTTGCTAATAAAAAATAGAAATAACAATAAAAAATAATTTGATTTGCAAGAAAATATCATTCCACATAATTTTAATCTTAGTCAAGAAGAGCGAAGTAATTTAAAAAAGCATCAGCCTTTGTTGCTTTGGTTTACAGGATTGTCAGGTTCTGGTAAATCTACTATTACAAACCTTGTTGAAGTTGAATTACACAAAAAAGGCATTCATACTTATTTATTAGATGGTGATAATGTACGAAAAGGTTTGAATAATAATTTAACCTTTTCACCAGAAGATCGAACTGAAAACATCCGTCGTATTGCTGAAGTTGCCAATCTTATGATTGATGCAGGTTTAGTGGTTTTAGCAGCCTTTGTTTCTCCTTATAAAAAAGATAGAGAAATGGTTAAAAACACTGTTAAAAGCATTAATTTTGTTGAAATTTTCGTAGATACTTCTGTGGAAGAATGTGAACGTAGAGATACCAAAGGATTGTACGCAAAAGCACGAAAAGGATTGATAAAAGATTTTACAGGAATTAATGCTCCTTATGAAGCTCCTGAAAGTCCTGATGTGTTAATTGAAACAGAAAAGACTTCGGTGGAAGAGGCTGTGAATGAGGTTATGAAATATGTAGAACGAAGGTTGAAGTAAAGTTAATATGTCTTTGCGAGGAGGCACGACGTAGCAATCTTATGAAATGAAAGATTAAGTTTTCTTCATAAGATTGCTACGCCCAAAGGAGAGCTCGCAGTGACAGAGTAAAATTATAAAATTGTCTTGCCCAAAAAAAGCTCGCAATGACATTTAATAGACAAATAAATGGGTAAATATTATTTAAATTATTTAGACGAATTAGAATCGGAAGCCATATACATTCTTCGTGAAGTATGGGCGCAATTTCAGAATCCTGTAATTTTATTTTCTGGAGGGAAGGATTCCATTTTAGTTGCACATTTAGCTAGAAAAGCTTTTTATCCTTCTAAAATTCCATTTCCATTTATGCATGTGGATACGGGACATAACTTCCCGGAAACCATTCAGTTTCGTGATAAATTGGTTGCAGAACTTGGCGTTCAGTTAATTGTAGGTTCTGTACAAGAATCTATCGATCAAGGACGTGTTGCGGAAGAAAAAGGAAAAAATGCAACTCGTAATGCACTTCAAATTACCACTTTGTTAGATGCTATTGAAGACAATAAAGTAGATTGTGCTATAGGAGGAGGAAGACGAGACGAAGAAAAAGCAAGAGCCAAAGAGCGTTTCTTTTCACATCGTGATGATTTTGGACAATGGGATCCAAAAAATCAGCGACCAGAACTTTGGAATATCTTAAACGGAAAGCATTTTGAAGGAGAACATTTTAGAGCCTTTCCGATTAGTAATTGGACAGAAATGGATGTTTGGAATTACATACAAAGAGAAAATATTAGTATCCCTTCCTTATATTTTGCACATCAAAGAGACGTAGTTTTTAGAAGTAATTCTTGGATTCCAGTTTCAGAACATTTAAAATTAGAAGAAGGCGAAGAAGTTTATAATAAAAAAATTAGATTTAGAACTTTAGGAGATATTACTATTACAGGAGGAATAGAATCGGAAGCAGATACTTTGGCAAAAATAGCTTTAGAAGTTTCAGCAATGCGTAAAACAGAACGTGGTGATCGTAGTGATGATAAACGTTCTGAAAGTGCTATGGAGGATAGAAAGCGGCAAGGGTACTTTTAATACTGAACTTGTTTCAGTATTTTATGAAATTGAACTCGAAGTTTAATTGAAGCCGAGCTTGAAATTGAATGCCTTTGCGAGGAGGCACGACGTGGCAATCTCATAGAATGAACATTAAGGTTTCTTCATAAGATTGTCACGCTAAAATAGGCTCGCAATGACAGGAATAAAACCTAAAAAATAAACAAGAAAGAAAAAATGCAACTAGATACCAACCAACTATTAAGATTCACCACAGCAGGAAGTGTAGATGATGGAAAAAGCACTTTAATAGGAAGGCTTTTATACGATTCAAAATCTATTTTTGAAGATCAATTAGAAGCCATTAAAAAAACAAGTCTAAAAAAAGGTCATGACGGAATTGATATGGCACTTTTTACCGATGGACTTCGCGACGAACGAGAACAAGGGATTACTATAGATGTTGCGTACAGATATTTTACCACTCCAAAACGTAAATTTATCATTGCAGATACACCAGGACATATTCAATATACTCGTAATATGGTTACGGGAGCATCAACCGCTAATGTAGCATTGATTTTAATAGATGCAAGACACGGTGTTATTGAACAAACCAAACGTCATGCGTTTATTGCTTCTTTATTACAAATACCACATTTAATTGTTTGTGTAAATAAGATGGATTTAGTAGATTTCTCAGAAGAAGTGTATCTAAATATTGTATCTCAGTTTGAAGAGTTCTCTTCTAAATTATTAGTGAAAGATGTTCGGTTTATGCCAATAAGTGCCTTATTAGGAGATAATGTGGTAAACGCTTCAAAAAATATGGATTGGTATCAAGGTGCTCCATTATTGAACACTTTAGAAACCATGCATATTAGTAGCGATATTAATAAAATTGATGCTCGTTTTCCGGTTCAAACAGTTTTACGTCCACAACGTGAAGGCTTTATAGATTATAGAGGATATGCAGGTAGAGTGGCAAGCGGAATTTACAGACCAGGAGACGAAATAACCGTGTTGCCTTCAGGATTTACTTCAAAAATAAAAACCATCGATACTTTTGACGGAGAATTAGAAGAAGCTTTTGCACCCATGTCGGTTTCAATTACTTTGGAAGACGATATTGATATTAGTAGAGGTGATATGATTGTTAAAACGACTAATAAACCAGAAGCGGTTCAAGAATTTGATACGATGATTTGTTGGTTAAATAAAACGCCTTCAAGAGCCAGAGCAAAATATTCTATATTGCATACTTCAAACGATCAAAAAGCGATGATTAAAGAAGTGTTGTATAAAATAGATATCAATACGTACTCTCGTAATCAGGAAGATAAAGAATTGGGAATGAACGATATCGCTCGTGTAAAAATAAGAACAACACGTCCGTTAATGATTGACGAATACCGTGATAATAGAATTACAGGAAGTTTTGTACTGGTTGATGATGCAACACACGAGACGGTGGCTGCTGGGATGATATTATAAAAAATAAAAATGAGTAAAACGTATTTTTCGCATGAAACTGCTGTAATAGACGAAGGATGTTCTATTGGAAACGATGTTAAGATTTGGCATTTTTCTCATATTATGTCTAACTGCACCATTGGTGACCGATGTAATATTGGACAAAATGTAGTTGTTTCGCCTCAAGTTGTTTTAGGGAAGAATGTTAAAGTTCAAAACAACGTGTCTATATATACAGGAGTAATTTGTGAAGACGATGTGTTCTTAGGTCCTTCCATGGTTTTTACCAATGTGATTAACCCTAGAAGTGCAGTTATTAGAAAAGAAGAATTTCAAAAAACCTTAATTAAAAAAGGGGCTTCTATTGGAGCCAATGCAACCATTATCTGCGGAAACGAAATCGGAAAATTCGCCATGATTGGCGCAGGAGCAGTCATTACTAAACCGGTTAAAGATTTTGCTTTAGTGGTTGGAAACCCTGCAAAACAAATAGGTTGGGTAAGTGAAAACGGACATCGTTTATATTTTAATAAGACAGAAGTTGCCATTTGTCTTGAAACTTCTGATAAATATCAACTTAGTAATAATACGGTAAAGAAAATATGAAAAACTTCGCTTTAATAGGAGCAGCAGGCTATGTGGCACCACGCCATATGAAAGCAATAAAAGGTACTGGTAATAATCTCGTAGCAGCACTCGATAAATTTGACAGTGTGGGAGTCATTGATAGTTATTTTCCAAATGCTGATTTCTTTACTGAGTTTGAACGCTTTGATCGTCATATTTCAAAATTAAAATTTGAGCAAAACAAACAATTGGATTATGTAAGTATTTGTACCCCAAATTATTTACATGATTCTCATATTCGGTTTGCATTGCGACAAGGAGCAGATGCGATTTGTGAAAAACCATTGGTACTTAACCCGTGGAATATAGATGCATTAGCCGAAATTGAAAAAGAAACCGGTAAAAAAGTATATAACATTCTTCAATTAAGAGTGCATCCAAGTATTATTGCCTTAAAAGAAAAAATTGCCAACGGACCTAAAGATAAAATTTACGATGTAGACCTTACTTATTTAACCTCAAGAGGACATTGGTATTATACTTCTTGGAAGGGTGATGTTTCAAAATCTGGAGGTATTGCCACCAATATAGGAGTTCATTTTTACGATATGCTTTCTTGGATATTTGGCGATTTAAAACAAAATATAGTACACGTAAATACCCACGATCGTTCGGCGGGTTATTTAGAATTTGACAGCGCCAGAGTACGTTGGTTTTTATCTATCAATTACGATGTATTACCAGAAGAAATAAAAGCAAAAGGACAACGCACTTATCGCTCCATCACTATTGAAGGAGAAGAATTAGAGTTTAGTGGAGGCTTTACCGATTTGCATACGATTTCTTACGATGAAATTATAAAAGGAAACGGCTACGGATTGGAAGCACCCAGACAAGCCATCGAAATTGTTCATGCAATACGCCATGCAGAACCTATTGGTGCAAAAGGAGATTATCATCCTTTTGTAAAAAAGCCTTTGGCGAAGCATCCTTTTAGTAAATAATTTGCTAAAATGAGCTATTTTTCAAATTTATTAAAATCTGAGTACAGCAAAAATGTCCTTACATTGATGACTGGGACAACAATTGCACAAGCGATTCCTATTGCAATAACTCCTATTTTAACAAGAATTTATTCGCCCAATGATTTTGGTGTTTTCGCTTTGTTTTTAGCCTTAACCGCAATTGCTGGAGCAGTTTCCAACGCACAATACGAACAAGCAATTGTATTACCCGTAAAAGATGAAGATTCGTTTAATTTGGTTGCATTAGGAATTACAATAGCACTGTCTTTTAGCTTGTTTCTATTAATAATTGTCTTGCTTTTTAAAGATCAAATTTCAGTATTATTTGGGAATAGTCAAATAGCACCTTTTTTGTTTCTTGTGCCACTTTCAACGTTGTTGGCAGGTATTTATAATTCACTAAACTTATTTAATATTCGAAAAAAACAATTTAAAAATATTGCAATTTCACAAGTAACTCGATCAAGTAGTCTAGGTGTTTCACAAGTTTTAATTGGGTTGATTTCTTTTGGTCCAGTAGGTTTAGTAATTGGGCAGATAATATCGTATTTTTCTGGAAATGTAATGTTATTTAAAACCTTAAAAAGCAATTATAAAAAAAACTATATTTCTGTTGAAAAAATAAAACATCAAGCAACGATTTATAAAAAATTTCCTATTTATTCATTGCCTTCCATACTACTAAACTCAATTAATTTAAACGTAGTTAATTTTTTAATTTCATCTATATTTTCAATTACTACTTTGGGTTTTTATTCTTTGACACAACGTATAATTGGGATTCCTTCAAAGGTTATTGGAAACAGCTTTAGCCAAGTGTATTTACAAAAAGCTTCAGAATCATTAAAAAAGACTGGAAGTACTAAAGTGGTATTCAAAAAAACTTTTTTAAAATTAACCTACTTATCAATACCCATTTTTACGATTTTATTTTTTATTGTAGAACCTCTATTTGCATTTGTTTTTGGTGAAGAATGGGGAGTGTCAGGTACTTATGCGAAAATTTTAATTCCTTTGGCAGCAGTAAGATTTGTAAGTAGTTCTTTGTCTAATACTTTAGTTGTACATCAAAAGCAACAATATGGTTTATTAATTAACTTGTTTTTATTAACAAGTACTATGGTAATATATTTATATTCAAAATCTAGCGGAATAATTTTTATTGATACTTTAAAATATTTTAGTATAATTATGATTCTAGAATATTCACTTTTCACTTTATTATATTGGCAGATATCAAATAAAAAACCTATATGAAAAGCCTATTAAAATCACTTTCTTTTATCCCTTTTATTAATAGATTGTATAATAGAAAATATTATGCAACAGGAATCGGAATATACTTGATAAATTCTTTTTATAAGCGGATTTTAGGTATAAATAGACAAGGTGATTTTTTATTAAATTTCACATCAAGAGCTAATTCACCAAAAAAAATAATAATATTAAAAGGTACTGATTCTTCATCTGTATATTTAAGCTTAGCAACATCTGGAGGTTGCTATTATCAAGCTATAAATGGAATTGAATTTGGGGAAGGTACTATATGGTCAAATAATTGTAGTTTTATTAGTGCAAATCACTCTTTTACTGATTTAAAAAAACATAATAAAGTAAATAAAATTAAAATTGGTAAAAATGTGTGGTTAGGTTCAAATTGTGTTGTTTTACCTGAAGTTAGTATTGGCGATTATTCTATTTTAGGAGCTGGCTCTGTTGTGACAAAAAGTATAGAATCTTATACCATTTCTGTTGGTAATCCTGCAAAAGTAGTAGCAAGAAGATGTAAGAAATGTTTAAATAAAGTTTCTTTATCTACGAAAACAGATAATTGTAATAATTGTAGTATATGAAAATAGTAACCATCATAGGGGCTAGACCTCAATTTATAAAAGCGGCTTCTTTAAGTAGAGAAACCCTAAAACAAGAAGGAGTAGAAGAAATTATTGTACATACAGGTCAGCATTTTGACGAAAATATGAGTAAAATATTTTTTGATGAAATGCAAATACCCAAGCCTCATTACAACCTAGCTATTAATAATTTAGGTCACGGTGCTATGACAGGAAGAATGATGGAGGAAATAGAAAAAGTATTACTTACCGAAAAACCAGATTGGTTATTGGTGTATGGTGATACCAACTCTACTTTGGCGGGAGCTTTGGCAGCAAAAAAGCTTCATATTAAAGTGGCACACGTAGAGGCAGGATTGCGTTCATTTAATATGAAAATGCCCGAAGAGGTCAACCGTATTTTAACCGATAGAATAAGCGATGTGCTTTTTTGTCCAACGCAACAAGCCATTGATAATTTAGAGAAGGAAGGTTATAAAAACATAGATTGTAAGGTGGTAAATGTAGGAGATATTATGTATGATTCTGCTATGTTTTTTAGCACCTTATCTAAAGAAAACGATAAAAGCACACCAAACAATTATGTGCTAGCTACGGTGCATAGAGCAGAAAACACAGACGATTTTGAAAAGCTAAAAAATATATTTAAAGCTCTGGATAGTATCCATAAAGAATTTCCAGTTGTTTTACCACTTCATCCACGAACCAAAAAGCTGTTAGAAGTTCATGGTGTTTCTACTAAGATACATTTAATTGAACCTGTAGGATATTTAGAAATGGTAAGTTTAATTAAAAATTCCAAGGCAGTAATTACCGATAGTGGTGGTTTGCAAAAAGAAGCTTATTTCTTTAAAAAACAAGGRTTTACATTGCGTGATCAAACAGAATGGGTGGAGCTTATTACAGCTGGTTGCAACCAATTAATTGATGTGTTAAATGATGATATTTCAGAAATTGTTTTAAAGGATATTGAAAAGCAATTAGATTTTTCAAAAGAAATTTATGGTGATGGTAATACGAGTGAAAAGATATTGGATGTTTTAAAAACATTTTAATGAACTTTATAAAATCAATATATAAAAAAAGCCCCATTTGGTTTCAAAATTTTATCATTTCAAGCTATGGTTTTATAATCTACAAACAGCGTTATGGCAAAGTTTACAAAGAATCATTTGTAAAATTCATCAATAGCAACCATTCTAATTTAGATAAAGAGGTTCTCTTGCAAGAAAAATTGTTGCAATCATTTTTGAAGAATACAGTTAAAAACAGTAAGTTTTACAGAGAACTATATGAAGGCATAGACATTTCAGAAATAAAAACAATAAAAGATTTACATAAGCTTCCAATTATTAATAAAGAGGATTTAAGAACAAATWCTGATGTTATATATACTATAAGTGAAAAAGAAGCCATAGTTACTTTTACTGGAGGTACAACAGGAAAGTCATTAAAAATTCTTTTTACTAAAGATGATTTTCAAAAGCGAATGGCTTATTTGGATGCCTTTAAATATAAAGTTGGTATAACAAATCCTTTTAAAGTAAGGAAAGCAACTTTTAGTGGTCGTGATTTTATTTATTTTGATACCACAAAAATATTTTGGAGGACTAATTATATTTACAATCAAAGATTATATTCTACATTTCATTTAAAAGATGATAATTTGCCATATTATATTTCTAACTTAAACAACTATAAACCAGAATTAATTAATGGGTTTGTTTCAGCTATTTACGATTTAGCAGATTATATTGATAGAAATAATATAGAGCTAACCTTTACACCTAAAGCCATATTTACCACTTCTGAAACCTTATTACCTTTTCAGCGAAACTTGATAGAGAAAGTATTTAAATCATCGATTTATAATCAATATGCATCTGCTGAAGGTGCGCCATTTATAACTGAATGTAAAAGTAAGAATTTACATTATAACCTAGATACAGGTGTGATTGAGACCGTTTCTACTGAAGAAGGAAATCAAATGGTAATTACTTCATTTACAACTAATGGTACTCCATTAATACGTTATAATATTGAAGATTGTATTACATTTAAGGATGGCGTATGTGATTGTGGTTCTTCTCACCCTCTTGTTGAAAAGATAGAAGGAAGAAAAGTTGATTATTTATACTCTATCACAAAAGGTAAAATTAGTTTGAGTCACCTTGCAGATGTTATTAAGGGCATTCCAAATAGTGTAAAGAGTATGCAGTTTATTCAAAATATTGAAGAACATATAATTGTTCTAATTGTTGTAGATTCAAATTTGTTTAACCAAGCACACTATAATGAAATAATGAGCGAGTTAATTTACCGTTTTGGTGATCAAACAAAAATTGAAATAAAAAAAGTTAAAGAAATACCACGGGAAAAAAGTGGAAAACTTATGTTAATTAAAAATAATATAGTGATAAAATGAAAATAGCATTACTTGGCGACATTGCTTTTTTTGGTAAATTTTCTTTAAAAAATAATAATAGCTTATTTGATTATTTTAAAGAGGTTTCACTTTTACTAAAATCATACGATTTAGTAATTGGGAATCTAGAAACACCTTTTGTAACTAATCAAAAAGAATATGGATATAAATCTGCTTATATAAAATCTGATCCTATTAATGTTGATTTATTAAAATATCTAAACATTAACCTTGTTAATTTGGCAAATAATCATATTTATGACTTTGGAGGTGAGAGTTATGAATTGACAAAAAAAATCTTGGAGGAAAATTCCATAAGTTATTTTGGTATAGAAGATAAACAAATTGAAATTAATTATGAATCAAACAAATTAGCGATTCAAGGATATTGCTGTTATTCAACAAACCCAATGGGAATTAATAATCAAAGACAAAAAGGAATTAATGAGTTGGATTATAGTAATGTTCAAAAGAGCTTATTAGAGAATACTAAAAAAGGATTTTTCAATATTATTGGTTTTCATTGCGGACAAGAACATGTAAATTACCCAAATTTTGATCATATTTTGCTTGGAAGAAAATTAGCAGAATTGGCTCCTTATATTTTTTATGGTCATCACCCTCATGTAGCTCAAGGAATTGAAAAAATAAAAAACAGTTTATTAGCGTATAGTTTGGGTAATTTTTGTTTTGATGATGTGTATACAAAAAAGTCTGAAGACCCCTTAATTAAGCAATCTAAAAACAATAAAGAATCCTTTATTCTTGAACTTACTTTAGAGAATAATAAAT
>NVUT01000006.1 GCA_002733185.1 Flavobacterium sp. | reverse complement strand
GATTATAGGTTTTAGTTTTATTAATAATTGTTATATAAATTGATTATTCAAAATTGATAAAACACTACCCTACTTACAGTAAGGCAATTGCTGTATATTTTAATTAATTTATTAAAAAACCGAGAGAAAACTATAAGTTCGCTCCCGGTTTCCACGTAAAAAACCTCAACTCTGAGATTTTCTTAGATATTGTTTATTCAATAATAGCTTTGAAACTACCTTCTGTAATATTCTTAGTAGTTCCATCACTAGCATTAAACCCTTCAAAAGAGAATGTCCCTTCTATAGTTGTTCCATCATCAGATGTAATAGTAATAGTACCAGATCCAATATCAAAAGTTGAATTCCATAAATTATTTGGTAAAGTAATGTATGACAATGAATTTACATTGGTAATATTATCACCTGTAGTATAAGTTCCTGCTCCATCGTAGTTAAATACAGATCCTCTAATTGTTTTCCCTTCATTAGTTCCTCCTTGAAATGTCATAAGACCATTACCTGAAGTTGCTCCTACAATAACAGCTGGACTTTGTGCTGCTTCAAAATTAGCTCCATCTACTTTGGCTGTTAAAAATTCTGTTCCTCCTGTTCCTCCTGTACCTCCATCATCATCTCCATCATTATTATCATCATCTCCACTACAAGATGCTAAAATTACCGAAAGACATAAAAATGTTACGTAAATTGTTTTTTTAATTGTTTTCATAAGTTGAGTTATTTATTAGTTTATATATGGCAAAAATGCGCCGAAACTCAACTTTATACAATAGGGCAATTGCCGTATTCTTAAAATTTTAGGTGTTTTACTTTTTTCTGAAGTGAAACTATTTTTAAATTTAACTTCTCTAAAAACAATTGATGTTCCTCACTTTCAGTATTGAAAGGTCGGTGTTGTAAGCTACTTTGGATATTTCCTATTTCTTTTTGAAGGGTTTTGGTTTCATCTGCAATCCAGACTTCATTAAAAGCTTCCCAGATAATTTGTATAGCCGTATTATTAGGATGAATCATATCTTCTTTATAAAAACGATAGTCACGTAGCTCGTCCATCATGATTTCGTAGGAAGGAAACATTTCGGCTACGCTCAATGACCTTTTTTCATTTGAAACATTATAGATAGCTGAAACTAAATGAGCCTTACTCACCGAATTTTCTACAAACCCGTCTTTTAAATGTCGTACTGGAGAAACGGTATTAATAAAAATAGTTTCTGGATTTATGTTTCTTATTAATGATACAGTATTCTTAATTGAAGTAATAATCTCTTCAACAGACAATAACTCTTTTGTAAATTGTTGCTGCGGAATTTTATAACAGTTTGCAACGACCGAATTCGTTTTATTAAAACGATATACCCAAGCAGTCCCATAAGTGAATATAACGTGTGAAACTTTGAATAAATAATTTTTCAAACTTGACAGACTACTATTAAGTCCTTTTAATAATTCCTCTTTTGAGGAATTACTTAAAATCGAATGCACCTCAAAACAATGCCATTGTTCGTTGAAGAAAAATACATCTTCCTCGCTAAAAAACTCATCACTCAAAGCTCTATAAACTAACTTCTCAATAGCCAAGGGATGAAACAAAATTCCAAACGGATTTATTAAGGTCTGAAACTTATAATACTCCAACTTAGCACCCATATTCTTCACAAAACAAGAACCCATCAACAAAACCTTAGCGTTATAATCTATTTGATTTTGTTGTGGTGTTAATGGTATTTTTGTTTGGAGTTTCATGTTTTTTACTCAAATTTCAAATCTATAGTATTTCCCCTTTGAAGGGGGTTAGGGGGATGTTTTGCGCCTCTGCGACTTGCAAGCATTTTATTCAATATAACTCCGTCCTTGCGCCAAAGCCTCCGAAATTCCATCAGGGTTTTTACCACCAGCAGTTGCAAAGAATGGTTGGCCGCCACCACCACCTTGTATGTACTTTCCTAATTCTCTAATTATTTTTCCTGCGTCTAAGTTTTTTGAAGCTACCAAGTCTTTTGAAATATAACAAGACAATAAAGCTTTTCCATTTTGTTTGGTTCCTAAAAGTAAAAAAAGATTATCGATTTCTCCGCCCAATTCAAACGATAAATCTTTAATTCCGTTGGCATCTAAATCTACTTCTTTTGCTAAGAAATTGACTCCATTGATTTCTGAAATTTCAGATTTAAGCTCCAACTTTAAATGTTTGGCTTTTTCTTTTAATAATGTTTGAACTTGTTTTTTTAACAATGAATTTTCTTCTTGAATAGAAGTAATACTCTTTATTGGATCTTTAGTGTTTTGAAGCAACTTAGAAACTTGTTTATATCTGTCTGAATTCGATATAAAATAATCCTTTGCAAAACCACTAGTAATGGCTTCAATACGACGAATTCCTGAAGCTACTGCTCCTTCATGAAGTATGATAAAATGCCAAATATCTTTGGTGTTTTTTACATGTGTCCCTCCACAAAGTTCTATTGAACTACCAAATTTTATAGTTCGAACGGTGTCTCCATATTTTTCACCAAACAATGCCATTGCTCCTTCCTCGATTGCTAATTGATGGGGAATATTTCGTTTTTCTTCCAGAGCTAACCCTTCTCTAATACGAGCATTAACAAAATTTTCTACTTCTTTTAATTCATCTGAAGTTACCTTACTAAAATGTGAAAAATCAAAACGTAATCCACGACCATTTACCATCGATCCTTTTTGAGTAACATGCGTTCCTAAAACACTTCGTAATGCTTGATGTAACAAGTGAGTTGCTGTATGATTCGCTTCTGTATAAGATCTAGTTTTGTCATCTACTACCGCTTTAAAATCATCGTTTACATTTTTTGGCAGGTTTTTAATATAGTGCATCACCAAGTTATTTTCTTTTTTGGTATCAACAACATAAACCAAATCTCCATGAGATGATTCTAAATAACCTTTGTCTCCAACTTGCCCTCCACCTTCTGGATAAAAGGGGGTTAAATTGAAAACTACTTGGTAAAATTCTCCGTGTTTTTTTGTTTTTGTTTTTCGATAACGCGCTATTTTAACTTTGGTTTCTAAATAATCATAGCCTATAAATTCTTGTACATCGTCTTCTAACAAAACGGTCCAATCACCTGTTTCAACTTTTGTTGCAGCTCTAGATCTTTCTTTTTGTTTCTGAAGTTCTACATCAAATTCGGCTTCGTTTAAATCCAATCCTCGTTCTCTTAAAATCAAAGCCGTTAAATCTTTTGGAAATCCGAAAGTATCATACATTTCAAAAGCCTTCTGACCCGAAATCATTTTTGAATCTGCATTTTCAATTACATTTTCTAACAAAACCAATCCTTGATCTAGGGTTCTTAAAAAGGAATGTTCTTCTTCTTTAATAACAATAGATATTAATTTCTTTTCCCGAACCAACTCTGGGAAAGCACTTCCCATTTGTTTGCTTAAGGTTTCAACTAACTGAAATATAAATGGTTTTTTGGTTCCTAAAAAAGTAAAACCATAACGAACAGCACGACGTAAAATTCTTCTTATTACATATCCCGCTCCTGTATTACTTGGTATCTGTCCGTCTGCAATCGAAAATGCAACTGCCCTAACGTGATCGGCAATTACGCGAATCGCAATATCTACTTTATCATCGGTTGCTTTTGGATTTTCATATACATTATTGGTAATGGTTTCAATCTCCCGAATTAATGGTATAAAAACATCAGTATCGTAATTACTTTGCGTTTTTTGCATCACCATACAAAGTCGTTCAAAACCCATTCCGGTATCTACGTGAAGTGCAGGAAGATTTTCAAGACTTCCATTTGCTTTTCTGTTGAATTGCATAAAAACTAAGTTCCAAAGTTCTACCACTTGTGGATGGTCTTTATTTACTAAATCTACTCCAGGAACTTTTAAACGATCTTCTTCGAGGCGAATATCTACATGAATTTCACTACAAGGTCCACAAGGTCCTTGTGCTCCCATTTCCCAAAAATTATCTTTTTTATTTCCGTTGATAATACGGTCTTCAGGAAGTAAATTTTTCCAATAATCGTATGCTTCTGTGTCGCGTTCTAATCCTTCAGAAGTATCTCCTTCAAAAATAGTAACGTATAATGAGTTCTTATCAATCTTTAATTCTTCTGTTAAAAACTCCCACGCCCATTCGATTGCCTCCTTTTTAAAATAATCACCAAAACTCCAATTTCCGAGCATTTCGAACATCGTATGATGGTAGGTATCCATTCCCACTTCTTCCAAATCGTTGTGTTTTCCGCTAACTCGAAGACATTTTTGCGTATCTGCAACACGTTTATTGCTAATAGCTTTATTTCCTAGAAAATATTCTTTAAACTGGTTCATCCCAGCATTGGTAAACATTAACGTAGGATCGTCTTTAATTACCATTGGGGCAGATGCTACAATTGTATGAGATTTTGATTTATAAAATTCTAAAAATTTGGAACGTATCTCCTTGGAAGTCATAAGTTAAATATTTAATAAATATGCTAATTAGGGTAAAGCAGATACAATTTCTATATTTGTGATTCGTTTTTAGAAAAACCGCTATCCCCAATGAGCAAAAATAAGATTTTTTAACGTATGGCTAAAGTAAAATATTACTACGATAGCGAGACGTTGTCGTATCGCAAAATTGAACATAAAAAAGGTAGGAAAACCAAGATTTTCTTTCTTAGTATATTAGGTATGTTTTTAAGTGGTTTTGTACTTCTAATCGTCTACCTAAACATCCCTTACATAGAGACTCCCAAAGAAAAAGCATTAAAAAGAGAGCTGGAAAATATGCATTTGCAGTTTCAACTTTTAAATAAAAAAATGGAGCTAGCAGAAAGTGTACTTTCTGATGTTGAGGATCGTGACAATTCCATTTATAGGGTTTATTTTGAAACCGATCCCATTTCAGAAGAACAACGAAGAGCAGGTTTTGGTGGTATAAATCGTTATCGGGATTTGGAAGGTTTTGATAATTCGAACCTAATTATCTCAACAAATAAACGAATAGATATACTTCAAAAACAAATTGTGGTTCAGTCAAAATCTTTAGATGAAATTGCACAACTTGCCGAAGAAAAAGAAAAACTCCTAGCTGCAATCCCATCAATTCAACCCGTAAAAAACGAAGATTTAACTCGTATGGCTTCTGGATTTGGTTATCGCTCAGATCCTTTCACCAAAGTAAGAAAATTTCATTGGGGAATGGATTTTACCGCCCCAAGAGGAACTCCCGTTTACGCATCTGGTGACGGAAAAATAATTAGAGTTGACCGAAGATCAACAGGCTATGGAAGACATATTCGTATAGATCACGGATTTGGTTATGTGAGTTTATATGCGCATCTTTACAAGTACAATGTAAAAAAAGGACAAAAGGTGAAACGTGGTGATTTAATTGGCTTTGTTGGAACTTCAGGAAGGTCGCAAGCACCTCATCTTCACTATGAAATATTTAAAGATGAGCAACGGATTAATCCTTTAAATTTCTACTACGGAAATCTTTCTGCTTCAGAATTTGCTGAATTACTAGTAAAAGCACAACTAGAAAATCAATCGTTAGATTAATGCACGTAGAATTATCAGAAAAAAGATATTATGGAATTGGAGAAGTTGCTAAAGCTTTTTCAGTAAACACTTCATTAATTCGTTTTTGGGAAAAAGAATTTGATGTAATTCAACCAAAAAAAAATGCGAAAGGCGATCGTAAATTCACTCAGGAAGATATTAAAAACCTCGAACTTATTTATCATTTAGTAAAAGAACGAGGATTTACTTTAGAAGGAGCAAAAATTCATTTAAAAGAAAAAAAACATCAGATTTTAGATAATTTTGAATTAATTCGGAAATTAGAAACTGTTAAAACCGAACTTTTAAAAATAAAAAAACACTTATAAACCAACAAACATGAAAAAATCAGTTATTATAATCATTGCAGTAGTAGCAGTAATAGCAGTAATAGGCTATACAATAGGTCCTAAATTTTACAATACTGGAATTAGACTTCAAGAAACTGCAACTGCTCAATGGGGAAATGTAGAAAGTTCTTATCAACGTAGAGCCGATTTAATTCCTAACATAGTAAACACCGCAAAAGGTTATGCAGAGTTTGAACAAGAAACTCTTACCAAAGTAATTGAAGCAAGAAGTAAGGCTACGGCAATAACCATAGATCCTAGCAATATTACGCCTGCACAGATGGCCCAATTTCAACAAGCACAAAGTGGATTGAGCTCTGCATTGTCAAAATTATTAGTAACTTTTGAACGTTATCCAGATTTAAAAGCAAACGAAAACTTTAAGGAATTGATCAACGAGTTAGAACGTACCGAAAACCGCATTAATGTAGAACGAAATCGTTTTAACGAAGCAGTTAGACCCCATAATCAACACTTAAAGGTATTCCCAAACAATATTGTAAATAATTTTATTGGTAAGTTTGAAGAAATGGAATATTTTAAAGCAAAAGAAGGAACTGAAGACGCACCTGTTGTGGAATTTTAAACTATCTTATGACTGAAGTTGAAGCCTTTTTAACACCCAATGACGAAGCCGAAATTGTGGAAGCTATCCGTTTAGCCGAATTGAATACCTCTGGTGAAATAAGGGTACATTTAGAACCTCATTGTAAAAAAGATTCTTTTGTTCGTGCTAAAGAAATTTTCAATAAATTGGAAATGTTCAAAACTAATAATCGCAATGGCGTATTGATTTATGTTGCTGTTGAAGATCACTCCATAGTAATAATGGGCGATCAAGGAATCAACGAAAAAGTTCCCGATAATTTTTGGGAATCTACTATAAATACCATCATCGAACATTTTAAAAACGGGAATTCAAAACAAGGTCTGGTAGGTGGAATATTAAAAGCAGGCGAACAATTAAAAAAGTACTTTCCTTATCAAAAAGACGATATTAATGAACTTCCAAATACTATATCTAAAGGAACTAATGACTAATTTATATTTTAAAAAATCATTACTCTTTACGGTTATTGGTTTATTGTTTTTTACATCAGTTGGGTTTGCTCAATATGAAATTCCTGAGAAGCCATCAAACACTTCAAAACAAACATCACTATATGATTATATAGGAATGCTTTCTTCCAGTGAAAAAACGGCTTTAGAACAAAAACTAATTCGGTATTCAGACTCTACTTCTACTCAAATAGTATTGGTTATTATAAATTCAACTAAAGGAGAAGATATTTCGTTTCTAGGAACCAAATGGGGACAAAAATGGGGAATTGGTCAAGACGGAAAAGACAACGGAATATTAATTTTACTCGCCAAAGGTGACCGTGTAATCGACATTAATACTGGTTATGGTATTGAGTCAATTATTTCCGATCGAGATGCGAAACAAATTATAGAACGTATTATTATTCCACAATTTAAACAAGACAATTACTACGGAGGATTAGATAAAGGTACCGATGCCATTTTTAAAATATTGATTGGTGAATTTGATGAAAATCGTGATTTTTCTAAGGAAACTTCTATTTTTAGTTACTTTCCCTTTATCTTTTTTATACTATTTTTCATCTTACTATTTTTTAAAAACAAAGGAGGAAAAGGCGGTCGTGGTGGTGGCGGTGTAAACTTACTCGACATTATCATTTTAAGCAGTATGGGACGATCTGGTGGATTTGGCGGTGGCGGAGGAAGCTTTGGAGGATCCAGTGGTGGATTTGGTGGAGGCTTCGGCGGCGGTGGATTTGGCGGTGGCGGCGCTAGTGGTGGCTGGTAGTTGTTAATAATTTAATGGATTAATGAGTGAATGAATTATTCAGTTAAACAATTAACCGCTTCAACATTTCAACACATTACTTTTCGATACTTCTTCCTGCGTCAGAAACTCAGAGTACTTTAATTGTAACCTCGTTTTAACAAATAAACAGTTCAACAAATAACATAATTCCTTAATCCATAAACATATTACCATCATTGGAATCTGCTTTTTTTCCGAGGCCATTAAATTTCCAACTAAAACTTAACATAAAATATTGTTGTAACACCGTACTTTGTGAATCTTGAATATAATCTGCGGTTGCTGTACGTTGGGCGTTGGTATTTTGATTCAATAAGTCATATACTTTAAAAGTTACAATTCCTGAGTCTTTTAATACGCTGTAAGCAAGTGAAGCATTCCAAAACCATGAACTATTTTGAAAACCTGGTGCCACATCTGGATTGTAAATATATTTTATATCGTTTCGCCATTCAAACTTTTTAGGAAGGAATGTAGCAGTTTTTAAACCTGCATTGTGGCGTAAAAAGTTTTGGTCTTCAAAAGTATCAATATCAAATCGGGTTTTCGAAATGGCAACATTATAATAAGGAGCAATTTCCAAAACATCATTCCAAGTAAAAGTTATTCTTGCATTTGGAGTTACAGATGTGTTGAGTGAAGCATATTTTACCTCATTATTAAAATTGATATTCTTACTCATATTTCCGTATGCACCTACACTAAACTTTACGTTTCGAAGGCTGTCAATTTTTACTTTTTTACTATAACTTACACTTAAATTCATTCGGTAATTTCCATCTACATTGGTGTAGGAAGTATTTCTAATTAAATTTTCATCGATGATAGTTTTTGAAACCACATCGTTTTCTACAAAATTTAAGTTTGCATAACTGTAAAAACCGGTGCCTTTCTGAAAATCAAAACTATTAAAACCAAAATATATAGAATGGTTGTTTGAAGGTTCCAGATCTGGGTTTCCCATAACGGTATTCAAAGGGTCTGAAACATCTTCAAAAGGCTGTAATTGCGATAATTGTGGTGGCGTGTTGTTTTTACTATATCCTGTGTAAAGTGAAGTTTTTGGGTTGAATCTCATATTAAAATAACCGCCAAATTCCAGGGCTTCAAAATCTCTTTTTAAGCTTAAATCTGGTCGTAATAAATCCTTGTTTTCAAGAGTTCTAAACACATAACCTGCATTTACACTAACAGACCATTTTTCTTTTTCATACCTCATTGCCATTCCTGGCGTGATACGCTTATTTYTATAAATAAAATCGGTACTTAACTGTTCATTAAACAAGGTATAAGTCTGGGTGCTTTCATCAAAATCGAAAGTGCTTTTTCGATCTTCTCTAATATCGTCACGAAGGCTATATTTAAAATCTAGATACAATTTTTTTGAAATTAATGGCAATCGATATGTTAGGGATGACCATAAACTGTTTAAATTTTTTGCTCCGTTAGTAAATTGATCTCTTATTAATTCTGTCGGATTATCACCAAAAGTTAAGGTTTCAGATTTCAAGAAATCATCTGAATCACTATCATTAAATTCATTAGCCATTCCAAAGCGCAAAAAGGCTCCTCGATCTCCAAAACGTTTAGTAACATCTAAATTGTTTTTAAAATTTCTCCCAACAGATTCAACAAATGAAGAACTTGTAGATTTATTGGTAAGCTCGTTTAATTCATCCAAAGACTCCTCGATAGATGAAAAATTGGTTTTGCTTTTATTATAGATGAAAGAAGGCCTAATATTGATTAAAAAAGTTGAGTCCAACTCAATATCAAAACCCATATTTACACTTTGCGAATCGTTTGTATTATCCGATTTTGAAACCGCATTCGAAAAATAACGAGAATCTGGCAAAATGTTTTCACGTTGAGTTGCTGTTTCATTCTCAGACCTACTTCCAGAATAAAAATAATCTGCATTTACATCAAAACCTTTTCCAAATTCATCTGCATAATTGGCACCAACTGTGTTTGAAGTTACGATTCCTTCACCCAAACCAAAAGATCTGCCATCAATACTAAAACCCCCATTATCACTGTACATCATAGACCGCCCATTCCCAAACATTTTCTGAATTTCACCAAAACTAAAGCCTGGAGAGTTGGTATTGTTTCCTCCCGCCAACACACTAATTCTTCTTTCGTTATCAAAAACATTGACCATTCCTGCGTATTCATAACGCTCACTTGTACCGCCTCCAGCAGCAACACGACCAAAAACTCCTTTGTTTTTATCCTCACTAATGGTAAGGTTTATAGTCTTATTTTCCTTGTCACCTTCTTCACCAGAAAAGGCTTCCGATTTAGTTTTGGTATCGGTTACTTGAACTTTTTCAATAATATCTTTTGATAAGTTACGAGTGGTAATAGTTGGATCATCACCAAAAAAAGGTTTTCCATTTACTAATATTTTATTCACTGGTTTTCCGTTGACCGTAATTTTCCCATCCGCATCAACTTCAACTCCAGGCAACTGTTTTAATAAATCTTCCACATTAGCATCTTTCTTTGTTTTGAAGGATTTTGCATTGAATTCTAAAGTATCTTTTTTAATAGTAATTGGTGCTCGTGATTTAATAATCACTTCATCCAATTGGTTAGTATTAGGTTTCAACAAAATAGACGGAAGGATAATTTCCTCTTTATCTATCGTGATTTTTTCGACATGAGTGAGGTAACCAACATAGGAGACATACAGGTTTAAATATGCATCACTTGTATGTTCCTGAATTTGAAATTTTCCATTTTTATCTGAAATAGTGTAAGTGACCAACGTGCTGTCTTTAACCCGCTCCAAGTAAATGGTAGCCGATTCTAAAGGAGAATTATCTTCTTCGGAAAGAAGTGTCCCAGATAGTTTAAAAGTTTGATTTTGTGCAAAAGAATATGTGGTGCAGAATAGCACAATAATTAAAAGTAGGTATCGCATTTGTAGATTGTTAGTTGTAACAAAAACGAAGTTATACAAATTTTGTTTTAGGGAGTCTTAAAATAATTGTAAAATGTGATTAAGGTCATTTCGGCTCCGCTCAATGATCGCATTTTCAGCTTCGGTACTTGATTTGACTTTGCTTGAAATCTCGTTCGACCAGATATTTCAGATTAATCAACACTTCGGCTGTGCTTCGACTTCGCTCAGCAACCACGCTCAGTTTGATATTTAGAAATTCAAGAGCCTTCTACTTCTTACGAATATAGACCGTAATTGGAAC
Organism: Flavobacterium sp.; assembly: GCA_002733185.1. GTDB lineage: Bacteria > Bacteroidota > Bacteroidia > Flavobacteriales > Flavobacteriaceae > Marifrigoribacter. Next base: position 89,235 of record NVUT01000006.1, on the reverse strand, counting down.
TCCATGAAAATTGAATTTTTCTCTAAGTTTATTTTCCAGAAAACGTTTATAGGGCTCCTTCACATATTGAGGAAGGTTTGCGAAAAACGCAAAACTAGGATAAGGCAATGGTAATTGAGTAATATATTTAATTTTAACGTATTTTCCTTTGTAAGCTGGAGGCCCGTAGTTTTCGACTACAGGAAGCATTACTTCGTTAAGCTCACTTGTTTTAATACGCTTACTTCGGTTTTTAAATACTTCAACTGCAGTTTCAATAGCTTTAAAAATTCGTTGTTTGGTTAACACCGAAATAAATACAATTGGAACATCGGTAAAAGGTTCGCATTGTTGTCGGATTTTAGTTTCGTATTCCTTGACACTTTTATGGTCTTTTTCTACCAAGTCCCATTTGTTTACCAAAATCACAACACCTTTGTTATTCTTTTGTGCTAACCAAAATATATTTTGTACTTGTCCGTCAAATCCACGAGTGGCATCCAATACAACAATAACAACATCACTATGTTCGATAGCACGTACACTTCGCATTACCGAATAAAATTCTAAATCTTCTTTTACTTTACTTTTTCTTCTAATTCCAGCAGTATCTACTAAGTTAAATTCAAAACCGAAACGATTATAATACGTATCAATACTATCGCGAGTGGTACCTGGAATGTCGGTTACAATGTATCGTTCTTTCCCTATTAATGCATTAATAAATGAAGATTTTCCTGCGTTAGGTCTTCCTACTACGGCAAATCTTGGTAATTCACTTCTTTCCTCTTCAATGGTTTCAGGAAGTGCTTTAACTAAATCATCCAATAATTCACCGGTTCCAGATCCATTGATACTAGACATGATGTAATATTTATCGAAACCTAATGAGTAAAATTCTACCGCATCGTCGGTGCGTTTTGCACTATCGACTTTATTTACCACTAAAAATATGGGTTTATTAGACTTCCGAAGTAATTTAGTAACATCTTCATCCATTCCGGTAACTCCCGAAACAACATCGACCATAAAAATTATCGCATCCGATTCATCAATCGCTAATTCTACTTGTTTATCGATTTCGGCTTCAAAAATATCGTCAGATCCAACTATATATCCACCGGTGTCTATGAGCGAAAATTCTTTTCCGTTCCAATCACTTTTTCCGTAATGACGATCTCTCGTTACACCACTAACTGCATCTACAATCGCTTCACGACGTTGGATTAATCTATTAAATAAAGTAGATTTCCCTACGTTTGGTCTTCCTACAATGGCAACTATACTCATAAATTTTATTCTAAAAGAAATTCTTGCAATAAGCTGCAAGAGCACTTATAATTTGTTATCCTGAATTCATTTCAGGATCTAAATAATTGGTTTTTTTAATGCCTCATTATTTCGCTGCAAAGGTACAGTTTCCTAATTGAAGAAAAAACTCTAAATTACACTCCAAACTAATCATTTTATGAGCCTAGAAAACGAAATATTATTACGTCCTCGATTTAAACTCGAAATTAATCAAAATAACGAGAATGCTCTTAAAACCTTTGAAGATACTAAAGGCAATCAAAAAGATTTTGTGGTTTCAAGAGTTGACAATCACGTTTTTATTAGAATTCCAAAGAACAAACAACACTTCTGGTCACCTCAACTTCATTTAGAAATTGAAGAAACCGGTGATCATAAAAGTGAGTTGAAAGGATTATTTGGACCAAAACCTTCTGTTTGGACGATGTTTATGTTTTTTCATTTTGCCGTGATTGGGCTTTTTGTAATAGTTGGTGTTTGGGCATATACTAATTGGTCATTAAAAACCGATTATGGAATGCAATTAGTTATAATGGCTGGACTAATTGCAGTTTGGGTTTTTCTATATTTTGCTGGTAGAATGGGAAAAGAAAAAGGGAAAGAAGAAATGAAACAGCTTTGTGGTTTCTTGGAGAATACTTTGGATTTGAGGGAGATTAAGGAGCGGGAGGATTGTGTTTGATTATTAAATAGGAACAAGGATTTTCACGAATTTGCTAATTGTCTTGACTAACTTTATTAATACTATTAGCTGCACTTCGACTGCGCTCAGTGTGACATGCTTATGTGAAAAGCAAACACTCAGTGTTCTTTCAAACTAAAATTACTATTAAAACTTACTGAATACTGATTTACTGAAGACTGCCAACTGAATACTGAACTACTGGTTATACCCAAAACGTTTCAATTGTCGTTCGTTGTTACGCCAATTTTTATTCACTTTTACGTATAATTCCATGTGGACTTTCTTTCCGAAGAATTTTTCTAAATCTTTTCGAGCCTCTACTCCTACTCTTTTGATAGCTGCACCTTTATGACCGATGATGATTCCTTTTTGTGTGTCGCGTTCTACCATAATTACACTTCGCATTCGGATGATTGTTTCTTCTTCAAAAAACTCTTCCGTGTCTATTTCTACTGAATATGGAATTTCTTTTTTGTAGTGTATCAGGATTTTTTCTCGAATGATTTCATTAACAAAAAAACGTTCTGGCTTGTCTGTTAATTGGTCTTTTGGGTAAAAAGGTGGGGATTCTGGAAGTACTTCTATTATTTTTGAAAATACTTCAGGAACACCGAAATTTTCTAAGGCGGAAATAGCGAAAATTTGTGCGTTTGGTACTTTTTTAGACCATAAATCCATTGCTTCAGAAAGCAAATCTTCATTACCTTTATCAATTTTATTAATTAGAAGTAACACCGGGATTTTAGCAAGGGTGATTTTATTAAAGAAGGCTTCATCTTTCAATTCTTTTTCGCCTAATTCGACCATATAAATTAATACATCGGCATCTTCAAAAGCAGACTTTACGAAACCCATCATACTTTTTTGCAACTCGTAGGCAGGTTTAATGATTCCTGGTGTATCACTTAAAATCATTTGGAAATCTTCACCGTTTACAATTCCTAAAATACGATGACGTGTAGTTTGGGCTTTGGAAGTAATTATAGACAAACGTTCGCCAACAAAGGCATTCATCAAAGTACTTTTACCTACGTTTGGGTTTCCGATAATATTTACAAATCCTGCTTTGTGAGCCATAGAATATATTCTTAATCCATTAATTTGGAAATCTTTCGCTTGTAATAAATGTAAAGATATAAAAAAAAGCCTCTTGATTTCTCAATAAATTTTCTTTCTTAATAGTGTGAACTACCCCGAAGCTTGGAAAGAACCAGTGACTAATATTTTATTAAAAAAAAACTCCATCGTTTATGATGGAGTTTTTTTCTTAGTAGCGGGAACTGGACTCGAACCAGTGACCTTCGGGTTATGAGCCCGACGAGCTACCTGCTGCTCTATCCCGCGATTTAGAGTGCAAATATACAATCCTTTTAATAGTTAGCAAGCTTTATTTTAAAATTTTATATCTTCACCTCAATTATTTACACTCTTGTTTTTTCTTATGAGCAAAAGAAAACGTATCATTCTGATTATTACTTCTGTAATTGTTTTGACACTAATTATTGTTAGTTTATATGCAAACACATTTCTAGAAAACAAAGTGAAAAATTTATTACAAACCAAGATTCCAGATCATATAGAAAGCAATTATAAAGACATTAAAATCCATAGTTTTAGAGGAAGCATCGGTATTACTGAACCATCAGTAATAATTAAAGATAAAGAGACAGGTATTATTACTTCTATAATAAAACTTGATTATCTTGAGATAAAAAACATTAGTTATTTAGATTTTTATTTTAACAAAGAGATTAGTCTTAGTGAGGTATTATTAGATGGGTTAGACATTACTTATTTTAAGGATGGAGTAAAAAAAGAAAAAGGTAAAGATTCAACCAAGCAAAACAATTTCAAAAACCCAATTTCAATTAAAGCCTTCCGAATAGAAAACGCTTCAGTTAAGGTAATTGACACTTCGAAAGATTCGCTTCTTTTTTCTTCAACAAACGTAAATTTCACTCTAAAAAAACTTAAAATCGATTCCACTTTTTCAATAAAAACATTTAAGGATAATTATAAATCTTTAAAGATTAGTGCCGATTCAATTTTCCTGAAATCTGGATTGTATGAAAACCTAACTATTGGTTATTTTGAGCATAAAGACAATAGTATTTCCATCACTGATTTGTCTTTAAAAACAAAGTATTCTAAAAAAACATTTTCAAAGAAAATTTCAAAAGAACGTGATTATTATACTATTAATACTGCAACAATAATCCTTGAAGAATTGGATTATGGTTTTAACGAGGATGAATTTTACCTTAATTCTAGCCTCATTAATATAAATAAGGCTGTTGCAAGTATTTATCGTAATAAATTAGTTGCAGATGATTTTAAAGTAAAAAACCTTTATAGTAAATCTATTCGCGAGTTGCCAATACAGTTAAATGTTGACTCTGTTTCAGTTAAAAATTCAAAAGTAATTTATAGCGAAAGAACCAAAAATGATCGTCCTGCCGGTGTGTTGACTATTAGTAAAATTGACGCAAGTGTCTCTAAACTAAGCAACACTTATAGTTCGCCAAATAAAACGATGATTTTAGTAGATGGTGTTTTTATGAAAAACAGTACGTTTCATGCTAATTGGAGTTTTGATATTTCCAATAAAAATGATGAATTCGAATTTATTGGTGACATTGGAAACATTTCAGGAAATAGTTTAAACGTTCTCTTAACACCATTAATAAACGCTCGTTTAGAAGGTGAAATTGAGCATACTCTTTTTCATATTAAAGGAAATAATAGTAGTTCAACCATATACATGAGTCAAAAATATGAGCATGTGAAAATTGAAATATTGAACAATAAGAAGAAGAAAAATAAATTCGTTTCAGGTATTGCAAATGTTTTTGTACATCATAAAAGTGATAAAAAAGGAGTTGCTTATAATCATATAACAGCAAATGCTACAAGAGATAATGCTAAATCGTTTTTTAATTATTTAGCTAAAAATTTAAAATCGGCTTTACTAGTTAGCTTTTTTGAAAAAAAGAATAAAAAGTATATAGTTGAAAAGGAGCATATTAATCTAGAGAAATATCACAGTAAAAAAACTAACTGATCCCATCAATTTCTTCGGTAACGGTTTCCCAATTAACCATTAATCTATCCAATTCTTTTTTCTTTTTTTGATAGCTTTCAAAAAAGTTAGGTTGAGAAATTGTCTCATCGTAATTTACTGAAAGTTCAAAATCTATATCTTTAATTTCTTTTTCTAATTTGGTAATTGAAGCTTCCGTTTTACTTAATTTATTATTTAGAGATTTTAATTTCTTCTGATTTTTATACTCGTTTTTATTTGAAGGCTTGTTTTTGTTTTCATCAGAGGTGATTTTGGTTCGCTTTTCAGCTTCTCTCATGTTTTGCAAATTTCGTTGCTCTAAATAATAATTTATATCTCCTAAATATTCCTTTATTTTACGGTCTTTAAATTCATAAACTTTAGAAGATAATCCTTGTAAAAAATCCCTGTCGTGAGAAACTAAAAGTAGGGTTCCTTCATATTTTATTAAAGCTTCTTTTAATACGTTTTTAGATTTAATATCTAAGTGATTGGTTGGTTCGTCCATCACTAATACATTAAACGGTTGCAACAATAATTTTGCTAATGCCAATCGGTTTCGTTCTCCACCAGAAAGAACTCGTACATACTTATCTACGTCATCTCCTCTAAACAAAAAAGCCCCTAAAACATCTCGAACCTTGGATCTGTTTTTTTCATTTGCAGCGTCAATCATGGTATCTAAAACAGTTTTAGTACCATCTAAAGAATCTGCTTGATTTTGTGCAAAGTATCCTATTTCTACATTGTGTCCTAGGGTTAATTTTCCTTCATATGAAATATCGCCCACAATACATTTTGCTAAAGTTGATTTTCCTTGACCGTTTTGACCTACAAATGCAGTTTTACTATTTCTTTCCAGTAATAAATTTACATTATGAAGTACTTTTTTATTATCGTAATTTTTAGATAAATTATCTATCTCAATCACCACTTTTCCTGGATTAATTGAAACAGGAAAATGCAAAGACATCACGCTATTATCGTCTTCATCTACTTCAATTCTATCAATCTTATCAAGTTTTTTTATCAGCGATTGTGCCATAGTGGCTTTGGTTGCTTTTGCTCTAAACTTTTCGATTAATTTCTCGGTGTGTTCAATTTGTTTTTGTTGGTTTTTTTGTGTGGCTAATTGTTGTTCTCGCAATTCTTTCCGAAGCACTAAATATTGAGTATAGGGTTTGTTGTAATCGTAGATTCTTCCGAGTGAAATTTCAATAGTGCGATTGGTAATATTATCTAAAAACATTCTATCGTGAGATACTATTACAATGGCACCTGTGTAATTTTTAAGAAAATCTTCTAACCATAAAATGGATTCAATATCCAAGTGATTGGTAGGTTCATCAAGCAATAATATGTCATTGTTTTGCAATAGTAATTTCGCCAATTCAATTCGCATTCGCCAACCTCCAGAAAAGGTATCGGTCGCCATATTAAAATCTTCTTGTTGAAAACCTAATCCTTGTAAAACACGCTCGGTATCACCTTGGTAATTGTAACCTCCGTGAATTTCATATTGATGTTGAATTTCGTTAACATCTACCATTAATTGATGGTAACTATCACTTTCATAATCGGTACGTTCGGCAAGTTGATGGTTAATTTTTTCTAATTGCTTTTCTAATTTTTTAATAAGGACGAAGGCTTCATAGGCTTCTTCTAATACCGTTCTTCCTTTTATAAAGTCTATATCTTGCTTTAAAAAACCTATGGATATTTCTTTATCTGAAGCAATTTGCCCTCCATCATATTCTTGTTCTCCAGATAATATTTTTAATAATGTTGATTTTCCGGCGCCGTTTTTTCCCACCAATCCAACTCTGTCACCAGAACGAAGTTGAAAGGTGATTCCCGAAAACAAATCGTCTCCTTGAAAAGAAACGGTAAGGTTATGAATATTTAGCATGTAGGCTATTTTTTAGTTTCAAAATAATTGTTTGCAAAGATGCTTAAATTTTCAATATAAATGGAAGCAAATCACCACTTGTAATGACGTTTTATATCTACTTCGTTTGGTAAAGACTTATTGTTTTCGATATGTTGGTATAAAAGTTCTGCTAATGAAGGTGCCGAAGTGATTCCTCTTGTACCTAATCCATTATAAAAGATAATGTTTTCATTTTCTTTTAAAGTTCCTAAAAAAGGACGCCGATCTCTGGTTGTGGGTCTAATTCCAGCAATTTGATCTACGACTTCAAAAGGACAATTAATTATTTTTTTTAGTTTCATAACTAATTCCTTTTTTGCATTATTTGTAGTGTTTGTAGAATCATCTTCGCGGTCATAAGTAGCTCCAACTTTATACAAATCGTCACCTAATGGAATAATAAAAAGGGTTGTTTTAAGCATATTATTTAATTGTAATTCTGGGGATTTAACAATTATATATTCTCCTTTATTGGGAAGGATTAGCTTTTCTGAAAGGTTTTTGTTATTAATAATTTCTTTTGGAAAATAAGGATTGTCTTTGGTAGCAAAACCTTCAGAAAAAATAATTTTTTTTGATCTATAACTATTATAAATAATATGATTATCTTTTTGTTGAAGCTCTTTATAATTAAATGATTCTTCAATCAAGCAATTGGTTTTCTTAAGATATTCTTTGTACGATTTAATTAATAATACCGTGTCTATTTTTCCAGTACTTTTTACTTTTCCGAAACCAAAAGGAGCGTTGATATTTTGATTATCGTTTTTTATTATTTCAGGATGAAGAAAACTTGACAATTCATTTTTATCACTGGCTACCATCCAATTATTTTGTTCTTCGTTACTTTTAAAAATTCGAAGCATTGGCATATCCTCAAATAAAGGAATAGCCAATTTTTCTGAAAGAGTTTTATAAAACAAGATCGAGGAAGAAATATGGTTTGAGGCGTTCCAAACGGGTGTAAAACGTTTTAATACTACTGGGTTTATTATTCCTGCCGAAACGATGGTTGAGGTATAATTACCTTTGTTAAATACAACAAAACGCTTGTTGTTGTTTTTTAATTGTTCACATATAGAAATTCCTGCAATCCCTAAGCCAACAACTATATAATCTAGTTCTTTCATTTTTACAAAAGTAAAAAACCCTGAAGTAAATTACTTCAGGGTTTCAATAATTTTAATAAGTAAAACTTTGTTAGTAGTTCCACATATCAATTTCAATATTTCTGATAACTTCTTTTATTCTATCAGACTCTAATAATTGCATAAGTGCATTATCATTAATATACTCATTAATTTGTCTATCTCCTAAATCGTTATCTTCTTTATAAATAACGGCACTAAAACGTCTTGAATTTAACAGATGATCATAAGAAATTGGTCTGGATGTATTTTTACGGTTAAAAGCTTTTGCTTTATGTAAAACTTCTCTTGTAGCTGGAAACCAAATCCAGAATAACTCTACTTTCGTTGTGCTTTCATCTGGAAAAGCTTTTGAACGAGCTTCATTTGCAACAGGAGCTATTCCTAATAAACGATATTTAAGATCTCCTGAACGTTTATCTAAAAACCAATAGCCTCTAATTCTCCATTCTTCAATATCTCCAGCATCTAAAGAAAATTCTCGGATATACTCGTCATCTACTATTCCCTCAGCATTAAACTGTTCAATACCCGCATCAACGGTGTCTTTGTAGACCAAAGAAGCTTCAATATCTTTTAAAGTTCTTTTTTCTGTAAAATAAGAATCCGCGTAAATATGTTCAATTTTTTTGTTTTTAATATTTTTCACTAAAACATCATACAAAGAACGTCTTTCAGCACCAATGTTGTTGGTATCTATAGGATAATATAAGGGGAAATTCACCCTTTCATCAAGATCAATAATCTCCCAAGTTGATTTAGACCAAAGCACATCACGGTCATCAATAAAACCATAAGGTAATGGTGTATCGTTATCGTATGCTAGTTGATCTTCGGTCTTTACGCCGATTTCCTCAGGTGTTTTGGCATTCAAGACATTTAACTGTGCTTTTGCACTGTAAGTCGTCATTAAAAGACCAAAAACTACTAATACAACATTTCTAATATTCATAAACAATTAATTTTCTAATTTGTCAATTCAATAAATACAGGAGATATTTTCTTTAGCTTGTAACTAGAGTTATTAGTTAGCTTAGCGGTAATATCAAATACCTGAACTGTTTCACCTCTTTTAGCTCTTTTTAAAGCTCCTTTTGCTTGTGAACTTAACTTATTGCCGCTTACTTTAATTGTAGGCTGACCAGCAACTTTAAAGCTAAATCCTGTAACTTTTAATTTTAAATCGAAATCAAAATCTAATAATTTTGCTCCAATTGAGGATTTTTCAAGACCTTGACGTTGCATACGCACAGGCCCTCCATCTCCATCTTCACCACGAATGGTTCCAGTTGGTCTTGGAATATCTTTAATTCTAAAAGTTTTACTTGATGGAAATGAATTTCCATCAATAGTACCAGTAACATTAATTTTTACTTCTCTTCCTTTTATTGTCGTTGGATTCATAACGTATGAACTACCAGACTTAACAGTTAATCCAGGAGCACTTGCTCTTACATTGCTGTTTGGAACTCCATCCATTGAAATAGTCATTGGGTTATCAACACCACGATAAACAACATTCATTTTATCTGCTGATATTGTAGCAGAATTTGGTCTTGAGATTGTAGCGAAACTTCTGTTTACTTCAACAGGGGTTTCTTTACCGTCTTCTAAGAAAATAAGTTGTCCTTCAATTTTATGTTCTCCAGGATTTCCAGAATTTACATTAAGTACGACTCTACCGCCTTCAAAAGTATAATCTGTTCCTTCTTCTAATTTACGACCATCTAAAGTTAATTCTGCTCTATCAGGTTTTGTAGTTTCATCTACACGACCTAATACAATAGCTCCATCAAATTTTTCTCCTGAATAATATGCCGATTTTGGCGTTTCTAATAAGGTAGAATAATTTGACATTTTAAGTGAAGCTGCTTGCTCTCCTTGTAACATAGTTGAAAGGATCTCATTTTGAATAGTTTTAATGTTATTCTGAATTTGAGTAAGCTTTGTTTTTGAAGCAATCATTGGAAAGCCTTCAAAATGATGCTTTATAGCATCTACTTCAATTTTTTTTCCTCGAGGCGTTATTTTAGCTAAACCAAATTGTTTTTCGATAGATTTACTTATTTCCGGATATTCATCACCAATTACTCCAAGTATTCCATTTTTATAGCCAATCATATTATCGCGAAACTTTATTCCCTCTTTTGAAAGTTTGTCTCCTTGAAAGAACAATCCATCTAGATAATCCGGTTTATCTTGTACTTCATAATTATCTGCATCTTCAGAAGGAATTGTTTTCATCATTCCTTGCTTTACACCTTCAATATAATTATTTAAATCATTTGATAACGAATTTACAGTTTTAGCTTTGTTATTTAAATCATTATATTTAAGAGGCTCATCTGTTGCTTTTGTTGCAAGATTAGCCATAAAAGCATTATTACGTTTATCTGTTGATACATTTGCTTCTTCAATTTTTGCGTCTAATAAACCAAAAGCAGATAATACTTCTTTTGACATATTAAGTGCCAACATCGCGATGAAAACCAAATACATTAGGTTAATCATCTTTTGTCTTGGGGATAGTGTTCCTCCTGCCATTTTTAATTCTTTTTAAGTATTAATAATTAATTACAGTTAAAACCATCTTAGTTTTTACCACCCATTGCAGACAACATTCCTCCGTAAACTCCATTTAATGAAGATAGGTTGCTTGTTAAATGTTCCATTTGTTGTTTCAATTGCTCTGCATTTTCAGCAACTCGTTCATTTGCTTCTGCTTGACGGCTAGTTGACTCTACTTGAACTTTATATAAGCTGTTTAAAGATTCCATTTGTGCTGCTGCCAATGCCATTTCTTCACTATATTTTTTAGTTGAATTCATTGCTTCAGCAGTTGGAGCCATACTTTTTGTAGCGCCTTCAAACGAGCGAATACTTTCTGTAAGGCTTCCCATTAATTCTGAATCTATACGTGCATCTTTAAGCATTTCATCTAGTTTTTGAGACAACATACCTTGTGCATCTTGAGGTGCATTGTTTTTATCTTTTCCCATTCCTCCAGCTAATTCTGGATATACTAGAGACCAATCTAAATCATCATCTACTGGTTCAAAGGCTGAAATCGCAAAAATTAATGCCTCTGTTATCAATCCTACTGCAAGTAACATTCCTCCATTTACTCCCATAAACTCCCAGTGAAGAATTTTAAATAATGCTCCTAAGATTACTACAGATGCTCCAAGGCCATAAGCCATGTTAAATAATTTCTTTGTTGATTTTGATTGTGCCATAATAGTTTGTTTTTATAAGTTTAAGTTAAGTTTTAAATTTTAGTATTAATAATGTTTATCGTGCATCTCCAAAATTACTGTTTAATGTAACGTCGGTTCCCATATAATCTTGTACAGTTCTAAAGCCAATGTAACTTCTTGCTGAATCTGCATATTCATAATCTCTAGAGCTTACTTGTAAGAAATAAGCGATATCTTTCCATGATCCACCACGAACTACTTTACGGAAATTGTTTGGATCGTTTACGTTGGGATTCATATTTGAAGAAAAATCGTATGAAGAAGGCTCGTAAGATGAGTCCACCCATTCAGAAACATTCCCAGCCATATTGTAAAGGTTATAATCATTAGGCTCGTAAGATTTCGCCTCTACAGTGTATAAAGCTTGATCTGCAGCATAATCTCCACGTAACGGCTTAAAATTCGCCATAAAACATCCTCTATCATTTTTAGTATAAGGCCCACCCCAAGGATATGTTGCTGAAGAAAGACCACCACGAGCAGCATATTCCCATTCTGCTTCACTTGGAAGTCTGAAAGAATTTATATGTTGACGTTTTCTTGATTTTTGATAAGAGTTTTTATATAATGTTCTCCAAGCTGTAAATGCTTTTGCTTGATGCCAATTTACTCCAACAACTGGATAATCACCATAAGCTTGATGCCAAAAATAATCATTATGCATTGGCTCGTTATATGAATAATTAAAATCTTTTATCCAAACAGTGGTATCTGGATAGATTAACAGCTCTTCTTTCTTAATAAAATCTTTTCTTCTTTTACTACCGTCTTTTGCAGCAGACTGTATGTCCATATAAGTATATTGAAACTTAAGCTTTGTAACATCAATGGTTCGCTGACCATTGTAGGCTTCTTCGGCAGGAATGTACATCGTATCCATCACCTCAGAATAATATTCATCTGGGTAATTTGCAGTATCCCATTGAATATCAACATTGTTATTGATTTTTCTTCCTGCGTAAAAATCATCACCCATTCCAAAATAATTATCATACATATATTGATCATATGCAGACATTTCTTCATTTTCTTGATCTACGAATGCGTATTCACCAATTCCGCCATCTCCAGGAGTAGCTCCAACTTCATCAGCCAAAACAGCTAATTTAAGTTTTACTGTCGAGTCACGAACCCAATATACAAATTGTCTATATTCAGCATTAGTAATTTCTGTTTCGTCCATATAAAATGAACGTACTGTTACGGTTTTTGTAGGTGCATCGTTTACAGCAACAAAGTCGTCGTCTGCTTTACCCATTATAAAAGATCCTCCAGGAACAAGTGTCATTCCAAAAGGTTTTTCAGGGTGCCATGCTTTGCCTTTAGTTCCAACAAGTTCTCCTCGGTCTGCGCCAGAGTTACAACTGTATAGAATGGCAATAATCGCAGTTAATGCAATAAGCTTTTTCATAGGTATTTAGGTTAAGTTATCGAGATTCAAGGGCGTAAACCTATTTATAAAATATTTAAAAAACAACATATTTCTTAAAAAACCCGTTAAATTTTCGATTTATCTTTAGTTTACTCTTGTTATAGTTCGTTCTTTCGGCGGGCTTTCATCCACCTTTCAGGTATTTCCTGATCACAAGCACTCAAATAATCGCCATAAGTGCAAGGTAATAACGTCTGTCTTTTTAATTTATTATTAATAGTTGAAATAAATGGTAATTCTATCCACCATCGTCCAGTTTTATTGCTCTTTTTAAACAATAATATATCATTTTCAATTGGCACTCTATAAACTGTATATAAAGATTCGCTATTAAAATCGTCATCAGAAACTCTAAAATTAAAGCCTTCAATAAAATACCAAAATATTTGTGCTATTAACATTGCAGCACTTTTGGAATTTTTAAAATTTTTTAATTCATAAACTCCAAATGATGACACCTTATTACTAATTCCTGCATATCGTGCTATGGCACAAATTTCTCTTCCATCAAAACCATTGGGGCTTTTACTGTTTTTATAACTTAAATCTGCGCTTTTTATTGCATTAATATCTAAAATTACTAAATTAGCATCTCTTAATACTGGTTCAACTTTAGTGATGTCTGAAGTTACTTCACCTAACCGATAACCATCAAAAAATAATTTTTCCATTAAACTTATTTCTTCTGGAGAATTATAATAGGATTGATAACCTATATTGCTATAATTAAACAATCCGTAAGGCTTTTCTACAATAATTTTTCCGAGATAGGATTTATTAGAAATGGGCTGATCTGCATCTCCGAGATCAAACTTAGAATCGATATTTGCAATATTCACCATATTTCCGAAGCTTTCATAAGCTCGGTACTGAGAGTAGGCCAAATCTTGACTTCCTCCTAATATTAATGGTATAATTTTGTGTTTTAACAATGCTTCCACTACAGTTTTCATAGCAAAATAGGTGTCTTGAACAGAATCACCTTTTTCTATATCGCCAATATCTATTATAGAGTTAGACCAATTACCAGCGTATAATGAATATAATGACTTCCTGATTTCATCAAAACAAAGTTCTTCACCAATATAATCAACATCGTTTCGGCTTTCTTTAATCCCTAACAATGCAAACTTTACATTATCAAAACTTGGCAATTCATCCGTACTTCCGTAGGTATCAATTTGTTTTCCCAACACTTCGTTAGGTAAAACTTCTCGATGTGCTAAAACTGATTTTGATACTGGGGAAAGAAATTCTATCATTATTTTTTCTTAGCTGCGGGTCTTTTCTTTTTTACTTCTTTTTTCTTCTTTGGAGTTTTTTTAGCAATAATATCCATTGCTTGCTCTAAAGTCATTTTTTCTGCTTTGGTTGTTTTTGGAAGCTCAATTTTTGTTTTACCTTTAATTAAATTGAAACGTCCCCAACGTGCTTTTTCTAATCGAATACCTTCATCGGTCCAATCATGAATCAGCTTATCTATCTCTTTTTGTTTTTTAACTTCAATTAATTCTACAATATCTTTATCTGAAAGATTATCGAAATCGTATTTTTTATTAACGTTAATAAACATATTATTCCACTTTATAAACGGCCCGAATCTCCCGGTTCCTTTTTGAACTGGCATTCCTTCGTATTCATAAATTGGCGCGTCTGCTTTTCGTTTTTCTTCAATTAATTCAATGGCAGTATCGATATCCAAATCTAATGGATCTGCACCCTTCGGAAGGGAAACAAATTTACCATCAAACTTAATATACGGACCAAAACGACCATTATTCACCTCTACTTCTTCCCCATCATAAACTCCCAATTTTTTTGGAAGCTTAAACAAATCCATCACTTCTTCAAAAGTAACTTGATGCAATTGTTGATCGGGACGCAGACTTGCAAATATCTTTTCTTCATCGTCTGGCGCTCCAATTTGAGCCATAGGACCAAAACGTCCTAAACGCACTAATACTGTCTTTCCTGATTTAGGGTCTGTTCCTAAAATACGTTCTCCACTTTCACGGTTGGCGTTTTCGGTAACATGTTCTATTTGAGGGTGGAATTTTTTATAAAACTCCTTCATTATTGTTGTCCACTCTTCTTTTCCTTGTGCAATACTATCAAAATCCTCTTCTACTTTTGCAGTAAAATTATAATCTAAAATGTACTCAAAATGTTCTACCAAGAAATCATTTACAATCATTCCAATATCTGTTGGAACTAATTTTCCTTTATCTGAACCTATTGTTTCTATAAGGGTACTTTCTTTTATAGTTTCTTCTAAAACCAACTGAATATACTTACGTTCTATTCCCTCAATCGTTCCTTTTTCTACATAATTACGGTTGATGATTGTCGAAATTGTCGGCGCATAGGTAGAAGGTCGTCCTATTCCTAATTCTTCCATCTGTTTTACCAAAGAAGCTTCGGTGTAACGATATGGCGGACGTGTAAACCGTTGTGTTGCGGTAATGTAATTTTTTAGTAAATTATCTCCAACTGTTAAAGTTGGTAACATTCCTTCTTGTTCTTCTTCTTCATTATCGATACCTTCTAAATATACTTTTAAGAAACCATCAAATTTAATCATTTCACCATTTGCAACAAACTGCTCAGAAACTTTTGAGCTATCAATTTTTACATTGGTACGTTCCAATTGTGCATCACTCATTTGTGAGGCAATGGTACGTTTCCAAATTAAAGCATACAATCGCTCTTGGTCATAATCACCACTAATCGTGTGACGTGACATATCTGTAGGGCGAATGGCTTCGTGAGCTTCTTGAGCTCCTTTGGTTTTACTTTTAAAGTTTCTTGGGTTGTTATATTCTTTTCCGTAAGAATTAGTGATTTCATCTTCGGCAGCAGATTTCGCATCGTTGGAAAGGTTCACACTATCAGTTCTCATATAAGTTATAAGTCCTGCTTCGTACAAACGTTGCGCCATTGTCATCGTTTTACTAACTGAAAAATACAGCTTTCTCGATGCTTCTTGCTGAAGCGTTGATGTCGTAAACGGTGGTGCTGGAGATTTTTTTGCTGGTTTTTTTACTAAATCTGAAACCTTAAAATTGGCTCCTATATTTTTTGTTAGAAATTCTTTTGCTTCTGCTTCAGTTTTGAAGTTTTTAGGAAGTTTTGCTTTAAATTTATTATCGTTTGTATTGGTAAATTCAGCTACTACTCTAAAGGAAGCTACTGGGGTAAATCCTTCAATTTGGCGTTCTCGCTCAACAATTAATCTAACAGCAACAGATTGCACTCTTCCTGCCGAAAGCCCTCCTTTTACTTTTCTCCATAAAACGGGAGACAATTCATAACCTACTAACCTGTCCAATACTCTTCTTGCTTGTTGAGCATTTACTAAATCGTAGTTTATTTTTCTAGGATTTTCAATTGCTTTTAATATAGCAGATTTGGTGATTTCATGAAAAACGATACGTTTGGTATTGCTATCATTCAGATTTAGATTTTCGAAAAGATGCCAAGCAATAGCCTCTCCTTCTCGATCCTCATCACTCGCTAACCAAACCATTTCGGCTTTTTTAGCGGCTGCTTTTAAATCTTTTACCAAGCTCTTCTTATCGCTTGGCACAATATATTTTGGTGTAAAATCCCCATCTACATCGACGCCTAATTCCTTGGAAGGAAGATCGGCAATATGTCCGAAACTTGAAGTTACTTTAAAATCTTTTCCGAGAAATTTTTCTATGGTTTTTGCTTTCGCAGGGGACTCAACAATCACTAAATTCTTTGCCATATTCAGTTTTATTTGGGCAACAAAAGTATATGAATTTTTTAAAACTCAATTTTTAATGATGAAAAAATATTTTTACCTACCTATATATTAGTTTAAATATTGTGTTGAGAATTCATTAGTTGAATCATCGGTATCATCACCAAAACCAATGGTTTCCTTGTAAAAATAATAAATAGGAATATGTACAAAATAAGCGGTAAAAAATATTCCTACAAAACAAAGAATGACTCCTAATTGTGCTATCATAGACGATACTATAATAAGTCCAAAGACTAATAACCAAAATTTATTCCCTAGCTTGAAGCTTACTGAAATGATTTCTGAAACCGATAGATTATCATTAAAAGCAAAAATCACCACAATTAATTGCAGCGGTACCATTACGTAAAAAATAGGAAGATAACATAATATGATTGCTGCAATTGCAATTCCAAAAGTGGCTAAAGACAACATAAATAATTTACCAAAATTTACTCCTTTTAGGTACGAAAAATAACCGCCATCGTCTTCTTGAGAACCCAAGTCTTTAATTTTACAAACTTTAAAATAATGTGCAGTAACCCCTATGGATAAAACTTGTGTAAACATCATCAAAACAAAAAACAATACTATATAACCAATTATTGTTAAAATAGGATAATCTAAATTGGGTTGAAAATTTTCTGGATTACCTCCCGATTGTGCAGCTGCAATAAATGTAGGGATAAAAGGTAGATATATAATAATCATTACCGGAATCGCAACTAAAGTCGTTACTAACAAATGCAGAAACCCGTCCATCCAAACCTTTTTAAATAAATCGAAACTTTTTGACAATATATCTCCAAAGTCTGGAGATTTTGCAGTTTCTATTTTCTGAAGTAATTCTTGTTTAATCATAATAAGATTAATTATTGTTTCGCAAAGTTAAGAAAAAGAAAGCTGCCATAATGTCACAAAAGTCAATTAAATTGTATCTTTGCGTTTCCTGTTTATATTTAGGAATATTAATTGACATATAAGTAGAAACAACTTTTTACCCGTTTTAACGGATAATGAATAAGATACCCGATTTCGCGGGTAATGAATATGGAAAAGATAATTGACGAAAAAATACAAGGACAAACTTTAGAACTTGAAACTAAAAAAGAAAACACTCGCAAACTTTTTATTGAAAGTTATGGTTGCGCAATGAATTTTAGTGATAGTGAAATTGTAGCCTCTATACTTGCTAACGAAGGTTTTAACACTACTCAAAACTTAGAAGATGCCGATTTGGTATTGGTAAATACCTGTTCTATTCGAGATAAAGCAGAACAAACCATTCGTAAAAGACTTCAGAAATACAACGCTGTAAAAAAAATAAACCCTAAAATGAAAGTGGGTGTTTTGGGCTGTATGGCAGAACGTTTAAAAGAAAAATTTTTAGAGGAAGAACGGATTGTGGACCTTGTTGTTGGGCCAGACGCTTACAAAGATCTACCAAATCTTATTAAAGAAGTGGAAGATGGTCGTGATGCGGTAAATGTGATTCTTTCTATAGATGAAACCTATGGAGATATCTCACCCGTAAGACTTGGCGGAAACGGAGTAACAGCCTTTGTTAGTATTACACGCGGTTGCGATAATATGTGTACCTTTTGTGTAGTGCCTTTTACAAGAGGTAGAGAACGTAGCCGTGACCCACAAAGTATTTTAAAAGAAGTAAACGACCTTGCCGAAAAAGGGTATAAAGAAATTACTTTATTAGGTCAAAATGTAGATAGTTACTTATGGTTTGGCGGCGGACTTAAAAGAAGTTTTAAAAAAGCATCAGATATACAGAAAGCAACCGCAATGGATTTTGCACAACTGTTAGACCTTGTTGCCGCAGAGCAACCTAAGATGCGTTTTCGCTTTTCTACTTCTAATCCGCAGGATATGTCGTTAGATGTATTGCACACTATGGCAAAGTATCAAAATATTTGCGATTACATCCATTTGCCCGTTCAAAGCGGAAGCACACGTATTTTAAAAGAAATGAATCGCCAACATACCCGTGAAGAATATATGGAGTTGATAGATAGTGTTCGGGAAATTTTACCTGATTGTTCTATATCTCAAGATATCATTACAGGATTCCCTACGGAAACAGAAGAAGATCATCAAGATACATTAAGCTTAATGGAATATGTAAAATACGACTATGGCTATATGTTTGCATATTCTGAAAGACCTGGAACACTAGCTGAAAAAAAATTAGAAGACGACATTCCTGAAGAGGTTAAGAAAAGACGTTTGGCTGAAATTGTAGCATTACAAAGAGAACATTGTGCCATTAGAACTGAAGAGTTTTTAGGAAAAACATTTGAAGTACTTATTGAAAAAGAATCAAAAAAAAGCAACCAACATTGGGCAGGAAGGACTTCGCAAAATACGATGGCAGTTTTCCCTAAAGAAAACTATAAAGTAGGTGATTTTGTAATGGTCAAAATTGATGATTGTACCAGTGCAACCCTGATAGGCGAATGTGTTGGTTACTCTAAAAACAATTAAATAAGCAAGACCACACAGGTTTTTAAAACCTGTGTGGTTTAACAAATAAATATGGAAAGCGTACAAGCAATAAAACAACGTTTCGGAATAATTGGTAACGACCCAAAATTGAATCGAGTAATCGAAAAATCAATTCAAGTAGCTCCTACCGATATATCGGTGTTGATTACGGGAGAAAGTGGTGTAGGTAAAGAAAGTATCCCAAAAATAATACATTCTTTATCGCATCGTAAACACGGAAAATACATTGCTGTAAATTGTGGAGCAATCCCAGAAGGAACTATAGATAGTGAACTTTTTGGTCACGAAAAAGGTGCTTTTACAGGAGCAACTTCTACCCGGTCTGGGTATTTTGAAGTTGCAGATGGTGGAACAATATTTTTAGATGAAGTAGGCGAATTACCTTTACCTACTCAAGTACGTTTGCTTCGGGTTTTAGAAAATGGGGAGTTTTTAAAAGTAGGTTCTTCAAAAACACAGAAAACAGATGTTCGGATTGTAGCTGCAACCAATATTAATATGGCAGAAAACATAGGTAAAGGAAAATTTAGAGAAGACCTTTATTATCGTTTAAGCACTATCGAAATTCATCTACCTCCTTTACGTGAACGTCACGAAGATATTCATTTGCTTTTCAGGAAATTTGCTTCAGATTTTGCTCTAAAATATAAAATGCCGACTATTAGATTGGATGACCAAGCAACCGATTTATTAATAAAATATCGTTGGGGTGGTAATATTCGTCAGTTGCGAAATGTAGCCGAACAAATTTCAGTGTTGGAAAAAAACAGAACCATTTCTTTTCAAACCCTTCGAGGTTATCTAAAAGATGTTGGAAGTAATCTTCCTGCGGTGATTGAAACCAAAAAAAAGGAAAGCGATTTTAGTAACGAAAGAGAACTTTTATACAAAGTTTTGTTCGATATGCAACGTGATTTGAACGATGTAAAAAAACTGACTTTAGAGTTAATAAAATCGGGAAATAACAGCCAAGTGCAAGAAGAACATTCTACCATCATCAACAAAATGCACGTGGATACTACTCAAAATAACGAGAAATCTTTATCCACTTTAGTTAATGAAGAAATCCCAACACATTCTGAAAATGTGGAGGTTTTAAATATTTCAGAAAGCATTCCAGAATCGTATTCTTCTAACCAAGAAAGCAATGATAATTACACGTATGTGGAAGACATTGTTGAAGAAGAAAACCTCTCCATTCAAGAAAAAGAATTAGAGCTCATCAAAAAATCGTTGGAAAAATATAAAGGAAAACGAAAAGATGCAGCGGAAGAATTAGGAATTTCAGAAAGAACTTTATATCGAAAAATTAAACAATATAATTTATAAATTTATCCCATATTTGTAATTGACTTATGAAGTATTTAAATACCGTTTTTATAGCATTTTTTGTGTCGATGACTTTTCAAAGTTGTGGAAGCTACTCTTTTACAGGAGCAGACATTAATTACTCGACCACCAAAACATTTCAAGTTAATTATTTCTTGAACAATGCTCCTATTGTTGAACCAGGAATTGACAGAACTTTTACCTTAAAATTACAAGATCTATTACTAAATCAAACCAATTTAGATTTGGTAAATAATAATGGTGATTTAGTTTTTGAAGGAGAAATTGTTGAATATTACATCGCTCCCATTACGGCAACTTCAGAAAGTACTGCAGCACAAAACAGATTGACAATAAGCATAAATGTTCGTTTTTATAACAACAAAGAAGAATTGAAAGATTTTGAACAACGCTTTTCATTTTATTTTGATTATAACGGAAGCACACAATTAACAGGTTCGCAAAGAGATGAAGCAATCGATGTTATTTACGAACGAATAACACAAGATATTTTTAATGCTTCTTTAGCTAATTGGTAAATTCCTGCGAAGACCGGAATTTTAACAGTTTACAAAAGTAAACCTTTACCAAAGTTTAAAACTTTGGTAAAGTTGAAAAATGATTACTAAAGCTAAAGAA
This sequence comes from Flavobacterium sp., assembly GCA_002733185.1. Lineage (GTDB taxonomy): Bacteria > Bacteroidota > Bacteroidia > Flavobacteriales > Flavobacteriaceae > Marifrigoribacter. The sequence continues at coordinate 68,178 of NVUT01000006.1, read as the reverse complement.
CACTGAATGTTTGCCTTAGCAAACGTATCGAAGTGTCGAATGATAAAACTTAATAATATTGTGTTAGAGATACTATTTTTAACTATTTAAATTATGATCCCTGCCTTCGCAGGGAATTATGAACACAAAAACCTTTACATATTTACTTGCGAATCCGCAAAACATAAGTCAAGAGCATCAGAGAGAATTGTCTGAAATTTTGGACAAATATCCTTATTTTCAATCGGCCAGAGCTTTGCAATTAAAAGGGTTAAAAAACTCGAATAGCTTTTTATACAATGATGCATTAAAAGTTACAGCAGCATACACCACCGACAGAAACATTTTGTTTGAATACATAACTTCCGATTACTTTATACAAAACGAAATATCTGAAATCATTCAGCAACATGATGAATCTGTAACTGAAATTGAAGTGGTTTCAGAAGATGTTTCTGAACAAATAAGCGTTGAAATAGACAATCAGATTAAAGCGGAACTTAAAAAAGCGGAGGCTATTTTGAATCCAAATCTATTCCTGCCTTTCGACTCCGCTCAAGATAAACTTCGGCAGGAATCTAATGAGAGTACTATCGAAGATGACACTGTTTCCATATCTTCAAAAAATATGGAAGCCCATAAACAGGTTCCTGCTTCCCCAAGAATTGGAGAGTTACAAACCAACAAACCTTTAGATTTTAAGAAGGAAGATGCACATTCTTTTTCAGAATGGTTGCAACTTACTTCCGCTAAACCAATTGTTCGAGAAGAAAAAGCTTCAGTTACTTCAAAAAAGCAAGAAAAGTTTGATTTAATCGATCGGTTTATTCAAGACAAACCCAAGTTGGTTCCGACAAAAACCCCTTCCGAAGGCACCAAAACAAAAAATCTTGCAAGCCAACACATACAAGCTCCCGAAGCGAATATGACCGAAACTTTAGCCAAGGTATATTTACAGCAAAAAAACTATAAAAAAGCGATTGTAGCTTATAAAATATTAATTTTGAAATATCCCGAAAAAAGTGGTTTCTTTGCAGACCAAATTCGGGCAATACATAAACAGATCAATCTAAAAGACTCATGAGTACGTTTACAATATTTATAGCATTAATTATTTTCGTAGCATTTTTATTAATCATTGTAATAATGGTTCAAAACCCTAAAGGTGGCGGATTAGGTTCATCGTTTGGTGGCGGAGGAACTCAACAATTAGGAGGAGTTCAAAAAACAACCGACTTTTTAGATAAGAGTACTTGGACATTGGCTACTTTATTATTAGCATTAATTTTACTTTCAAATATTTCAATTATGGGAGGTTCTGGAAATTCTGGCTCAAAAGCATTTGACGAAAATGCTATTGAAAACGCATTACCACCAGCAGATACAACAACACAAGATACTACTGGAGATAACAACTAGATAGTCACTTTTATAAAATATTTAAAATGCCAGCTTTTTTTAAGTTGGCATTTTTTTGTTATAAAAAACTGTATTAGAAGTCCATAATGCCTTTTTAAGTTTATAAAACCTCTAATAATTACAAAACTCTGGATGAACTCATTTAAATACTTTACAAACACTTATTACATAAATATACCAGTTATTACATAAGGGTTTAGTTGTTTTAATTTAATTAATACCTTTAGAAATGTCAAGATGACTTCTTAAAATACGTGTTTATACTTATTGTTTTGTTGAAATAAAACAACTTAATTTACAAAAACTAAACGCTTTGTCGACTATATTGACACATTATCTAATTATAGATAAACAAAAAAGACTGTAAATTGGTAGTCACAATAAACAAACTTAGAGCCTAAAACTATGAAAAAAAAACATTATACATCTCTCTTTATTATTCGTGATGATTAACTTAGTTAGTTATGCTCAAATAGTAAACATACCCGATATAAATTTTAAAAACAAACTCTTAAATCACGACCCTATTATTGATACCAATAATGATAGCGAAATACAATTTAGCGAAGCAGAAGCTGTAACCGAAACACTAAACCTAGACGGAACATCGCAAAACCCTGGCGAAATTGCAGACCTAACAGGTATTGAAGCTTTTGTTAACATAGATAAACTACAATGTAGTTATAACCAGCTTGCCAATATAGATTTAAGTTACAATACTGCATTGTTAGATCTTGTTTGTAACCAAAACCCCTTAACAAGCATCAATATTAGTAATAATTCTGTTTTAAGAGGTTTAAGTATCTCTGGCAGCCAATTAAGCACTATAGATGTAAGTAATAATGAAGAATTAAGAATAATACAAGTAAACTTTGGCAACCTAACAACTATAGATCTTAGCAACAACCCTGCTTTACAATATTTATACGTACAAGCCAACCAGCTTACAAATATAGATGTAACAAATAATCCTATTTTAGTAAAGTTAACCTGTGAAGCTAATCAACTAACTCAGATAGATTTAAGTAATAACCCTTTGTTAAATTTTTTACATTGTAGAAATAATAATTTAACCGAGCTTGATTTAAGTAATAATACCGACTTAATTACAGTAAGTTTACTGTATAATACTGAATTAACATACCTTAATCTTAAAAACGGAAATAATGACAACATAAGCACTAGTGGATCGTACACCAGTGATTTTACAAACCTTCCTAACCTAGAAACTGTTTGTATAGACGATGTAAACTCTAGCTTGGCAACTTTTATAGAAGACCAAGTAGGACATCCAATAATTTTTACCGAAAAATGTCTATTAACTACAACCCAAAACACAATAACCAACCTTATAGTGTATCCAAACCCCGTAAACGAAAAGTTAAACATACAATCACAATCGCCAATTATTAAAATTGAAGTTTATAATTTACTAGGGCAACTACTTATTAGTAAATACAACCAAACCGCCATTAAAAGTATAAATACTACCTCTTTAAATACTGGCGTTTATTTTATTAAAGCAACAGACCAAGACAATAATTATAGCATTAAACAAATTTTAAAAAAATAAGACATATGAAAACTACAATCCTACTACTCAGTTTATTTATCATGATGCAAGCCAGTTGCAATCGTGAAGAAGACCCTTACAACCCAACATTACCAGAAGCAACAAAAATAGGAGCTAATACTTTTGGCTGTAAAATTAATGGGCAAATTATGGTGCCAAAAGACAGTAGGGTTAGTAGCCAACTAGGGGGAGCTCCAACTGGTGTTAATTATAGTACCGCAAGAGGCTTGAATATACGTTACGATTGGATAGAGGCAATAGACCGAGTAGAAAACAGAGGTGGTATCGCTTTTAAACTACCAAATATAGACTCTTTGGGTGTTGGTGAGTACATTATTAAACATGTAGATGGCGCTTTTAGTCAAGCTAACACTAACATTGTGTATATGGGTGCTATTTATAATGGTGGTAGTCCAACATCAGGATATAGTTCAATAGAAAATACAGGTAAAATAATAATAACACGGTACGATGATGAGGTTATCTCTGGCACTTTTTATTGCACCTTAAAAAACGACATACATCCAAATGACATTATTCAAATAACTGAAGGTCGTTTTGACTTTAATAAAAACACCATAAACACAACAAGTTTTAGATAAAACTCCAACAAAAAAGGTGGTTGCTGTAACAACCACCAAAATAGTAAACATTAAAAAAAACGCATCTTTATTAACATTTAACAATCCAAAATTATGAATTTTTCAAAGAAAAACTACATTTTAAGTAAGAAACTTAGTACTTTTTTATTCTTATGTTTTACAATTATCTTGTTTTCTCAAAACCCACCAACAGTAGCGACTTTTAAACAACAAGATATACAGTATTGGCAGGATGCCTTACAATTAATACAACCTCAAATTACTACAGGTATTTTATACAATAAAGTTTCGCCTTTTTGTAATCTATACACTTTTAATACTACAGAGTACAACACGGCAAATTCAAAATTGTTTAAACAAGCCTTATCCGAGCTTCATAGGGCAAGCGATAATCAATCACAGTTTATATCAATAGACGATTTAAAAAATTTTAAAGAACAAGTTTATTTTGCAAACAACAATCCCGCTATACCTATTGTAGAAATAGGTGTAATAAACACCTATTTTAATTTTCTATTTTACAACGAGGAGAATGAGAATGATGGTGGTCTAAACTACATTAACGGTGTATATACTCCAATAGTTGGAAAAACTACTGTTTTTGAAAAACACGTTAGCCTCATTAGCCCTCAAAAAGAATTTATCATTGCCTCTACTAACGGAACTGTATCCTTTAGAATAAACAACACTATCTATTTTAATAACGGAAAAAGTATAAAAACACTAAATACAAATTTTGGTTCAAACGGCAGTTTTTCATTAGTTACTAACGAGGTTGTAAATACTAATTTACACAATGTAACCTATGCTAGTTTTGGAGAAAAATTAATAGAGTTTACTATTACCTATACAGATAACAGTACCTTAACCACCTTTGCAAAAATAAGGGTAATAAACCGTGAGGCTTCGCAAAACATTCCTCCTCCAAATGGCTGTTCAAAAACTAATATAGTTCCCTACACATCTACCACACCTTATCAGGCTTGGGACGAGCAATCTGCCATGAACGGAAAAATGGAGTATAAAATATTTTTTGGTAATAATAATCAATCTGGCAATTGCGATTTGTCACGTGTTAAAAAACCTTTTATACTAATAGATGGTTTTGACCCTGGAGATAAAAGACGTATTGAAGTCGTTGATTGTATCAATGACCCAATTTGTCAAGAATTAAATAAAAATGTAGAGGGTGTGTTTGAACCTAACGATTACAAATCTCTTTATCGTTTGATGAAATATGGAAATAATCCTAATGATAATTTAGTTTTTAACCTCCAAGAAGAAAACTACGATGTTATCATTATAAATTTACCTACAGAGCGTGCTCCGTGGGATGATAATGAGATTTTACACGATTTTGGTGCAGACTATATACAACGTAATGCAATGACATTAACTTCTTTCATTAAAGAAGTTAATACCAGTTTAGCAGATAATAATAGTGCAGAAGAATTAGTAATAGTAGGCCCTAGTATGGGAGGGCAAATTACACGTTACGCATTAGCTTATATGGAAAAACAAGAACAAACTACTGGAGACAACTCTTGGCATCACAATACTCGTTTATGGATAAGTGTGGATAGTCCACATCAAGGAGCAAACATTCCATTAGCTATTCAAGGTAGTATTTATTTTTTAGGTTTCATTAATGGAGATGACGAAGCAAAAAAACAGTATGAAGAAAGCTTACGTTCTCCGGCTGCAAAACAGATGCTAATAGATCATTATGACTATTTTACTACTTCCACTAAATCACCATACTTTCTAAATTATCAAGCAGATTTAGCAGCAAACGGCATATCTTCTTCTAATGGATATCCAACTCAAAGTAGAAACATTTCTATAATAAACGGGTCGCTTACTGGTGTAAAAAACGCACAGCCTGCTCAACGTTATTTAGACATGAGAGGCTATATAGATTTGTCTTGGTGGTTTTTTGATTGGAGAATTAATTTCTTGACAATTAAAAACAATTATCAACAAGAAATTAATCAAACAGGTATGGTATTTGACATTAGGGCGTATAGGCTAGATTGGAATTTTTATAATTCTCTTATTGCCTACAGAACAAACACAAACTGGCAAGGCAGCATGGATGCGGTTCCTGGCGGTTACTTTAATACTGGTAATGATTTAAAAGAAGTACTTGTTGCAAAATTAGCAGAAAACAATCTTGACATACAAATGTATGTTCCTTCTACAGAAAGTGATTTAGTTGTTCCTCACGCCTTTATTTCAACACATTCTGCATTAGACACAAGTGGGTTTTCAGATTGGTATCAACCTATAGATAAAAATATTGTATGTACCAATCAAACACCTTTTGATAGTTATTATGGAGAAACCAACAACACAGAACACGTTTCTTTTACTCAAGCTAGTAAAGATTGGCTATTCGAAGAACTAGCAGGCAATCCACAACCTCCAACTGTATATTTAGATGCTAATGATTTAAATGGTCCCGATGTTGTTTGTAATAATGATATTGTAACGTACGATTTTGGCTTCTGCGACATAGGTTCTCATGTAGTAACTTGGGAAGTATCAAACAGCTTACAATTTATTACCTCAGATGGACATTCTATAACCGTAGAAGGTAACTCAACAAGCGGTAGCTCAGGTTATATAAGAGCCATATTTTTAGACCAGACTGTTCAAAAAAATATTTGGGTAGGCAGGCCTGATGCGCCTACAAGTTTAAATGGTCCAGAGTTAGTAAATTCTGGGTCTTGGTACACTTATAGCGGCGGCGGCAGTGACGGTGCAACATCCTATAATTGGATATTACCTTACCCTTTTGACCCTGATTACGATATAGTTGACCCCGTAGATCAATCTAGCGACAATTGGCAAATGTTACCAAACAATACTGGATGGAATTCTGGAATATGGTCTGGTAATGGTGGGCATAGTGGTTATGTACAATTAGAAGCAGTTAATAGTTGTGGTGAAGGTGGCTCTCTATATATCTATGTGGAGCATGATAATTCTGGAGGGTCTTGTACAAGTTGTGATGCATTACCTCCAGATCCAATACCAAACTCAGCAGATGAAAATTTTAAATTAGATTTTACCAGTTATCCTGAAGGTACTTATTATATTTATATTTACGATCAGTTTTCAAACCTTATGTACCAAGGGCAGACAACAAATATTGACAAAACAGTTGAAACAACAAATATACCCAATGGATTATATTATTTACACATTCACGATATTAATGGTGTAACCATGAAACAGCTTTTTATTCAGCATTAAAACATATTCATTAATTTTATATGTAAAATGCCAGCTTTTTAAGCTGGCATTTTTTTGTTGTAAACGCAATAATAATAATAATAGCGTTCACTAGAATAACTATTTTATTCATTATGAAATTAATTACTTTTTTATTCTCTATTTGTATCCTATTAACAAGTTGCTTTGGTTACAAAAGCATTGAACTTACATCTTCAGAAATAATTGTAGGTAAAAAATACAAAATAACAACAATAGATTCTACAAAAATAGATGCAATAATTGTAGATGTAACCGACAATACTGTTAGTATTCAAAAAAGGGAAACCCAATCAGAGATTCCTTTTTCTAAAATAAAAACCATTAAAAAAAATAAATTTTCTTTTCTAAAATCTGGTTTACTAACATTAACAATTATTATTGGCATTACTGGTATAGCTTTATTGTATCAAGAAAGCATAAGTATTCCAATAGAAACTCAAAATACCAACTAAACTTTTCTTCTCGTTTCAATTTATTTTATGACAAGCTGGCATTTTACATTGGTAATTGTCACACATTTTTAACTGGCATACTTTTAGCATAAAACCATTATTAAATACAATAATTAACATCTAAAAATAAATTGATAATGGCATTAAAAATTCAACCTCTTTCAGACAGGGTTCTCGTAGAACCACAAGAAGCGGAAACTAAAACTGCTTCGGGACTTTATATCCCAGATTCTGCAAAAGAGAAACCACAACAAGGAAAAGTAGTCGCTCTAGGTAAAGGCAAAAAAGATCATAAAATGACCGTAAAAGTTGGTGACATCGTTCTTTACGGAAAGTATTCTGGAAGCGAATTAAAATACGAAGGTACCGATTACCTTATTATGCGAGAAGAAGATATACTTGCGATTATATAAAAATGCTGTAAGCTGTAGGCTTTAGGCTGTATGCTATGAGAGATTTTAAAAAACATAACATTTGGACATTAAGTCATTCTTTTACTTTAGAAATTTATAGCCTTACTAAAAACTTTCCAAAAGAAGAAATTTATGGTTTAACATCTCAAATTAGAAGAGCTTCTTCATCAATTCCTACAAATATAAGTGAAGGATGCGGTAGAGATAGTGACGCAGAATTCAATCGTTTTTTAACAATAGCATTAGGCTCAGCATCAGAATCTGAATATTTACTCATACTTTCAAAAGAGCTAAACTATATTGATATAAGTTCATTTGAAAAATTAAATTCAGATATAAACATTATAAAGCAAAAAATTTATTCATTAAAACAAAAACTTAAATAACCCAGCATAAAGCATACAGCATACAGCTTAAAGCTTTTTGCATAAAGCAAAAAACAATGGCAAAAGATATAAAATTTGATGTAGAAGCACGCGATAGTATAAAACGTGGTGTAAACGCATTAGCAAACGCAGTAAAAGTAACTTTAGGTCCAAAAGGACGTAATGTAATTATCGGAAAATCGTTTGGTGGACCACAAATTACCAAAGATGGTGTTACGGTTGCAAAAGAAATTGAATTAGAAGATCCATTAGAAAATATGGGTGCTCAAATGGTAAAAGAAGTAGCTTCAAAAACCAACGATTTAGCTGGTGACGGAACAACTACCGCTACCGTTTTAGCACAAGCAATAGTTCAAGAAGGATTAAAAAATGTTGCTGCTGGCGCCAACCCGATGGACTTAAAAGCAGGTATCGATAAAGCGGTAAAAGCAATTGTAACCGATCTTGACAAACAAGCAAAAAAAGTAAGTAACTCGTCTGATATGATTAAGCAAGTAGCTTCCATATCTTCAAATAATGATGAGTTAATTGGTGATTTAATTTCTAAAGCTTTTGGAAAAGTTGGTAAAGAAGGAGTAATTACTGTGGAAGAGTCTAAGGGAACTGAAACCTATGTAGATGTAGTAGAAGGAATGCAGTTTGATCGTGGTTATCTTTCTCCTTACTTTGTAACTGACAGCGAGAAAATGCAAACCGAAATGGAAAACCCGATGATTCTTTTGTACGACAAAAAGGTTTCAACGATGAAGGATTTACTTCCTATTTTAGAGCCAGTAGCACAACAAGGAAAATCACTTTTAATTATTGCTGAAGATGTAGATGGTGAAGCATTGGCAACTTTGGTAGTAAATAAATTACGTGGTTCGCTAAAAATTGCTGCCGTTAAAGCACCAGGATTTGGTGACAGACGTAAAGCGATGTTAGAAGATATTGCTATTTTAACTGGAGGAACTGTAATTTCTGAAGAATTAGGTTTCACTCTTGAAAATGCTACTTTAGAAATGTTAGGAACTGCCGAAACAGTAACTATCGATAAAGACAATACTACGATTGTAAAAGGTGCTGGTAAGAAAAGTGACATCAAAGCAAGAATAAATCAGATAAAATCTCAGATAGAATCTACCACAAGCGATTACGACAAAGAAAAATTGCAAGAGCGATTGGCTAAATTAGCTGGTGGTGTTGCAGTTTTATATGTTGGTGCTGCTTCGGAAATAGAAATGAAAGAAAAGAAAGACCGTGTGGACGATGCTTTAAACGCAACTCGTGCTGCTGTTGAAGAAGGAATTGTTGCYGGWGGTGGTGTTGCWTTGGTTAGAGCTATTTCAGTTTTAGAAAAATTAARYTCAGACRGTTTAGACGAAACYACAGGAATCAATATTGTWGCAAAAGCWATTGAAGCTCCATTACGTACCATTGTTGAAAATGCTGGAGGCGAAGGTTCTGTAGTAATCAACAAGGTATTGGAAGGAAAGAAAAACTATGGGTATGATGCAAAAGCAGACAAATATGTAGATATGCTCGAAGCAGGAATCATCGATCCTAAAAAAGTAACTCGTGTAGCTTTAGAAAATGCAGCTTCGGTTGCAGGAATGATTCTTACTACCGAATGTGCTTTGGTGGATATTAAAGAAGATACTCCGGCGATGCCTCCTATGGGCGGCGGAATGCCAGGAATGATGTAACCCAGAATCTGGGTCGATAAATACTATTTAATGACGGTGTGGTTTTGAATCATACCGTCATTTTTTTTGCAAGCAAACCTACTAAGTTTTAAAAACCTAGTAGGTTTTTTATTTCTTCTTCTGAAAATAAAAAGCAGGCAACAAAACCAATAAAAATATTGGTTGAATTAAAAACCTTCGCACATAAAACAAAGACAAAAAGCTTTCTGAATTTGAATAGAATAACAAATAACTAAAAGCAAGTACTAAAACACAGAATAGTATTCCGAATAAGAAAACAGATAATTTAAGTATTCCTTTGTCTTTAAATACTATCCAAAGAATTCCAAGTGAAACAATTGTGTTTAATAGAAACCGAACTGCAATATTTCCTACTAATTTATAAGAATAAATTTCTGGTAGTGGGTTGTTAGAATAGTCAGATTTAAAGTACGAAAGTAAAGGATCGTAAAAAAGTTCGGTTTCAAACATACGAATGAGCACCAATAAACTTGCTAAAAAAACAAGTGTAACTATTTTAAGTGTCTTATTCATTTTTAGTTTCTTTTGTCATCTTCAAGTTCATTTTTCGAAAGCATCCGAACCCATAGCATCCAAAGTAAAAAAACCATTCCGTAGATAATTGCAGGAAACACTACACTATGCAACATTTCTTGATATTGTGGATATTCGTAATAAATAACAGTCAAAATCGCAATCCGAATTAAATTCACCAAATAAATAAGCAATCCTCCATCCAATAAAAACAAGAATGTTTTTTTGATTTTTTCAGCAAATGCGATTATAAATGAAATAAATAAAATGATAATACTTGCCGCATTACAACCTTCAACAACACGTACCATAAACTCGTTATTAACGAATAATCTCTGACTCGCTTCAGATTCATGGTTTTCAATTTTTGAGGTGTAACCCATCCATTCAATTAAGGTACTGCTTTGTTTTGCAACAATATGTGTAAAATAATCAGGATAATAACTTCCACCTTGCGATTTATTTAAATACATCGAATACAAAAAACTTAGCACTAAATAAGTTCCAAGAAATAGAACAACAAAGTGTAAAACTGATTTATATTTTGTAAAAAGTGTTTTCAGTAGATATGATTTTTAACAAAAATAGAAATTACTGCTTTAGTTCAACCAAAAATACACTAAGTTTTTTACAAAGGCCACAAAGGATTTACTAATGCTTTAGTAACTTTGCATTTTAAAAGTAATTATGCCTTATAAAATTCTTCAACAAAAAGTTAGTGGAATCATTTCTCAAAAGTCGTTAACTGTTGGGAATAGATTAACTCAAATTTGCGAATTGCTTCAGTCGTCATTAGATTTTTATGACTGGGTCGGATTTTATTTTGCCAATCACGAACAAAAGACACTTCATTTAAAAGCCTATGCTGGTGAAGAAACTGATCATACAGTAATCCCCTTCGGAAAAGGTATTTGTGGACAAGTAGCAGTTTCTAATCAAAATTTTGTGGCGGAAGATGTGCAAGCTCAAAACAATTATATTGCTTGTAATATTAATGTAAAGGCGGAGATTGTAATACCCTTATTTAAGGATGGAAAAAATATTGGTCAGATAGATATTGACTCTAATACTTCAAATCCATTCACTAAAAAAGACGAACGTTTTTTGGAATGGGTAAATGAGCAGATTTCATTAATACTATAATTTTCAAAAAAGTAGTTTCTTGTTTAATAGACCTGCTATGTTTTATTGATCCTCCGAAGCTTTTAGCGAAGATGAGGAAACCTAATGGTCTGGTAAATTTTACATCCCAGTTCTAATAGCCTCTACAGGATCTAATTTTGAAGCCGAAATTGCAGGAATAATCCCAGCAATAAGCCCAATAATAGCAGAAATCGCCGTACCAATAAACATATTCCAAGGAGAAAGCACAAAGTCAAAATCTCCTGTAAATGAAGATGCAACAATCGAAACTAGAAACACTAAAAACAATCCAATTAATCCTCCAATTACCGAAAGTATAATTGCTTCAAACAAAAACTGAAACAAGATAAATTTATTTTTAGCACCAAGGGATTTTTGAATTCCAATTAAGTTAGTACGTTCCTTCACACTTACAAACATAATATTGGCAATTCCGAAGCCACCTACTAATAAAGAAAAACCACTTATTAACCAACCTATCCCGTTCATGGTTCCTGTAATTCCATCAATTAAATCAGTAAAACCTTGCATCTGATTTACAAAAAAGTTATCAATATCATCTGGTTTTAGTCCTCTTGAAAGCCGCATTTTTTGTTTTAATAAAGCAATATACCCTGCATTATCAACACCACTTTTGGGTTTTACGACAATTTGAGGAAAAGTCGATCCATTATTATCTCCAAAAATCTTACGTGCCATATTCACCGGAATAAAAACTGTAGTATCTTTAGAACCACCTAAAAAACTGGCCCCTTCCTTTTTAAGCACACCAATCACCACAAATTTTCTTCCGTAGAGTCGAACTTTTTTTCCTAATGGAGTTGTTGATGGAAATAATGTATTTGAAATTTCATCACCTAAAATAATAACGGGTGTACCGCTATTGGATTCAGATTCATTAAAAAATCGTCCTTCAGCAATTTGTAATGATTCAATATCATAATATTCATAAGAAATTGCACCAATTTGAACATTTGAAATTGACTTTTCTTCAAATTTAATTGAAGTTGAAGGCACATTTAACGCAAACGAAACCGCTTCTGTATCTGGCATATACCTGCTTAAATACTGATATTCGTCATAAGTCACATCTGGAAATTGTTGGCGTTTCCATCTTGGAATATTGGTGGGTCCAAATGAAAAACGCATCACAATTATAGTGCTGTTATCTAAGGAACTAATACTATCGTCAATTTCTCTTTTTAAAGAATCTACCGCAGCAAGAACTGCAATAATCGAAAAAATACCAATGGTAACTCCCAATAAAGACAAGAAAGTTCGCAGCTTATTATTTTTAAGTGCGTTGATGGCAAAATTGAAACTCTCTTTTAATACGCGAAGGTATATTAACATCTTTTTAATTAATTAAAATCCTTTTAAACAGGAAGTATTTCTATGCTTTTTCATTGAAAAATTCATACAAATTTTTCTGTCAAAAAAGTTTTACTAAAGTAAGACGTTTTCTACTAACTTATGTTACAAAATTAATTGCTAATTATGTACTTTTGCGAACGTCTGATTGTTAGACCAAAAACCCAAACTTTTCCATGAACTCAAAAAAAATCACTTCGGCATTAATTTCTGTTTTNCWTAAAGATGGCCTTGAACCCATTGTAAAAAAATTAAATGAATTGGATGTAAAAATCTATTCAACAGGTGGAACTCAGCAGTTTATAAATAATTTAGGAATTGATGTAATTCCAGTGGAAAAAGTTACAGATTACCCTTCCATTTTGGGTGGAAGAGTAAAAACTCTGCATCCAAAAGTATTTGGCGGAATCTTAAATCGTCAGAATCATGAAGGTGATGCTGCAGAAATGAAGGAATACAACATTCCTCAAATAGATGTGGTAATTGTCGATTTATATCCTTTTGAAAAGACGGTTTCTTCGGGAGCTTTAGAAGCAGATATAATCGAAAAAATTGATATTGGCGGAATTTCATTAATCAGAGCCGCAGCTAAAAATTATGCAGATACTATTTGTGTTTCATCTATGGAAGATTATCAGGAGTTTTTAGAAGTTATTTCTGAGAATGACGGAGAAATTTCTTTGGTTAGTAGAAAACATTTTGCTGCAAAAGCATTTAATATTTCATCACACTACGATACAGCGATATTTAATTATTTCAATCAAGATCATAGTATTTCTGCATTAAAGATAAGTAAACAAAACGGAAAGGTTTTACGATATGGTGAAAATCCACATCAAAAAGGATTTTTCTTTGGTGATTTTGACGCTATTTTTGATAAACTTCACGGAAAAGAATTAAGTTACAACAATCTACTTGATGTAGATGCTGCTGTTAATTTAATGACAGAATTTAATGGAGAAGCACCAACATTTGCCATTTTAAAACATAATAATGCTTGTGGTATTGCACAAAGGGAAACCGTGCTTGAAGCCTATAACGATGCCTTGGCTAGTGACCCTGTTTCAGCTTTTGGAGGAATTTTAATTAGTAATGTTGAAATTGACGAGGCTGCTTCAGAAGAAATACATAAGTTATTTTGTGAAGTGGTAATTGCTCCTTCCTATTCAGAAAAAGCATTGGAAATATTACAGGGAAAAAAGAATAGAATTATTTTAATTCAGAAAGAAATAAAAATGCCTGAAACCACAGTAAGAACTTGCTTAAACGGAGTTTTGGTTCAGGATAAAGATACTAAAACCGATCGACTTGAAAATTTAACTTATGTAACTGACAATAAACCAAATTCTAACGAGTTAAATGATTTAGTATTTGCTTCTAAAATTTGCAAAAACACCAAATCTAACACAATTGTTTTGGTAAAAGGAAAGCAATTATGTGCAAGTGGAACTGGGCAAACTTCAAGAGTTGATGCACTTAACCAGGCAATTGTTAAGGCAAATACTTTTAATTTCAACTTAAGTGGTGCGGTAATGGCGAGTGATGCTTTTTTTCCTTTTCCTGATTGTGTAGAAATTGCAAATAACGCTGGAGTAACCGCTGTAATTCAGCCAGGAGGATCTATCAAAGACGGATTGAGTATTGATTATTGCAATACAAAATCTATGGCAATGGTATTTACAGGAACACGTCATTTTAAGCATTAATTTTCATTACATTTGTAACACACACATTTAACTTCAAAACAGTACATTAAAATATGGGATTTTTCGACTTCTTAACCGAAGAAATAGCAATAGATTTAGGAACAGCAAACACGTTAATAATTCATAACGATAAGGTGGTCGTCGATGCTCCTTCTATTGTTGCGAGAGATCGTTCTACAAAAAAAATTATTGCTGTTGGTACTGAGGCCAATTTAATGCAAGGAAAAACTCACGAAAACATTGAAACTATTAGACCTTTAAAAGATGGAGTAATTGCAGATTTTGATGCAAGTGAACAGATGATTAATATGTTCATTAAAGATATTCCTGCACTTAAAAAGAAATGGATTACTCCTTCCCTAAGAATGGTAATTTGTATTCCAAGTGGAATCACTGCCGTGGAAATGCGAGCCGTAAAAGAAAGTGCTGAACGTGTAAACGGAAAAGAAGTGTATCTAATCCATGAACCAATGGCAGCAGCTATTGGTATTGGCGTAGACATTATGCAACCAAAAGGAAATATGATTGTTGATATTGGTGGTGGTACTACCGAAATTGCTGTAATTGCACTTGGAGGTATTGTTTGTGATCGATCTGTAAAGATTGCGGGGGATGTTTTTACCAACGATATTATTTACTATATGCGAACACAACATAACCTTTATGTAGGTGAGCGTACTGCTGAAAATATTAAAATTCAAATCGGTGCAGCGACTGAAGATTTAGAATTACCACCAGACGATTTACCCGTTCAAGGAAGAGATTTATTAACAGGAAAACCGAAACAAGTACAAACATCTTATCGAGAAATTGCTAAAGCACTGGACAAGTCTATATTGCGAATTGAAGACGCTGTAATGGAAACACTTTCAAGAACTCCACCAGAATTAGCCGCCGACATTTATAATACTGGAATTTATTTAGCAGGTGGAGGCTCAATGCTTCGCGGATTGGACAAGCGATTATCACAAAAAACAGATCTTCCTGTATATATTGCTGAAGATCCTTTACGTGCAGTTGTTAGAGGAACTGGAATTTGTCTAAAAAACTTAAGCAAATTTAAAAGTGTTTTAATTAAATAGTTTTTTAATATAAAATATTCGCTTTTATGCAGCAAATTCTATTTTTCTTTATCCGAAATAAAAATTTTCTGTTGTTTATTTTATTATTTTCTACTGCTGTTTTTCTTACAATTCAATCACATTCTTTTCATAAAAATAAGATTGTAAATTCATCCAATTATTTTACTGGTACTATTTATTCTATTAAAAATAACATTACAGGTTATTTTAGTTTACGAAAAGAAAATAATTTGTTAGTAGAGGAAAATGCTCGTTTACGAAAACACTTAGAAGCATACAAAGGGATAGCGATTTCTCATAATATTGATACTATTTCATTAAACTACAAATACAAATTTATTTCGGCGAAGGTGATAAACAATTCATTTTCTAGAACAAAAAACAAGCTTACATTAAACAAGGGCAAACAAGATAGTTTAGTAACAGATATGGGAGTTATAACCTCAAAAGGAATTGTTGGGATCATCGATAATGTCTCAAATAAATATGCAACTGCACAATCTATATTAAATACCAATAGCCAGATAAATGCAAAATTAAAAAGCTCTAAACATTTTGGTTCTTTGGTTTGGAATACTAAAGATCCAAATACGGTTCAATTAATAGATATTCCAAGATTGGCACCGGTAACTATAGGTGATACTATCGTTACTGGTGGAAGATCTACTATTTTTCCTGAAGGAATTTTAATTGGTTCCGTAACAGATTTTAAGCTTACTGAAGATAAAAATTCATTAATTTTAAACATTCAGTTATTTAATGATATGACAAATTTAGAACATGTTTATATTATTGAAAATTTAGATTCAACTGAAATTAAACAACTAGAAAACGGAAATCAAGATGTTGAATAACGAATTTTTAATAAATAGCTTCCGTTTTATCATCTTGGTTTTAATTCAAGTACTGTTGTTAAATCATGTTGATTTCTTAGGTTACATCAACCCTTACCTTTATGTAATTTTTATATTAGTTTACCCAATTACAGGAAACAAAAGCTTATTAATATTATTAAGCTTTTTATTGGGTTTAAGTATAGATTATTTTAGTGATTCTGGAGGAATTCACGCAGCATCTTCTGTTTTTATTGCCTTTATAAGACCTGTGGTTTTAAAATACTCTTTCGGTATTAGCTATGAGTACAACACTGTAAAGGTGAGCAATGCTGAATTTGGACAACGGATACTTTATATAGTCTCTATGGTTTTTATTCATCATTTTGTTTTGTTTTTATTAGAAATATTTAACGTAAATCACATACTATTAGTTTTAAAATCTACGTTATTTTCAGGTATCTTTAGTACCATTTTAATACTAAGTGCAATTACCATTTTTAGTAAAAAATCCAAGTGAGAAAATATTTACTTTTACTTATTGTTATTACCTTCGGGTTAATTATCATTTCTAGATTATTTTATCTTCAGGTGTATGATACCTCTGCACAAATTTCTTCTGAAAATAATGCTATAAAAAAGAAATTCGATTTTCCACAAAGAGGTTTTATCTTCGATAGAAATGGAAAACTTTTGGTTTCCAATCAGCCATCTTACGATGTGATGGTAATTCCGAAAAATGTAAAAGAAATGGATTGCGATACAAAAATAGAATTTTGCAATTTATTAAAAATAACGGAAGATGAATTAGATAACATTATAGCAAAGGCACGTATTTATTCACCAAGACTTCCTTCTGTAGTCATCCCTCAATTTACTAAAGACGAATACGCCTATCTTTCTGAAAAAATATGGAAATACGATGGTTTCTATATCCAAAAAAGAGCATTACGAGATTATCAAGTACATAATTCAGCCAATGTTTTTGGTTATATAGCTGAAGTAAATAAAACTATCATTAATAAAAATTCCTACTACCAAATGGGCGATTTAATTGGCAAGGCTGGTGTTGAACAAGAATATGAAGAAGTTTTAAGAGGAATAAAAGGAGTGAAATATCAACAAATGGATCGATTTAACAGAGTTATTGGTCCTTATAAAGAAGGTGTTTACGACACACTTCCTGTAAATGGAAAAGATATTACATTAACTATTGATGCGGTACTTCAAGAATATGGCGAAAAATTATTAGTCAATAAACGCGGTGGAATTGTAGCCCTTGAACCATCAACTGGTGAAATTTTAGCTCTTATAACAGCTCCAAATTACGATCCAAAATTATTGGTGGGTAGAGAGCGTTCAAAAAACTTCACTAAACTTTGGTACGATACTATTTCTAGACCTTTATTTGATAGGGTTTTACAAGGTGAATATCCACCAGGCTCTCCATTTAAAACATTAACAGGATTAATAGCACTTCAAGAAGGAGTTATCGATCTTAATGAGACTGTTGTCTGTAATGGACGCTATTTTTATGGAGGTAGTAAACCTTTGGGATGTCACCACAGCAGACCTCCTTTATCAATGGTTGGTGCCATAGCAAAATCATGTAACAGCTATTTTGCAACCGTTTACAGACGTAGTATAGAAAAATATCCTACCCCTCAAGAGGGAATGGATAATTGGAGACATCATTTAGAAAGTTTTGGATTGGGAAATTATATGGGCTATGATTTACCACCTGGAAAAAAAGGATTGATTCCATCGGCAGATTTTTACAACCGTTGGTATAATTATCCAACTTATAAATGGTATGCTACTGCAACCATATCCAATGCAATCGGACAAGGAGAAGTGATTTTAACTCCGATGCAAATGGTGAATTTTACAACAGCCATAGCTAATAGAGGCTGGTTTTACAAGCCTCACATTATTAAAAAAATAAATGGAGTAGATACGATTCCTTCAAAATATACCAAACGGTATAATACAACTATAGACCCTAAATATTTTGAACCTGTAGTTGAAGGAATGCATCAAGTTTATACCGAAGGTACGGCTGCTAGACTACGTATTCCTGGAATTGAAATATGCGGAAAAACAGGAACTTCAGAAAATTACACTAAAATTGGTGGTAAACGAGTTCAGCTTACAGATCACTCTATTTTTATTGCTTTTGCTCCCAAAGACAATCCGAAAATTGCAGTAGCAGTGATTGTAGAAAACGGATATTGGGGTTCGCGTTGGGCAGGAAGAATTGCAGGACTTATGATTGAAAAATATCTAAAAGGAGAAATAACCAGAACAGATATGGAGAATTATGTACTTAACGGAAGCCTTGAAGAAGAATATGCAAAACCAATTTCTGGAAAACCTTTTAACATCAATTATTAATGATAGGGTCTAGAGGAAACAAACAGTTTGATTGGATTACTATTTTAATTTACGTTGCTTTGGTGGCTATTGGATGGATAAATATTTATTCTGCTTCTTTTAATGAAGCTTCTACAAGTTTTTTTGATTTTGGTCAAGTTTACACAAAACAATTATTGTTTATCTGTTTGAGTGTTGTATTAAT
The DNA here is from genome assembly GCA_002733185.1 of Flavobacterium sp. GTDB lineage: Bacteria > Bacteroidota > Bacteroidia > Flavobacteriales > Flavobacteriaceae > Marifrigoribacter. The sequence goes on along the minus strand of NVUT01000006.1, from coordinate 49,143 downwards.
TATTTTTATTCTCGCCATTGACACAAGATTTTATGAGCGATTTTCGAGTATAATTTATATCATAGCAGTAGCATCTCTTATAGGTCTTTTTCTCTTTGGAAAAAATGTAAATGGAGCTACTTCTTGGTATGGTATTGGAAGTTTTACAATTCAACCAAGTGAGTTTGCCAAAGCTGCTACTGCATTAGCATTGGCAAAATATGTTAGTGATATTCAAACAGATTTAAAGATTTTTAACGTTCAAATTAAAGCTTTAGTCTTAATTTTTTTACCAGCATTAATCATAGTTCCACAACCAGATCCAGGAAGTGCTTTGGTTTATATTGCATTGATTTTCCCTCTTTATAGAGAAGGATTACATTATATTTATTTATTATTAGGTTTTATTGTGGCAGCATTATTTGTAGCAACATTAGCATTTGGAGTTACTTGGGTTTCATTTGGCATTATACTTATTACTGGGATTGTTTTACTGAAAAATAAAAAACGAAAACCTACTATTTTTAAATACGGAATCATTGTTGCCGCTTGTATTGGGTTTTCAGTTTCTGTAAATTTTATTTTTGAAAACGTTTTAGAGCAACGACATCGTGATCGTTTTAATATTGTTTTAGGAAAAGAAGTTGACACCAAAGATATTGGTTATAATACCAATCAAAGTGAAATAGCTATTGGTAGTGGTGGTTGGACTGGAAAAGGTTGGTTACAAGGCACACAAACCAAAGGAAAATTTGTTCCCGAACAAGACACTGACTATATTTTTAGTACCGTTGGAGAAGAATGGGGGTTTCTGGGAAGTCTTTTGGTAGTACTTCTTTTTCTGGCTTTGATTATTCGCTTATTAATTCTTGCCGAAAGGCAAAAATCACAATACAGTCGAGTCTATGGTTATAGTGTTGCTTCTATTATTTTCTTTCACTTTTTTATAAATATCGGGATGGTTTCGGGATTACTACCAACCATCGGAATTCCGCTGCCCTTTTTTAGTTATGGAGGTTCTGGACTTTGGGGCTTTACTATTTTGCTTTTTATTTTTATTAGATTGGACGCTTCTAATTATGTGAATAGGTAAGTTTTAATTTTTTTTAGTATTATATTAATAAAAAAAGGTAAAATATTATCGGATATAAATAAATACGAATTTATTTCTTTAAGTTTGGCTTATGTTAAATAGAGCTGTTTTTTTAATCTTCATTTTTTTATTAAGTTGTTCCAAAGGCAATGACAAAAAGAGTATTTCATTAATTGAAACACACATAAAAGCTCTTCAGAACAAATCTTCAAAAAGCACATTAGATTCTAGCTTCTTCTATTTAAAACAGGCAGACACTCTTCTGAAAAAGTATAAATTTTCCGATTCTTTAAATGCTGAAAATAATTATTTGTTGGGGCATTATTATAAAGAAAAAAAAGATTTAGATAGTGCTGCAATTTATCTATACAAAACAATTAAATATGTTAAAGACTCTATTACCTCTTACCGACAAGATCGATATTTTATTGATGCATGTAATAATTTTTGGAGTATTGACAAAATTGGCGATTCTTTTACAGTAATAGATCAGTATTTTACACTTATTGACAATGAAAATGATCATAATAGAATGGCATTAGCATATTATTTTAAAAGTAATGCTTACCTGAGTTTAAAAGATTATAATAATGCATTAAAATTTTCTAAAGAAAGAATTAAAATGTTAAAAAAAGCAAATGATTCACTCAATCTAATACTAGCATATATATCATTAGCTAAAATTAAATTTCATTATCTTAACGATACAGTAGGTACTTTTAAGATAATGGATAGTCTCGTAAAATTAAAAAATATACAATCAAATACATTAAAAAAACAAATTTATGGGCAATATGGTGTATTTAAATTCTTTCAGGAAGACTATTTCACAGCTATAAATTATTATAAAAAAGGAATAAAATCAATCAAACTTTCTAAAAATTCTCCATGGAAATCAAATAATCTTGCATCCTCTTTTGGAAATATAGCTGAAGCATACATTGAGCTTAATAAACTAAAAAAAGCTGCAATTTATTTAGATTCTATGGCGAGTATTGGTTTTAATAATATAGATGATAAATATGTAAGAAGTTATATGAAATATAAACTTAGTCTAGCTACAATGACTAATAAAGATATTTCAAGCATTACCAATTATCTAGATTCTATTTATAATTTTCAAACTCATTTATATCAAAAAAAAATTAACAAAGAACTTATTGCTTTAAAAGCCGCAAATACAAATGAAAAGCAACTGCTAAAAGAAAAACAAACTATTGAAATAAACAATGTCAAACTCAAATTAAATTTATACCTATTATTAGGTTTTATAACTCTTATATTAATTTTAAGTTTTATTTTCTATCAAAGAAGAAAGTTTAAATATGAAAAACTTAGTTTGCAAATGCAACAACGTTTATTACGATCACAGATGAACCCGCATTTTATGTTTAATACCTTGTCTGTAATTCAAAACCAAATTCAAAAAAACCCAGAAAAATCAAGTAATTATTTAATAAAATTTTCAAGATTACTACGACTTATTTTAGATAACTCATTACATAATTATGTTTTACTTGAAAACGAATTAGAATCGTTAGAAAAATATATAGAATTACAGTTATTGCGTTTCCCAAAAAAGTTTATTTACTCTATTAATTTTGAAAATTTAGATCTTGAAGATTTAATATTTATTCCGCCAATGTTACTTCAACCCTTTATTGAAAATTCTATAGAGCATGGATTTAAAGGTATTGATTATTTAGGTGAAATAAACATTCATTTAAAATTACAAAACAAATTTGTAAAATGTATAATTGAAGATAATGGTGTTGGTTTCACTAAAGCAGATTATACTTATAAAAATTCTACTTCTTTGAAGTTAATTAATAGTTTTCTTATGAAATCTACAAAATCAAAAATGGTCATAAAAAACAAAAAAGATCAGTTAAACAACCTAAATGGCTTGTACATTGAATTTTTAATCCCCTTTAAATTAAGCAATAATGATTAAAGTTATATTAATTGATGATGAGTCTTATATAAGAGATGAAATTAGAAAAAAAATTAGTAATTATTTTAGTAATGAATTATTTATTATAGCTGAAGCAGACAATGTTAAAAGCGGTATAGAAGTAATTAATACTCATAAGCCAGACCTATTATTTTTAGATATCCAACTTTCTGACGGAACAGGATTCGATATATTATCAAAATGTGATTACAAAAATTTTGAAGTTGTTTTTATAACCGGCTACGATTCTCTTGCCATTAAGGCAATTAAAGTTGGTGCCTTAGATTATATTTTAAAACCTGTAGATAATAATGAGTTTAAGGATGCAGTAAATAAAGCATTAAATAATCGTCAAAATGAAAATCAGTTAGAAAAACTGGTTGAAATTTCAAGCGAATATTTTAAAGGAGTAGAAAAAAAACGAATTATATTGAAAACATCAGATACCGTTTATGCAATCTATGAAGATGATATTATTTATTGTAGATCAAACGGAAATTATACTACTTTTTACACCCAACAACTAGATAAAATTATGGTGTCAAAATCATTAAAAAAAATAGAAGAAATTCTTTCATCAACTATTTTTATACGATGCCATCAATCTTATATCGTAAATAAAAAACACGTTTTAAAATATAATAAAAATGGAGTGCTCATTGTAAACCTAGATTTTAAAGTACCTGTTTCAAGTAGAAGAAAAGAATATACCTTAAAAATGATTTTTAATTAATACTACGAATATGAAATATCTAATAGCATATTTGAATTATTTAGTAACGCTTACATTAATAGAGTTAAAATAAATAGTATTATATAGTATTTTTATAAAAAATTATAAAATTATAGCCATGAAAAAAATTAAACTTTATTTCCCTTTAGTAGTAGTATGCTTACTTATATTTTCTTGTCAGAAAGAACAACTAAATGAGTTAAATGATAACAATGCTAATTATAGTCAAACCTCTTCAAATAACAAGTCTGAAAATCTATCTATTACACCTTATGGCGGAAGTGATAACAAAGCACCTATAGACCCCTGTTTAGAAGATAGAATGCAATGGGTGTCGTATGTTACAACATCTGTCCTCTATTATGAGGAAGATGCTAGAAACAATTTTTTAAATACTATAGCAAATAACGAAACTATGGCGTTAGAAAATCTTATTGGTGGTAGCGTTATGTCATCGGTATTTAAAACTAAATTTTTAGAGTACCTTTATCTTTACAGTTCTCCAGAATATCCTCAGGGAGATTTATTTAATGCTTGCCCAGATGGCACAATAGACGAACCACTATGGCCTCCTTTTACAACAGGTGGAGATAATGGTGGTGATTTAATAGGAATAGACCCAACTCAAGATGCAGTTGATGGTTTTATGAATTACATTTTAAACGAAAATTGTATAGAATTGTATTTTCCAAACCAATTATTAATTTATAATCAAGAATCGTTTAGAGTAACTTCTACTGCACACCCATTATCTACAGCTACAGTAAACGAAGCTTATTTAAGATATGGGTATCTTGAAATATTAGAACAAAACTGTACAGCAGTAGAACAGTTCACTATCACCCAAAACCATATTATGCACCCTTCTTATAACGTAATTGTTACAAGACCTTATGTTTCCAACACTTGTGAATACACAGAGTATTCAGGTATTGATTTTACAGAATTTCTTAGTAATTAATAAAATATTTTCTTTTTAACAAAAAGCACCTTATGTTAAATAAGGTGCTTTTTGTATTTATACGTTAATTACACTTTTAAACATTTAGATTGCGAATATGAAATAAATAGCTACGCTTTTATAATTGCTATTGTTTTAAGTTCCAAAATAATTCATTTTAGTCCTATCAAAAATAAATATGTGCTAAAGTCTATTATTATGGAAAACAAATTATACGATATATTACAAAAATTTATACTAAATAATAGTTTTATTGTTAATACTGATGACTTTAAATTACAACTTATTAGTAATCCAAGTTTCCCAAGTATTAAGGCAATTAGCGATACATTAGATTATTTTGGTATAGAGAATATAGTTGCAAATGTTCCAAAAGATGCGTTAGACCAATTACCAGAATATTTTCTGGCAGTAATTGAAGAAGATAATGCTAAATCAATAGCACAAGTTCAAAATAAAAATAATTATTTAAAATTATTTGTAGAGGATGGAACTAAGAAAAAAGTTTCTGTAGATGAATTTAAAGAAATTTGGAATGGCACTATAATCGCTATCGAAAAAAATAATTCTCCGTCTACAAACAAGAGTATTTCTTTAAAAAAACTTACCCTTCCTTTATTATTAATAGGACTTGCAACATTAACTTTCTTACTATTCAACAAGAACATACAAACAATTATCTATACTGTATTTACTCTAATTGGAATATTTATTAGCTATTTTATAATAAGAGAGAGCTTTGGTATTCAAGATAAATCTACTTCAAAAATTTGCAACTCTACAGAAAACAACACTAGTTGTAGTGACGTAATAAATAATAAAACAAGCAAGTTATTTGGTCTGATTTCATTAAGTGATGCCTCAATAATTTATTTTACTTCTCAATTATTGATTATTGGAATTTTGGGTTTTAACACTAGTTTCTTTATTGTATTATCTATTATAAGTATCCCTATTATATTTTATTCTTTATATTCTCAAGCCTTTATTATTAAAAAATGGTGCCCTCTTTGCTTAGGTATTGTTTCTATATTAATATCTCAAATAGTTGTCTCATTTATTTCTCCAACTAGTATTAATTTCAATTTATTATTTTTTATAAAAAGTTTTGCAATAATTGCTTCTATGTATCTAATATGGATCATTTCAAAAAAGATGATTTCAAAAGCATTAAAGTTAGAGCCATTAAAAGTTGAATACTTTAAATTTAAAAGAAATGAGAATTTATTTCTAACGTTACTGACAAAAGAAAAAAGAAAAACTGAAACCTTTATTGAAGCTAGTTCAAGAATAACTTTTGGAAACCCAGATGCTAAGTTTGAAATAGTTAGTGTTACAAACCCTTTATGCGGTTTTTGCACAAAAGCTTTTGAGAGTTATGATAGTCTATTAAAAACTTTTGACAACAAACTAAAACTTACTGTAGTGTTTAATGTGTCTTCAGAGAATACAGAAAACCCAGCTACACAAATATCTCAGCGAATCATCGAGATATATCAACTAAACAAAGAGGACGCTTATAAAGCATTAAAAAATTGGTTTGAAATTAAAGATGTCGATAAATGGCAAGAAGCCTATAATAAACCAACTATGCTTTCAAATTATGAATCATTAAACTCACATTATAATTGGTGTCTAGAAAACGACATTAGTTATACACCTGCCACATTAATTGGAAATTACTTCTTCCCAAAAGAGTATGAGGTAAAAGATCTTTCACTTTTTATAGACTTTTTAATAGAAGCACAAAATAAAAAAATAAAAAAAGAGCCTAGCATACACTAGGCTCTAATAAACATTTATTCGCGATGAATAAAAGACACAAAAGTGAGTGTCTCTAAATGTTCACTACAAATTTAATTATTAAATATTTTAATTATGTTAAAAAACATTTTAAACTTAAAAGGTGCTCAACAATTGAGTAAAAAAGAACAATCATCCATTAATGGAGGATTGGCATTTTGTAAGTATTGTAATGGCGGTCAAGGAGGTGCATGCAACGGCAGTGGTGTATGTGTAGACCCTTGCCCTAGCTGTTAAAAAGTTAATTAAAAATCATTGCTAGCATATTTAGTTAGCAATGATATTTATTTAAATCAAGGTAACAGTTAACAATTCAACCTATAACAAAACAATTACCAACATAAAAGTAATACTATTATTACATAATAACAACAATTTTAATTAAAAGTACACTTAAGTAAACCTTTAGAGTTAGTATATAATTATGATTACACTTTTATGAGTAAATACATTTTACAAAAATAGACACAAAAGTGAGTGTCTCTAAATGTTCACTACAAATTTAATTATTAAATATTTTAATTATGTTAAAAAACATTTTAAACTTAAAAGGTGCTCAACAATTGAGCAAAGAAGAACAATCTTCTATTAATGGAGGTGGAATACGTCCTTGTGGATCTGATCCATTTTTATATATCCCGATAGACCCACCTAATAACAATCAAGAATACTGTGAAAATCTCCCAGCAAATACAGTATGGGTAAGCGGAAAGTGCTACTATTGTTCATAGTGTATAAATAAAAGACGCAAAAGTGAGTGTCTCTAAATGTTCACTACAAATTTAATTATTAAATATTTTAATTATGTTAAAAAACATTTTAAACTTAGAAGGAGCTCAACAATTGAGCAAAAATGAACAAAATGAAATTAATGGTGGAAAAACACCTAATTGGTGTGTAGGGCAACCTAATGGAACTAAATGTGGCGGTGCTGGTTATTATTGTAGAAACGGAGTTTGTAGTAATGAGCCCTTTTAAAATTAAACCTTAACTGATACTAGATATATCAAGGTTTTTATATAGTCTTGATATATCTTCTTTTTTATTAAAATTACAATTTTGATCTTTTAAACATTGAGTAAATCATTCCCAAACTACAAACAAACCGAATCCAAAGACTGCGGTCCTACATGTATTAAAATTATTGCCAAATATTATGGTAAAACTATTAATACACAACAACTCCGTAACTTAAGCGAAACTACCCGTGAGGGAAGCAGTTTATTGGGTTTAAGTGAAGCAGTAGAATCTGTAGGTTTTCGGTCTTTAGGTGTTAAACTATCTTATACTAAACTATTAGAAGCTCCATTACCTTGTATTGTACACTGGAATAATAACCATTATGTGGTTGTTTATAAAATAAAAAAAGATATAGTTTATATTTCAGATCCTGCCCACGGGTTAATCACATACACAAAAAAAGAATTTATTAAATTTTGGATTGGGAATAATGCTTCAGAAAACACCGAAGAAGGAATTGTATTATTAGTAGAACCCACACCTCTATTTTATCAAGAAGAATTTGATAAAGATGAGAAATTTGGTTTTAGTTTTATTTTTAAATATTTATTTAAGTATAAACGTTTTGTTGTTCAATTAATCATCGGCCTTTTAGCGGGGAGTTTATTACAACTTATCTTTCCTTTTCTAACACAATCTGTGGTAGATGTAGGTATTGCAAATCAAGATCTCAACTTTATTTACTTAATTTTATTTGCACAATTGTTTCTTTTCTTTGGGAAAGCTTCACTTGAAATTATAAGATCTTGGATTTTATTACATCTTAGTACTCGCATCAATATTTCATTAATTTCAGATTTCTTCATCAAATTAATGAAACTACCTATCTCCTATTTCGATGTAAGAATGACAGGAGATTTATTACAGCGAATTAATGACCACAAACGAATTGAACGCATTTTAACAACCTCATCACTAACCGTTTTATTTTCATTTTTTAATCTTATTATTTTCAGTTTAGTACTTGGTTATTATAGTTTGCAAATTTTTGGGGTCTTTGTTATTGGATCGGTATTGTATTTTGGATGGGTATTATTCTTTTTTAAAAAAAGAAAAGAATTAGATTACAAACGTTTTTCAGAAGTAAGTCAAGAACAAAGTAAGGTCATCGAGTTGATTAATGGAATGCAAGAAATTAAACTCCACAATGCAGAAAGACGCATGCGTTGGAATTGGGAATACGTACAAGCTCGTTTGTTTAAAGTTGCTACCAAAAGTTTAGCATTAGAACAAACACAAAGTGTAGGTTCTAACTTTATTAATGAACTCAAAAATATGTTCATTACTATATTATCTGCAAAGTTGGTTATTGATGGAAGTATCACTTTAGGTATGATGATGGCAATTAGTTATATCGTAGGTCAATTAAACGGTCCCATTACCCAACTCATCAATTTTATGAGAGATTTACAGGATGCAAAAATATCTATAGATCGCTTGGGAGAAATTCATAATATGGAAAACGAAGAAAACCCTGAAGATGAGAAAATAACTAACATTCCTAAAAATGCTATTATTACTTTAAAAAATATTTCTTTTAGATATGTTGGGGGATTAGAACCTGTTATTAAAGATTTATCGCTTACAATACCTGCCAATAAAATTACTGCAATTGTTGGTGTAAGTGGAAGTGGAAAAACAACTTTAATGAAACTTTTACTTCGTTTTTACAATATAGACAAAGGGGAAATCATGGTCAATAACTTCAACATCAATAATATTTCACAAAAATCATGGAGAGATTACTGTGGGGTTGTTATGCAAGAAGGATATATTTTCAATGATACAATTGCCAAAAACATAGGAGTTGGAGAAGATTTTGTAGATACTAAAAAATTAGCTCACGCTGTCAATGTAGCAAACATTTCAGAATATATTGAGAGTTTACCTCTAGGGTATAACACAAAAATAGGTGCCGAGGGTGTAGGTTTAAGTACTGGACAAAAACAACGATTATTAATTGCGAGAGCAGTATATAAAGATCCAAAATTATTGTTTTTTGATGAAGCAACTTCTGCTTTAGACGCAAATAATGAAAAAGTAATTATGGAGAACTTAGATTCTTTTTTTAAAGATAAGACTGCTGTTGTTATTGCCCATAGATTAAGTACTGTAAAAAACGCACATCAGATTGTAGTGTTAGATGGCGGAAAAATTGTTGAGATTGGAAACCACGAAGAATTAATTCAACAAAAAGGAAATTATTATCATTTAGTTAAAAACCAATTAAATTTAGGAAAATAAACATGCCTAATAATAGTAATATAGAGTTGCGTAGTGAAGAGGTACAGGAGATACTATCTTCCGTCCCGAATTGGATGATTCGTTGGGGAAACTCACTTGTCTTGCTGATTATTTTGATTTTGTTGGCAATAACATGGTTCGTAAAATATCCAGATATTATTAATGCTCAGGCAATGGTTACTACACAAATACCACCTCACAGAGTGTACGCAAATACTACTGGAAATATTGACACCCTATTTGTAACCGACAATCTAAAAGTTACATCCAATTCACCATTAGCAATAATTGAGAACACTGCAAACTACAAGGATGTATTTTATTTAAAATCAATAGTTGACACACTTGTGTTTACAAATAAAAAATTTTTCTTTCCAATAGATTCAATGCCTATTTTATTTTTAGGAGATATCGATACTGATTATGCACTTTTTGAAAACAGTTATTTACAATATCAACTAAACAAACAGTTACAACCTTTTTCAAATGATATATTTAATAATAAAATTACTATTTCAGAATTAAAAACTAGGCTCAAATCTCTTCAATCACAGAAAAAAATTAGTAAAGCTGAATTAGATTTTCAGGAAAACAATCTCAATCGCTACAAAATTTTATATGAAAAAGGAGTTATCTCCTTACAAGAATATGAAACAAAGCAAACTACATTCCTTCAGGCTCAAAGAAGTTATTCAAATATAGATACTTCAATTTCTCAATTAAGAGAGGCAATAAGTAATGCAAACAACACTTCAAGTGGAACAATAATTACACAAACAAAAGAAGAAATAAGTCTTTTAAAAAATGTAATTCAATCTTTTAATCAATTAAAAAGAGCTATAAGGACTTGGGAATCACGTTATGTGCTAAGTTCAAAAATAAATGGAAAAGTTTCATTTTTAAATATTTGGAATAAAAATCAGACTGTGAATCAAGGAGATTTAGTCTTTACAATTATACCAAAAAATAATTCAGAATTTATCGCAAAACTAAAAACACCCGCTCAAAATTCAGGTAAAATAAAAATTGGACAAACCGTAAATATTAAACTTGAAAACTATCCAGATACAGAATATGGTTCTTTACAGGGTAAAATTAAATCAATTTCTCAGATTCCAAATCCAGAAGGTTTTTATCTTGTCAATGTTTCATTACCAACTAAATTAATAACATCCTATGATAAAGAAATTCCTTTTAAACAAGAAATGAAAGGTGCTGCAGAAATTATCACGGAAGATTTACGACTTATGGAACGGTTTTTTTATCAATTAAGAAATGTGTTTAAATAACTAAGTTTTTAAGAAAAAACTAAAGTATATCTCTCAATAAATTTCTAAACAAAACATAGATGGTAGTACTTTAAGAAATTTATCAATATGATAAGAGTTCTAAAATCTTAAACTTTACCTTTTCAGTGGATGGAATCATAGTCTGTTCTAAAATAGAATTTAAAGGAATTGCAGGCATATTCTCACTTCCAATTAACATTACAGGGGCATCTAAATCTCTAAAACATTCTTCTTGAATCCTTCCTTGTAAGGCTCTTGAAAAACTATTTTCTGAAGGCTCTTCAGTTACTACCAAACATTTTCCACACTTTCTAACCGAATTAAAAACCGTTTTATAATCCAATGGATGAAGGGTTCGTAAATCGACAATTTCAATTTTATCTTGCATTCCTAATTCCTCTGAAGCGTTCATCGCCCAATGGACACCCATTCCGTAAGTAATAATCGAAATAGTTTCCTCTTCCTCTTGTTTCCAAATTTCTTGAAGTACCCAAGCTTTCCCGAAAGGTAAGATATAATCTTCAGAAGGCTCTACCGAAGTTGCCCCTTTGGTTCCCGGAACTTTACTCCAATACAAACCTTTATGTTCTAAAATCACCACCGGGTTTGGATCGTAATAAGCAGCTTTCATCAAGCCTTTTAAATCGGCTCCATTACTCGGATAAGCAATTTTTATTCCTCGAATATTAGCAACCACACTTTCCACCGAAGAAGAATGATAAGGACCACCACTTCCATAAGCACCAATAGGAACTCGTAAGATCATTGAAACTGGCCATTTTCCATTGGATAAATAACAACTTCTACTTACCTCGGTAAACAACTGATTTAATCCTGGCCAAATATAATCTGCAAACTGAACCTCAACGATGGGCTTTAATCCCACAGCACTCATTCCTACTGTACTTCCAACAATAAATGCTTCTTGTATCGGCGTATTAAAAACGCGATGATCTCCAAATTTTTGAGCTAAAGTCGCCGCTTCTCTAAAGACTCCACCCAATCTTCCGCCCACATCTTGTCCGTACATCAAGCATTCTTTGTGTTTTGCCATCAACTCTTCAATGGCGAACAATGCACAATCTACCATCACCACTTTTTCGGCTCCTTTGGGAGTTCTTTCTCCTACTTCTTCGGTGATTGGTGTTGGTGCAAAATCGTGGGTAAATAAATCTTCTGGCTTTGGATCTTCGGCTTTTAAGGCTTTGATCAAGGCTTTTTTTACGGTTTCTTTTGCCGATGCTTCTATCTTTTGAGTTTCTTCGGAAGAAAAACCATTATCTAATAATAATTTTTTCAACTTCGGATAAGGATCTCGACTTCTTGCCTCTTCCAAATCGTCCCGATACCATTCCATCCGAACTCCTGATGTATGATGATTTAACAAAGGAACTTTTGCATGAACTAAGAATGGTCGTCTTTCTGTTCTAATCGTTTTAATAATCTTCTGAAGGGTTTTATAACTCTCTTCAAAATCAGTTCCATCTATTGAAACTGCCTCCAAACCTTTAAAACCTTTTGCATATTCAAAAGCATTTTGTGCTCTGGTTTCTTCCGCAATAGCCGAAATATCCCAACCGTTATCTTGTACTAAATATAAAATTGGAAGCTGTTTTAAAGCTGCCATTTGAAAAGCTTCTGAAATTTCACCTTCGGTTACTGAAGCGTCTCCTAAAGAACAGACTACTATTGGCGCTTCGACTCCGCTTAGCGACCCAAAGATATCATCATCGTTACTGTTTTTCGAAATATTTGCATTATCTCTAATGAGATTTCCGCCTTCACGGGAATGGGTTTCCTTATACCAAAAACCCATTGCAACACCCGTTGCAGGTATCGTTTGCATTCCTGTGGCAGAACTTTGATGTGGAATTTTTGGCTTATCATCATCCTTCAAACTAGGATGAGAATAATAGGTTCTCCCTCCAGAAAATGGATCTTCTTTTTTTGCCAAAACCTGAAGCATTAACTCATAAGGTTTCATTCCAATTGCCAATAACATCGAATCATCTCGGTAATATGGAAAAGCATAATCTTGAGGCAATAATTGCATCCCTAAAGCAGTCTGAATTACTTCGTGACCACGAGAAGTTGCGTGAACATATTTAGAAACTTCTTTAAAGTTATCTTCATATTCCTCGGTCATTGCCTTTGCCGTACAGAGGTTTTTGAAGGCTTTTTTTAGGATTGCTTTATTTATATTTTCCATATTACGTTCCCTCTTTGAAGGGGGATTAAGGGGGATGTTTTCGAAATTATTCTAAATCATTTTATTTCAACTATACTCTCAACCAGAATGAGATTTCCACACTCATACTTAGCTCGCAAAGACAAACGAATAGCTTTATATTTACGAAACCGGCATCATCCAACCAAAAACATCTTCAGATTCTCCAATTTTTATTCCGTTTAGAGTATCATTTACATCTTGAGCTACCGGGCTTTCATCAGATACGTGAATCGTTCCTTCTTCTGAACCTATTTCTTGAATGTATGCAATTCCTACTGCTGTTCCTGTTCCGAATGCTTCTTCTAATGTTCCATTTTCTGAAGCTTCTTTTATTTCATCTAAAGTAATCGGACGTTCAGTAACTTCATATCCTTTATATCGTAATAAATCGATGACACTCAAGCGAGTGATTCCGTCTAAAATTGATCCATCTCTTCTTGGAGTGATAAATTTACCATCAACTTTAAAGAAGATGTTCATTGTACCTACTTCCTCAATATACTTATGCTCAGCAGCGTCTAACCATAAAATCTGATTGTAGCCTTTTGCTTTTGCATTCTCGGTTGGAAGTATTGCTGCTGCATAATTTCCTGCTGCTTTTGCCTCTCCAGTTCCTCCGTGAGCGGCACGAATAAACTTTTTCTCTGCATATAATTTAATTCGCTCACTAAAATAAGGTCCTGCAGGCGAGCAAATAATGATAAACTTGTAACTGGTTGCTGCACGCATACCAATAAAATGTTCGTCGGCATACATAAACGGACGTAAATACATCGCACTTCCTTTTTTCTTCGGAATCCATTCTCGGTCTAAACTCACCAATTGTTTTAATCCTTCTGCGAAAATTTCTTCAGGTAATTCTGGCATTCCCATTCTAACTGCACTGGTATTTAAACGAGCTGCATTTTTATCGGGTCTGAATAAAAGTGGTTCTCCTGCAGAATTTAAAGTTGCTTTCATTCCTTCAAAGATTGCTTGTCCGTAATGCAATGCCATCGTAGCTGGATGCGTTGCGATAGTCTGCATAGGAACGATTCTTGGATTGTTCCAAGTTCCGTTTTCGTAATCGCAAATAAACATATGATCGGTGAATATTTTTCCTAATGGAATGTTATCAAAGTCCAATTCACTTAATGTTGAATGATCTGKTTTTGTTATTTTTATTGTTTCCATAACTTTGCTTTTTTGTCTTACTGAAAGACATTTTGAATGTTTTATATTTTTCTTTTTAAATCGTAATTTTCCATATAATCAGCAATTCTTCTTAAAAAAGAACCTGCTAAAAATCCGTCCACAATCCGATGATCAAAGGAAAGTGACAAATACATCATACTTCTTATTTCTATGACATCTTTTCCATCTCGTTCTAATACCTCAGCACGTTTTTTAATAATTCCTGTAGCTAAAATTGCGGCTTCTGGCTGGTTGATAATTGGAGTTCCCATTACTGATCCAAATGTTCCTACGTTGGAAATAGTAAACGTACTTCCCGACATATCATCAGCTTTCAATTTATTTTCTCTTGCTTTTAAGGAAAGTGAATTAATTTCTGAAGCCAATTCTTTCAAACTTAATTTATCAGCATTCTTTACTACAGGAACAATTAAATTTCCTGTTGGTAATGCTGTTGCCATTCCTATATTTATATTTTCTTTTACGATAATATTTCTACCATCTAAAGAAGAGTTTATCATCGGATAATCTACAACTGCCTTGGCAACTGCCTCAATAAACAAAGGAGTAAAAGTTAATCTTTCTTGATACTTCTCTAAAAATGGAATTTTCATTTTATTTCGCCATTCAACCATTTCAGTAAGATCCGCTTCCACGTAAGTAGTCACGTGAGGCGAAGTATGCTTGCTGAAAACCATTCTGTCAGCAATCATTTGACGCATACGATCCATTTCAACAATCTTCCCGGTGCCTTTATCAAATTTTAAATCGGGAACTTGGAAACCAGTATTTTTAGAAATATGCTGTGCGTATTTGAAAGGTCGTCCTTCTTCTATGTAATTCATCAAATCACTTTTCCGAAGTCTTCCCTCATTTCCTGAAACTGGAATTCGAGCCAATTCTTCAAAGCTTATATGATGTTCTTTAGCAATGCTAATAATTAAGGGTGAGAAAAATAAATTTGAATTTTCTACTTTAAAAGCAGTATTTTTATTTAGAGCTGTTTTCTTATTATATGAATTTTTTTGTGATACTTCTCGTTTTATTGGTTTCTCGACTGCGCTCGAAATAACATTTGAACTCTTTTTTACCGAAACCTTCCCGTCTGTTTTTATAATGGCAATGGTCTCTCCAATTTTTATAACATCGTTTTGTTTGTATAATAATTCAGAAACTACCCCAGAAACTAATGAAGGAACCTCAGAATCTACCTTGTCTGTAGCGACTTCCAATAATATTTCATCTTCTTCAATGGTATCACCCACGTTTTTGAACCATTTGATAATGGCTGCTTCTGTGATGCTTTCACCCAGCTTGGGCATTTTGAATTCGTAATTGGACATTCTTTTATTTCTTTTTAAACTCTTGCAATGTTTTATAAAAATTTTCTTGTGCGGGTCTTTTTTTAGGCACTTCACGAAGTGCTTCTACGGCGTGTAAACTTTCGTGACAATCTGCCGGCAACTGCTGATATAATTTTGTGCCTGCGGTTTTCCACGCTATCATTTCATCTGAAACATCTTTAATTGCTTTTGCAGGATTTCCTACTATTAATTTTCTGCTTTCAAAAACGGTTTCTGCTTTTACAAATGCCATCGCTCCTACGATACATTCTTCTCCAATTTCGGCATCATCCATAATTACAGAATTCATTCCTATTAAACAATTTCGACCTAAATTTGCTCCGTGAATGATTGCTCCGTGACCAACGTGGGCACCTTCTTTTAAAACAATACTTTTTCCAGGAAACATATGTACCGTACAGTTTTCTTGCACATTGACTCCATCTTCCAAAATAATCTCACCCCAATCACCACGAATCGCAGCTCCTGGACCGATATAACAATTCTTGCCAATTATCACATTGCCTGTAACCGCTGCTAAAGGGTGTACAAAACTACTTTTATGTACTACGGGTATGTGTCCTTTGAATGAGTATATCATTTAATTGTTGATCTTAATTCGTTAATTATTTAAATTTCTTCAACGTTTCTTTAGTGAAATCACTTAAAACTAATCTTCCACTAATTTCAGCTCTTTCAGCTAATAATTCATCCCAATCTTCAGTTCTACTCCAAATCACTTTTTTCATTTCTTTCATCGCTTCCGGATTGTAATTACATAAGTTCTCTGCAAATTTCTGAACTTCATTATCCAATTCTTCAACCGTTTCAAAAACTTGAGTGTATAATCCTTTTTGTTTTGCCCATTCTGCTGAATAAAATGTGTTTGCATCTATGGCTATTTGTGACATTCCGCTAACTCCAAGTTTCCTTTCTACAGCAGGCCCCACAACGAAAGGTCCAATACCTACATTCAACTCACTAAGTTTGATAGCTGCAAATTTAGTTGCCATACAATAATCGGTAGCTGAAGCAATTCCAACTCCGCCGCCTACTGTTTTTCCTTGAACACGTCCGATTATGAATTTTGGACATTTTCGCATCGCATTAATCACATTCGCAAAACCTGAAAAGAACACTTTTCCTGTTGCTGCATCATTAATACTGATAAGTTCTTCAAAACTTGCACCTGCACAAAAAGTTCGGTCTCCACCGCTTTTAAGTATGATGACTTTTATTTGATCATCTTCTCCAGCCTGGCTTATTGAATTTGCCAAATCTGCTAGAATATTTCCTGGTAAACTGTTGTGTGCTGGATGGAAGAACTCGATGGTTGCGATTCCTTGGCTTGTTGTTTTTTTTACGTATTCATTCATGGTAATGGGTTGAAATTTATACCTAACAGGTTTTAAAAACCTGTTAGGAGACATCGCTTAGAGTAATCCAAACTGTTTAAAATGATGATTCAAGTGCTTGCGTTCCAATAAGTACCAATCAAATTTCTCTAAATTTCCAAAAACTACATTCTTTAATATTGCTTTCGGATTTTCTTTGAAAAAGGTTAAATATTGCTCTCTTGCTTCTAACATTTTCAATTTAGCAACTTGTAAATTTTCGTGTTTTAAATCTTCTACTTCTCCTTTTTTATGAAGTGGAAAATCAAAACCCGGTGCCATTGGCTCGTAATTATAAAGTACTTCTTGGGCTTTATCAATATATTTTTCTGGTGTAGCAATTTCAAAATCTTGAATTTCTCCTGAAGCAATTCTATAGGCCAATTCTAAATGTTCCACCATATTCTGTGCTGACATAATTCCCCATTTTGGTTTGGAATCTTCCTTTAACTTATCTAAGCATTCTTGTAATTTTTCCGAAGTCATTTCAGTAAAAACAGTTTGCTTTTTCTGAACCATCGTCAATACTGTTGCGATTGCTACCAATTCATCATCCGTATCAAATATTTCTGCATACCATTTTACAATTCCACTTGGTAATTCTTTTCCTCGTTGGTCTCGATCTACTTTTTGTTTACAAGTTAAACGCACATAAATAGTATCGTTATGATAAATCGGACGTACAAAACGGCAATCTTCCAATCCATAATTTGCAGCGACAGGTCCTTTATTTGGATAGACAAAAAGACCGGCTGCAGCAGCTAAAATAAAATAACCGTGTGCTGTCCTTTTTTCAAAAATACTTCCGTCAAGGGAAGTGATATCTGTATGTGCATAGAAGTTATCCCAAGTTAAATTGGAAAAATTTATAATATCCGTATCGGTTACTGTTCGCTTATGAGTTTTCATAGACATTCCGACCTTGATATCTTCCCAATGATAAGAGAATGGATGTTTCTCTGCTTCTTTATAGGCAGCTTTTGGCTGATAAATTCCTGTAATCTCTGTCAATGTTGTTGGACTTCCTTGTACAGCACAACGTTGTAAATAATGTTTTACACCTCGTATTCCACCCATTTCTTCTCCTCCACCAGCACGACCTGGACCACCGTGAACTAAGGTTGGTAATGGTGAACCGTGACCTGTACTTTCTTTTGCATTCTCTCTGTTTAACACCAAAATACGCCCGTGATGTGTAGCTGCCTCGACTACATATTCTTTTGCAATTTTATCACTATTCGTGACAATMKWWGAWANSMMATGAANNTWTTSMWAWKTSYGYTMAANRTATAGCTTCATCTAATGTTTTATAAGGCATCATCGTACTTACTGGTCCAAAAGCTTCAATTTCGTGAATTCCTGTGTTGGTAAATGGATGGTCTTCTCTTAATAATATTGGTGCTAAAAATGCTCCCTCTTTTGAAGAAGCTCCAATTACATTGACTTCATCCAAATTTCCGTAAACAATTTTTGCTGTTTTTGTTAATTCGTCTACTCGTTCTCTTACTTCTTCAACTTGGTCTTTACTTACCAAGGCTCCCATTCTTACTTCTTTCAATCTAGGGTCTCCAATGGTTACTTTATCTAATTGTTGTCCGATGGCAATTTGCACATCTTCAATTAATTTTTCGGGAACTATAATTCTACGAATTGCAGTACATTTTTGACCACATTTTACAGTCATTTCCTTTCGGACTTCTTTTACAAATATGTCGAATTCTGGTGTACCTGGAACGGCATCTTCACCAAGAACACTAGCGTTTAAAGAATCTGCTTCCATATTAAAAGGAACCGACTCATTAATAATTCTAGGATGTGCTTTTAACATTCTTCCAACAGTTGCAGATCCTGTAAAAGTTACTACATCTTGTGATTCTACGGAATCTAATATACTTCTTGCTGAACCAGAAATTAATTGCAAAGATCCTTCCGGTAAAATTCCTGAAGCGATGATTTCTCGAACTACTGCTTCCGTTAAAAAGGAAGTATTTGTTGCAGGTTTAACCACAGCAGGAACACCTGCCATCCAATTAACCGCACATTTCTCAAGCATTCCCCAAACTGGAAAATTAAAAGCGTTGATATGAATTGCAACACCACGTTTTGGCACTAAAATATGATGTGCCATAAAACGACCTCCTTTTGATAAATCTATCGGATCACCTTCAACATGATAAGGCTGATTTGGGAATAATTTCCGAAGAGATGCATTGGCAAATAGGTTTCCGAAGCCTCCTTCAATGTCAATCCAACTATCCACTTTTGTTGCTCCAGTACGGTAACTGATATCATAAAAATGTTGCTTCTTTTTTATCAAGTAAAATGCTAATTTTTTTAGCATATTCCCTCTTTCTTGAAATGTCATTTTACGAAGCGCTTCTCCTTTTGTTCTTCCGTAGTGAAGTACTTCAGAAAAATCAAACCCTGAAGTGTCGGATAAGGCAACTATTTTACCTGTAACGGCATCGTGCATAGGCACTCCTTCTCCGTTTCCTGACTGCCATTGTCCGTTGATGTAACTTTCTAGTTTTTTCATATAATTCCCTAAAAATCGGGTATATTAATTAATCTTATTCTTTAAAATGTATTCTTCAATTTGCTTATCAAATTTCTCAGAATCTTTAAATGCTATTAAATTACCATCTGGATCTTTGAATTTTGCTACAATTCCCCAATCGTGTTCTTGGTAATCTACTTCAATATTTTTATTCTTCAACTTATCTGAAACCTCTTTTACATTCTGAATATTTAATCGCAAACAGCTATAATTCTTTTTTTCTTCTTTACTTATTAAATATTCATTCCTGTCTTCTTTTTCAATCATTAGATAACTTCCGAAGAAGTTAAAACAAGTCAAATCAATAGTATCAAATAAAACCTCCAATTCAAGTATGTCTTTGTAAAATGATAGACATTTTTTGTATTTATTTACATAAAGAATAATACCTGCTTTGTTTACTTTATTCATTTTTTCACATCCCCCTTAATCCCCCTTCAAAGGGGGAATTCCTGTTATTCAACATTTTCTATTATTGCAGCATATCCCTGACCAACTCCAATACACATAGTCACCAACGCATATCGTTTTCCAGTTTCTTGTAACTCCAAAGCTGCGGAATAAGTAATACGTGTTCCTGTCATCCCTAATGGATGTCCGATGGCGATTCCTCCTCCATTTGGATTAATTCTTGGGTCATTATCTTCCAATCCCCATTCTCGAATACAAGCCAATGCCTGTGATGCGAAAGCTTCGTTAAGCTCGATGATATCCATATCGTCCATGGTTAAACCTGCTTTTTCTAAAGCTTTATTTGAAGCTTTTACAGGACCAATTCCCATAATTCTTGGTTCTACTCCTACCACAGCAGAACTTACAATTCGTGCCATAGGTTTTAAATTGTATTTTTTTACGGCAGCTTCGGAAGCGATAATCGTAGCTGCCGCTCCATCGTTTAATCCGGAGGCATTTCCTGCAGTGACACTTCCTCCTTCTTTTTTGAAAGCAGGTCGTAATTTTGCTAATATTTCTTTGGAAGTAGTTGGTTTTATAAACTCATCATCTTTAAAAATGATGGGATCTTTCTTTCTTTGTGGAATTTCTACTGAAATAATTTCCTTTGCTAACCTTCCGTTTTGTTGAGCTTCAGTTGCTTTCATCTGACTCCAATACGCAAATGCATCTTGATCTTCACGTGAAATATTATATTTTTCAACCAAATTTTCGGCGGTATTTCCCATTCCTTCGGTTCCGTAGAGTGCATCCATTTTCTTGTTTACAAAACGCCATCCGAAACTAGAATCGTACATTTTACTATCGTTTCCGAAGGCAGAAGATGTTTTTGAAATCACGTAAGGTCCACGCGTCATATTCTCTACTCCACCAGCAATAAATAAATCTCCATCGCCAGCTTTTATCGCTCTGTTAGCGTGAATTATTGCTGAAAGTCCACTACTACAAAGGCGATTCACCGTTTCTCCAGGTACCGTAAACGGAAGCCCAGCCAATAACAGTGACATTCTCGCCACATTCCGATTGTCTTCACCTGCTTGATTTGTACAACCTATAATTACATCGTCAAAGGCTTCTTTTGGAATGTTTGGGTTTCTTTTTACAATTTCAGAAATCACCAAAGCTCCCAAATCGTCGGTGCGAATGGTGCTTAATGTCCCTTTGTAATTTCCTATTGGTGTTCTTATTCCATCTATGATGTATGCTTCCATAAATTGCCCGAGAAGACGGGTATCTTTTTTAATTTATTCTTCATTTCATGAGATTCCTGCCTCCGCAGGAATTCACCAATTTTTTGATGTTCTATAAACCACTCCTTTAAAAAGAGCTACTAGTTCTTTTCCTCGTTTAACCTCAACTATATGAAATCCGAGTTTATTTCCTGTTTTTTCTATAATTGATTCTGCAACCAAAACATCTCCTTCTTCAATGGCTTCAATATGATTAATGGATGTTTCAATTGAAACTGCAAATTTTCCGTAAGTGTTTGCTGCAAATCCGAATGCCGTGTCTGCCAATGAATATGTGATTCCGCCGTGAGCGTAATTCATACTGTTGAGCATTTCTTTACGAACTTTCATTTTTACTTTGCATTTTCCTTTGCTTACCTCAACGATTTCAATTCCTAGCCACGAACTGAATGAGTCTTGGCTAAGCATTTTATTTGGTATTTGTTCTGGTTTCATAGTTTTACCTACAAAGGCAGGTATCTTGTTAATTTTATTTTAAATTACTCTTTGAATATATCAAGAGATTGCCACGCTACGCTCGCAAAGACATTTTTATTTAAAAAAACATTTGTTTTCTCTCTCCATCTTTCTCAACAACGGTGAACAACGATATCGATCTTCGTGATATTCGTTATACAATTCGTCCATTTTTTCTACACACCAATCGATTCCCTTTTCATCTGCCCAAGCCAATAATCCTTTTGGATAATTTACTCCTTTTGTCATTGCATTGTCAATATCTTCTACTGAAGCGATGTTCCAAAATAAAGCATCTGCTGCTTCGTTGATTAGCATTATTAGGATTCTTTCAAAAATTAAAGCACTTAACTTATCATCTTGAGATTCTTCGCTGTCGCTCTGAATGACATTATTGCTGTAATTATAATATCCTTTTCCTGTTTTTCTTCCTAGATATCCTGCTTCGGATAAGCGTTGTTGCGTGAACGATGGTTTATAACGTGGATCTTGATAAAAAGCATTGTAGACAGTTTCGGTTACGGTGTAATTTACATCATTCCCAATAAAATCCATTAATTCGAAGGGACCCATTCTGAAACCTCCCAACTCTTTCATTGCCGAATCTATTTCTTTAAAACTTGCGATTCCTTCTTCATAAATCCGAAGTGCTTCTCCGTAAAACGGACGAGCAACACGATTGACAATAAACCCAGGAGTATCCTTTGCAACTGCCACTATTTTTTTCCAATCTTTTATGGTATTAACCACTTTTTCTAAAACCTCTTTTGAAGTCTGAATAGCAGGAATCACTTCTACCAATCGCATTAAAGGTGCTGGATTGAAAAAATGAATTCCAATGCAACGTGCTGGTTTTTTTAAAGAGGAAGCAATAGAAGTTATCGACAAACTTGAAGTATTGGATGCAATGATACAGTCTTCTGAAACATACGATTCTAATTCAGAAAACACTTTTTGTTTGATGTCTAAATTTTCTATAATTGCTTCAATAGTGAGGTCAGAATCGCTTAAATCTTTTAGTGAACTTACATAACTTATATTATTCTGAATTCTATTTTTCTCGTCAGAATCAATCCGTCCTTTTTCAATTAAACGGTTTAATATTTTCTCCAAACTTGCTTTTGCTTTTTCTAAAGCAGCTTCGTTTGTATCGTATAATTTCACTTTGCAACCTGAAGTTGCCGCCACTTGTGCGATGCCGCTTCCCATTGTTCCGCTTCCTATTATTCCTACTAATTTCATTGACGATTGAAGATTAACGATTGTTGATTTTTGAAGTATATTGTCATTTTTTCATATTATTATTCATAAACTATAACATCCCCCTAGCCCCCTTCAAAGGGGGAAACGGTCTTATTCGACTTTTTAGTTACCCTTGAATTTCGGTATTCGTTTCTCAACAAAAGCATTTACTCCTTCCTGGTAATCGTTTGATTGTGCCGATTCTATTTGTAATTTTCCTTCTAAATCTAATTGCTCTTCTAAGGTATTTGTCATTGATTTATTTAACATCTGTTTAATAAAACCTAATGCTTGTGTGGGCATATTTGCTAAATGAATTGCTAATTTTTCAACTTCTTCTTCAAAATTTTCTAAAGGGATTACTTTGTAAATCATCCCTAGTTTTTCAGCTTCTTCGGCTGAAATTTTTTCGCCTAACATCATTAATGCAGAAGCTTTCTGAAAACCTATTAACCGAGGCAAAAAGAATGTTCCGCCACTATCTGGCACCAATCCAATTTTACTAAAAGCCTGAATAAAACTCACTTTATCTGAAGCAACCACCACATCGCAAGCCAAAGCAATATTTGCTCCCGCCCCTGCTGCCACACCATTTACGGCTGCTATAATTGGTTTTTTTATGTTTCTAATTCTTGTAATTATTGGATTGTAATGTTCTTCTAATATTTTTTTAAACCCTGGGTTTAATTCCGGAGTAGTCACTTCTTTTAAGTCTTGACCTGCACAAAATGCTTTTCCGTTTCCTGTCAAGACAATAGCTCTCACTTCTGTATTAGTTTCACAATCATCGAGAGTAGTTTGTAATAACAAAGCCATTTCTCTATTGAAGCTATTGAATACTTCTGGGCGATTCAGAGAAATGAATGCTACCTGGTTTTTTATGTTTAGTTGTATTGATTTATTCATGTTTTAGTTTACTTGATGCGATTCCGCAATGAATGCGGAATGACTTTTTACAGACATTTAAAATAATCGAAAGGTTCTTGGCAATCTTCGCATTTAAATAATGCTTTGCAAGCGGTTGAGCCAAACTGACTTACTAATTTCGTATTTTGGGATCCACAATTGGTACACTTAACCATTCGTTTTCCATTTAACAATACTTCTTTATCGTTAGCTGCCTCTAAAGGTGGGGCTATGCCATAATTTTCTAATGCAACCCTTCCTTTTGGAGTGATCCAATCGGTTGTCCAAGCTGGGTGAAGGATTAAATCTATTTTAGAATCATATCCAGCATCTTTTAACGCTTTTTTAATATCATCTCCTATCACATCCATCGCAGGACAACCCGAATAAGTAGGTGTTATTTCAACCTCAACTAAATTATTTATAATTAACGCAGAACGTACCACTCCCATATCCATAATAGATAATACTGGAATTTCTGGATCAGAAACCTCTTCTAGTATTGGAATTAAAATTTGATCGATATTTTGCTCTGTACTTACCATTCCATATTCGGATAAGTTCGCTGCATAAATTGCAAATCACTTAATAAATATCCTAAATGTTCTGTATGAACCCCTTCTTTACCTCCTTTTTGAAACCATTTAGATTCAGGAATTTCAAGAGTTGCTTCTTCTAATAGTTCGTTTACACGCTTATAATAACCAGCTTTAAGTTTAGTAACATCCACACCTATATTTTCTAAAACCATAGCCTTATCAGCTTCTGTTTGATGAAATAATTCATCTGTGTAGACCCATAAATCATTGATAGCTTCTTGCATTTTTTCTTTGCTTTCTGATGTACCGTCACCTAAACGTTTTACCCAATCAGATGAAAACCGCACGTGATAACTCACTTCTTTAATACATTTATTAGCAATATCAGATAGTGTTAAATCTTTGCTTTTTTGTAGTTCAGTTAAAAATGCCAAGTGATACACATCAAATAAAAACTGACGCCCAATAGTATAGGCAAAATTTGTATTTGGTTGTTCTACCAATAATACATTTTTATATTCGCGTTCTTTTCGAAGCATTGCTATATCATCTTCGGTTCTATTATCTCCTGCAATTTTTGCAGCATATTGAAAATAGCTACGTACTTGTCCGAATAAATCCAATGAAATATTAGTACAAGCGATATCCGTTTCCAAACTTGGTCCATGACCACAGAGCTCTCCCATGCGTTGGCCTAGGATTAGACTATTATCTGCGATACCAAGAATATAATTATATAAATTCTCTTTCATAAATTTTAAATTGAAATTGAAGTCGAGTTTGAAATCAAAACCCTTCAATTAATATTTTTAATTCTGGTTACTATAATTCGAATTAGCTGGTCATTCTCATCCTTCAATTTTGAAATAGATTCTTCTGAAAATAAATTAGCCTTCGACTGAATGTTAAATTTTCGATTTCAGATTCAATTTCATTTTTACATATGTTTTACTTCGTCTGGTAACTTATAAAAAGTTGGATGGCGATAGACTTTATCTTGAGCAGGTTCAAATAACTCACCATTATTCTCAGGATTTGTTGCAGTAATATGTTTACTTTCTACTACCCAAATACTTACTCCTTCACTTCTTCGTGTATACACATCTCTAGCATTCTCTATAGCCATTTCCTCATCTGCTGCGTGAAGGCTACCAAAATGTCTATGTTCTATTCCGTTTTTACTTCTTACGAAGACTTCCCAAAGAGGCCAGTTTTTTGTTGACATAATTATATATTTATATGGCGTTTTTTTGTTTTCTAACTTGTTTATTCTCGGCGTGTACCATTGCTGCATCACGGACCCATTTGCCTTCTTCCCAGGCTCCAACTCTTGCCTTCATCCGTTCTTTATTACAAGGCCCATGACCTTTTACTACTTGCCAAAATTCATCCCAATTAATTTCCCCAAAATCATAACAACCACGTTCTTTATTCCATTTTAAATCTGGGTCAGGAATTGTAAGTCCAATCAATTCAGCTTGTGGAACAGTTTGATCTATAAATTGCTGTCGTAAATCATCATTAGATTTACGCTTTAATTTCCATTTCATAGATTGTTCTGTATGAACAGATTCTGCATCTTTTGGCCCTAACATCATAAGACTTGGCCACCACCAGCGGTTTAATGCATCCTGGGCCAAATCCTTTTGTTCAGGGGTTCCATTTGCCAATTTTATCATGATTTCATATCCTTGACGTTGGTGAAAACTTTCTTCCTTACACACTCGAACCATGGCTCGTGCATAAGGTCCATAGGAGGTATTACAAAGCGGAACCTGATTAATGATTGCTGCTCCATCTACCAACCAACCTATGGCACCCATATCTGCCCAAGTTATCGTTGGGTAATTAAAGATACTCGAATATTTAGCCTTACCGGTATGTAATTGCTCATACATTTCTTCACGTGATATGCCTAATGTTTCAGTTGCTGAATACAAATATAATCCGTGACCTGCTTCATCTTGTACTTTTGCTAATAAAGCAACCTTACGTCTTAAAGTAGGTGCTCTCGAAATCCAATTCCCTTCTGGTAGCATTCCTACAATTTCGGAATGTGCATGTTGRGACATTTGTCTAATATGCGTTTTACGATACTTTTCTGGCATCCAATCTTTAGGCTCAATTTTTTCGTCGCGAGCTATTCGTGCTTCAAATTGAGTTTCCAAATTTTTTAGTTGTTCTTCACCCATTTTTCTAATCTTTTGGCTTTTGGCTTTTTGCCTTTAGCGAGTTGAACTTCAATTTTTCAATATATATTGGATTTGATGCTACACATCAAAATTTAATATTATTTTTTTGGTTGTTGGAACAGATTGGCAACTTAATACGAATTGTTGAGCAAGATCATTTTCATCTAAAGCATAATTAACTTTCATTTCAACCGCCCCTTCAACTACTCTACATTTACAAGTACTACAAACCCCACCCTTACATGCAAAAGGTAAATCTGCTCCAGCTCCTAATGCAGCATCTAAAACATTTCCATAATCATTAGTCATATCAAAATGAAATTCTTTCCCTCCATCTATAATAGTAACCGCAACACCTTCTGTTTTTTTATTAGTAACTGGATTATTTTTTGGATTAACTTCCTTAGAAAGTCCCGTTACAAATAATTCGAAATGAATATTTTCCGAAGGCATCCCAGCTTTTATCAATTCCTCTTTTACCATAAAAATCATTTCTTCAGGACCGCAAAGAAAACATTCGTTTAATTCAGAAACATCTACCAATTTATCAAAAATGGTTTCCAATTTTTCTTTGGTAAACCTTCCATTGAATAAGTCAATATCTCTAAACTCTTTGGTCAGAAAATAACAAACCTCAAGTCTTCCAAAATATTGATTTCTAAGTTGTTCTATTTCCTCTTTAAAGATAATGGATTTAACGGTACGATTCAAATAAAATAATTTGAAGGTGCTTTCTGGTTCTTTTTCCAAATGAGCTTTCATCATAGAAAGAATAGGAGTAATTCCACTTCCAGCAGTAAAAACGATGTAGTTTTTTGGTGTTTCAGAAATTGGAGTACCAAACCTTCCCATAGGTTTCATTACTTGTAAATCATCTCCTTTTTGAAGATTTTGATTTACAAAAGTTGAAAATTTACCTTCCGAAATTTGCTTTACCGCGACCTTCCATTCGTTATCAAACGGACTCGAACACAGACTATAAGAACGTCGTATAACTTCGTCGTTAATAGTTGTTCTCAGTGTTAAATATTGTCCTTGTTTAAATTTGAATGTTTCCTTTAAATCTTCTGGAACGTCAAATTCTATCACCGAACAATCATCGGTATCTTTGTAAAGATCTTTTACTTTAAGGTTATGAAATTTCGCCACTATTCAAATTTTAAAATTAACTAACGATTGTTAGTTTACGTTACAAAGATAGTAATTATTTGCTATTTATTTGTTAATTCCGTTTAACAGCACTTCACTTAAATTAGAAGCTAATTGGGAAGCATTTAGATCTTCTTTTTGAGGAATCCAAACATATAAAGATCTTAAGGTTGACAACACTGAGAACAACATAATATCGGGATTGATATTCTTTATTTCGTTTTTTGAAATTCCCTCTTTTATAATTTCTCGAAAGGAATTTTCATAGTCTACTCTTAAAAATAAATAACGATCTAACTCATCTTTTAAGTGCATCCAATCGTTATTTAATGAAGCCATTCCGTTGGTGTTTCTGCTGGTAATATCAACGTGAAGTGCAACGATTTGCTTTAGTTTTTCGACAGAAGAAGCATTGGAGTTCTGTATATTATCTAAGCCTTCAATAAATTCTTCTGCCAAAGAAATAATAATAAAAGTAAGAATTTCTTCCTTGTTTTTAATATGATTATAAAGACTCGCAGCCTTTATACCCATTGACTTTGCGATATCTCTCATGGTAACAGCACTGTACCCTTTTTCTTTAAAAAGTGTAGATGCAGTAGTGATAATTTCTAATTTTCGAGAGCTTGGTTTCATAGAAATGGCAAGATAGTATTTCTATATTTATCTTAAAAATCGAAATTTAT
The DNA here is from genome assembly GCA_002733185.1 of Flavobacterium sp. Taxonomy (GTDB): domain Bacteria; phylum Bacteroidota; class Bacteroidia; order Flavobacteriales; family Flavobacteriaceae; genus Marifrigoribacter. The sequence continues at coordinate 20,497 of NVUT01000006.1, read as the reverse complement.
TTAAATTACGAAAAGAATAATTTTACAATTAAAAATGAAACAGCCGACAATCCGGTTCCCACTAAAAAAAACATTAATGATTTACGAATGCTTGTATGTTTCTTTTTAATTTTTTCACCTAGATAGTAAATGTCTTTAATTAATGAAGAATACATATAATCTTTGTCGGTGATCATTTCGAACATTGCCCATTCATAATCACGATAACTCATATTATGAAAATTACCAAAATACAGTAAATTTCCTTGTTTATTTCTGATGTCATCTTCGGTAAATTCACCGTGAGTTTTGTTAGGATTAATAGCTAAAATGGCATAAAATATTGAAATTGAACTAGCAATCATTAATATGAAAGCTGGAATCAAACTAATATTAAGAATCGTTGCGGAAGGGCCTAAAATTCCTCCAATTAATAAGGAATTGATAATCGCATTGATAGAAATCATAATACTTGCTTTCCGATCTACCATTTGATTTAATGTATAATGGTTACGAGATGTGTTTCTGAATACTGTTTGTATGGTTCTAATATCTACACTGTCTGAAGTGTTTGAAAGGTTCTCTTTTAAATTTTTTAGTTCCCTATCACTAATTTCTAATTCTTTTTTAAGAGCTGAATCTTGAATACTACTTAATGCTTTTGAGGCTTTTTTTAAATCTCTGATTAGTTGATGCTTTTTTGGCTCTAATGCAGATTTTCCATAGTTGGTAAAGTAAGTGTGACTTTCTAAAAGGTGAATTAATTCATCATACCATTTCTTTTTACTCGTGTTTATCGCATGAAAAATCAATAATTCCTGATACATTTTTTTCACATACTTCTTTCCTTTTTCTCTTGCAAAGTCCATAAACAAGGCATCTGCAAAAATAAAATCCAGTTTAGTTTTTGGGTGTATTGGATATTTTGTATTACTTAATATTTCATAAACTTTATCAATTTCTGAAGTAGGAAAAGAGATGCTATCCAAATAAGGCTTACTTTCTCGTATGGTACAAGCCATACAGCCAGAATTTATTTTTTTACTCTTAAACTCTTCAGCATCATAATAGCCCATTCCAAATACCCAAGCTGAAACTAATAACAATTCTAATTCATTTTCTGAAACATTTTCTTTTTCTGAAATATCCTTCACAGCACTCACCAGTCTATGGGTATAACTAATATCGTGATATATTACGCTTTCAGGATTTTTATTGGTAATAAACTCTGTTGCGAAAACTTCAATTTTATTCAGTAATTTTTTTTCCATACTATTTCTTTATTTTAAAAACCGACACTCAACCCAAACGAAAATAAGGTTTCTTCGCTAGAATTAAACACTCCTAATTTTACTGCCATCAATTCATAAACATCTATGATAAGTCCTCCCCCATAAGAGTTATGCCATTTTTCTGAAGTGTCACTTTTCTCCCAAACCCTTCCATAATCAAATCCAGCAAAAAGTCCAAAATTAACAGGTATTACTCCTGTTTTTAATTTATTAAACTTATAACGGATATCAATATTTTGATAAAAAGCATTTTTACCTGTAAATCGTTGATTTCTATAACCTCTTAGTCCATCGTTCGCTCCAATACTTGCAGCTTGGTAAAATTCGAAATCATCACCAAGATTAAGATGCGCTTTTATTTTTGTTGCAAACACCAATTTCCCACTTGGAATTAACTTATAATCAAATCCAAATTCGGGTATAAGATAACCAAAACTTTTATTGGTATCTATATTACTTTTAAAGCCCACTTGTAATGAAGTTTTTAAACCCAAAGTTGGAAATACTGCATTATCTGTATTTTCAAATTTATAGGTTATATCTGCTCCTAAATAATTATTATCATCAAAAATAGTTGTTGGCACTTCTGCTACATCATTAGAATCTGAAATATATCTGTCTTCCGTTTTTTCAACCTCTAACAGCTCATAATTTACTGCTGCTTTTATACTACTTCCGTTTGCTCCTTCTCGTACTAAAGAAGGTGAAAAAGCGACTGTTTTTATTCTAACTCTATTAAAATCGTCACCTAATATTTCGTCATTATTTTCGGTTTCATTTCCGAAGCCAAAAAAGTTTAAACTGTAATTTGGACTTGTAAAAGCAGCATCTATATTCAATTTAAAGTTACCTATTACTTTATTAAACTCTCCTTTATAAATAAATTCAAATCCGTTGGTTGAAGTAAAATAATTTGCAACTATTGTCTGTTTTTGCATAAAATGATCTTTATGAAAACCATTGTTTGTATAAATATTAGTAACCCCTATTTTAAACCCATCATCCTTGTTAAAACCTATGTTTGGGATAATTTGGTTTACATTGTATTTTGCATTTTTATGATTGTAAACATTAACATTATAATCGTCCGTTAGGCTTTTCCTGCCTTTGTTAGTCACAAAAGTATTCTCTTTAGATTTATAATCGCGAATTTTTACTTTTTTACCATTTACAATATTATAAGTGTCGTTATTTTGTCCACCAATGATGGTGATATGAATGGGATTATTCCCTTTTCCAGAAACCTCAAAATAATCATCTTCATCCAAGCCGAAAATTAATATTTCCTTAGTTATTTTATGTGAAAAAGTATAATTAAAAAACTCTTTCTTCATTTTTTTATCGCTGTAACCAATTACTTGTGTTTTTCCATCGGGCAATCTGTTAATTACAAATCTATCTTTTTTATCGGTTCCTTTTACGATGCTGTATTTTTGAATTTCGTTATAATAGCTATCTGATATTTGTTGCAACTTTGAAACTCTTCCCATTAATTTTCGTTTAATTTCGACAATAGTTTCATTTATCACTTCGGGAGGAAAGTTTTTAAAAGCTTTATCTATTTCCTCTTCTGTTAATTGCTTTTGTAGGAATGCCACTTCATCATCCCATTGTTCTTTTTCGATTCCATTTATCAACGCCATATCTAAAGGATAGGGCTCAAAATTAAAACCTTTAACATCTTTCATTTCATCATCATACGCTTTTAACATATGTAARGATGGTGTGATCGTAGTCAAGATTTTCATGAAAAATCCGTCGCCCATTACCGAAAAAGCTTGATCTCTATCTCTGRGAATTGGTTTGTAAACAATTTCCCCTTCATTTTTAAATTCTGCCCAACGCCATTGATCACCGTGACGATCCCAATCTCCCAAAACCATATCGAATAATCTCGCTCTAATAAAAGCCGATTTATCGACAGAATATTTATGACTTTTTCGAAKTTTTTTCAGCATATCATCGGTACTAATAATCGTGTTTGAGTTTCCAAAACTCGCTACCTCTCCGTGACCAGAAGTTATTCGTTCTTCGATCATATACAATTCGTCACCATACTCATTATTATACCCTTTTAAAGCATTTTGCTTCGGAACAAAATATAATTTAGGATTGGGATGATACACATTTACAGCATCCGACAAACTTCCAATTGTGAAAGAAGCGTAAGGATGCGAGCCTGTAAAAACATCTAAAATCAACTCTTCTGAAAAGGTTTCGTCCAGTTCATTTCCTATAAACTGATTTTGAAAAGCCACCGCCTGTAAATATTTAGTGGCACTCTTTTTCATAGCTCGCATTACAAATTCTTGCCCATCTGTATTAATCAATATCAATGAAATTGATTGATGTCCTCCTCCTTTCCGCTTGGGAGTTAATCCACCAAAAAGTGTATCTAAACTAACCGTTGGCGCTTTTACATTTGCACTATAATCTTCGCGATACCGATTTCCCCAAACCGCTTTACAAAAGTTGCTTTTTATCGTTTCTTCGCTGGTGTAAATAGAGCTTTTTACGATATCAGAAACAGTATTCGAGTAATTTATAGTGTCATTTATTTTGTTAGCTGAAAAGATTTCGGTCTGATACACTAACTTTTCTTTGTTATTTTCTATTCCGAAAAATTGAACATTTGAAGAACCGTCTTTGTAAATATTCAACTTTGTAAAGCCCAAATTGCTGTAGGCAAAGTTGCAATCTATATTTCTTGTAGGTGTATTTTTTGAAGCGGAACCGCTAATTATCTGTGGTAAATTATTTTTCACAATGTACTGAAGGTTATGTTCATGACCAGAAACAAAAACAGCTTTTGGATTGTTTTGGGCAATCGCTATTAACTTAGTTGTCAACTCTACATAACGTTTACTTTGTAAATCTTGAGGAGAAACGCCACCAGTTTTTCGTACCAAGCTAACCAATGATCCAACCACAGGAAGAGGTTTTAATTGTTGTTTGAACGAATATTGTCCGCCATGAGAACCATTTGAATAAATGGGATGATGCATAGCAATTAGTGTTGTTTTTCCGTTACTTTTTTTAATTAAACTCTCCAATTCATCAAAGAACTGAAGCCTTGTTTTTATGGAGCAATTATCGTTAATAGTTGGTTCTTTATTCCAATCTTTCAAAAACCACTCACTATCAATTGCAATGATAACCACATCATCATTAATTTTTATTTTTTGTAAAGGACATCCTTTTTCTGGAAAAAATATTTTTTTATTGTCTAGTTTATTTTCAATGTATTTTGCCTGACGATTAATTCCTTTAACACCATATCGCCAATCGTGGTTTCCTGGAATAAAGATCGTTTTGCCATTATAATCTTTTACAATTTCAATTTGAGCATTAAGGATTTTTTCTGCTTTCTTTCGTTCTTTTTTATTCTCTTTATCCTTGTTTGGCATTCCGTTTGGATAAATATTATCGCCCAAAAAGATAATAGCACTTTTTTTGGTTTCAGATTTTAATTTTTCAGCAACAACTTCATTTACTTTATTTTTTCCATCTTCATCTAATTTTCCAGCATCACCAATAAGATACACTGAATAAACCGGAGCTTCTTTTTCTTCAATTTCAGACTCCCAATTCTCATCATCTTTTGAAATTTGTGTTTTGTAGTTCGCACAGGAATTTAATAACCAAACCGAAACTAGTAAAATATAGGGTACTTTTATTCTCATAAATGATTTATTAAATTGATTCCTTAGTTGATCTAATGTGCTAAAAATTACACTATTTGATTGCGAAACATATTAATTTGACTTATTTAAACAGTGTTACCTTCAAGCATCATCATTTCACCGTCTTCAGGAATTAAAACATTATCTAATAGGTTATTATTAATTAATATTTCTTTCAATTTTTTTCTGGTTAATGGACAATGATTTATAGATTCCATATGGTTTGCAATAACTTTTCCTGAAGTATTTTTTACAAACCGAATAATATCATCTACATTCATAATAAGTTGTTTAAATAAATCGAACTGTGCAGCACCACAAGCTAAAACACTTATATCCGGCTTATAATTTTTTAAAACTTTATCTACTGAAGCTGTATAAATAGTGTCAGAACTAAGGTAGATAGATTTTTGATTGGGTAATTTTAAATAGAAACCAATAACATTCCCCATTGGTTTGGCTACAAATCCATAACCATGTTTTGCAGGAATCCCTTCAATCGTTCCTCCTAGAAATTTTTGTTGCTCCCAATATTTTAATATTTGAACGACATTCAATCCTCTTTTCTTAAATTCTTTTTCGTCCATTATACTACAAGTAACAGGGATGTTTTTTTTAATTAAGAACTCAATTCCATTACTGTCAATGTGATCTGGGTACTGATGAGTTATTAGACAATGTGTTACCTTTTCTAATATCAATTTAGAGTTTTTAGGAAGAGGAACAGTTGGGTTTTTTCTTGCTTTATGCCTGAAAAGTGTAAAAGACGGCATGATTCCCTGGTCTCCTAACATTGGGTCGATTAAAATCACGTCTTTTTCTGTTTCCAGAATCATAGTGGCATTTCTTATATGATGAATTTTTAACATTTTTTATTATTTTTTAAAGTAAAAGTACATGTCAGCCCCACGCTAAAATTTCTGGGTAACTTATCTACTCCAAAGATTGTTCTAGAGTGTATTCCTTTATTTCCCAATACTTTGACAAATAAATCGGAAGCACCATTAACAACTTTTGGAGAATCATCCCAATTTTCTGAAGATTGATAATAGGCATCTATATGGTTCAATCCAAGGATGTTATCAAAGCCGATTTTTTCATTGACCTGAGCAAGAACGTTTAAGGCGCACAACTCCATCGCTTTATATCCATCTTCCGTAGAAATCTCATTACCCAATCGGCCTTGATACAAATATTCTTTGCCTTTGACAGGGAACTGAATTGCCAGATAGGCGATGTTATGACGGATATTGACTGAAACATAATTACCGCCTGGAGTAGATGCTTCTGGCAATGCCAATTTTAGTTTTTTGAGGTTATCTAGTGGGTTCATTTTTGTATGGCTTTAATTATATTCATCTTTTTATATTTATTAAATTATTTTTAATAGTTATGCTCTAAAATCTGCTTTAATCTTTTAAGTTCATCTGCTAATATTAATTTCTGTTCAGATAACGCACCTTCTAACTGTTCTAAAGGAACTGGAGGCGCAAGCAATACAAATGAATAAATAGCATTTTCACCATTTTCTGAAACTCTTGAAAAGGCTTTTCCAACACTCCCATCAGGCATTGTCATAACCCAGTCTATGGTCCCATTTTCTTTAGCTATTATTGTTTCTAACTCAATAGGTAACTCTCCATTTGGAGTAACCATAATTGCAGAGGTTTTATCTGCTTTTACAAATGCTTTTGTCCACAGTGATAAATTTTCAGGTTTAGCTATAAACTCATACACTTTATTAGCTTTGCTTTTAATACCAATACTTTGTACATCAAAATTATTTTTCATTTCTTATTTTTTAATTGTTATTCTCCTATTTTATTTGTTTTACCTTCTATGTAATTCTACTACTTCAGATTCTAGAAAAGGGCCTGTCACTTCAACTTTTCTTTTTCCACTTTTTAAAACTTCTCGGGCAGACATTTCAAAAACCCAGTCAGGATTATCTCTCCCTACAACATCATAATATCCGCCTTTACTTAAACCGTAAGTTAGTTTCCCTAAACCACTCCAATAAATTGCAGATGAACACATAGGACATGGCTCATCACTTGTATAAATTGTACAGGTTTTTAAAAAACTCATGATCATATACTTTACAAGCCTCTCTAATTAGATTTATTTCGGCATGAGCCAGACAGTCATGATCTGTATTGATCGTATTTTCTCCTTTTAAAAGCACCGTTCCTTCGTTGCTTACAAGAATACATCCATATGGTAAGTTTCCTTTCTGTTGAGACTCTTTTGCCATATCGATTGTCATCCTTAAAAATTTAATATCTTGTTTCATACTTTGATCTGTTTTTACTATTAATTTGAGATTTATCTTGTTCATTATCTTGACAAGCGGTTAGAAATAGTACTCCTAAAATTGTTGTGATTATTATTAATGTTTTCATACTTGTGTTTTTAATTTTTAAGTTAGTTAGTTAGTACTATTTGAGAGGTTATAACATCCTGTTTTCATTCTTGGCTTTAGCATCCATAGATCGGCCAACAAATACACCAATTAACATCCCAACGCCAATTCCTAATGCAATTCCTAAAGGCTTTTCAAAACGCTCGCCAATAATAATACCTGCAACAATCCCAAATGAAGAACCTAATTGCATACCAAGTTTGGTGTAATAACCTTTTGAAGTTAAAGAAAAAGTATCCTTTAAATATTTTTGAAAATTGCTTAGTGCATTCTTATAGTATTTTTTTCTGTTCTCTGGATTTGATTGTAAATTCAAACTATCAAGTTCCGTTTCTATGGATTGAATTTCATCTTTTGAGAACTCTCTAGTTTTCAATTTGGAAAGAATATGAAGTAATTCTTCATAAACTTTTATTTCAGATTTTTCAGTTGTATCGGTTTTTAAACTTTCAATAAAGTTATAAGTTTCTTGTATAGTCATAATATTCAATGTTTTTTTATTAGCGCTTCTAATTCGGCTATTTTGTTTTCTAAAGGATCAGTAATAGATTTAATATCTTCTTGCGTAAATCGYTGTTGAATATGTTGCCTGCAATTCACATCCCAAGCTTCAACGTTAAAAACAATTACTCTTTCTAGTCTYGCTCTATAGGAAGCATCTGATAATGAATCGAGTAATTTTTTATCATCTTCAACAGCTTTTGCAGTACCCCAAATCTTTATTCTAGTTTTKCTGGGGTAATCCATTAAAAAAATAAATGCTTTGTTATTTTCACTCAARTTTCCAGTAGTTATATATTGTCTGTTTCCAGAAAAATCTGCAAAAGCCAACCTTTTACTATCTAGTGTTTTTAAAAATCCTTTTGGACCACCACGGTGTTGTGTGTAGGGTTGCCCAGAGGCATTTGAAGTGCTTAAATAGAACGAATCCATTGTACTTAAAAATTGTGTTAGTTCTTTGGTAACTTCAGATTGCCACCCTCCAAACTGTTCCATACGTGCATAACTGCTACGAGAGTGAAATTTCCCTTGTATGGCTTTCACTGAAGAGGTAAAGGCAATATCACTGGTGTATTTTGATTGGTTTTTTTTCATGACTTTGATTGATAAAACTAACTATTGAATAGTTATCATTTTTCCATTTTCAATTTTTCCTAAAACAATAATGTCTTTACTTTTTTTATACATTTCAATAGTTCGTAATAATTGGTCCTTACTATCTCTACGAATTTTAACTCCGATTTTAGAATTTCTATTTCGAATCTCAAGATAGAATCCATCTCGTAAGTTCTTTAGTTTTGTTGAAGGTGTTCCCATTACATTTTAGTTTTATTGTTAGTATTGATTAGACAGAAGGAAATTTATTTCCCTTCTGTCTAACCTATATTTTATTGTTTACTTTTAATTTCTTTTAGGTTATAACTGATCATAAAGATTAATGGAACAGCATAAGCTAAATGTCGTAAAAATGTAATCAAAGGCATCATTGGTGATGCATCAATACCTGCAACTCCAGCTCCTAAAAGAGGTAGCATAAATAACCATACTAATGCAACCATTTCTGCAGTTACAAAAATGATTGGTCTTAACCATTTTGGTCCCCAAAGTGATGGTGCTAAACCTGCATAAAGTATTGCTAATAAAATACCATTTCCATAATGCCCTCCTATACCATAAGCAAACCCTAATCCTGTTTTTTCTCCAAGTAAACTTGGTATATCCCACCAGTTTCCTGTTAATAATAATCCTGCAAGATCAAATAGAATAGTTCCTATGATTCCTGCTATAATTGCGTTTTTCCAATTTATTGTTTTCATAATATTTTAGTTTTAATTATTTAGTCTTTTATTAAATATATATATCGTCTTTTTAAGTTCCAACGAACTCTTTTACTTCCATTTGCAATCTCCAATTTTCTATTAGTTAGAGAAGCGCTATAGGTAAATGTTGATATCATAATATTTGTTTTAAATTTTTGGTTTTGTAGCTAGGCAATAAATAAAAATCAATCATTTAAAATCTTTTAAAACCCTGCCTAGCTATAACCAACTACTAATTATTTTATATTATTTTTTTCTAAGAAATTTAATATGTAATTAGCTATTTCATCTCCTTTTTCTTCCAAGGCAAAGTGTCCTGTATCTAATAAATGAAACTCTAAGTTCTTTAAATCTCTTTTGTATGGAAATGCACCATCAGCTGGAAAAATATAGTCGTTCTTTCCCCATACAATAAGAGTAGGAGGTTGATGATCTCTAAAATATTGTTGCCACTCTGGATATAATGGCACATTGGTTCTGTAACTATAAAACATAGCCAACTGGATCTCATTATTCTCTTCTCTTGTTAAATGTTGCAAATCTATATTCCAGTTATCCGGACTTATTTTAGAAACATCTTGAACACCGTGTGTGTATTGCCATTTCAATCCTTCAGGTGAATGGAATCCCTCTAATGGCTTCCCATTTTCAATAGTGTAATCATTCCAATATTTTTTAATAGGAACCCAAAAGTCTTTTAACCCTTCATCATATGCGTTTCCGTTTTGAATGATTAATGATTCTACTCGTTCGGGATATTTCGCTGCAATTCTAAACCCGATTGGTGCGCCATAATCCATTAAGTAGATACTGTATTTGTTGACTTTTAGTTCTTTTAAAAAGCCTTCTACTATAATTGCCATATTATCGAATGTATAGTCAAAATCTGCCATTGCTGGTTGCTCACTTTTTCCAAATCCCGGATAGTCAGGAGCTAATACATGATACCGTACAGACAAGTCTGTCATTAAATTACGAAACATATGTGATGATGTTGGGTAACCATGTAATAATAATATGGTTGGTTTATTAACGTCTCCTGCTTCTCTGTAAAAGACATCTACACCGTTAACATTTACTGTTTTGTATGATGTCTGATTATCTTTAACTTCTTTTTTGATACTTATTTCTTCTATTGAAGTGCTAGTTGCTAAAACTCCGAAAGTTCCTATTGCAAAAATTGCAATACTTAATACTGATTTTAAAATTTGTGTTTTCATAATATTTAAATTTATTGGTTAATTAATTATACTAATTGTAATTCTTCAATGTTTTTAGCTCTTGGAAAGTCTATTTCAAAACCTCCATTATGATATATATTATTAGTAATAGTTGTTAAAGCAACAATTGCAATTACCTCTGCAAAAGCAGCTTTTGAATAACTAACATTAAAGAAATTGTYAACTACTTCTTCTGTAGGGTGACCTTGAAGGCTAATTAATTGATTTACTAATGTTACCAATGCATTCAATTTATCATCTACAATTGCATTGTTTCTTATATCTAAGGTCTCTTCTTCAGTAAATCCATTCATTTTACCAATTACAGTATGTGCCGATAAACAGTATGCACATCCATTGGCTTGTGATGTTGCTAAAGCTACAGCCTCATATTCTTTTCCTGATAACTCTCCGCTTTTTAGTGTTTCAGTAAAGGATAAAAATCCCCCTAATAATTTATCAGACACACCCATAGTAGCATATAGATTTGGTAGCATCCCTATTTTACTTTTAACATTGTTAAATATTTCTTGTGAATTTGTGTTCGCTTCTTCTAAACGTAACGGTTTTAAAACTTTCATAATTTGTGTTTATTTATAATTAAATTTTGACTAAATAAGATTTTCTTATTAGTGACGTCTTTTGTTATTCCAAGTAGTACTCAATGCTTTTTGAAAGTATCTAACTTGATTGTTATTTAATGTTCTCATTGTTTTGTGTTTAAAGGGTTATTGATTAGTTTATAATTTTCTTTCTGATTCTTCTATTTTAATGTCATTGGCACTCATATCTCTAAATTTCATTTTTCCTTCTTTATTGAATTCCCAATGCTCATTTCCATGAGTTCTGTACCATTGTCCTGTTGTTTGATTCTGCCATTCATATTCAAATCTCACTGAGATTCTATTATCGGTAAATGACCAAAGATGTTTTTTAAGTTTATAGTATTGTTCGTCTTTCCATTTGTCTTTTAAAAATTCGACAATTGCTTCTCTTCCTGTAAAAAACAAGTCTCTGTTTCTCCATTGTGAATCTATGGTATAAGCCATCGAAACTTTTTCTGGATTTTTACTATTCCAAGCATCTTCTGCTGCCTGTACTTTTGCTTTTGCTGTTTCCTTTGTAAAAGGGGGTATTAATTTTATCATAATAGTTTATATTTACGTACAGACAAGTCTGTTTTATTGAATTTTTAAAAAAAACTGCAATTTTAATACAGCGTTTTTTTTTAGATAGAAGTTGTCGTCACTAAGTCAACAAACTTACACATGCTCTTTTTGCTGTTTTAATTGGCCATTCATTTTTCTGTATTTGCGAAAGTATAATTGCGCCTTCAATTAAAATAAGGACCTCATCTCCTAAGTTTTCAGCTTGTTTAACGGTATATTTATTTTCTTCTTTTAATAAATTATGGATCCAATTCCTAAATTCATTTTTATGTAAAACTGCCTGATCCATTATTTTAGTATGATCATTAGGTAGATCAGTTATAATATTTTGCCAACCACAACCTCTAAAATTAACTTCAGTCAGCCATTCAGTTAAGTAATCAAAACAACCAACAACTTTCCCTTCTTTATGATTTGTTTTATCAACACAATCATTCAGTTTCCCCATCCACATAATGTGCCTTCCTTTTAAATAGGCTACTGCAATATCTTCTTTAGATCTAAAATGCTGATACATACTCGCCTTTGCTACACCAGCTTCTTCAATTATTTGATTGATACCTGTCTGATTATAACCATTAAAATAAAACAATCTAGAAGCTGCTTCTATCACTCTTTCTTTTACACCTAATTTTTTCATAGGGCAAACGTAAAACAATTTTTCAATAAACAGACTAGTCTGTTCTTTTTTAACATATAATTAACATTTATATTTAGTAAAATTCCTTTTTCGATGAGAAAGATTCATTTGAATTACAAGGTATTCATTCCTTTTTTTATTTTCAATTTGAAAAGGAAGAAATAACAATAAACTTTTTACATTTGATTTATGAATTCTGAAATCACATACAATCCATTACTCGACAGATTGCCTCCGCATCTGAAGCAATTTATGAAACCACAAGATTACGAGCAATACACGCCTATAAACCAAGCGGTATGGCGTTATGTAATGCGAAAAAATGTAGATTTTCTTTCAAAAGTAGCTCACGAAAGTTATTTGGAAGGGTTGGAGAAAACAGGAATTTCTACAGATGACATCCCTTCTATGTACGGGATGAACCGTATTCTAAAAGAAATTGGCTGGGCTGCTGTTGCGGTTGATGGATTTATACCTCCCAATGCTTTTATGGAATTTCAAGCCTATAAAGTATTGGTAATTGCTAGTGATATTCGTCAATTAGAAAGTATAGAATATACACCTGCACCAGATATTATTCATGAAGGTGCTGGTCACGCACCTATTATTGAAAGTCCGGATTATGCGGAGTATTTACGTCGTTTTGGAGAGATTGGCGCCAAAGCCATTTCGAGTGCTCACGATATTGAAATGTACGAGGCGATTCGAGAACTTTCTATTTTGAAGGAAGCCACTTGCTTCGACTCCGCTCAGCAACCAACTCTCAATAAACAAATAGAGGAAGCTGAAAAATTAGTTGAAACATTACAAAACAAAGAAGTAGTCCCTTCTGAAATTGCCCTTATTAGAAACCTACACTGGTGGACGGTAGAATATGGATTGGTAGGAACTCTTGAAAATCCTAAAATTTATGGTGCTGGACTACTTTCATCCATTGGCGAAAGTGCTTGGTGTTTAAAAGAGGAAGTTAAGAAGATTCCTTATTCTATAGATGCTGCTTACCAGGATTTTGATATTACCAAACCCCAACCTCAACTTTATGTGACGCCAGATTTTGCGTATTTGCAGGAAGTGCTAGAGGAATTTGCCAATACCATGGCAGTGAGAAAAGGAGGTTGGCGAGGACTTAATAAATTGATTGAATCCAAACAATTGGGAACTATTGAGTTGAGTACCGGACTTCAAATATCGGGAGTGTTTTCTGAAATGATTAAAAATGAAGATAACGAAGTAGTTTTCTTTAAAACGGAAGGCCCTACTGCTCTTTCCCATCGTGAAAAAGAAGTGATTGGTCACGGAATAAAAGCTCACAAACACGGATTTAGTTCTCCTTTAGGAAAATTAAAAGGAATCAATCTCGCTATAGAAAATATGGGGCCTCGCGATTTACAAGCTTATAATTTTTATGATGGAAAAGAAATTGCTTTCGAATTTGAAAGTGGTATCACCGTAAAAGGACTTAATGTAACTGGAATTCGGAATTTACGAGGAGAATTGATGTTGATTCAATTTACAGAATGTACCGTTACTTATAAAAACGAAGTGTTATTCTCTCCCGAAATGGGAGATTTTGATATGGCAGTGGGAAAAGAAATTGTTTCTGCTTTTACGGGAGCTGCAGATTATTTATCATTCCCAATAACTCAAAAACCTAGTGATATTAAAACCATAAAAGTTGAAATCTCTGAAAGCGAAAAGGAGTTACATAAAATGTATCTTTCAGTTCGAGAAATTAGAGAAAACAAAAGTATTAAAGAACCTCTTCAAAAGATTTTCATAACATTAAAAGAGGAATATCCAAGTGATTGGTTATTAGCACTAGAAATTTATGAATTGACTAAAGATGAGCAAGTTTTAGATTATATGGAGCAGTTAAAAGTAGCAAAACCTAAAGTTGCTCATTTGATTGATAATGGCTTGAGCTTGATTGGTTAATTTTATTTAATCTTCTAAAAAGTCAAAACATTTGCCCATTTTAAAAGGTACAATATTAAAAATGTAATCCCAGCACAGGTATATATTACACCTTGCCAAAAAAACAGTCTAGAACTCCATTGGTTCCACAACTTTTCACCATATCCTTTTCTATAATAACCATTGGTAAATTTCCAAAAAAGAAAGGTAACTATTAAAAAAATTACTATAGCTATTATTAAATTGTTTTCCATTTATTGGTTATTTAGTTTGGTAATGTTACCTACAATTACAAATATACGTTTATTAATATGTTGAACAAAGTCTGATTTTCCGAAAGCGTTGGTAGTTTGGTAATTTGCAACAATCAACTTCTTACTTTAATCTTTTTCATTAGGAAATACTTTAGAAACTATATAACCGACTATCATTGCCAAAGCAAAGGATGGAGCCAGCACATCTAATTCAACAAAATAGGGACCAATACCTTCTAAATTTGACATTACAAATTTGAAAAATATTACAGATGCAAAGCCGGTAATCATAGAAGCAATCGCTCCTTTTTCTGTATAACCATCCCAAAAAAGTGATAGAATAATTACGGGACAAAAAGTTGCAGCAATACCAGACCAACCAAAAATCATAATCCAAAAAATCTGCCTATCTGGATATAAATTGTAGAGTAACACCGCAATACCTAATGCGACCAATGCCATACCTACGGTAACTAGTCTCGAAAAGTTTGTTAAATCTTCATCTTTTAAATCGGGTCTCAATATTTTCTGATAAAAATCGCGAGTAATAGCACTAGAAGCAAGAATAAGCAGTGAATCTATAGTAGACATAATCGCGGAAAGTACAATGGCAATAAAGATAGCAACTAAGATGGTTGGTAAAAATTCATTGGTGATCATACTTAGCACATCTTCACCGCCAGTTCCTAGTACAGCTTCAGGATCTTGACTTTCTGAAGTAAAATATATTCGAGCAAGTATCCCAATGGTTACAGCTGCTGCATCTGTTATGAGGGTAAAAAGTAGTGCAACCCATTTTCCTTTATCAATTTCATGTTCGCTTTTAATAGACATAAAACGAACGTAGACTTGAGGTGACCCCAAGAAACCCAATCCAATCATAGAGAAACCAAGAATGGTAAATAAGTTCATCCATCCGTCATCGCTTCTTCCCATTATTTGTGTTAAAGTAGGGTCAATTGCGTTTAATCCTTCGGTAATTCCTGCACCATGGTCCATAGAAAACCACACTACAATAGGAAGTAAAACCAATCCGAAAAACATTAAAACTCCCTGGAACATATCTGACCAAACCGCTGCTACAAATCCACCAATAAAAATATAGATTAGCACAATACTGAAACCAATTAATACTCCTATTCGATAGTCAATACCAAGCATGGATTCGAATGCAATTCCTGTTACATCCATTTGTGATGCGACATAAATGACCACGAAAACGACCAATACAGAAGCAGAAATAATTCGAAGTGTATTTGAAGATGATTTAAAATGACTTTGAAGATAATCGGGTATGGTGATTGCTTTATATTCGTCTGTGCGCCTTTTAAATCGTTTTGCCATAAATTGCCAGGAAAGAAAAACCCCGAGCAATTCGCCAGCAACAACCCAATATCCAGAATAACCAGCGATGGCACCCATACCTGTTAAGCCAATTAAAAGCCATCCTGATTCTCCAGTTGCTCTAGCAGAAAAAGCAACCGCCCAAAAGCCCATTTTTTTTCCTCCCACATAATAATCACTCATACTTTTTACTCTGCGAGAAGCTAAAATTCCGATTAGGAATAGTATAGCGACATAAATAGCTAAGACCGTAATTTTTGTAATCATAGGTTTTGTTTATCTTTAAGTTTATTTTTTTGTCCAGTTACTGTTAATTTCACAGCCACTGTTTCTTAGCAAAGCTAAAATAGGACAACGATCATCTACTTTCTGCCCTAAAATCTTCACTTGTTCTTCTGTCACTTCACCCGATACGACTGCATTAAGTCGCACATTTTTGAAGCTATGATTAGAATTATCTGACATTCCCATAAAACCAGAAAGATCCAAATCAATCTCAACATTAATATCCACTTGAGTGATATTTAGAGAGAGTTCTTCAGCAACCACTTGAGATTGTTCGTTTTGGCAGCCAGCTAAAGACGCGATAAAATATTGCATAGGGTTGGGTCCTGTATTCGACCCGCCATCCTCAACAGGTTCATCTAATTTAAGTGTCCATTCTGTATTGGTAATTTCAACTTTAGTAGGCCAACCATTACCTTGTGCTGCTGCTTTAAAGGTTTCAATATGTGAGTTTTCCATAGTTAATAAATTTATTTTTGTTTGATTATTCTTTTACTTAACCAAAAGAGCATTGATTATGCACTTTATTGTGCTTTCGTTAATTATTTCTTGCTCCAATAGCTTCTAATAAATCTTGCGCTTGTAATTTTAGTTGTGATGTGTTATTATATTGGGCAATGTCCATAATATACCTATGTTCTAATTCGGCTCCAAACTGATGGTCATCTTTTGCCAATTCAATCAATTTCTCCATAGTTCCATCTCTAGAATGAGTGCCTAACCCAAGTCTGTTTTTTGATTTAATAATGCTAACATTAGATGGTTTATTATTCGAATTTTCTCTATCCTTCGTCTCAGCAACGTTAAAATAATATTTTTGAATTTTTTTGGCAAGTTGTTTGTCCTTGAGRAGGTGAAATTCACCAGAATTAATGAGTTCATTATAAGTTGGGCCATTACCATCCAAGGTCCTCAAAAATGACAATTTGTGGTTGGGATTTTCATATGTTTCTGTTGTGGGCTCTAAAGTTGGTTCTTTAATAATTCCAAAGCTGCCCAAGCGATTTGAACCTTCTAAAATAGACTTGACAACTATAATCCTGTCTTTAGCTGCTTGGAGAATAGCATTCATTTCTTCAATATCCGATTCAATATCTTGTGTCAGATTTATTAATCGGCTATCAACTCTTGCTTGAGCTACATTATTTTCATTCCAAGTATTAATACTTAATGCAATCAATATACCGATTACTACAAGAACAATTTCACCAATGGCATATTTTAAATACTTTCCAGCCTTCGCTGAAGCTTCGGTTGGCATGCCTGTTTTGTTTTTCTCCATTAGGTCGTATCGTATTTTTCTAAAGAATTTTATCATTGGTTAACGGTTTGGCATCATAAATACTAAAGTTTGTAAATGACTTGCAACTATGATTAAGCACCTAATTTAGTAAATAAAAACTGAATAGAAATTTTGTGTGGATTATCGTAAGTAGGCTAGAACCAAGCAATTATTTGTAAGGGTGTTTGCAGTAGTTATTTTTCTATTTTCCATTTCAATTATTCCTCTTAGTAGGTTCGGCTTATATTATACTTCGATTTTATTCAGAAAGATTAAGTTGCCATGAAATACCATATTTATCTTCACACCATCCAAATTTTTTACCAAATCCATAATCTCCCGAATCGTAGTTATCAAGAGGAACCATTATCTGGCCTCCATTTGAAGAAAGTTTTTCGAATAAAGTTTGTATCTCATTTTCTGAGTTACATTCAACGAAAAGTGATACTCCTGGTGTAAATGACCAAGCGTGATTAAAATTACTTTCGGAAACCATGTACTCTGCACCATTTAATGTAAACATTCCATATTTGATAAGCTCCGGTGTTCCTCCATCCTCTCCTTCTTGGTATTTTATTATGCTTTTAATTTCCGAATTCGGAAAGATGGAAGTGTAAAAATTTAGCGCTTCCTCAGCCTTCCCGCATTGATTACCAACAAATGTTAGAAATGTTGTTATTTTCATTGTTTGAATTTAATCATTGAATTTATGGTTAGCCCTTCGTAAGATAAGTTAATTAATCAACTTGTGTTTTAAGGAATGTAAAGGCTAACGGTTTTGACTAGGAATATTTTGTGGACAATCCTCTGTCAGCTTAAAGAAGGTAAATTGATTTTTCCGTTTCTCAATGAATTTGATTATAGAACATGAATCTTCAAGACTTATCAGATAGGAATCAATCCAAAGGAACTTAAAGACAATGAAATTATTTAATTAAGTATTTACTTTATAAACTTCTGTTGTTTATATCCTTTATCACTTTAATTAATTTCATAATATCTTTTTTATCATTAAATACATTTACAGAAACTCTCAAGTAATTTCCTCTAATCGAAGTATATATATTATTCTTTTTTAAACTATCTTTTAATAAATCAATGTCAATATGAGTGGGTAACTGAAGGGCGAATAAATGGTTTGAAAAGTATTTTTCTTTTTCAAAAACAATTCCTAAGCTAACTAAATAGCTAATAAGCGGTTGGGTAAGTATTTTGCAGTAGGTTTYTATTTCAGTTGGTTTCCATTTAATTATTTGTTTTAGAGATTCCTTAAGTAAAGGCATTAAAATAAAGTTACTAGTTTCTCCAACATTATATTTTCCTATATGAGGTTGATAGTTCTCTTCATAATCTGTCAATTCGCTAAAATTTTTAGAATTCAATCTATTCATCCAAGATTCTTCCAAGGGTATACCTTGTTTAAAATCATCACTAATATATGCTAAAGCTACTGAGTAAGGACCAAACAACCATTTGTATGAAGCGCAAACTAGAGCACTTATGTTATATTTATCGACGTCCATTTTCACCGCACCTACAGATTGCGTTCCATCTACAATAAATTTTGCGCCAACGTCTTTACATTTTTGACCTATTTTTTCCAAATCAAAACGTATACCGTTCATCCAATGTACAGATGATATTAAAACAATGGATGTTTGCTTCGTAATTTGATTTAAAAGGTTGTTGTTCCAATTTTCACCAATTAATTTTTGACCTTCATCAGGTTTAATTATTAAAAGTTCATTGGAGTTTTTATTACACCATCTTTTAATTGAAAAAAAGCCGCTTGGAAATTCATTTTGAATGGTAATAGCATTTCCATTCTTTTTTCCTTCTATATTRTTTAARACAGAACTAAAACCGTAAGAAGTTGAAGGCACTATCGCTATGTTATTGGGGGAGGAATTAATRATTTCTGCAAAGTATCCACGYACTTCTTCTGTATCGTTAAAAAAATCATCTGTAGTTATGTCTGCTGGGTTCCTTTCTTTAATTAATGCTTTTATACAGGCCTCTTCAGAGGATTTTAATAAGGGAGCTTTATAGGCACAATTTAAGTAGTGAACATTCTCCTTTATATTAAATAAATATTTTTGACATTTCATGTTTTTCACTAATTTCATCAATCTCATTATATGGAGAGATGAGTTACAATAGGATTTTTCCGTTAAAAACCGAAGATAATAAATAAGCTTGGATTTCCGATAGGAAATTCAACCGCAATGAATTATAGGCGGTGTTAGGTGTAGTGTTTATATTTTTAAAACTCTCTTTAATTCAACTTCTAATTCAATTAATTTTTTTGCTTTTATAATAATTCCAAGATTATTTGGGATTCGGGATATTACGACTGGTTCTTGTCTCGTTGGGATATTTACAATTTCAATTTTCCCTGAAATTGTATGTTGTGGCCCTGCATATAGAATACCCAATAATTTTACTCTTGACCCTGACATAAGACCCTTTTGAGTTGAATAACTTCCTTCATTAAGCAGTAAAACTGGTGAACCACTCGAACCAGGAAAGCACGCTGCATCTATCATAAACTCCTCTTTACCCTTGTAATCAATTTTCGGGTGAGTCGCAGTAATTCCTTTTCTGAAAATGGGTAAATTGTTCACAGAATCCCATATCCCATTTGGGTATCCAACCATTGTAATATCCTCCATAGCAGTTAATTTATTCAACTCTTCATCTGAAAATATTAGAGATTTGTCTAAAGCAGCATAGAAGAAATTTTCATTATTATTTTTGGCAAGGTTTAACAATCCACCTATAGGCATAGCACAAAGGTCAACCTGCGGGTCAGGATGTCCAATCCATTGCTGTTCAAAATTCGGTATTTTGTATTCTTTGGTTTTTGAATAATCTGGATTTCCATTTTCATCTATTAATGTTAACCTGAAAATTCCAATTTTAGAATCTTTAATAACGTGTTTATTTGTTACTATTGTTGGAATATGACCTCCATCTTCTTTCTCAAGAAATTTAAAAAAGAAACCTGTACCTGTTGAAGTGTTTCCATTGTTCAAAATTGTTTCAATTCTGACGGTACTGTGTTGAGTATGTTCTGAAACTGTCATTTTGGTCATATGTCTTGTCCTAAAATACGGCTACAGGTTAAAATTGAATTTACGCTGTTAATTTATATACCATATTAGGTGTTTTAAAGTCTAAAGATAAGTGTAAT
>NVUT01000035.1 GCA_002733185.1 Flavobacterium sp. | reverse complement strand
GCTATCAAGACGGCATGAGCAACGAGCCGCAAAAGAAAAACAAGACCCTGCAATATATCGAGGGTTATAAATTAGGTTTTAAATTTAAGGGGAAATGAAGTGAAGAATATATTTCAAAGAATGAACGCAGTAATGCAAGAAATTTCATACGTACAAAAGGACTCTAAAATAAGCGGCGGGGGCGCTAACTATAAAGCAGTATCGCATGATCAAGTTGTATCTATCGCAAGAGCGCAGTTTGTAGAACATGGCATCGTTGTTTATCCAGAACAGCTAAACGCTGAAATGATTCAACAGCGTGATCTCAAGCAAGATATAAAAATGCACCTATATTCTGGAATGTACAATATTCATTTTGTGAACATAGATGAACCCGCTGATAGATTGTCCGTATCAATAAACGCTCATGCCGCTGACAATGGCGACAAAGCACCTGGCAAGTGTGCGTCATACGCAACCAAGACGGCAATACTTAAAGCGTTATGCCTTGAAACGGGTGAGAACGACGAAAGCAGAGCGGAAGCGCAAGACACCAACACAATTACAGATGAACAGGTTCAAGAGTTGCTGCCGTTTGTTTGTGGTGAAGATGGGCACTATACGCCAAAGGGTGAGAATATAAGAAAGGCATTTAAGTTTGTAAACCTAACGGATATAAAAACCAAGAAATTTGAAGCAATCATGGCGGTGGCAAAGAAATGAATATAATAAAAGATATGGAGCAGGGATCAGAGGCGTGGAAAGCAATACGCCTTGGTAAAGTTACAGCTTCCAAAATGAAAGACTTAATGAGCAATGGTCGCGGCAGCTCATTATCTAAAATGTCAGAAACTTACATGATGGATCTAATAGCTGAAAGGTTAACGGGTGAATCTAAGCCATTCTTTGAAAACGATGCTATGAAGTGGGGCACGGAAACAGAGCCACAAGCAAGAGCAATGTTTGAACTTCGTGAAGGTTTGGAGGTGGAAACGGTTGCTTTCATTGAATACGATGACTATGTGGGTATGTCGCCAGATGGATTGATTGGTGATGATGGCTTGATAGAAATCAAATGTCCTAATACTGCAACACAGATTAAACGCGCACTATCCAAGGATTATGCAGCAGACTATAAAGACCAAATTCAAATGCAGCTTTGGGTCAGTAATCGGAAGTACTGCTATTTTCTTAGCTTTGACCCTCGCTTAGATTGTGCTGCAGGTTATTTGCTGCAGAAGGTTGAGCGTGATGAAGATTACATCAATAAGATGAGGGTTAAAACTGCCGCATTTGTAATAGACATGAATGAAATTTTATCAACATTAAAAGGGGAATCATAATGGGAAGTCAATTCGCAGAGTTAACAGCAGAAACAGCACTAACAGTATTTACGGTTGAAAACGGGTTAGATCCATACGTTCAGCAAGTAAAAGATGAGGTTAATAGCTTTGAACATGACTTATCGACAAAAGCAGGGCGGGGGCGGTCGGCTTCACTAGCTGCTAAAGTTGCCAAGATGAAAGTTAAGCTCGATAACCTTGGTAAAGATTTGGTTGCAGAGTGGAAAAGCAATTCTAAAAAGGTAGATGGGACGCGTAAGAAAATGCGCGATGATCTTGATGAACTAAAAGTAATTGCTCGTAAACCTTTGTCAGATTGGGAAGATGAGCAGCAGAAAATAGAAGATGAAAAACAAGCTAAGCTAGAAGCTGAAATGAAAGCGGCTCAAGTTGAAAGCGATCACGAAATTGGTTTATTAATGAATGAAAAAATTGACCGCGATTTAGCAGATGAAAAAATAAGGGTTGAGGCGCAAGAAAAAGCAGAAGCTGAACGCATTGATCGCGAAAGATTAGAGCGTGAAGATCTATTAAAGCAAGAAGCCGCTGCAACCGCTAAGGCCGAAGCTGAACGCATAGCAAGAGAAACAGAGCAGCGTATTGAGAATGAAAAGCAAGAGGCTATTCAACGTGAAGAGGCAGCAAAACAAGCACAAGCCAATGCAGAGCGCGAAGCAATAGTGGCGCAAGAACGCGAAAAGTACGCAGCAGAGCAAGCAGAAGCGCAACGAAAGCAAGACGCTATCAATGCCGAACAAAACAGATTAGAAGCTATTGAGCAAGCCAAGCAAACCCAAATCAAGGCGCAAAAAGATAGACAGGATGCAGAAATTGCAGAGGCAAAAAGGCGCGAGGCTGATAAGAAGTATATGGCAGGCGTACATAATGCAATATTAAAAGTATTAACCGATAACGGAATCAGTAAAGAAGATGGCAAGACTATGATTAAGCTTGCAGCAACAGCGCGATTACCACAACTAACAATTAACTACTAAAGGAAATAAAGAAAATGGCAAATGTACAAAACAAAGAAAACATGACTATCGCAATTCGTGAATACACTGACGGACAAGGTCAGCAAAAGAAAGTCTGGAAAACTATTGGCGAGTTAATTACCTGGGATGATGGCAGTAAATCATTTGAATTATGGGGGCCAACTGGATCAACTAAGGGCAATGTTTTTGCTAAAGATAACGACAACCAACAGCAGCAACCACAACAGCAACAAGCGCCGCAACAGGCACCACAACAATATCAACAGCCAAACGGTCAGCCTATGAACCCTCAGCAGGTACAGCAGCAGAACAACGGCTACCAGCAACCTTAATTCACACGCGGTCTAAGGGCCGCATAGCTTCCACCTATCAACTAATCAATTCTGATTAATAAATGCAATTATACAAATCGAGTGTTGATCTATACGATTAATGCTCGATTAACAGGGGAACAATTATGTTTACAAGCTTACAAAAGCACTACAGGGGTTTTAGCTATCAAAAAGACTACAACTCATTAGAGTCATTTAATAATGATATGAAGCGAGAGCACGAAGGAAATGATGAAATATGCTGGGCTCATTTGTTTAACGAGAGCGGTGATAGAGTAGCTGAATATAAACGCGGCTATACAATGGCGCAGTATCTAGAAATTAAATAAGGGGAACAATTATGAATATTAATACATTTATTCTATTTCTGATTATGGTGGGGTTAACGCTTGATTCCTACACAGCTATTGATGATAAAGCCGACATCATAACAGCCATCCAAGACAACGGCTGTTCTAGCCACCAAGAACTATCACCAACCAAGTCTAACGCWGATGTGTATAACTACGCAGCGTTAAGCACAAGCTATAATAAAGGGGAATGAATGATGAAGTGTAGAACAATGTTTCCGTACAACAAAGCTATCTGGCCTAAGTTTGACAGGCTTAAATATAATAATTCTCTATGCGATTACTTCAAGGTCAATAAGAAACCTAGAGGCCCAGCTTATAAGCGATTAGCTGAATTAGAAGCTAACAGATTAATGGTAATAGACTAAATAAAGGGGAATGACTGATGAATAAGTTCTTATGTTTAATTTTAGGGCATAAGTGGGATTACAGGCCGCCTAACGACATCTTGAAAGGAGCAAAAGGGCCGATAGTATTATATAAAGTTAAATGCTCCAGATGCGGTAAATAAATAGAGGATAGAATGATGAATAAAGTAAATGCAAATGAATATTTCCCATTATATAAATATGTATACGAAGAAGGTGTTTATGGTCGTGATTCTGGTGCTGAATACTCAGACCCAGAAAATGATATTAGACGATGCCAGCACTTAACGTACTTCAAAAAGCTTAATGTTGATGCTGAATGGGTCGAAGTCTATAAAGAGCGATGTGGAGAGGCTATATACGCAGCGTCTAAGGCTGTTTTAACCATAGACAAGCTAAGAGAAGTATCTGAGCCAAGTGATGATGTATGTATGTTTAAATACCATGATACGGTGTTCGTATTAACTAACTACTTTCCAGATCAAAAGGCCGTTTGTGGTACAGCTCTCGACGCTCATTACTGGAATGAATACGAAGAAGATAACAGTATAAAAATTGGGTTAATGGATTCATACGTAACATTTTACACAAAAAATCAGCTAGCAATAGCAAATGGGAGAATCTATTTTAATGGTAAGTTAAGCCTTAATAGGGAGCAAATAAAACAGCTTGGCGTTAGATACGACCAAATAGCGCAAATGTATCCGCGTAAAGTGGAAGATCTGATGACAGGACTTTATCCAGAGGCTACAGAATACAGTTCTAATATGGCTTGGGGCAAGTTGAATATTGACAAACAACAGTAAATCATTATAATTATCAAATCGGTCGTAGTTAGTTTTGGCCGATGTTTTAACAGCGTGGAACCTGTTTAGAAAGCGAATTGGTGCGAAGGTGTATTGTTATATGGTTTAGGTAGGCTCTTATGCTCCTTTTCCGCCTCGTTCCAACTAGGCTGTATAACAATATGCCTTTTTTTGTGTCTGGAGTATCTGTTTTTTAATCGAGGTTCTTGTCCTTGAGCGTTAGTAAAAACAGGTCGCATTTACGGATGTGCAGACACACCCTTTCTAAATATTCCCACGCCCCATTAAGGGTGTTATCAAAAGTACGACCCTCAAAAATCAAACTTCATGCCCGATGAGGCTTAAAAATTAATATTTATATTGCTATCGCACCAATCTGTTAACCCGAAAGGGAGCAGGTAAAATAAACCATTGTCTAATTTGGTTTGTGGATTAAGAAGGGGTGTAGACTGCCTGGGATTAAACGAGGCAGGGTATAAACAGGTTTTTATGTGACGCTTCATAAGGAAATGAACGAGAGCAACCGGCAAGTTGTAAAAAGGTAGCCTGATAAGTATAGCGATGTAATTAATCCCTAAGTGCCAGTAGAGGTCACAAACCCCTTCTTATGATAACTACGTTTAAAAGTTATGGAGATTAAAATGACTACAGAACAAATGAAACTATTCTATGCAATCCTAGAAACTAAAAACTCATGGGGAAAGAATGAAATTAAAAAGGTGTTGCTTGAAGTTGTAACTGGAATTAGGAGCTCTGTTTAATGAACATATTAAGCTTATTTGATGGGATGTGTTGCGGGCGTATATCCTTAGACAGAGCAGGAATTAAGGTTGATAAGTATTACGCAAGTGAGTTGGATAAATACGCAATTACAGTAACGCAAGCTAATTGGCCTAATACAATTCAATTAGGTGACGTTACAAAGTGGCGTGAGTGGGATATTGACTGGCCTAGTATTGATTTATTGATAGGCGGTTCACCTTGCCAGGGGTTCAGCTTTGCTGGTAAACAACTGGCTTTTGATGACCCACGAAGCGCGTTATTTTTCGAGTACCTTAATATTCTGAATCATATTAAATCGGTTAACCCTAAAGTTAAGTTTTTACTTGAAAACGTGAGAATGAAGAAAGAATATTTAGATTTAATAAGTAGTTTTCTGAAAGTTGAGCCTGTTTTCATAAACTCAGAGTTAGTTAGTGCTCAGTGTAGAAAGCGCTATTATTGGGCTAATTGGGAGTTTATGGCGCCGAAAGATAAGAAGTTGGTTTTATCTAGCATCATAGAAGAGGGGTTTGTTGATAGAGAAAAATCTAGAGCGGTAATTGCATCAGTAGGTAGAACTACCTATCGGGAATATTTCAAAAAAAATCAAGGCCAGTTAGTTTTCAATAAAGATGTGACTGGCATAAAGTGCGTAAACCCAAGAACAGGCGATCGACAAACTTATCAGCAAGATAGAATATACGAGACTTCAGGAAAGATGGTTTCATTAACGAGCTCGTTAGGTGGTAGGTTTAATATCTGCGAGCCTGAAATTAAATCAGGCGCCAGAAGATCAAGAGGCGATGAAGTTAGATCGGATGAAAAAGCAAACGCGTTACTTGCTGATGGTCATCAATCAAGATGGCTGGCGAAAGATAATATTTTTTACAGAAAATTAACGCCGGTTGAGTGTGAAAGATTGCAAACAGTGCCGGATGACTACACAAACCATGTAAGCAATAGTCAGCGTTATAAAATGATTGGTAACGGCTGGACGATTGACGTTATAGCTCATATTTTTAAAGGCATTTAATACTAAGAGATGAAATAAACAAAATACTATCGAAATTCAAATAACGATAGTTTTTATTCATTAGATAAACATACAGTAAAAGAATAAGGTTAATGCCAACTTAATAGAGGGGAAGGATTATGGATGAAGAAATAACAAGGGATTCAATCGAAACGATGATAGATGACCTTAAGTGTGATTTTGAAAACTTATTTGATAACGACCCAAATGACGAAGAGTACGCAAAAGTAGTGGAATCTCTTCTTAAGCTTAGACACGTAGCGGATGAGTTATTATTTTAATCAAATAGAGGGGTAAGTAATAGATGAAATGGATAGCGGTTAAAACTGAAAAGCCAGAAGATGAACGAGCTATTTTGATTAACGTAGATGATATTAGAATAGATTTAGGTGAATACGTTACAGAGGGTTTCTTTTGTCAACAGGAGTTAGAATTTTATGACTGGGATGGTGAACATTTAGAACATGTTACGCACTGGTCAGAATTTGAACGACCAACTAAATAGTAAGGGGATGTAATGAGAAAGCCGCATAAAAAGCATTATAAAAAGCCAGCAACTCAAGAAGAAAAAGACAATTACAAGGATGGTTATTCTGATGGATTGGATGAAAGATCATTTGATCTATCAAGAGGGGACGGTTACAGCGATGGATATTCAAAAGGTAACGCGCTCAGGTATGAMYMAKWRYRTTAWTNAKYARAMTTTATAAACGTTCACAATAAGGGGAAAGGGTATGAATATATATAAAATAAAGATGGAGACAGTGGCACCAAAGGACTCTTGGAAAAGTGTTGATTGTTTCTTGCTGGCTAAAGATGAAGAGGCTGTCTATAAATGGCTTGATAAAAATAAATGTTATGACGCATGGAACGATAAAGAAGAAGACGGCCATACATACGAAATTCAAGACGAAGACTATAACGTTATCGGACATGAAAACTTCAAAGAAAAAATGTTAAGGCTGAAGGGTGAGATTAACGACGAAGACCGTAATTGTGAAGACGCTTATTATGGTGTTGAATTTTATGGATGGGAGCTTATAGAGTTTCCAGATACTTTAAATGCAGTAAAAATGCTTGAATTTACAGGAATGCTAAAGCGAGCCAAAGATTAACCCTACATAAACAAAACAGGTGCTATACTGTTGATTCACGGCTCATTAATTGGTTGCTCTTTTAATGTGTACCTTCCTCGGTTGGGTCAGTCGTGAGTAATTTTTTAATCGAGCTAACCAATCGAGGCGCATATGAACACTCAAGAACTAACTGTATTTCTAACCTATGAACAGCAAAAAGCTGCAATCATACGTCAAAACCTATCGCCTGAAGATTACCAAAGAAAGATGAAAGCGCTCGCTGAAAAGTTGGGGGTTTAGTCATGTCTACAGGTTGGATAAAACTACATAGACAGCTCTTAGATTGGGAGTGGTACGACGATATAAATGTTATGCGTCTATTCCTTCATTGCCTATTACGAGTCAACCACAAGCCTAAGAAATGGCGTGGCATTGATATTGAAAGAGGGCAATTCTACACCTCATTAGACACCCTTGTTGATGAAACAGGGTTAACAGCTCAACAACTACGTACCTGTTTTAGTAAGCTAAAATCAACAGGCGAGATAACAAGCTCAGGAATGGCTAGAGGCCGCATGATTACTGTAGTTAGCTTTGAATTATACCAAGACGATAACAAGCCAGATAACAGTGAAGCAACAGGCTTGCAACAGGCTGATAACAGGGTAGCAACAACTAACAAGAATGTTAATAATGAAAAGAATGTTAATAAAACTACAAAGGAGTGGATTGCTCCAGATAATTTAAACATGAAAGCATGGAAGGAATTTGTTCAGCATAGAAAAGAAATTAACAAGTCGATGACTCATTTATCAAAAACAAAAGCAGCTAATCAGATTTGTGGTCTAAGCTTTGAACAACAACAAGCAACTATTGATAAATCTATCTCATCAAAATGGGCTGGATTATTTCCAGAGAAACAAATACAAGTAAAACAAGTTGTAAATAAAAATAGCTATCGACCAATGCCGAAGCCAGGGGAATAACATGAACTCAAGAAAAACAGAACAGCAGGCGCTTTACGTAATAATTCGACATCCAGCAACTTTAAGCCAGTGCAATCTAGTACCAGAGGATTTCACACACACAACAGATCAAATGATATTCGAGGCGATGTTATCAGTAGCAGCAAATAACACGCCGGTTGACTTGGTAACAATTAGTGAATACCTAGAACACAAATACCGTGAAGTTGATATGCGATATTTAGGTGAGCTGGTAGAAAATGGTTTTGGCTTAGAAACAAGCATTAAAACTTATTGTGAGATTATCAAAAAAGCATCACGCAAAAGACAAGCCAGCTCCATAGCTCGACATCTTCAACAACAGTTAGACGAAAATTACCCAGGTGATCCAATAGCGGAAGCAATTACTAAATTGATGGCTGTAGACAAATCATCCGTTAATTACTCATACACTTTGAAAGAAGCACTACACAAAAGCGTAGAAGCAATACAACACGCAGCAGAGCTTGACGGCATTGTAGGCATACCAACAGGACTTACAGACTTAGACGAATCAACCGGTGGTTTTCATAACACAGATTTAACGGTGATAGGTGCGCGGCCTGCAATGGGTAAAACAGCGTTATTATTTGGAATGTGTTTAGCATCAGGAAAAAGAGGCGGTATTATTTCAGCCGAGCAGGGAGCGCAGCAAGCCGCTTCACGCTTCATATCAATGAAAGGCAGCCTAGACAGTCAAAAGCTCCGTACAGCGCAACTCAATGAAGCTGAGTGGTCATTGCTCAGTGGTACAGTGCTATCAATGCGAGATTTACCAATTTTTATAAACGATCAACCCGCTATCGACATAAACGCACTTGTTAGACAAGCCAGAGAATGGAAATTCAACGAGGGTTTAGAAGTTCTTTATATTGACTACATTCAAAAGATTAAAGGATCAAATCAGAAAGACCCAAAATGGATGCAAGTTACTGAAGTAGTCGGAGCGCTTAAAAACCTCGCTAGGGAGTTAAATATACCAGTTGTAGCACTTGCTCAAGTTAAGCGTGATGTCGATACCAGAGCAGACAAACGGCCTCAAATTGGTGATATGTCGGACGCTTCAGAAATTGAGAAAGAAGCAGACGTAATTATGACCCTATATCGTGATGATGCTTATGATGAGCATTCAGAGTTTAAAGGTCTTGCTGATTTAGACGTAGTTAAAAACCGCCATGGCCCAACAGGAACAATAAGAACTAAATTCATAGGAAAGTATTTTCAGTTTAAAGATTTAAACCATTCAACGTATCAGGATTAAGGGGAAATAAATGCCAAAAACTAAGGTTATAAATTTTAAGTTTGATGAAAAGATAATCAATCTTATAGATGAGTTGCAGGATGACTTACATCTAACATCTAGGGCGGCAGTAGTTAGGCGGTCTTTAGTTCTTATGAGGCTAGTAATTGAAGCGGAAAACAACGGTAAGAGGCTTTATTTTAAAGGGCCAGATAACCAATTAGAAAAGATAGTTTTTGTATAACAACTAAGGGGGAGTTATGGGAGCTTATATTCCATACACGGAAGAAGAAGAACGTATTATAAAAGAGTTTGCTGGGGTTAAATCAACAGAAGAAATAGGGTTAATGATAGGGCGTTGCAGAATAGGAGTTTTGAAGAAAGCCCAAAGAATGGGGGTGAGCCTTAGAGTTCATATAGGAGAAAATCATTTTGGAGCCATATTGTCAGATTTACAGGTTGAAATGATCAGGACATTATCAGAAGCGGGGTTTAGAGGGTGTGAGATTCATAGAGCGGCCTTTGATCATGTAGCAGATGACACAATATATTCAATTATATCATTTTGGAAAAGGAGAATTAGATGAGCGAACCAGAATTACTAAAACAATTTATATCAGAGTGCGTATCTAAGAGAGACCAGATGTGTTTATCGCATCCGTTGAACACTAAGTTAAGCGCACAATTTGAAGTTTTCAAGATAGCTATAAAGCTAGGGGGCAAGGCATGACTAGCGGAAAGGTGTGCAAGAAGTGTGACAACCCTCTTTGCGATACTGATAGAGAATGTATATCGCCATCTCGATATAAGCCCTGTCCATTTTGCGAAAGTACGGAAGTAGTTATGGGTTATTGCAGCGAATCGCATAGATCGTTTTTTGTTGAATGTGAAAGTTGTGGAGCACAAGGGCCAGAGATTCCTATTGATAGCATTAAGCAGCGCGAATCAGGCAGAAAAAAAGCTACCGAAGCATGGAATATAAGGAGTAAGGCATGAGCGAACCAACCCCAACTTATTACAAGAAGATGTTAGGCGGCGTTAAAGCTGACCCATACCGAATATGTAAGTTGTACGGCATAAACGGCGGGCCTCATGAGCACATAACAAAGAAGATGCTAAGAGGTGTTAATAAGGACGATGGAATAAACACAGAGTTAGATTTAATACGTGTAGTGCGCGGCCAGCTTGACCGATGGGAGGAAATGATTAAGGAAGATCAAATATCTGCTCCGAAGTTTTCACTTCACTTTCCAGGTTGTAGTTGTGAATTATGCTTTGAATAGGCAAAACCTATCAACATCGTAAAAGCTATAAATATTATTGAATAGCTATCGGGCTTCCAAAAGACGATAGTTAATCCTCAATAACAAGCAAGGGGAATAACATGCAAACAATAATATTTTTTATAAGAAATGATGAACCGCTTTACATGGAAACATATTTTCCAGAAAAGGTAATCGAAGCTTTCAAGTCTCAAGATATTAAGTCTTATATCTTTCCTAAGTTTTTGCAGGTGCAGGCGATATGAAAACAATAATAAACGCTCCTGTTTTCGATGAAGATTTACCGGCTTTAGTAGAGTTTCATTATTCGGAAGAAGAAGGGCAGGTTGTAAATGTTCATAAGATTGAACTAATCTCAGATAACTATAAGCCTGCTGATATAACCGTTGTTTATCATATTAACGATGATATCAGGCAGAAGATTAACGAAGAACTAACCGATAAATATAGAAGGGGTGAGTATGAAGATTGAAATTGAGCTGCCAGAGATTGAAGGGTTTGAAGCAGCAGATGGTAAGCAGCCTAGACCGGTAAAGGTGGGTGAGTATTACGTAGACATGGAAACTCTCAAGGAAATAAAGTGGGAAGGTGCGTGCACTAGTTTTGATCATTCAATAATCCTAAAAAAGAAAGCGCCAAAGTATAAAATAATGGGAACCGAGGACGGCATAGGGGTTTATGTTGAGATTAAAGTGGTTGAAGACATATTAGGAGTCTTTGATTTTGTTCATGTGGCGGATCTTTCACCATCCTGTAAAGATGTTATTAAAAACTTAAAGGGGCTAATAAAATGAATAAGTCTGAAGTTGGATCTAAAGAACCTAAAAGCGCTGGTGAGAAAAACAATCTATGCGTACAAGCTAAAGCATCAGCAAAGATAAAATATCAAACGGCTGAATTCCTGGCTAAAGGTGGAAGCATTGAACAGATAGAAAACGGAGTTATGCAAGCGCTATCTAAAGGCCCGCAACCGATCAAGATTAATAATGGGTGAGCTAGAGCGCATAACCCTACACTTTGCGCTATGTTTGCAAGTGTCATATAAGCCACGGTTTCACTTATGGCGTATGGCTAAGAAATACAAGCGTAAAAGCAAGAATGAAAACGTAATCTTGGCAATGAATGCAGTATTAAGAGATGTAAACGCTGTAGAAAATGTACAGGATATTGTGAAAGATTACTTTAAAACGTCTTAATGTCGGGAGTTGAATTTTATGAAAGTACATCTTTCTGTTAAGTCTCCAATATTCGGAAGTGTAAGTACTGCTTATGCCGCGTGGAAAAAAGAAGACATTATACCGAATGAAGCAAAACATTGTGACGGTTACATGATGGGCGTTGAATATCGTGAGTTTTTGACCGATAAAAAAGAGCTTGTTACGTGCAAGCGATGCCTAGCTAAAACTAAGTAATGTCGTTGTTCAGTTTTAACTTTTAACAATTTTGGAGAATGAAATGTCAGATGCTCAAATCAAGATAGATACATGGAAAGCAAAAACTACCCTACTCATAATAGAGCAATGCCACCTTCCTCTTGAAGATGCTATCAACTTTTCCGAGTCAGCTTATGAGAATGTTGCAGGTGATATTGATTGGGAGTCACCACAAGATTGTGTTGACGCGGAAATACTTGAAATAAGAGCAAATTGTTAATTTGTCGTTTAATCGCGACTCAAAACAGGGTAAGAAAATGAGCATACAAGGGAAGCAAGTTAGTACTAAAAATGGCATTGCTGTAGTCATCGAATATGACGAGGAAAAAGAAAAATTTAAGGTTGAGTATGTTAATGACCAAGCGGTTGGATGGCTGACTGAAGCCCAATTTACCCTAGTGTAATTTCTTTTATGTCGATTGGAGAACTAGAGAAATGATGAAAGAACATTCAAGAAACCTACACAGACACGAATTTAAACAAGTCATGGCCGAGCATCGCTGTAAAGATGAAGCAGACATTCTTAATTTGTTATTTGGCGGTTATGACGATGAAGGGCGTTCAGATTTAGTGGTTAAGTATCGCTACCCTGACAGAGTAAAAACAAGGCTCATTCATAGGCTAAATACTTTGTGGGTATACCCTATTTTTGTCTTGCTGATACCGTTCAGATATTTGGCTTTTGGCAATCACCAAGTGAATGAAAATACCAGATTTGGAAAGCTTTTATCCTTCCTGTTAGGTGGGATTAAATAAACCAACTTAAAGATTTGTCGTGAACCCAACCTTAAAAGCAGGATAAGAAAATGAAAGATGCAAGCCGATTACTAGAAGACTTAGACAACTCAAGTTGTTCTTTGCAATGCCAAGACGCGCCAAACGTTGGCGGTGATTGCGATATTGTTTGGGAGGTTGTAGAGCATCACATGAGCGCCCCGCATGAGAGAGCGATAGGTTTTGGAATTAGTCCTATTGACGCATTGAATGATGCTTTCAGCAAGTAACGAATATCTTTAATGTCGTTTAATCACTACTCAATAAGGGGATGAAGTGTTAGACACTTTAATAAATAATCAAAAGGCTTTAGATGATTATATTTTACATCTACAGTCTCAATTTAATAAGCATAAGTCTATTAAGGTGTCTGTGAAGTCTGCTAAGACTAGAACGCTTACTCAGAATAAGTCTATACACAAATACTGTGAACAGCTCTCAGATGCTTTCAATGATGCTGGGTTAGATATGGAAACGATACTAAAGAAAGGTGTCGCTATTCCGTGGGATGCACACAACACTAAAAAGCTAATATGGCACGCTGTTCAATTACCTATGACCGGCAAGAAATCAAGCAAAGACCTGTTAACGAATGAAGTGTCAAAGGTTTATGATGTTGTTAATCGCCACATATCAGAGACTTTTGGCGTCTTCGTTCCTTTTCCATCGAGAAACAATCATGGCAGCTAAAAGAAAATGTAAGCACTGTGGGTTCTTTGCTTACGATATGATCAAAACTAATGCAGGCTCGTTTTGTAATGGGAGCCACGCTGCTAAGTGGGCTGTGAAGAAAGCTGCAAAGGATCGAGAGCGGAAGGCTAAGAAACTCATTAAAGCCGATAATAAGAAGCACGCAGCAAGAAAGCGCACCTACTATGATAATGATGTTAAAACCCGCAAGAAGGCGGTTAAACTAGCTTGTCATGCTTATATAAGGTTTAGAGATAAAGATAAACTTTGTATTTGCTGTGATAAGCCTTTAGGTGATGATTATCACGCGGGCCATTTTTTAGAGTCTGGGAATAATCCATTAACTCGATACGATGAAAATAACATACATGCCCAAAGGTTAGACTGTAACTTCTTCAAAGGTGGCGACTCTGGAAAATACAAAGAGAATCTTATCAATAAAATAGGGGTGTTTGAATATTGGTGTCTGATGATGAGAAAAGGCGGAACTGATACCAGAACCGCACAAGATTACAAAGAAATAGAAATATACTTTAAGGATAAACTTAAACAGTTAACGCCCGCACATTAGTACGGGCTGTTAATTAAGCTGTTGTTGAGGTTATGATCTGCCAAGCTCCCCAAGTGTTAAGGTCTACTGATGTCCTGAAATATCTAGTTCCTGCTCCTCTGTCGTCAAATGTTTGGCGCATAATGTTATCCACTGGGCTTGCACCGTTAAAGTTTTCAGTCTTCATCATGCCTTGTGTTTCTGCTGCTGGCAATCCGCCCCCAGGTGGTGAGTTTTGAAATGCAGTTGATACCCCTGGTGGGAAAACGCTTGGATTTTCCGAAGGTGTGAACGTATTTTGCACGCTATCCGGATAATCAGTTCTATACGCTGGAAATTGAGAGTTTCTATTCTCAGTTGGGATAATATTATCTTCAAATATATTCGTCTCTGGCTGGAATGTGTGATTTGAAGCGTTAATCATTCGCCCGCCAGTTGTGCCGCCTGTTTTAAAGAAGCTATTACGGATTAATTTTAGTCCAAAAGATTCGTTTTCATTAAATGCAATCTGAGCACCCCCAGCAGTTAAAACGCCCATATCGCTAAAGGCATTATCTTTTAATGTCATCCTCTCATTCCAAGAGAATACAATCCCTTCACCTGATGAGGTGCCGCATGTGCCAAAGGATGAATTTTGTATAATCAAATCCATGTTAGCTGTATCAAACCCTACACCACCACTAGGTTCAACCCCAATATCCCCAGCCTGTGTAAACGAATTGAAGGAGCAATTATTAATCACTGTTCCTTTCGTTCCGTTCACTCTTATAGGTCTGTAGCCGTCCTTAGCTTTGAAGTTTTCAACACTTATATTATGATCTTGGCTTTGTTCTGTAGGTCGGTTTCTTGAATATAAAATGTCTAAGGCTATGCCATTAGTCTTGCCATTCTCAACGAGTACATTCCTAATATTGAAGTTCTTAGGAGCTAGTAAGCCTGAAGTCGATATAAATAAACGTACACCACCACGGCAATTGTCAATTTTACCCTCGCTTATTGATACATTGAAAACTCTATACCATTGGTTGTTAACTGGGTCATTGTTAGGCTCAAAGTCAATAGGTGCGGGCATATCCGAGCGAGTACAGTTGTTAATCTCCCAGTTGGTAAGTTTAAACCCGTCAATAGTTATAATAGAGATCCCGTTTCTATTATCGTTATTAATGCCGTCTATAATCAAATCATCACAAACAAAATTAAAATTATAACGCTCTAATCCGGCAGTCGCTCCAGCGCCTAAGATTATATGATCACCCCTTGCGCCAGTAACCTTCATACGCTCAAGTGTTAAGTTAGTGAAGGCGCTAAAGTTTAACAAGTGTTTAAACTCTGAAAATCCATCAGTAACAACGCTACCCGAAACATGCATATCTGAAATATAGACATCTTTAATATTATCAGCGGGGTCTGGCGTGCCTCCGTTTTTATTTATAGCTAGGCAGTAAGCATTAACCGCCGCACCCTCAACGGGCATTCGTATCTCTGTTGCATCCCTACCAGCACCAACTATCTGAGTATTTGAATCAATATCTATTCCAGCCGCTACGACTACGCCCGCCGGTATGGTTACTCTTCCTTTCCGACTGATAGCGTTCTGCATTGCAACGGATTCATCTGTTAGATCAAGCTTTACGCCCCACTGAGTGACATCTACGCTTGAACCGAACACCTGTTCATACCTGAAAGCTAGTGAATCATGGTTGATTATAGCGCCACCGTCATCGACACCTGTTGAAGCTTTGGTTATGAATGTCATTACACCAGCGCCTCTGTCTAAAGCGTAATCTTTGAGCTTAACTACTCTTTCAGCGATAGGGGTTGGTTCTGCTTTCATGTCTGCAACGTAATCATGATTTATTGAAAGGTCTGTGATTACTTCTGCGCTTGTTACTGTTTGAAACTCGCTTACTGTTCCTTCACTGATTTGCACGTCATTCTTGTTGGTTAATATCCAATCATAATCACCAGTGATAAATATTTGAGCGAATACGCCTACGCTGTCTGCAATTACAGGGTTTGAATGCTCTATGTCTGCCGCTGCTGTGGTGTAAGTGTCCTTATCGGTGTCAGAGCCAACTATTTTAAAAGATAGCTTTGCTCCATCGGCAGGTTTTATGCCACTGCCAACATCGAAAAACGGGGGTGTGAATAATCCGGCCACTGTTAAAATCCTCTCAAGTTGTGCTATATTTAATAAATGGAAACAATACTTTTACTAATAGTTCTATACGGTGTAGGCGTTTTTGCTCATAGCTTTATTCGTGAGCTTATAAATATTTACTTTTGAGCCTTTAATTCTGATTTTAGAAACTCGCTCATAGTCTCATGCGCCCGCTTTACACTTACACCTGCTAATCCTTTTGCCGCCTCTGTCGCTTTGTCTGCTAAGAACTGTTTCGGGCCTAATACTGCCTTTAGCGCGGTTTCACCTGCTCCAGCGAATGATGTTGTTGCTGCGCTTCCAGTTACTTTGTCTAATTCGTCCGCGTATTCCATTAACAAATTAAAATCTACTTTCCCATCACCTTTGCCTGGAAGTCTTTTAACTCCGCTAAATCCAGCGTGTTTGTCTAGTAATTTATCTAAGTCTAAAAACGCATCCCTTACCCTTCCTCTAGATTGCGCGTTGCTTGTTATCCTTCGGGCTAATGTAGCTAAATCACCCGCCGCGCTATCACTGGTTAAGTTTGTTTTCTTTCCTGCCAGATCCTGAATTTTATCTAATAAACCGATAGTGTCAGAATATGCCTCATTAGCTTTTGCGTATTGTGGAAAGTTTGAATCTAACGTTTCTTTTATGTTTGTTCTTAGTCCTTTTAAAGCATTTTCAGCCTTGCCACCTAAGCCGCGAACAGTTTTACCATAACTTACAGTATCATCAATAAACTGCTTTAACTCATGCAAATCTAAAGCGTCTGGGTTCTTGTTTCGTGACATACGGTCGAATATATCAGCTATTGCTTTCTTTCTTCCAGCCCCGCTAATTAGAGCGTCTTTGAAATCAAGCTTACCATCTGGCTTAATAGTTATTTTAAGGTCGTCCAATGTTGATAAGAATTTATCACCTATCTCGGCAACTGGAACCTGCTTACCTTTTAAGAACTTTGTAGCGTTACCAATTCTTTTCCCTGCCGCCCTATTGATGCTTTTAATAGCGTTAACTTTATCTAAAAGAACATCGCCAGCCACAAATGATGGCCGTGAGTCTCTTCTGAATAATGGGTTAGTTCTGCCTTTCTTGGCTATATCGGTCATTTTTATAAGAGCGCTTTTATCTGCCCTAGTGCTTCCTTTTTTAACTACCTCTAAAAAGTCCTCACTTATTCCCTGTCTAGCCGCTTGAACTGTTGGCGTATCTTTCACCACTTTGGGCAAGTCTGCACCTAATAGCTTTTGTCTTACTGTTGGGTTTGATATGCCTTCATCAGCAAGCTTTAGCAATGCAACATCAGTGTTAATATCGCCAGCTTTTAATTGCCTTGCTATCTCTCTGGTTTTTGGAGTTTGAAAGCGCTTAATATCTTTAATCAATTCGCCGCCAGCTTTAGCAATGGGCGCTAATTCTTGAACTGTAAGCGTTCCGGCCTGCTTTGCTTGTGCTGCTAATTCTTTGCTTGCTTGCCCTGTTACCTTCGCACCTTTTAAACCTGTTGCTGTTAATGCTATATCAGGTATAAGTTCCGCTAGTGTTGCCACTGCCGCCCTCACTGGAACTGGCGCACCCTCTGTCGCTTCAAAGGCTTGTTCGCCTAACTCCTTTTTAATGCCTTGCTTTTGAGTAGATCGTACAGTTTCAGCCGCTTTATCAACATCAAACCCACTTGATACTAATTCAACTAAACCAGCTATTCCCGACAAAGGAACGTTTAAAACATCGCCGCCAAACTTTACAATATCACCTAGCGTCTGAAGGCCTTCTTTTCCTGCTTGCGTTTTAGGTTCAAAGGTTAAGTCTTTTTGTACGTCTGCTTGTACTGATGCTGCCGCTTCTGATCCACCTACCGCACCAGCAACCAAGCCAGTTACACCACTTGCAATAGATGCGGGAATCCCACTTGCAACCGCTAAAGCTGGCTCGATAAAGCTAGCACCTGGAAAGCCTGTATCAACAGCTTCAAAGCCTTCTGGGATGTCGTTATCTACTACTTCAAAACCTTCTGGAATACTAGCCACGTTTGCGCCTCACTACTTGTCCRYYKGGTAAAGTAAATGTYCCRTCKTKATTRTCTGTTGTGCCTTTTGGWAGYTTRTCGCCACCCACTACACCTARWGCMGCTTGYARCTTWSYTCTAAGCTCTGTTACATCCTTTATAAATGCCGCCTCACCTCGCTTCCGGTTAAGCGCTCCGCCCGCTAGATTAGCAATAATTTTAATATCAGTTTCACTTAACACGCCTGACATAATGTCTAAGTTATCAGCCGTTAAGATATTTCCAGCTTCTTCAATATCTGCGATTATTTCAGACTCTGCATCGCCGCGAATCTTTTGACCGCCGAAAGGWATTAATGATTCATCTGATCCTTCAATCGAACCTATAACATCATTTAGCTCATCTGCGCCTAAAATTCTATCTAATAAATCAACCGCTCTTTTTTGAAATACTTTGCCTTTCTTAACTTGTCGCTGCTTTGTTCTTAGCTTGCCAGCTTCTTTAAATCCTGACTCTGTTGTTTTAGATGAATCAACAACCGCTTGAAGCTCTTGAAGTTCTGCTTCGTCTGCTTGTGGGAAGTTAGCTTTTAATGTTTCTGGTGCTGCCGCTCGTCGTTCTAATTCTACTCCACCCTCTAAAACCTTTTGTAGTGCCTTAACTCCTTTGTCACCACCACCAGCAAGCTCATAAGCTGCTTTAGCTTGTTCTTGTAGTTCTGGTGAAGCTTCAGAAACTAATACATCTAGCGCCTCTATTGTTTTAGGCTTGCCGCCGCCAAGTTGCGATGTTTCAGCTTGAAGTTTTGCAATTTTAGCTTTATCTAGCTCGCTTGTTACTACCGGCTTATCTTTACCTATCTGCGCTGTTTGGGCTATTGTTTGCGCTGTCTTTGCTTGTTCGAATTGGCTTGGCTGTGCTGGTGCTGGTGCGCCTGTAACTGACTGAGTTTGTGCAATAGCGTTATCTAGCTCTAAATCACTAAAGTCTGCACCTTCAAATACAGAAGGGTCAATGTTAAATGCTCTCAAATCATTCGTCATACTTTGAAATACTGATGCTCTTTGTTCAAATGGTACGCTTTTCAAAGCTACAGCCGCTTGATTTAATACTTGCGCTCTGATTTGCGACTGCTCTTGATCAAACTTAGTATTCTGCTGCGTTGATACATCCGTTGCGCGTTGTGCCGCATCTCTACGCTGCTGGCCTTGCTGAAACTGGCTAGCAATCTGTTGGCCTTGCTGGAAACCTGAACCTAGATTAGAAAACTTAGTCCCAATATCAAACTGGTTTACTGTTTGTAAAGCCATTACGCCGCCCTCGGTCTAAATTCTTCTGTCACCATTAAGTAGCCTGATTTGTGCATACTTACCGCATCAGGTCTGATTTTCTGTAGCTCTTGAGCCATTCGACCCGTATATAAAATATCAGAATTGATGTATTTGAACTCGTAGATATTACCGTTTTCATCGTTATCTATAAGCTTGATGTCGGTTTTAAGCCGCTCGTCTGAGAATGCCGCCGCGCCTGCAACTTGCCCGCCTAATTGAAGTAGTTGATTGGTAAATTGTGATTCTGCCTGCGCCTTACCTAGAATGCCTGACGCTCTAGCTTCTGAGCCTGCCCGCTCTAGATTGGCAATATTGCCGGATGATTGCGCGCCAAACTGACCAGTAGTAGTTGTTGCTGCTTGACCTTGGCCAGCTATCTGACCCAATCGACCAAACTGGTTGTTGAAATCTTGCTGTGCAAATCCTGTGCCCTGCTCAACTAATGCCGACCGAACATTACCGCCACCTAATCCGCCAATCGCTGAAGCATTACGAACCAAGTTCTTTTGTGCTCGCTCTCTAATAAACTTCTGACCTGGCGACTCGTTAAAGGATGCAAACGCTGCCGTTTGAGCATCTTGACCGCCTAAACCTAATAGAGCTTGTTGCTGCTCTAAAGCGCCTACGCCAGCCTCTCTAAATGGTGCTAGATTCTGCTGAGTGACATCAAACTGCCTGCGCTCTTCTTCGATACCAGCTTGAACACCTTGTGCCTGAACTCCTGCCGCCTTGCCCGCTGCTTTTTGCGCAGCTTCTACGCCTGTCACATCGTCAATTAAGCCGAAAGTACCAATTTCAACAACACTGTTTACTAAACCGCTCATTTATTCATCTCCCGACGAGTAATTCCTAGTAACATTCTATCACAAGGGCCATCTTTAGATAAGTAGCTCAATCTGTCTACACCTTCATGTTTCATGCCTGCTACCTCTGCCGCGTTAATAGCGCCTTTAAATTGTTTAGGAATTGCTACGTTTAATTTACAAATCTGTTTCGGTACTTCTTTGATAAACCATGCGAAGAATTCTTGCACCATTTCGTTATACATTGCTTTATGCGCCCTAAGTATATAAGGGTGAAACATTCCCATAGTGCCGGTTAATAGGTARAACTTAATCATTCCAACATCTAAGCCGTTATGATTATAAATTAACCAGCCATTGCGCCCGTCGCATATAAACTCTTCATCTTTAGGATCTGCGCCATACTCGACGGCATAACGTGAGATTTCAGGCAGTAGCATAAAATCGCGTACTGTCTTCATGTCTTTGCATACGGTTATCAAAGCTCGTTACCAGTCACATAAAACTCTATGCCATCTGCTACGCTCTGCTCCATTCTTAAACTACCTCCTGGCGGTATAAGATGCCCTACTATTGAAGCGCCTAAATCTACTCTATCCCTAACGACTGTTGTTTGGGGAATAAGCGCTTTCTGAACAGCTCCGGCTGAATTAAATATATATGCTTTATAATCAATACTTGAAGTAGTGTCATTTGGTGCGCTGAATTTAGTTATACGTGTGCCTTGACCGCCTTGACTGGAAGGAGGGGAATCGTAGAACTTTTGAATAGTATCTACTTGGGTATTTGCTGTATTAAACACTAGTACGTCTTCAGCCATTATGCGACCCTCAACTTTCCAGATTCAACAATTATGTTTGTAGTGTTACTGTTGTTCTCTACAAATATCTCGTAGAAATCATCCTCTGTCATTGTGTCCTGCCACGGTATTCCTACTAGCGCTTGATTAGATCCACTTATAGCGATACTTGTAGCTGAAGCTGTAATAACTGAGCCGTTCTTTGCCAAGTAAACGGTGACATTTATTGAGCCGCCGCCCGCTGATATTAACCCTACGTGCACATCAATAGGTAAAGTAACGTCACGCTCACCAAGAAAAGTAATTCTACCGCCTGTAGTACACGCAAAGAATGACTCTCTAATACATGTCCAAGTCGCATTTACTATAACGGGTACGTCTTGAGTTGAAATGGTCGTTTCTGTTGAGCTGCCATTAAAGCTTAATAGCGCGTCTTCAATAGTGTCAGGTATAGGCGTGTTATCTCTAAATCTGTAACGGACATCTTCATTTGTGATATTTTCTAGCGATGTCATTCCGCCGCCAAACTCACAATTGTTTATCATTGCAAGTCTACCGATCGGGATATTCCCACTATTGATTAATCCAGATATGCCAAAAGCTCCCGATGGCGCGTTGCTTGTCACATCTCTGAATTCAGTTGTTTGTGATACAGAAGACCCTAAATCAATAGCTTTAAAGCTCGTGCTAGTTGATCCTATAAACAACTTATCAATAGAATTGATTAGCATGTTAGTGCCTAGAAACTCTATCCCCTGAGCCATTGAGAAAGCTGCTCCAACCTGTATCAATACCGTCTGAGCATCGTTAAATGTACCATATTTGGTTCCAGTTAAATGCCTTACGTTATCACTCAGGAATACA
The DNA here is from genome assembly GCA_002733185.1 of Flavobacterium sp. Taxonomy (GTDB): domain Bacteria; phylum Bacteroidota; class Bacteroidia; order Flavobacteriales; family Flavobacteriaceae; genus Marifrigoribacter. The sequence goes on along the minus strand of NVUT01000035.1, from coordinate 2,285 downwards.
AAAGTACCGCCGGAAGTATCTACAAAGTTGTAACCTTGCGCATTAGGATGATCTAGCTGCATTAATCTAATAACAAAGCTAGCATCAATAATGTTAAACATCGCGCCAGTACCGGTATAAGTTAATAGCGGCCCTAGCGTACTAGAAGAGGTTAAAACAGCGGCATTCTGTACAGTGAAGCTTTTAGCTGTCGTAATTGGCGCAGTTATAATATATTGAATCTGAGTTTCTAGAGTTATTGTTGTGCCGTCCTGAACTGGGAAATCAGCCTCTTCATTTACAAATACAATACCGATAGACGCTACAACATCAAATAATTCAGTTAGATTTGAGTTGACCTTTACAAAAGCGTCACGCCAAGTGTCTCCCGTCCTATCGTTTGCCACTGCGCCTACATTAATTAATTGAAATGCCATTACGCTTCGTCCTGATCCACTGAATGTTTGTTTGTATCAACTGTGAAACCTGTCTCGTCAGAGGTTAAAGGGTTTCCGCTGCCTACTTGCTGCTGTAAAGCTAAAAGCTCTGCTCTTATGCCTGAGTTATCAGAGCTTTCAATTGTTGTTTCTGCTGTTTGGTTTGTTTGCCTAGTAAGCGCTTCTAGAAACTCATGTAGACGCGTTGTAGGCTCACCCTTTGGTGTAAACCGGTCCCCTCTTCTTGGAGGTATTATGGCGGTCATTATTGACTCCCTACTTCTGGTGTAGCTGCTATTTTAATCAGATTAGCTCTAACAGGGTCTGTGATCGTTAATCTAACCGTTCTAGCTACTGGGAATCGCCCTTGACGCCTCCATATAGCTCGCTGGCCGTATTCGCCTATCTTTCCTATAGCTCGTTTAGTCTCAGAGTTAAACGTTCTACCACCATCATCAGATTTATCCATTCGTACTACTGGGTCTGAACCGTTACCACTCGTTAGCCCTACACCGCTCTCGAATGTAGCTTCGAATTCACCTGCAAAGATAGGTAAACCGTTTTCGCTAAAGGGTGCTGATGCCATCTGTCTGAATATTGCTTCACCGTAATACGTTAAATTGTCATCGAACTCACCTATGATACCGGTAGATTTATCACCTACCATCAACTTGCCGTAAGCCGCTACAATTGAGCGAACTCTAAAACTGTTGTCTGTTACGCCTGTTTGAACTTCAAACCAAACACGTTGCCCGAGTAAAGCTGTAGCCGTAGCATTATAAACAAATGTTCTTGATGGGATTCGATCAGACTCAAATGTAAAGTAGGCTAAAAATTGACCTCTTTCGGTCTTGGTCATTGCAAAACTGTTTTTAATTTCGTCTTCGCTGAATTTTTGAATTGCTTTATCAATAGCATCTGTTGAGATTTTCTGTGCGCTTGAACTGCCCGTGACTTTCCAGATTGCCGACCTTTCATTTAAACCACCTCCAACAAAACAAAATGTATTATCAAATTCGATTAGGGAAAATTTAGCGTGTATGCCTTTCTGTATGTTAGCGCCGGGTATGCGTTGAAATGGGAAACCAGCACCGCCGATATTTTGGAATAACTCGATAGTCTCAAAGCCACCTACAAATAATTCATTATGGTTTACATGTAAGGCAACTATTCGATCCGGGTTAATCTCTGCTGTGCCGAAGTCTAAAGCGTCATAGGTAAAAGGGTCATTCAAAGCAGAGTTAAAGAATACCGCGCCATCACTTGAGCTAAACACAAAGAAGCCGTCTTTAAACACAACTGTGTCAGAGGTTCTGAAATCAACGTCTGTTATTTGAGCAAGCGTATTAGTTTGATTGTTAAACGCGTAAGACTTGCCGCCCGGTACAACTATAACCAAATATTGGCCGTTGTTAGCTAAAGATACCCGACCAGAACCTTCGATAGTTCCGTGATTGGTTTCTACAAATGAGGACGATACTGAGATTAAGGAGTTACCATTAACAAAGAATGGAATCTCATTTAGTGTTTGACTGCCTCTATTGCCTATCGATGTACTTACAAGCAACTGGCTTAACCCTGAAGGCTGAAGCAATGCGCGAGTATTTAATGCTGCGCTCTCTGCTACCGTAGGTATCCAATTGATACACCGTTGCGATGAGAAAGGCTTACTCTCAGATTGATAGACGCTAAACCCTAGAGGGAGTTGTATTCTGGGCATTTAGAAATTCACCTTCTTATTCTGCGGGAAAAATCTATCGTTTGAAAATACATTAGAGCAATCATTGCCTGAGCCAGATGGCAGAGTGTCTGGTAGCGCAACTTCGCCAATAAATATTTCAGATGCTTCTAATGCTTGTAATGTGCCTG
>NVUT01000034.1 GCA_002733185.1 Flavobacterium sp. | reverse complement strand
ATAGCCGGCCCCGGTGCCATGGCATCAATGATCTTGCTGTCCAACGGCATGGAAGATGACCCGCAGGTAACATTTGTGGTCATGGGGGTTCAAAACCATCAGATTTCTATTTTTTATTTTCATATTTAGCGGCTCTTTATTTGCCCAATATTCCGAACAAATAGAACCCGAATATATTAAAACCATACAATTTGTTGGTAACACCAACCAAAGTCAATTACCTATTCTAAGGTTAGGCGAACCGCTTTATTTAACTTTTGACGCTCTAAATGGTGAGGAAGCCGATTTTTATTATCGTATTACTCACCATAATTTTGATTGGACTAAGAGTGACCTATCTCAAGGTGAATACATGACTGGTTTTGATGATATACGTATTTACGAATACGAAAATTCGTTTAATACACTTCAAATTTACTCACATTATATTCTCAAAATTCCTAACAGAGATACGCGTAGGCTTACCAAAAGCGGAAATTATATGCTTTCTATTTATGATGATTACGGCGATATAGTTTTTTCAAGAAAATTTATGGTTGTCGAAAATATTGTGGGAGTCCCTACTTATGTGAAACGTGCTAGAGATTTAGATAATATTCAAACCGACCAAGTTGTACAGTTTGTAATTTCATCTCCAAATCTTCAGCTTACCAACCCGAAAGAAACTGTAAAAGTTTTAGTATTGCAAAACAGCAATTTAAAAACTGCAATTACTAATTTAATACCTCAATATACGATTGGACCTGACCTGATATATAGGTATGATAAAGAAGCCTCTTTTAAAGGCGGAAATGAATTCTTATTTTTCGACAATAAAGACATTCGTGGTGCAACTTTAAGTATTCGTAGAATTGAACTTACCGATATTTATAATAACTATCTTTATACAAATGGTGCTCGTTTTGACAGACCCTACACATTTAATCCAGATATTAATGGTAATTACCAAGTTCGTGTATTAGACGCTACCACCAATATTAATATTGAAGCCGATTATGCACGATTACATTTTACTTTACAATTTTTTGAAGAAATTGAAGATAAAGAAATACATATTTACGGAAATTTCAACAACTGGACAATTGACGAAACCACTTATATGGAGTATGATAGTCAGTACGATGTGTTTCGAAATAGCCGACTCTTTAAACAAGGTTTTTACAACTATAAATATGTATTAGTAAATAGGGACGGAACGATTAACGAAGGTGCAATAGAAGGCAACTATTGGCAAACCGAAAATGAATATACTGTATTGGTTTATTTTAGAGATTTAGGCGCTCGTTACGACCGAATAATAGGAATGGGCAAAGCAAATTCTACTAGTATTAATAATCAGTAGGCAAAATAAAAGTCTGAGCAAGGCTACTGAGTGTTTTCTGTTTTTATTTTTTCCTATTTTTCAAGTTCAAGTCCAGCCCCAATTTCGAATTCAACTAGAAACTATTGTATCATAGCTTAATTTTTTAATTTTATATTTCTGAAGTCGTTGGCTATAATAACTACATTTTTCAATTGGGTTTACATAAATATGAAGGCTCATCGCGCGTTTTTCTTTTGAATTATGAAGACTRTGTAATCCAATATCATCATTGATATAATATGAACTRTTTTCTTGCATTATCTCACTAACTGTTAACACAGGAACATCTTTTTTATCGTTCTTATATTGGTTTTCAATAATACTTCCTTCCACTAAAAACACCCAACAATCTTGATCGTTATGACAGTGTATTGGCGTTTCTTGTCCAGCTTTCCAACAAAGTAATAGTAATTCAAAATCTGTAGTTCTAGCGATGCAATTTCGGGTATAATGATCTTCCTCCCAAGTAGCAAATTTTTCAAATTCTGAAACAGGAATCTTCAACACATCAATCAAATATTTAATGTCCTCTTTCTTACAATTTGATAATTGCTGAACTAATTCCGAAATAGTGTTTATATGTTTCAAAAAAAATAAATTATTATAATTACAAATCAATACCTTTGCTGATTGCTTATAAATAATGTTTAAAAAATAAATCTTCTGTGAAAAGAGAATTAGAATTATTTCAAAAATTAACGACCGAATTTCTTAATAAAGAATTAGACGAACCAGTAGTTAAACCCTTACAAGCAATTTCATTGTGGAAAGATATAGATATTTCACTACAAAACGAGGGTGTTTCTGAAGAAGAATTTGAAAAAATATTGCGAGACGTTGTTTTAAACACTCCAAGAACTGCCACTAATAAATTTTTTAATCAGCTTTTTGGCGGTCGAAACCCAAAAGCTACTTTGGGTGATTTACTTGCTGTTATTCTAAATAATAGCATGTACACTTATAAGGTAGCTGGTCCTCAAGTTGGAATTGAAACTGAAATCATTAATCGTGTTTGCGACATCATCGATTACCCAAAACAGAGCGGCGGAACTATTACTTCTGGTGGCTCGGTTAGTAACCTCATTGCAATGTTAATGGCTCGTGACAAAGCAAGTCCAAAGGTGAGATATGAAAGTTTTCAGGAAAAATTAATAGGTTACACTTCGGAAAGCTCGCACTATTCTATTAAAAAAAATGCTGCAATCTGCGGAATAGGAACCGAACAAATTAGGAAAATAACAACCGATGAAAAGGGAATATTAATTCCTGAAGCTCTAGAGGAAGTAATTAAAAATGATATTGCAAACAACCAAAAGCCATTTTTTATAAATGCCACTGCCGGAACTACCGTATTGGGAGCTTTTGACCCAGTAGCCGAAATTTGTGCGATTGCAAAAAAATATAATATTTGGGTTCACGTGGATGGTGCTTACTGCGGAAGTGTCATTTTTAGCAAAAAATATAAGCATTTATTAAAAGGATTGGAGCAAGCAGATTCTTTTAACTTTAACGCTCATAAAATGATTGGAACACCTTTAACTTGTTCGGTATTGGTGGCTCAAGACAAAAAATATTTATACGAATCTCTTTCAATGGAAGCCGATTATTTATATCAAACCGATGTGGATGATTTCAACTTAGGAAAAACATCGTTGCAATGCGGAAGACGAAACAATGCTTTGAAGTTTTGGACACTTTGGAAATCGGTCGGCACTAATGGGCTAGAAACTATTGTCGACAATCAATTTATGCTAGCCGATGTTGCTAGAGATTACGTTAAAAACCATCCTGAATATACGTTTTATAGTTATGATGAATCTGTTTCGGTTTGCTTTAATTATAAAGACATTCCTGCTGACAAACTCTGTACCTTATTATATGAACACGCAGAATTAGTTATTGGATTCGGAACATTTAGGAAAGATACATTTATACGTTTGGTAACAGTAAACCCTAATAATAGTAAAGAAGAAATCATAGATTTGTTTAAGACTATTGAAAATTTTGTAGCGAATAACCCTTCTTTATTTTAAAATATAACACAGAGATTCACGAAGAGACGCTGAGTTACACTTAGAAAAATTAATATTAAAAAGCCAACATGAGTATATTTAAAAAAGTAGACAAAGTATTAGCAGCCTTCGGAAGTATTAAAGCAATGGAAAGGCTTCACGTAGATACCTTCACCGAAAGTAAAATAGAAAATATTGGAGGAGAAAAATTAGCTGAATCTAATCAAGGTCAAATATGGGCTGGAATTCAAGAATTAACTGGTTATTATTTCCTCGAAACTACTATTCTCACTGGAGTAAATATTAAAACGTTAAAAGGAGCATCATTAAATTTTGTAAGTAAGAGTGGGGATTTTAAATTAAAATCAGATACTCAGGAAATAAAATCAGAGTTCTCAAATGTTTCCAATCGTTTTATAACTCAAATTAGCTTTGATATCACAGAAAAGGAAATAGACAGATTGGTAAAAGGAGATTTTTCTGAAGTCAGTTTTAAGTTTAAAAAGAAAACTTTAGAATTTCAAAGTCTAAGCAAGTAATTAATAAATTTGACCACCATCTTATTAAAAACCCAAAAGAATAGTATATTTACTCAATGGGTTCAACAAAACTTACAAAAGAGAAAAGTAGAAAAGCGGCTATTTACAAAGGTGCAGAATGCTTAAATTGTGGGCACCCGCTTAAACTTACTGATAAATATTGTTCTAATTGCTCTCAATTAAACAGTACCAAACAGCTCTCCATCAACGATTTTTTTAACGAATTTTTCAGTAGTCTTTACACCTACGATTCTCGGCTGCGATACACTATAAAAGACTTGTTGTTTAAACCTGGTGTGATTACTAGGAATTATGTGGCTGGGCAACGATTAAAATATGCCAATCCGTTTCGATTTTACTTAAGTGTTTCTATTATTTATTTTATTCTTTTAGGTCTAACTTCTGGAGATGATACTTCTATTAAAGTTAATGGCGAACCTATTGATTTAACTGAAAATGTTTCAGAAGAAATTACAAACCCTACTATTGAAAGTAATACATATTTTAACGCAGATTCTTTAAATAGAGAAATTGATTCTATTATTAAAACAAATACAATTGCTATAAAAGAAAAGGAATCCAAAAAGGAAGAAACCACGTATTTATCAGAAGTAGAATTAGATACTATTTCTTGGTCTACCCAAACTGTTAAACGTATCGCAATGTATCGTGAATTCTATAATGAAACTAAAATTAAAAACCCTGACAAAGCCTTAGACAGCTTAAAACACAACAAAAACAGATGGAACACTTGGTTATATAGTAAGAACAATACTATGGATAGAGTTACAGAAAATCCAGGGGTATTTTTAAATTATATGCTCGGAAAAATCCCTTTCTTTTTATTCTTTTTTGCTCCCTTTTTCGCATTCTTTTTCTGGTTATTATATTCCAGAAAAAAATATAATTATATGGAACATCTGGTTTTCATATTCCATATTTTTAGTTTTTCATTCTTGGCAGCCATTATTGCATATTTCCCAGATTTATTATTGGGAGATAGCAACATAGTAACAGCTGTTGTATATTTAATTATTGGACCTTTTTACTTTTATAAAGCACTTCGGAATTTCTACAAACAAAAAAGAGCAACTACTTTATTTAAATTTGTAATAATAAATTTAATGTTTTTTATTGGATCTTTAATTGCTGCTACTTTATTTTTTACAGCAACCGCAGCAGTTTATTAAGCAGATAATACTTTTTGAAGCTGACTAAATTCTGGACAAGTTTTTATGTTACTAAACTTTACTTTACGTCCATTTTGAATAATATGACAATGATTACAATGAGAATCGTGTGTAAACTGATAACTGGAATTAATATCAAATTCAGCATCTGCTTCAAACAAACCAATATAATCTAATTCGTGTAAATCGTTGAAACGTTTAATTTTATATTGATTTTCAAAACCTTCAGTAATTTCAATTTCAAACCAGGCATTGCTACCAGTTCCTGTTACTTTTTGGGCAGTTTCAGGAAGCGTTGAAGTCTCTTTTAATTCAACGATATTATCTTTATTTCTATGAAAATAATTGATTAAATTTTCTTTTAAAACAGAACCTTTATACGTTACAATCACTCCATTTAACACTTCAAACATTTTCGAACTTGCTGCAATATCGACATTCCCTATTGGACTTGGAGTAAATCTTTTAATATGATTTAACCCTTTAATAATTTCTTTATTTTGAGTTGAGGCTAAAATAGTTTCGGTTACAAATCTTGCACAATTACTGCCATTCTCAGCAAATGCTCTGTATGGTACATTTCCTTTATTTTGAAGTTTATGAATATACTTTTCTGCTTTTTCAAAATTCACTTCTTCACAAACCGAAGCTAACATTCTTCCCTCACCGTGTGTTTTTTGAGGGTTTCCTTCCAGCCATCTTAAAAAAGTATCGAGGTTTTCTAAAGGACCATTACCAATCAATTTTGCTTTAAAAGGAATTTCTAATTCAGCATCTGTTTCGGCACTTCGAACCCTTCCAAAACTTTTGGGAGTTACATAACGTCCAAAATCATAATAGGATGCTTTTCCAGTTTTATTTTCGATTAACACCAAGGCAGCGTGACCAGCTTTTATTTGTTTGAAAGTTCCTAAACCTACTAATGGCAATAGTTTACATTTCCATTCATCACTAACGGTAACAAAAGTATCTGGGAATGCTATGACAATTAATTTTCCGGAGCCAATCATACTATTTACTGTTTTATTTTGATGAGATTGCAAGTCTTCATAATTCATTTCAACTTGGTTTTCCATCTTTTTAATTCTTGTGATACTCTTAGTACGAACAAAACCACGATCCATTACAAGATTGGTTTTATTATTTCCTTCACCAGCCGTTTTATGAAAATTTAAAATTGCTGCTTCGGAAGGGTTTTGATGTTCTTTTAAAAACTCTGAAAACCAAATAGCGCGTTTCTTTTTAGTTTCAGCTGAATACAATAAGGAAGAAGACCATATAATTGGCACTAATGATTTTTCTGAAAAATGTTTTATCGTCCCATCCCAAACCAATTCATAAAGACGAAGCTCCTCTTTATAATCTACTAATATAATGGTAAAAGGCTCAATATCATTAAAATTGAAGTTTTCTATTTCTGAAACCGCATCATCACTCGTTAATAAATTAGTGACGATAACGCCTCTACTTAATCGGTATTTTTGTTTCGGAATATGTGCTTCAAATCCACCATTTAGTAAACATATCAATCGTTTTTTGTCGCTTACTCCTATCCAAGTCCCTCCTGCTTTTTCATCTTTCGGAAACAATAAATTCACTCCTTCAACTGAATATGCTTCAGGTGGAATCGTATTGCGAAGTGGCGATTCATCTCGGTTAGAAGTTAAAATAAAATCACCATTTCCTTTCGGAAAAAAACTTACGGTACACATTTAATTCAATGCCATTAATTAAATTGAAAAATACAAAAAAAAAGGAGAACCTACTTCTTATAAAATTCTTGTCAGAAATTAGTACTCGACTGCTCCCAATATTTATCGGGACGAACAGACAAGAAATAACATTCAATTATTCGATAATACATTCGTGAATTCAGAGCATTTTTCACATAATTTTAATGATTTCCAATTCCTTAAATCCGTATCTTTGCATTTCAAATTTAAAAAACCAAAATAAATCATGGGAAAAGGATTTTTTGAAGTGCCAATTGCTGTAAACGAGCCAATTAAAGGGTTCGCACCAGGTTCACCTGAACGTAAAGAAGTTTCAGAAACATATAAAAAAATGTATAACAGCACGATTGATGTGCCTTTATACATTAACGGAGAAGATGTTAAAACGGGAGATACCGCTACAATGTCACCTCCCCACGACCACCAGCATATTGTTGGAACTTACCATAAAGCCACCAAACAAAATGTGGAAGATGCAATTGCTACTGCTTTAGAAGCTCGTAAAAAATGGTCACAAACTCCTTGGGAACAACGAGCGGGAATTTTTCTTCGTGCTGCCGAATTAATTGCAGGTCCTTACCGTGCTAGAATTAATGCAGCTACGATGATGGCTCAATCTAAAACCATCCATCAAGCTGAAATTGATGCTTCTTGTGAGCTGATTGATTTCTTGCGTTTCAACGTACAGTTTATGACGGAAATTTATGCAGAACAACCTGAATCTACTTCAGATGCTTGGAACCGTTTAGAATACCGCCCTTTAGAAGGATTTATTTATGCAATTACACCTTTTAACTTTACTGCTATTGCTGGAAACCTTCCTGCAAGTGCTGCAATGTTAGGAAATGTAGTAGTTTGGAAACCTAGTGACAGTCAGGTGTTTTCAGCAAAAATATTATTAGATGTATTTAAAGAAGCAGGAGTTCCTGCTGGAGTTATACAAATGGTGATGGGTGATCCTGTGATGATTTCGGATACTGTTTTTGCAAGTCCAGATTTTAGTGGAGTTCACTTTACGGGTTCTACAAATGTATTTAAAGGAATTTGGCAAAAAATTGGAACTCAAATCCATACCTATAAAACCTATCCAAGAATTGTAGGTGAAACAGGTGGAAAAGATTTTATTGTTGCTCATAAAACTTCAAATCCAGAACAAGTAGCTACAGCAATCTTAAGAGGTTCTTTTGAATTGCAAGGTCAAAAATGTAGTGCCGCAAGTAGATGTTATGTTTCAAAAAGTATTTGGAATGACGTAAGAGAAAACCTGATTGTCGATTTAAAAACAGTAAAAATGGGTTCTCCTGAAGATATGGAAAACTATGTTACTGCTGTAATTCACGAAGGTTCCTTTGATAAATTGGTTTCTTACATCGAGCAAGCTAAAAAAGATAATGATGTAGAGATTATTGCTGGTGGAGGATATGATAAAAGTAAAGGTTATTTTATTGAACCAACCGTACTTTTAACCTCAAATCCAAATTATGAAACAATGGGAACTGAATTGTTCGGACCTATTGTAACTATCTATGTATTTGATGATGACAAATGGGAAGAAACACTTCATTTAGTTGACGAAACAAGTATTTACGCTTTAACAGGAGCAGTATTTAGCGAAGACAGATATGCTTTAGAAGACGCGATGAAAATACTTCAAAATGCAGCTGGAAACTTCTACATTAACGACAAACCAACAGGAGCCGTTGTAGGACAACAACCCTTTGGAGGAGCAAGAGGAAGTGGAACAAACGACAAAGCAGGAAGCAAATTAAACTTATATCGTTGGTTATCACCTAGAATGATTAAGGAAACATTTGTTACTCCAACAGATTATAGATATCCTTCTTTAGGATAATCGTTTTTATTATATAGAAAAAGCCATTTCAATAATTTTGAAATGGCTTTTTTATTTATTGTTTATTTAATTTACTTTACTATAATTCTTCCGAATTGTGTGCTACTTGTTTCGCTACTTTCTAATTTTATTAAATAAATTCCTCTTGAATAGTTTGCTAAATTAGCATCTAGCTTATACTCATTTCCTGATTTATTAAGAGGATTGCTTAATAATTTTTGTCCTAAAACATTATAAATTGAAGCGTTTATATTTCCATCAAAATTGGTTTTTAAAGTAATATTAAAGATATTATTAGGTTTTGAAATAATGATCAACTCACCATTGGAAATAGAATTGTCATTTATTCCAAGCTCTTGAATATTTATACTGTAATCTTCTGTTTCTCCATATTGAGTTTCCTCGCAAGCATCTGCTGGAACTGGATTATTCCAATTGGATTTTGCACGCATTGTATGTTGACCATTTGCTGCGTCAACTGGAATAACTAGATCCATTGTTTCGGTATAAGTACCTCCACCCTGTCCAGGAGCAATCACATAATTATCTACCACTAGTTCGTCATTGGTATAATTAAAATCATCGTTAAAATCTATCCAAACACTCACGTATTGATCTCCGTACTCAGTTGTTACTGTTAAATCATAAGTTGCACTTCCAACTAAATTTGCAAGAAGGTTTGTAAAATCACCATAGCCTTCACAGCCCGAAGTATTATCTATTTCCTCTAATTGAATTAATCGAAACCCATCACCTTCAGAACAATCTTGTACTGGTTGACATAAAATATTATCTATCATTACAGTAATTTCATCATTTGAAGCATCATTATCTCCACTCAAAGAAGTTTTCACAACCAACTCATAAGTTCCAAAAGCTGTAAAATCTGCTGTTTGTGTAAAACTATAAACTACTTCTTCTTCAGAATTTATTGTTCCTGAAAAGTTTTCGATTACTGCAGGTGCTCCGTCTAAAATATATTGTACATTAAAATTTGATTGTGGATCAGTTCCAAAATTTTTAATAGTTACCGAAATAGTTTCAATTCCAAGTCCACTTCCAGAAGTTGGAGAACTTATGTCTATTGGACCAACATCATCCGCTAAGAGATAAGTAACGTCTTTTGAAAAGTCGTCATTTCCAACAAATTCATCACCTGCAAAAACAGTTTTTACTTCAATTGTATAAGTTTGCCCGATGGTTGATAAATCTACTGTTTGTGCAAACTGAAAAGTAACGTCATCACCAGAGTTAATGGTTCCGCTATAGGTTTCGGTTGTTATTAAATTGCCATCTACTCTTAATTCAACTGGAATGTTAGTTTGAGAATCCAATCCGTAATTATGTATAGTAACTTCAACTACTTCAGCATTAGTTAAAATTCCATTATTAGGTGAAACTATATCGTTAACTCCAACATCTTTGGAGTAAACTCCTAATTCACTAAAACCAAAAATGTAAACTCCCGAACCATCATTTATATAAATATTTGCAGTTGTAGGAGATGGATAAATTCCAAATGCTCCCGAAAAACCTTCACCAGAAGCTCCATTTGTATCGTATTCATCTGCTAATATTAATTGAGATGGATCTGTTAAATCAAAAACTTTAAATCCTGCTGTATAATAAGAAACATATCCATAATCTTCAATAACATAAAAGTTATGTACTGTTGCGTTTGAATCGTTATAATCATTTACTCTAACTGGATTTGCAAAATCCGAAACATCCCAAACACTAATATCGGCTTGAGGATTATTACTTAACTCATCACATATATAAATATAATTTCCATCTGAAGAAAAATCTCCGTGATGATTGTATGAAATAGTAGGATCTGTTATTGTTGATAGTAATGTAGGTGAACTCGGGTCGGAGACATCATATATTCTAGTTCCAGAACCTCCTTGAAAACTTATCATATAATCTCCTCGAACTGTAACATCATGGCTTTCACTTCCTACTTGCGCAATAAAAGTTGGGTTAGTTGGATCTATATTTAAATCGTAAATGGATACTCCTCCAGAAGAGTTGTACATATAACCTCTTTCATCAATAAAAATATTATGTGGAGAAGGAAATGTTCCTACAATTTGCGGATTTGCTGGATCACTTATATCTACAATAGACCCATTACCTCCACCAGAAGTTCCACAATACACATAGTTACTCCATACTTTAACGTCAAACCCTGGAACATTAGTAAGGTGTGAAACTTGAACAGGATTTGAAGGATCAGTTACATCTACAACAGACATACCGTTTCCTCCAACAATTGCATAAACATTATTGGTATTGGTATCAATATATTCCCAAATATCTGTTCCTGAATTCCCTGTAGTAAGAACTCCCTTAAGATTAATCGTTTGTGCAATAGAGAGAAAAGGCACAATAATAAAAAGTAATAATAATTTTTTCATTTTCATTTTTTTTTAAAATTAGCAGCTGTAAATGTACGTTTTTTATCTTCTATATTTTAACGGTAAATGAACCACACTTTTAGTTTCAAAAAAACCTTCTTTAAAATAATCTTGAAGTGGATAAATAGTTGCTTTTGGAAAACTAGCCAACTCTTCAGAAAGATTTCCACCTTTTAAATATAAAATTCCATTTTTTAGTTCATGTTTGCTCTTTTTTTCTACTGAATTCCTTACCCAACGAACAAAAGTTTCCATTTGTGCAACTGCTCTACTTACTACAAAATCGTATTGTTCGTTAACAGTTTCAACTCTTGCATTGGTGGCCTTTACATTTTTTAAACCCAATCCTTCTACCACTTCTTCAACTACTTTTATTTTTTTTCCGATACTATCCACCAAATGAAAACGCACTTCAGGATATAAAATCGCCAAGGGTATTCCAGGAAATCCTCCACCAGTTCCCACGTCCAAAATTTTTGAACCCGGAAGAAATTCTTGAATTTTTGCAATTCCTAAAGAATGTAAAACGTGACGTAAATACAATTCATCAATATCTTTACGAGAAACTACATTTATTTTCAAGTTCCAATCTTGATATAGTTCTTGCAATTGTTCAAACTGTGCAATTTGTGTTTCCGTTAAATTCGGAAAATAACTTAGTAATAATTTCATATCTATTAATATCCTGCAAAAGTAATTCTTCTTTGTTAAAAATAACATAAAGAATTACACGTTATTCATTTAAGATGCGTAATTTTGCATCTTAATTTTTTAAGGTAAATTACTAATTAATTTATCCCCCTTTAAAATTTATATATTGTGAGCTATAAACAAGTAACATTCTCAAGAACAGACTCTACGCATTTTTTTAAAACGCTAAACAAAAGAGTAAATCAATATTTTAAAGACAATAATATAGTGAAAACTGGTAATTGGAAATTATATACCAAAGCCATTGTCATGTTTTCGCTTTTCTTTGTTCCATTAGTTATAATCTTAACAATACCAATGCCTCAATGGGTAATGCTTTTATTGACTGTTGTTATCGGAATTGGAATGGCAGGAGTTGGAATGAACGTAATGCACGACAGCAATCACGATTCATTTTCAAGTAAAAAATGGGTCAATAAATTAATGGGAAGCAGTATTTATATCCTTGCCGGAAATGTGTATAACTGGAAAGTACAACACAATGTTTTACACCATACATTTACCAATATCCAAGGACAAGATGAAGATATTGATGCTGGAAGAATTATCCGTTTTTCAAAACATTCTAAATGGATTAACGTTCACAAATTTCAAAAATATTATTCGTTTGCTTTATATGGTTTATTAACTATAAATTGGGCAATTACTACCGATTTCAAACAAATGAACAGTTACATGAAACGTAAATTATCCTATGGAAAATTCCCAAATCCAGCAACCGAATGGACTAAATTAGTTATTTCTAAGATAGTTTATTACTCTATTTGGGTTGTCTTACCTATTTTGGTTTTAGATATTGCTTGGTGGAAAGTTCTTATTGGATTTTTTGTAATGCACTATACCGCTGGAATGATTTTAAGTGTCGTTTTTCAATTAGCACACGTGGTGCCAAAAACTGAAATGCCATTACCAGATGAAAACGGAAATATGAAACATACCTGGGCAATGCATCAATTTTATACCACTTCAAATTTCGCTGCTAAAAGCAAGTTTGTTTCTTATTATACTGGCGGATTAAATCACCAAGTAGAACATCATGTTTTTCCGCATATTTCACATATTCACTACGGAAAAATAGCAAAAATTGTAAAAGAAACTGCTTTAGAATTCAACTTGCCATACAATGAGTACAAGACAATGCGTAGAGCAATTATCGAACATTTTAATCAACTTAAAGCATTAGGTGAACAACCTGTTGCAGCTGCATAAATTTATGAATCCAAAACTTTCTAACCGAATTAATGCAATGGCAACTTCAGCCACTTTAGCAATGGCTGCAAAAGCCAGAGAATTAAGAAACGAAGGAAAAGACATCATCGGTTTAAGTCTTGGAGAACCCGATTTTAATGTTCCTGAATTTGTAAAGGAGGCTGCAATTAATGCGGTAAATGAAAATTACCATTCTTATACTCCGGTAGATGGTTATGCCGATTTAAAACAAGCGGTAATAACAAAGTTTAAACGCGACAATCACTTAACATATTCCCCTTCTCAAATTGTAGTTTCTACGGGAGCTAAACAATCGTTAGCCAACTTGGCAATGGTTTTATTAAATGAAGGTGACGAGGTGCTTTTACCAGCTCCATATTGGGTAAGTTATAGTGATATTAGCAAATTAGCAGGTGGTGTTCCTGTGGAGATTCCTACTTCTATTGATTCAGATTTTAAAATTACTCCTGAAAGCCTAGAAGCAGCCATTACACCAAAAACAAAAATGATGATTTACAGCTCTCCTTGCAATCCAAGCGGAACTGTTTATTCAAAAAAAGAATTGCGTGCTTTAGCAGATGTTTTGGTAAATTACCCAGACATTATTGTAATCAGTGACGAAATTTACGAGCATATCAATTTTACTGAAATCCACGCCTCTATGGCAACTTTCGAAGATATGTACGATCGTACCGTTGTGGTAAATGGTGTTTCAAAAGCCTACTCTATGACTGGTTGGCGAATTGGATATATAGGTGGACCAGAGTGGATTGCTCGCGCTTGTAACAAAATGCAAGGTCAAATTACCAGTGGTGCCAATTGTATCGCTCAACGTGCTACGATTACGGCTTTGGAAAGCTCCCCTTCTAAAATTAAATTTATGGTAGATGCTTTTAAAGAACGTCGTACTTTAATTTTGGATTTACTCGCTGAAATTCCTGGTATTAAAACCAATATTCCACAAGGAGCTTTTTATGTATTTCCAGATATTTCTTATTACTTCGGAAAGACACTCAACGGAACCACCATCCATAATGCTTCTGATTTTTCGTTGTATTTACTAGAAAAAGCAAATGTGGCAACCGTTACAGGTGAAGCATTTGGCGACCCTAATTGTATTCGTATTTCTTATGCAGCTTCCGAAGAAAATATTGTGGAGGCATTGAAACGTATTAAGGAAGCTTTGGTTTAAAAAAAATCAAGACTGTTTTACTTTACGACTTATGACATAAGACTTGATATCAGTAAATTGACAATCATTTATCATAACAGTAACTTATTTTTTATAATTTCAGCTTAACAAACTTTTCAATTGAATCACTTTAATTCAAAAACTTAAAACGTCGCAAATCATACGTCTTAAAATCGTAAATCTTCAGAATTTATCTATTCCTCCAAAAGTAAGGAGTCAGTAATATTAATACCGTAAACAATTCCAAACGACCAATTAACATTAAAAATGCCGACCACCATTTAGCTGGATTGGATAAAGCTGCGTAATTATTTACAGGTCCTAAATCGCCCAAGGCTGGGCCCACATTACCCAAACTTGAAGCTGCACCACCTAAGGCTGTATGAAAGTCTAATCCCATCCAAGAGAATCCCAACACTCCTATTATAAAGGAAAGTAAATAAAGGATAAAGAATCCTAGAATATTAAATACAATAGGCTGATGTACCGCTTTTGTATTATACCTAACAGGGAGTACTGCTCGTGGATGTAGTGTTCTACGAAACTCAATCAATCCGTTTTTAATYAATATAATRTGWCKCATWATTTTTATYCCWCCWGCRGTTGARCCTGCSGATCCTCCTAAAAACATYAATCCGAAAAAGAAAACCGTTAAAAAAGGAGTCCAAATCGTATAATCTGCACTTACAAAACCAGTGGTTGTAATGATTGCTAATACTTGAAATAAACTATGTCTAAATCCACTTTCATAACGTCCCCAAACCATAGGATGATCAACRGTAGATTGTGTRATRTCTGTTTGAAAATAAATAATTAACGATGCCATAATTGAAAAWCCAACAATAGCWATWAAGTAAAAYCGAAACTCTTCATCTTGAAATATCTTTCTAAATTTTCGCTTGAACATAAAGTAGCTCAATACAAAATTGGTTCCTGCCAAAAACATAAAAAAGATTACAATATATTGTATCAWAGGCTGATTGTTCCAATGAGCCATACTCGAATTTTTAGTTGAGAASCCTCCAGTACTMAAAGTACTTAACGAATGATTCACCGCATCAAACATACTCATCCCTGCCAATTTCAACATAATAGTTTCTGCAACCGTATAACCTACATAAATAAGCCATAGTCGTTTTGCTGTATCGGTAATTCTTGGATGTAATTTGTCGCTACTTGGTCCAGGTGCTTCCGCAGCAAAGAGCTCCATTCCTCCAATACCGAGTAATGGTAATATAGCAATGGCGAGCACGATGATTCCCATACCACCAATCCAATGCGTTATACTCCGCCAAAACAAAACACCGTTCGGAATACTTTCAATATCATTTAATATAGAAGCTCCTGTAGTAGTATAACCACTCATAGTTTCGAAAAAAGCATCGGTAAAACTTGGTATGGCACCTGTAAAAATATAAGGTAAAGTTCCTGCTAAAGACATAAAAATCCAGCCAAAAGTTACAATTACATAACCATCACGTTTTTGAAGTACTTTTCGTCTATTTTTGGTAACAAACATCATTATTGCACCAATGATTAAGGTAACAATACTCGCTTCTAACATTTGTAGAGTAACGCCGTCTTTATAATACCAACTTACTAAGGTTGATAAAAGCATAAACACTCCGTTTACACCAATAAGCAATCCCATTAAATGGAAAATAATTTTATAATTGAGTTTTACAAATGAACTCATTACACAAAGAGTTTTTCAACTTTTTTAATCGATTGTGGAAGACAACAAACTACAATCCGATCACCACTCTGTATTTTAAAATCACCAAGAGCAATCATTCCTTCATCATTTCTAATTACTCCTCCAATTATTGCAGATCGAGGAAAATCTATTTTCTTAATTACTTTATTACACACTTCAGAAGTTGGAGTCACTATAAACTCTAGAAGTTCTGCATTCATATTATTCAGCTTCGTCATCGCAACAATCTCTCCTTTTCGAATATATCGGAAAATATTATTTGCTGCTAAAAGTTTTTTATTAATCAAAGTATCAATCCCTATTGAATGTGATAATTGAAAATAATCCATATTTTCTACCAAAGCAATGGTTTTTTTAACGCCTTTAGATTTTGCTACCAAACAAGACATAATATTAGTTTCGCTGTTTCCCGTTACGGCAATAAAGGCATCCATATCGCTAATATGCTCTTCTTCTAAAAGCTCCACATCTCTACCATCTCCCTGTATTACTAAACAACTTGGCAATTCATCTGCAATCTCAAAAGCCTTTTCTTTATCTTTTTCAACCAATTTTACATTAAAACGATGATCGCATAAGTCACGAGCTGTTTTATATCCAATTTTACTTCCGCCGAGAATCATTACATTTTTAATTTCCACTTTTATCTTTCCGGTAAGTTTGTAAATTTCATCTACTCCTTTTTGAGTGGTTGTAAAATACACACGATCTCCTTCTTTAAACTGCGTATCTCCACGCGGAATTATAGTGTGTTGTGTTGCGTAACGTTGAATTGCAATTGGCATATATTCCAATCCTGGATTTAATCTTGCTACTTCTTTAACCGTTTTTCCAACAAATGCAGTAGTTCTAGAAAGGATTAAACCAATCATTATTAAGGCACCATCTTCAAATTCGTAGGTATCATTAAATGCACTTTGATTCAGTAATAATGCTATTTCTTTTGCGGCTAAAGATTCTGGCGAAATAAGTTCGTCAATGCCAATTTTCTCGAATCCTACTTCATCTTTATTCTGAATAAATTCGGTATTGGTAATTCTTGCAATGGTATGTTTTGCTCCTAATTGCTTTGCTAAAACACAGGTGGTAATATTGGTAGTCTCGCTTGAAGTTACACCAATTAACAAATCGGTTTCAGCAACATTCGCATCTTTTAATATAGAAATTGAAGTGGCATCACCACGTACAACTCGAATATCTAAATGAGAACTTGCATAGGCTAAAGACTCGCGATTGTTATCTATTAAAGTAATGTCTTGGGACTCAAAAGAAAGTAATTTTGCTAAATGAAACCCAACTTCACCTGCACCTGCAATAATAATTTTCATAACAATTAAATGAAATATATGTATCACAAATGTAGATAAATAAAATAAAAATAAGACTTTGTAACCCACAAATCTATTTTAAGGAAAACCTACTCTTCAAATTGCAAAAAATATGTAGTTTTGCAGCCGTTATGACTTCAGAAAAAAAAATAATTCCATATAAAGATTCTACCCTTAATAAAAAAGAGCAAGTAGAAAAAATGTTCGATACCATTTCAGAAAATTATGACGGTTTAAATCGTGTGATCTCTTTTGGCACCGATGTTAAGTGGCGTAAAAAAGTAGTTGCTTCAATTAAAAGTCATCAAGCTGATAGTATTTTAGATATCGCTACAGGAACAGGTGATTTGGCAATTAAATACGCTGAAAAAACCAATGCTTCAAAAATTATTGGTCTTGATATTTCTGAAGGAATGCTTTCCGTAGCCAGAAAAAAAGTAGCTGGAACCAATTTAGAGAATAAAGTTGAATTTATAAAAGGAGATTCTGAAGCCTTACCTTTTGAAGATAATTCTTTTGATGCTATAAGTGTTTCATTTGGAATTCGAAATTTTGAAAACTTAGAAAAAGGGCTTTCTGAAATCTTACGGGTATTGAAACCAAAAGGATTGTTTATTATTTTAGAGACTTCGGTTCCTGAAAAATTTCCTTTTAAACAAGGGTATCAATTCCACTCGAAAGTGTTACTTCCAATCATCGGAAAACTGTTTTCAAAAGACAAAGTTGCCTACCGTTATTTAAGCGAAAGTGCGGCTGTTTTTCCTTTTGGTGAAAAACTTAACAATATTTTACAAAAAATTGGGTTTATAAGTGTTGAAAATAAACCTCAAACTTTTGGCGCTGCAACCATTTATACCGCCACAAAATAATATGAAGAAATTATTTTTTATAATTGTAGTTTCACTATTTGTCCAAAGCGTTAATGCTCAATGGTTTAGTAGAGAACGGATTTTAAACAGAGAAAATGAAGATAAAAAAACTTTATCCTGGGGTTATTTTTTAGGTTTTAATAGTTACGATTATAACTTTGATTACATCTCTCAAAACCTTGGCGATGACACTGATATTCAAGTAAATGGGCAAGTAGGTTTTAATGTAGGATTATTAGGAAATTTAAGAATTAATAATCATTTAGATTTACGATTAGAACCGGGACTATCTTTTACAACAAGAAGTTTAACCTTTCCTGGTTTTGCGGAGGAAAAAGATTACTTGAGAGAAGTAAAATCTACTTATATACACATTCCGCTTTTATTAAAGGTTTCTACGAAGAGAATGAACAACTTTAAACCTTTTATTATTGGAGGAATTTCTACTTCTTTTAATTTGGCAAGTAATGAGGATCATCCTGAAGATAATCAAACAGGACAATTTAGATCTGTAAGTAATAGTTTTAATTATGAACTTGGCTTTGGTATCGATTTTTATTTATTCTACTTTAAATTTACTCCATCTATCAGAGGAGTTTTTGGTATGAACAATGAGCTGGTACCAGATAACGATCCCAATAGCCCTTGGACAGGTAATATTGAAAAAATGTCTTCAAGAGGAATGTTTATAAATCTTACCGTTCAGTAGATCGTTTAAACTCACTTAATAAAACAGCCGTTGCTGTAGCTACATTTAAACTTTCGGTTTCTTGAATCATACCAAATTGAGGAATTGCAATTTTATGTGAAGCAAGATCAATAATTTCGTTTGAAATTCCGTTTGCTTCATTTCCTAAAACGATAACCGCAGTTTTGGGAAGTTTTTGTTGGTATATATTTTCTCCATCCATAACACCGACATATACAGGAATACTTGTTTTCGAAATAAATTCAGTTAAATTTAAATATTCAATTTTTACTCTTGTAATCGATCCCATCGTTGCTTGTATTACTTTAGGGTTATAGCAATCTACGGTATCTTCAGAACAAATTATTTGCTCAATCCCAAACCAATCGCATAACCTAATAATCGTTCCTAAATTTCCAGGGTCTCTAATTGCATCTAATGCCATTATCATTTTTTTATCTGAAATATTTTTTTGCTCAGGAATTTTAAATACAGCAACCGAGTTGTTTGCATTTTTTAAAAAACTAATTTTCGAAATTTCTTTTTCTGAAACTAATTCAGCCGAAACCCCTTTAAATAAATCATTTTCAGTTACATATACTGAATGCAATGATAACTCTGCTTTTAATAATTCGTTGATAACTTTAGGCCCTTCAGCTACAAAAAGCCCCCATTTATTTCGGTACTTTTTTTGCTGTAAACTTGTTATTAATTTTATTTGACTTTTACTAACCAAAATCATGTATTTTTGAAAATGTAAATTTAGGAACTTGACCCAAACCCTCGCAAAAATATCATTATTTTTAGGAATAACACTAGTATTTATTTCATGTGATGCAGTTAAAAATGTACCTGAAAACAAATATTTACTTACAAAGAACACTGTAATAATTGATACTACAGTAAGTAATAATGCAAAAACAAAGAGTTTATTATACCAACATCCCAACAATAAAATTTTAAAAATTCCTTTTAGTCTTTATTTTTATAATCTTGCCAACCCAACGCCTGATAGTACTTTTAACAAATGGCTTTACAAAAAACCAAACCGTGAAAAAAGAATGATCAACTTTTATTCAAAAAAACAATTGGATAGAATAGATTCAAGCTATGTAGGTTTTAACAAATGGATTCAAAAAGCAGGAAATAAACCTGTAGTTATTGATAATCAGAAAATTAAAAAAACCCTTGATAGGCTAGAAAGGTATTATGCAAGTTTCGGATGGTTCAATACTAAAGCCGATTATGAAATTGAAAAGTCCGAAAACAAACGTGCAGAAATCACTTATACTGTAAAACGTTTTTCGCCATATAATATAGGAACCATTGAAAAACAAATAGATTCTCCAGTGGTAGATTCCTTATTTCAACTTACTAAAAGCAATTCCTTTATTGTAAAAGGAAAACAATATGCTTCCAACGATTTTAATGCTGAAAGGGAGCGTATCAACTTTCAATTAAGAAATTCAGGGTTATTTTATTTTGATCAAAGTTATATAAATTTTGAAGCAGATTCAGTAAAAACAAATCATAATGTGAATATAGTTTATCAAATCTCCGACCGAAAAATTAGAGGAGAGGACTCCATACATACCGAACCATTTAAAGTACATTATGTAAATAAAGTTACTATTATAACCGATTATAATTACGGAAACCGAAAAAATGTTATAAAAGATTCGGCATCATTTGATGGTTATCAATTATACAGTTATGAAAAATTAGAATTTTTTCCGAAAGCTATAACCGATGCAATAGCAATTTCGCCAGGAAAAATATTTAGAGATTTAGAACGAAGTCAAACTTACAATCAGATAAGCGATTTAAAAATATTTAAGTATCCTAAAATTAGTTATATCGAAGACCCTTCAGATACAACAGGAACAGGATTAATAGCAACGGTGTTACTAACTCCTCGAAAAAAATATTCTTTAGGGGTAGATTTTGATGCATTTACTTCAACCATTCAACAATTTGGTATTGGTTTCAAAGCTTCGTTTACCATAAGAAATGTATTTAAGAGAGCAGAAATATTAGACATTACTGCCAAAGGAAGAGTAGGTGCTTCAAAAGATGCAGGTGATTCTAACAGTAGGTTTTTTAACAACTCAGACGTTGGTGCAGATATGAAGCTTACCTTTCCTAGAATTATTTTCCCTTTTAAAACCGAGAATTTTATACCTAAGTTTATGTCACCATCAACTTCTGCTACCGTTGGTTTTACCAATCAAAACAATATTGGTCTTGATAGGCAAAATATTAATTTAATTTATAATTATAGATGGAAGCCTAAAAAAGCGAGAACCAATCAATTAGACCTTTTAAATGTTCAATTTGTTAGAAATCTAAACCCTGAAAATTATTATAATGTTTATACAAGTTCTTATAATAGCCTAAACCAAATTGCTATTGACACGGGTTTTGGTTTTGAAGATGATACAGAACCGTTAGAACTTAGTATTCCTCAAGAAACCAATGAATTTATTATTCTAGCCTTGAGTGATAGTGGTGATTTGAATATTAATCCTCAACAACAACAAGAGGTTTTAAGCATTGCTGAACGTCAAAAAAGACTTTCAGAAAACAACCTTATTTTCACAACCAATTACACCTGGACTAAGGATAACAGAGAAAATATTAACGATAATACTTTTTACCGATTAAGATGGAAAGTTGAATCGGCGGGTGCATTATTAAAAGGAATTGCTAGCACTTTTGATTTGGACAAAGACGAATTCGGAAATTATATTATTGGAGACGTTGCTTTTTCACAATATGTAAAATTTGAAGCCGAATATATTAAGCACTGGGATTTCAGTAAAAACAACATCATTGCATTTAGAAGTTTTGCGGGAATAGCAATCCCTTACGGAAATAGTAATAACATTCCGTTTACCCGAAGTTATTTTGCTGGTGGCGCTAATGATAATCGTGGTTGGCAAGCCTACGATTTAGGGCCAGGAAGCAGTGGAGGAATATTAGACTTTAATGAAGCAAACTTTAAATTGGCTTTTAATGGTGAGTACCGTTTTAAACTTTTTGGTGATTTTAATGGCGCTTTATTTGTAGATGCTGGAAACATTTGGAACACCCTAGATAACATTACCGATCCTGCCTATACTTTTACCAGTTTTAGCGATTTAAAAGACATTGCCGTAGGCTCTGGTTTTGGATTGCGTTACGATTTTGGATTTTTTGTTTTTCGTTTAGATTTAGGATTTAAAACCTACGACCCTGCTTATATTGAAGGAGAACGTTGGTTTAAAGATTATAATTTCGGAAACGCTGTTTATAATATTGGAATTAACTATCCATTTTAAACTATATATTTATTATTTTTACAGCCTAATAAATTTACTATGAGWCACTCAATTCAACCCGGTGTTGCTACTGGAAAAGAAGTTCAAAAAATTCATCAATTTGCTAAAGAAAACGGCTTTGCATTACCTGCCGTAAATGTAATTGGATCTAGCAGCGTCAATACTGTTTTAGAAACTGCAGCTGAAATAAACTCCCCTGTTATTATTCAATTTTCAAACGGAGGTGCTCATTTTAATGCAGGAAAAGGGCTTTCTAACGAAAATCAAAGAGCTGCAATTTCTGGTGCTGTTGCTGGTGCAAAACACGTTCATGAATTAGCAAAACAATATGGAGCAACTGTAATAATGCATACTGACCATTGTGCTAAAAAATTATTGCCTTGGATCGACGGTTTGTTAGATGCTGGTGAAGAATATTTCAAACAAAATGGAGTTCCGTTGTATAGCTCTCATATGATYGATTTRWSYGAAGARCCYATCGAAGAAAAYATYGARATTTGYAAAGRATAYTTAGARCGMATGWSCAAAATGGGWATGACTTTAGAAATTGAATTAGGAATTACWGGMGGWGAAGAAGATGGTGTRGATAATAGCGATGTAGATACTTCAAAACTTTATACGCAACCTGAAGAAGTTGCCTATGCATATGAAGAATTAATGAAGATAAGTGATCAATTTACGATAGCTGCTGCTTTCGGAAATGTTCACGGAGTTTACAAACCTGGAAACGTGCAATTAACTCCTAAAATATTGAAGAATTCTCAAGAGTATGTTCAGAAAAAATATCAAACTGAAGCCAATCCTATTGATTTTGTTTTTCACGGCGGAAGCGGCTCTACACTTGATGAAATTAGAGAAGCAATAGGCTACGGTGTTGTGAAAATGAATATTGACACCGATTTACAATTCGCTTTTAATGAAGGAATTCGTGATTACATGAACGATAAGGTAGAATATCTTAGAACTCAAATTGGTAATCCTGACGGAGCAGAAAATCCTAATAAAAAATATTACGATCCAAGAAAATGGTTACGTGAAGGAGAATTAACTTTTAAGAAAAGACTAATTCAAGCCTTTAAAGATTTAAACAACATAAATACTTTATAAATTATTTTTAGCATTTGTAAGTTGGCAATTGATTTTTATTTAAATACATTGCCCCAATTTAATACAATAAAAAGCTAAAAAATTAATCCTCACATACTATGAGTTGGTTTAAAAGAACAAAAAAAGGAATTCAAACACCTACCGAAGATAAAAAAGATGTACCTAAAGGACTTTGGTATAAATCTCCTACTGGAAAAATAATTGATACAGAAGAGTTAGAAAAAAACTTTTACGTAAGTCCGGAAGACGGATACCATGTAAGAATAGGAAGTAATGAATATTTCGATATTTTATTTGATGATAAATTTAAAGAGTTAAATCCTAAATTATCTTCCAAAGACCCTCTTAACTTTACAGATACTAAAAAATATACCGAACGTCTTAAGCAAGCTAAAGAAAAAACAAAACTTAACGATGCAGTAAGAACAGCCGTAGGTAAATCTATGGGCAAAGACATTGTAATTGCTTGTATGGATTTTAGTTTTATTGGAGGTTCTATGGGAAGCGTTGTAGGCGAAAAAATTGCTCGTGCTGCTGGTTATGCAATCAATCAAAAACTTCCTTTTATGATTATCTCTAAAAGTGGTGGTGCCAGAATGATGGAAGCAGCTTTATCTTTAATGCAATTAGCAAAAACATCTGCTAAATTAGCACAACTTGCCGAAGCGAAATTACCATATATTTCACTTTGTACAGATCCAACAACTGGAGGTACTACAGCTTCATTTGCAATGTTAGGAGATATTAATATTAGCGAACCTGGAGCATTAATTGCTTTTGCGGGACCAAGAATTGTTCGAGATACTACAGGAAAAGAATTACCAGAAGGTTTCCAAACTGCAGAATTTTTACAAGAACATGGTTTTTTAGATTTTATTTCTCAAAGAAAAAATTTAAAAGAAAAAATAAACCTTTATATTGATTTAATACAAAATTCACCAATTAGAGAAAATTTTGTTTCATAATTAATAATATTGAGAAAAGCGCCAATTATTTTTGACTTCATTACCCAACAAATCATAATTCAACAGCAAAAACCCATCTTGACAGCAATCAAGATAGGTTTTTTAGTTTGTATAATTTGTTGTTATCTTTTCAGGGTAAAATGCCCTTTAAATTCTTTATTAGTT
>NVUT01000005.1 GCA_002733185.1 Flavobacterium sp. | reverse complement strand
TTGCTTGTTAATATGTAGCATAACTTTTTTAATAAGTGTTATGGTTTTAAGTTAAATATATTTCATACTGACTTATCAACAGTTAATATATTATTATTATATCTGAAAAATAACTAGATAGCTTTTTCATTAACATTTGTTAAAAACTGAAATGAACAGGTAAAATTAATAAGTATTTTTTAAATTGTAGTTGAAAAAGTATCATTTATCTCTTATAAGTTTTCTAAAATTGAAGGCTAACTTTTTAGGTTAATTAAATTAATTTTTTCTATGTAATTTTTAAATTTAACATCCTAATTTACTTTTAGTTTTTCTATCAACAACTGTTAACAGGTTATGAACTTAGTTATATAGTAAGATATAAGAACGTTTTACTTAATAATATATGTAGTAAGACTTGATTGTAAAATTATTAAAAACAACTTTTTATACTTAGTTAAATATGAAACTAATTATAATAGTCACTTAGCGGAGTGGTTACTTAGCGGAGTCGAAGTACCGAAGTGTCGATGTGTAAAACAAACACTAAAAATAATAAACAGATTACTTCGCTGTGCTTGTAAAGACAAATATAATATCTTTGTAATAATTAGATGTTTAACTTAAAAAAGATCCCTGCTGGAGTTTATATTGAGCGGAATCGAAATACAAAGAATACATATGAAAATAGCCATAGGAAACGATCACGCAGGGCCAGATTATAAAAAAGCAATTATAGACTTATTAGTTAGTAAAGAAATACTAATAAATAATTATGGTACCGATACTTTTGAAAGTGTAGATTACCCAGATTTTATTCATCCTGTTGCTCAAGATGTAGCTGATGGTATAGTAGATTTAGGAATCATTATTTGTGGTTCTGGAAATGGAGCTGCAATGACGGCTAATAAACATCAAAAAGTACGTGCTGCATTGTGTTGGACTAAAGAGTTGGCTGAATTAGCAAGACTACATAACGACGCTAATATTTTAAGTATTCCAGCTCGGTTTACTAGTATTCCCCAGGCAGTTGCGATGGTTGATATTTTTTTAAACACTAAATTTGAAGGAGGGCGACATCAAACTAGAGTCGATAAAATTCCTTGTAAATAATTTATGGAAAACCACCAAAATCATACACATTCTCACAGTCATGATCACGGTGATTTAAAAGGAAAAAAACTCCTTTTTACGATTGTTTTAAATACCATTATTACAGTGGCTCAGGTTATTGGTGGACTTATTTCTGGGAGTTTGTCTTTACTGTCTGATGCGCTTCATAATTTTACCGATGTTGTTTCATTAATAATCAGTTATATAGCTAATTTATATACTAAAAAAGAAGCTTCTCATCACAGAACATTCGGTTATAAACGAGCTGAAATTATTGCTGCTTTTATCAATTCAGCTTCCTTAGTAATTATTGCTTTTTACCTTTCTTATGAAGCGATAGTACGTTTTTTAAATCCCATTCCTATTGAAAGTAATCTAGTAATTTGGTTGGCTTTATTAGCGATTGTTGCCAACGGATTTAGTGTATTATTATTAAAATCTGAAGCCAAAGAAAACATGAATATGCAATCAGCATACCTTCATTTATTTACTGATATGGCAGCTTCGGTAGCTGTTTTAATTGGTGGTTTATTAATGAAATATATGGAGTGGTTTTGGGTAGATAGCGTTCTTACATTATTAATTGCTATTTACTTACTTTTTATGGGTTACGATTTACTTAAAAAATCATTTAAAGTATTGATGTTATTTACTCCCGACGATATTAATTTAGAACAAATTAGTGCTTCGGTAATTGAATTTCCTGAAGTTAAAAACATTCATCATATTCATGTTTGGCAATTAAATGATGACGAAACACACTTAGAAGCACACGTTGAGTTTTGTGAAGATATAAAATTGTCTCAGTTTGATGTTATTTCAGAAAACATAGAAAAAATGTTATTAAAGAAGTTTCAAATCAATCATATTTATTTACAACCTGAATTTAATAAACCCGACCCTAAAGATATAATTATTCAAGATTAATTTGTCATTCAGAACGGAGTTTACAAAGGGAAGAATCTTTAAATTAAAACCCTTTTAACAATTATTACTAAATGGAAATAATAATTAAAACATTTCAAGAGCTTACCACCAACGAGCTGTATCAAATACTCCAACTCCGTTCTGAAGTCTTTGTAGTAGAACAAGATTGTGTGTATCAAGATATCGACGGAAAAGATGATAAAGCACTTCATGTTTTAGGGATTAAAAATGAAAAGATAATCGCTTATACTCGATGTTTTAAAAAGGGAGATTATTTTACTGAAGCGTCTATTGGTAGGGTAGTAGTAAAAGAAAGCGAACGAAAATATCACTACGGAAATAAAATAATGAAGTCTTCAATTGAAGCTATTGAAAACCATTTTAATACCAATATTATTAAGATTTCAGCACAAGTATATCTAAAAAAATTCTACACTCAATTAGGGTTTAAAAATGTTGGTGAGGAATATTTGGAAGATGGGATTCCGCATATTGCTATGTTAAAGGAAGATTGTTGATTAAGTTATTCCACTGATATCCGCAGAGGGTCACGGAGTTTCTAGAAGAAAAAAGAATACACGAATTACATTTACTAAAAAAGCTTCAAAAAAGCAGGGACACCTTTTTGAAGCTTCAGAAATAATAAAAATAATTTTTATTTTAAAGCAGCTATAACAGCTTTCATTTTTCTTTGAACTTCCAGAGCAAATTCTCCTAAATTCTCATTTTCAATCGAACTCATAGAGGCGATTGGATCTACAGTTGAAACTTCAATATCACCATTTTCATGCTCTTCAACAATCACATTACAAGGTAAAAACACCCCAATTTTATCTTCGGCTAACAACGCTTTATGTGCATAACCAGGATTACAAGCTCCTAAAATTCTATATTTTTTAAAATCAACATCAATTTTTTCCTTAAAAGCTTTTTGAATGTTGATATCTGTTAACACGCCAAAACCCTCTACTTTTAATGCAGCAGTAACTTGTTCTATCGCTTCATCAAAATTTTTAGTGCTAATCACTTTATTAAAATAATAACTCATAATTTTTAAATTTAAATATTTAATTCTTCAGCAAATTTAAATAATTTCTATTTTAATAGCAGTTACAAAAGTTACAGAGAGACGCAAACTCTTAAAGAAGCTATTTCAGGGTGAATTCGTCCTTTTTCTAGCCACTAATTCACTAATCCTTTTTAGACAAAATACCGAAATGTTCTATAATTAACTCGAATCACTAAAAATCTATTAGATTTTTAATATGTGAAATTGTAATTGATATTTATCAAATTAATGTTTGTGAATTCGTGGTAAATACAAAGAAATTAATATATATGAGTTTGCTCTGGGAGCTAATAAATTTATTTTTCAATAGATTTTACTTCTTTACTAAACGGAATTTTTAACTGAAATAACACATCTTCATCATCTGTATGATTAGAAGAGTCTAATCCATACACAATTTTTGAAGGGTCGTCATAAGTAAAAGTTCCAAAAATACGATCCCATATAGAGAGTACATTTCCGTAGTTGCTATCGGTCCAAGGAAGTTCATGATGATGATGAAATTTATGCATATTTGGTGATACAATCATATAACTTAAGCCTTTGTCCAACCAAAGAGGTAAAGATATATTCGCATGATTAAAATAGGTAAACGGTATGGTAATCATTCGGTATAAAAAATAAAACGAAATAGGCATTCCCATTAAAACCACCACTCCCAAAGCAAAGGTTTCTCGAATTAAAAAATCTAAGGGATGATGCCGGGTTCCTGTGGTAACATCTACATGTTGGTCGGTGTGATGAACGATATGAAGTCGCCACATCCAACGAACTTTATGTAATAAAAAATGAACAAAATATTGTGAGGTAAAATCCAACACCAAAATTGAAATTAATAATTTCACCCAAAGAGGTGCTTCAAATAGATTTAAAATCCCGAATCCTGAAGTTGCCAACCAACCATCAACCAAAGTTAAAAGAACTCCAAATAAGGAGTTGATCACCAAAACTAAAAACAACAAAACAAAGTTGGTTTTTGCGTGTTTCCATTTATTTCCTGGGTTTTTATAAAAGGTATAATATCCTTCTATAATCCAAAAGAAAGTAATAAAAAACAATACCCAACTGCCTTTAATCCAGATTGGAAGGTGTTCAAAATAATTTAGGAATTCTTGCATTATATTATTTTAAAATATTACGATATTTTCCTTCATCATTTAACAACGAAACCGCTTCTAAAATTTCAGGACTGTTAATTAAGTGATAATTATACATCCCATCACGATAAAAATAACGTTTTAAAATTTCGTCGCTTAATAAAGTAATGATTTCGTGTTTTTTCTCTACCAAAGCTTTTTCTTTTGCTTGATCTACCGAAGTCATTAATTGCTCATAACTCGCTTGAATTTCTTTATCTAATTTTTCTGTTTTTGCTTTCCGAAGTGCTTTTTCAAATTCCTTTTCGGTTTCCGTTTCATATTCAAAATTATTGGTTTTTAAGAAGCTTAAGAATTTTTGGAAATCGCTTTCAGTAAACGAAAAATCTTTCCAGTTTTCCAAAGTATGTGAATAATAATAATCGGTTGCATAATCGAATATAGCTTGGTCTTTTAATAATGCTGTAGTAATCGGACTGAATTCCCCTGTTTTTAATTCAATATCTGGCATAATTCCACCGCCATCGTAAACCGTTCTTCCTCCTTTGGTTTTAAACTCGTTATACTCTTTTGGTTCAACACGAACTGGATCTCCATTTTCATCACGATTCCAATAATCTAATGCTTGAATACAACGACCACTTGGCGTATAATATCTAGAAATAGTAACTTTTAATTGTGTACCATATGTGAGCTGTTTGGGGCGCTGAACGAGTCCTTTTCCAAAACTTCGAGCACCAATAATTACCGCTCTATCTAAATCTTGCAATCCTCCCGAAACAATTTCACTAGCCGAAGCACTGCGACCGTTTACCAAAACCGCTAAAGGAATCTCAGTATCTATAGGTTGTTTAGAGGTTTTATACGTTTTATTATACCTTTTTATAACCGATTTTGTGGTTACAATCGATTCTCCTTTTGGTACAAATAAGTTGACAATGTTAATGGCTTCAGTAAGCAAGCCTCCAGGGTTTCCACGCAAGTCTAAAATAATTTTGGTAGCGCCCTGTCCTTTTAAATCTTCTAAAGCAGCTTTAGTTTCCAATGTAGTCTTCCGGTTGAATTTTGATAATACAATATAACCAACATTGTCATTTATCAACTTATAAAAAGGAACCGCATGAACATCGATTGCTCCACGAGTTAAAGTTGTGTTTTCTATTTTTCCTTGACGTAAATAGGAAATTTTAATATTAGAATCTGCAGTGCCTTTTAACAATTCACTTGCATCTCCTTCAAAATCTGAAATGGTTATATTTCCTATTTTTATTATTTGATCACCCGATTTTAATCCTGCTTTATCGGCAGGAAAACCTTTAAATGGCTCAATAATAATCATTTTTTTATTTTTATTTCTAACCGTAGCACCAATACCGGTGTACATTCCAGAGTTGTTGATTCGGGCATCTTCAACCTCTTGTTCGTTCCAATAAACCGTGTAAGGGTCAAGGTCTGCTAACATCCCTTTTATCGCTTTGTTCATTAAATCTGAAGGTGTAGTTTCATCTACGTAATTCATATTTAACTCTTTAAAAAGGGTGGTGAATATTTCGATTTGCTTGGCGATTTCAAAAAAATCACCTTTAAAACTTACCGTAGTTAGTAAGACTCCTAGAGCTAGTACTGGAATTAATATTTTCTTTTTCATTTGTTTTTTCGTCTTTTAATATATCTTCTAATTAAATATATAATGATAAAAAGAAGGATGATGAATGGCCATAAATATAATATTCCGAGGAAGAAAACAGAGATTCCATTCCATCCTCCTTTTAAGGCATTTGTAATTTTTTGAACGTAAGAAACGGTTTCGCTTTTAACTTCAGAAGTTTTATAAAACTCAATATAAAATGTGCTTAATGACACTTTATTTTGAAGGAACTTTAACCGACCTTCTTTAGCTTCAATTTCTTCTCTAATGACGGAAAGATTGCGTTCAATTTCCAACATTTCTTTTACGTTTTTTGCTTTCTGAAGCAACTCTAAATAGCGGTTTTCAAGCTTTCGTTTTGCTTTTAAACGCGCGTTGATATCTACAAACTCTTCGGTAACATCTTTTTGTGAAATCTGCTTCTGATCAAAATAACCAACCCCTTCAGAAATCCCTTCCAAAAACGGTTGAAACTTTTCAGAAGGAACCCGAACAGTCATCCGAATGTATTCACGACCATAATCTTTACCCGAATTATCGTTTTGTATAAAGCCGCTGTATTGCCTCGCTAAGCTTATAATATTTTGATGTGTTTTTGAAATATCTTTAGTTTCAAAAGTAAGATTTGCGGTTTTAATTATTTTTTGTTCTTGAATTTTTGTTGTTTGTAGAACTTCTTCAGATTCTAGAATATCTTCATCCATCATTACTTCAATAAATTCTGGAGAAGGTGGCGGTGGTGCATACTTTCTTTCAGAATCATCATTATAATTAAACGCTCCTAATTTGTTACTTGAGTTACTTTCATTACAAGCCAATAAAATTCCGAATACCAATAAAATTCCAATTTTTTTCATCTTAAAGTTTTTTAATTAAGGATTCCATTGCGGTTTCAATTTTTGAATAGGACAATTTTTCCTTACCAATATATAAAAAGAAGATGGCAAACTTTAGACCATTCTCACTATTTAACACATGTTTTTGAAGTCGGTAGGATTCTCGCATTTGTCTTTTTATACGATTTCGATCCACGGCACGTTTAAAATTTCGTTTAGGAACTGCAAACCCTGCTTGGGTATTTTCAGCATTTTCAACAGGAATAAAAAAGACTTTTATTGGAAATTTTGAAAACGATTTACCTTCAGAAAAAAGAAGTTCGATCGTTTTTCTGCTTTTAAGCTTTTCAGATTTAGGAAAACTAAAATTCATATTGGTAAATGTAAGAAAACTGCAAGAAAATAGAATACTTAAGACGTTAAGATAAAAGACTTAAGGTTCGATTTTAGTAACAGACAATAATTTAACCACAAACAAGTCTTAAATCGTTTATCAAAGCAGTCTTGTGTCTTTTTTAATAAGTATCCGTCATATTACTATCAACAACAATAATAAAATCGGCTTTTCCAAAGTTTTTATCTTCCAGATTATTTATATCTACTTGTGAAACCGTTGAGATTGTTCCGTACATTAAATTAGGTTGATCTTTCTTTAAATACCATAAAATTCCTTCGTATTTATCGGAATGAAAAGCACCGTTATAATGAATAAATAAACTTCCAGCCGTATAACTCTTCAGAATAAAATAAGCCATCGTAGCATCTTTTGAAGCTTGTGCCATCACCAATTCTGGAGAGCCGTGTTCACCCATCATTACTAAAATTTCTTTATAGGTTGGTAAATCAGCATCAAAAGTAATTGGTAAAGGAGCCACCCAAGATTTTTCTTCAGTAGATAATGAATCTAACGCTTCAAATCCACCTTTAAACACTTTACTTGCAAATCGTCTAGGGATGTTGGTTGCTACAAAAGGTAAATTATTGTCTTTTGCAAAATTGATTAATGGTGCGTAATCGGTTTTATAATTTGGCCAAAGTCGAGCAACGGTGTCTAGCTTTTTAGCATCGATATCTCCTTTTAAATAATTGTTAAGTTCGTCTTGGTTGTCGGCCTCCATCATTTCGGCACCTAAGATTAGTTTTCTGGATTTGTGAAGCTCTGCAGTAACTTCGTATTGTAACCAATGGGCGATAGCGTTATTATGAAGCTCACCAAAAAGCACGATGTCTTTTTTAGTAAGTGTTTTCATCATTTTTTTATATGAAACTTGTTTGCCTTTTGCATTGTATATTTTGTAGGGCGACATTTTTTGAGCTATTGCGATATTAGCAATAAAAGACAGTAAAAGAATAGTAATAATTTTTTTCATAATCTTTGTATAAGTTTTTGCTAAAATAAGAAAGAAAAAGTTTTTGATATTTAACAAATTTCATAAAGTAAACATAAAAAAACGGACGTGTAAAAGCGTCCGTTTACTCAAAAATTGGGGATACTAAGTAGGTTAACTAGACCCACCAAACTAACTAAACAATCAATCTATAAACAATTATGGTACAAATGTACGCTAGATGTTTGGTGTGTTATATGACATTGCATGTCCTAGGGAAAACTTTAACATCTCTATAATTACACAACGACATTATCTTTGTAATTAACACTATGCTTCAACATACAAAAATCCTCTTCCGTAAAAGGACTGTTGTTAATTACTTTATAGGAGTGACCTTTATAATCTTCAAACACTTCGGTTTTAAGTCCGTTTATTTTTAGTGTTTCATAGAGTTTACGTTCTTGTTCCAGTTCTATAATTCGTTCGTTGAACTCGTCTAAATACCCTCCAAACAAAACAGTTCCTAGGTTTTTTGAAGTAAACTCTTTGGTAGAATAATAAATATTTAAAAACGGTATTTTAAATCCGATATCGGTTTTATTAATCACTTCGGTAACCGATAATTTTATATCGTTGGTGGTTTTGTGAGCCAATTCAAAAACGTGCCGAAAACTTGCATATTTATTAATAGTATTTTTACGGTTCTGTATAGAGTTTTCAGAATTAAACACATAACTTTTGGCATCAAAAAAAGTTTTCCCTTGTTTTTCAAAAACCTGATATTCTATTTCTAATCTATAATTCACCTTCATATTCGTTTATTTAAATAGTTATTAATTCTTCAACTAATTTACTTTCGTTATCGTTTAAATCCTCTCCTTTTAGGGAGCTTAATAGATTTTGTAAACTTCTTGCATTATTTACAGGTACGACTTCAGCATTTAAATCTAAGAGAAGCAGTAAATTTCTAATGTTTCTAATTGTGGCTAATTTCCAATGATTTTGGGCAGCATCATTTACGGTAGCATATTCTAGCAGTAGGAGCTTTGTCTGTATCATTAACTTTGTTATTTTATACATTATATTTTTTCGTTACTATTAAAAATTTCTTCAATTAATTCGGTTTCAGCATAGTTTAGTGGCTTTCCTTTAATTGCTGCTAAGTCTTCTAGTAACTCTATTTTATTCTCTTTTATAATTTTGTCTAAATCCATATTGGCTTCAGCTAAAAGTTTGCTGATTGTTCGTATGGCATCTAATCTAACAGTGTCTTTTTCAATGCGTTTAATTACCATGTATTCTAATAAGAGTAAATTTTTACGTATCATATATTTTAATTTTGTACAAAAGTATTGCGAGAAATTAGTGTGGTATATGACATGCAATGTCCGGTTGTGATAAAAAAGTGTTAATTTTATACCAACCAACTTTACCATACATGAAAAAATACACTTCTATTGGAGAGCTTCTTATAGACTACAGAGAGCTTAGTGATGTTTCACAAACCGATTTAGCCTCAAGTTTTGATGTAGATGTTCGTACAATTTTACGTTGGGAAAAAAATCAAACCTTATTAAAACCAGACAAGGAAGAAGAAATGGCAGCGATTACATTTATTCCTCATCAAGTAATTAGAAATTTAAATACCAGCTTCGCGATTCCTACCTATTACGATTTTGATTTAAGAAAATACTCCCTTTCTACGTTATCTAATCCGCTTCCTGATATTAACTGGATTAAAGAAAGTATAGACACCGTAAGTAATAAAATTCGCCCAATTGAAACCGAAAAAGACATCAATAATATTATTAGGTACACTTTAGCACAAAAAGATTCTTTAAAATCAATTTCAAAAATAGTGATTAGAGAAGCCATAAGATTGTTGCCCGAGCTTAGTTTATTAGTGGTAGATGAACAAGGGAACTATGCCGGACATAGTTTATATTTTCCGTTGAGCTTAGAAGCATACCAACAAATAAAAAACCAAGAGCTCATGGAAAAAGATATTACGACAGACCATTTGGTTAATTACAAAGATCAATCGCCTCCTGTTTTTTATTGCCATAGCATTACAGCAGATTGTAATGAAAACTTTTTCTTTATAATTGGTGCTGTTTTAAAATTTTACAGAGATAGTCCTCTTGATAAAAATTATATTTATGCAATAATTACCTCTAGATACGATTCGTATGAAATGAATAAAGATTTAGGGGTGCAA
Source organism: Flavobacterium sp. (assembly GCA_002733185.1). Taxonomy (GTDB): domain Bacteria; phylum Bacteroidota; class Bacteroidia; order Flavobacteriales; family Flavobacteriaceae; genus Marifrigoribacter. The sequence continues at coordinate 98,894 of NVUT01000005.1, read as the reverse complement.
TTAATTTGGGAAGATGTGATTCAACAAGAGAATCTTAATTTAAAAGTTCCTCCTAGACTGTATGAAGGGAGTTTCAATGGTTTTTTAAACAAATAAAACCGCTATTAATAAGCGGTTTTATTGTAAATAGAATTTTATTATAGGTCAATTACTCTACTATAAAGCTATTGTTTTCTAAATTAATATCTGCCATTAATCGAAATGGATCAATCGAAACACTTTTTATTTTTTTACCATTATCAATTTCAAATTCATAAGTTGGCATTGCCCAAGCCCAATCTTTTAAAACCGTCCATTTCTTTTTAGGAAATGGATTTGGTTTGTTCATTCGCATCATTTGCAATGGAATGTAAAATAGCTCTTTTGAACCATCTTCATATTTAACACCAACCTCTATTGGCATTGGTATTAATCCAATTCGTTCTAAGGAAATTTTCGTTTTATTTCCTTCAGCTATTTCTCCTTTAATGCTATAATCTATGGTGTTGGTCGTTTGTGTCCAATCGGTTAAATACCAATCTAATTCGGCTCCCGAAACCTTTTCAGCAACGCGAATAAAATCATTTGGAGTTGGGTGTTTAAACGCCCATTCTTTAAAATAACGTTTTAAGGTTTTCTCTAAATTTTCTTTCCCAATAATATAACTTAATTGGGATAAAAACACCTCGCCTTTGCTGTATGCTGCAATCCCATAACTTCGATTTAAAGCATATCGATCTGCGTGAGTGGATAATGGTTGTTCGTTTCCGCTTTTAGCTAAATAGGTATAGTTTCGGTAAGAACCTTCAAAAGGATTTTCTTTTTCTTGATTCATTACCTCGTTCATTGCTAAATCTGAAATGTACGAAGTAAATCCTTCGTCCATCCATTCGTGTTTGCTTTCGTTGGTTGCTAACAAAAACTGAAACCAAGTATGTGCCATTTCGTGAGCTGTTACTCCAATTAAGCTTCCTAGCTTTCTATTTCCAGTAATTAACGTACACATTGCGTACTCCATACCTCCATCCCCACCTTGTACTACCGAATATTGTTTGTAGGGGTAGTTTCCAATGTGCTGGTTAAAATAAGTCATTATTTCGGCTGTTTTTGGCTGAAGTTTTTTCCAGTTTTCAATAATTTCCGGATTGTTTTTATAGTAGAAATTTAAGGTAACTCCGTTGGGACCATCGTACGTATCGTGAAGATATTCGTTGTCTGCAGCCCAAGTAAAATCATGAACATTGGGAGCATTAATATGCCAAGTTCTTGTTTTGCGTTTCGATTTTTTACCAAGACCGTCTTTATCTCCATTTTGAAGGTATCCTGTGCCACCAACTATATAGTTTTCGTCTAATTTTATGGTCACATCAAAATCTCCCCAAACCCCGTGAAATTCACGAGCAATATAAGGGTCTGCGTGCCATCCTTGAAAATCGTATTCTGCCATTTTCGGATACCATTGCGTCATTGAATAAGCAATTCCTTCGGCATTATCACGACCAGAACGTCTAATCTGAAGCGGAACTTGTGCATCCCATTTCATTTTAAACACGGTTGAAGTATTTGGTAAAATAGGAGTGTTTAAGTCCACTTCTAAAACAGTACCTACCACTTCATAAGTTAATTTTTTACCATCTTGTGTAAGTTTGGATGGCTTTATATATCCAACTTCTGAAGGAGAAAGTTTCGAAATTCGATCTCCCACTCTTCGGTCAGGATCTTTGATAGTTAAAGAACGTATATCCATTTCACTTCCTGGCTGAAAAGCATTAAAGTACAAATGGTAAAACACCCGATACAATGTATCGGGTGAGTTGTTTGTGTAGGTTAGATCTTGACTTCCTTTGTATTGATGGGTTTCGACATTCATATCGATATCCATTTTATAATCTACTTTTTGTTGCCAATAACTTGTATTGTTTTGTGCCGAAGCAACAAAAACAAAAAGTATGAAAAGGCTGTTTATCACTAACTTCATAACTTGTGCTGAATTTATTTCAGTATTTATTTACATTTTACTTGCCATAATTAAGGCGTTGTATAAATTCACCATTTTCCCTGAAGTAGAAATGGTGTTAAAGGGTTTTACATTTGATTCCTCTCCACCTAAAACTACAGGTGTGCTAGAAGACAATCCGCTGTCCATTAATATATGCTTTACTTGACTTGCTGAAAGCTTTGGAAAATAAGAACGAATCATTGCAGCAACACCAGCAACATTTGGTGATGCCATAGAGGTTCCTTGTAAAAATTTATAAGTGTCTAGTGGTGTTGTTGACCAAATCTTAACTCCAGGAGAAAACACATCTACACTCGTTGTTCCATAGTTTGAAAAGGTAGCAACCAATTCGCTTCCGTATTTGTTATTTAATGCGCCAATGGTAATAAAGTTATCACTAATTTCTACATTAGAAACTTTTGTGTCGTTTGGAAAACTTGGGGTTACATCTAAATCGATTCCGTCATTTCCTGCAGCATTTACAATTAATACATCGTGTTTTCCGGCGTATTTAATAGCATCCCAAACCCATTCAGGATTTTGAGAATATGCTTTCCCGAAGCTAGTATTAATCACTTTTGCTCCGTTATCTACCGCATAACGAATCGCTAAAGCAACATCTTTATCATACTCATCACCATCTGGCACAGCTCTAACAACCATAATTGCTACATTGTTAGCAACACCGTCCATTCCAATTCCGTTTTTTCTTTGTGCAGCAATACTACCAGCCACATGAGTCCCGTGCATTACATTTTCTTTGTCTATTGTTGGTCCATCTACATCATTGTTTCCGTAAAAAGCATCTGTAATATCATAAGGGTCATCATTTAAAACACCTCTAAAATCTGTTGTCATGTTTAGGTGATTTGTTAACTGACCACCAAAATATTCTACACCTCCTTCTAGGCGTTCAATAAATTCAGGAATAGCACTTCCATAAGAAAGCATTTGTGTTAATATTACTATTTGTTCCTTTTCTTCAGTTGTTGGGTTGCTTATCGCGGTTAAATCTTCAACAGTATAGTCTTCTTTTCCTAATTTAGTAGAAATACTTTTATGCGCACTTGAAGTCTGAGAAAACATTTGAGAATAACGTTCTTTGTTTGCAGCTGCATCCGCATACTTTTTATCTTGTTCCGCTTTTGCTTTTTGATATAAAGCGAAATTTTCTTTGTCAACTTCACTTATTTCTGAAGCGTCTTTACCATTGAACTGAGCATCATACCTTCTAACAATTCGAGTAAATTCTAGATTTTCACCAACAATATCTCCTAAGAAATTCCAACCGTGAATATCATCGATATATCCATTTTTATCATCATCAATTCCGTTGTTTGGTGTTTCTTTTTGGTTTGTCCAAATTACATTTTTAAGGTCTTCATGCTCAATATCAACACCACTATCTATTACTGCTACAATTACTTTAGTTCCTTCGCCCAGCGTTGGGATTAACTCAGCATAAGCTTTATTAACACTCATTCCAGGAATGGTGTCTGTAACTAAATCTGTATAACTCCAAGATTTTAATTGTTCATCGTTAATGTTACCAATTTTTAAAGGTTGTGTGTCAATGTTTCCGATTGGTGTAGAAGTTAAAGGAGCTACACTACTACCACAACTTGCTAAAATTAAAGCGAAAGCTGTTGCAAAAAATAAGGGTTTTAAAATTTTCATTTTCATTTTAATTAAATAATTCATCAATAGTAAAACGCTCGTTGAGGCGAACCCCTTTTTCGGTGTGTTTTACGGTTATAATCGGGTTGTGAGCGTCGTGCTCTAAAAATAAATAGTAATTATGATCGGCTGCCATATTCAAAAATTTCTCTTTTTCTGGCATGGTTAATAAAGGTCTGGTATCGTATCCCATTACAAAAGGAAGTGGTAAATGTCCAGCAGTTGGCAATAAATCTGCCATAAACACAATCTTTTTTCCTTTGCAATCTATATGCGGAATCATTTGCTTCTCGGTGTGTCCATCTGCGAAAAATATTCCAAAATCCAATTCCTTTTGTTCTGAAAAGCAAGCTTCAGGATCACCTACAAATTTAAGTTGACCACTTTCTTGCATTGGTAAAATATTTTCAGAAAGAAAGGAAGCTTTTTCCCTTCGATTGGGTTTTGTTGCCCAATTCCAATGACGTTCGTTGGACCAATAGGTTGCGTTTTTAAAGGTGGGCTGGTAACAAGTTCGTTTGTCATTCCATTGAACGGCTCCACCACAATGATCAAAATGCAAATGTGTTAGAAAAACATCGGTGATATCATTTTTATGAAATCCGTGTTTTTTTAAGGATTTTTCCAAGGTATAATCTCCCCAAGGAAAGTAATATCCATAGAATTTATCGGATTGTTTATTGCCCATTCCAGTGTCGATTAGTGTGAGCCTGTCTCCGTTTTCAATTAACAGACAACGCGCTGCAATATCAATCATGTTGTTGGAATCTGCAGGATTAGTACGAGACCAAAGTGACTTCGGAACTACGCCAAACATAGCGCCTCCATCGAGTTTAAAATTTCCCGCTTCAATAGGGTATAACTTCATATTTTGCAAAGATAATTAATTGGAAGAATAAGGACAAAACCTTGTGATTTTATTAAGACTCTAGTTTAAAACGCACATTTTCTAAACTCTGAACTGTACCCACCAAAGTTACGATATCGCCCAGACGTAATCTAGTATATCCGTGCGAAATTATTACATGTTCTTTTCGTACTACCGAAAGCACAATTACATCGGTAGGAAAACGTAAATCTCTTAAAGTCATTCCATGAATATCTTTGTTTCTTACTTCCACATCAATCGAATCTTGCGAAGTATCTAAACCAAGTAAGATAGAAGTGGCATTTGGAGAACGTACAAAATGATCCAACAGATTAATCATAGCTGATGAAGGATCCATAATCCGAACACCTAATTCATTAAATTTTTCTAAGAAATGACGAGATCCATTATAACGAACAATAATATCTTTAGTGCCAACGTGTTCATACACCAATTCTGAAATATCGTAATTTTCCTTATCAGACATTAAGCAAACAATCGCTTCGGCTTTTTCTAAATGAAGGTTTTCAATCGCTTTCAATGATATTTCACTAATTGTAATTACATCAAAATCGTTATTGTTTTCAACTTTTCCTTCAGAAACTGCAATTATAGTGGGGTTCCACCCATGACTTTTTAAAGAACCAGCTAAAGCAATAGATTGACTTTCTAGTCCAAAAATAATAGCATCTCTTATTCCATCAAAATCAGGAAGTTTATGTTTTAAATGGCTTTCTCCAACCAAGTTAATTGCGTACTTAAAAAGTGGTGGGCCAATAAGTTGATTAATCACAATAATTGCAATAATTACAGTCTGAAACTGATAACCCCAACCCGGAAATTCTGCAGCAATAATCGTTGTTAATCCCAATGCAACTCCAGCTTGAGTTACATAAGGCATCCACGAAATAAACATATATTTTTTGTCATCTTTTGCAGCAATTACTCCAAAAATTCCTCCTAAAACCATGGTGATTAAACGCAATGCAAATAAAGCTAATGCAATCCAAAATACTTCAACAAGAGTTTGAAGCGACAAGGAAGCTCCTGTTAGGGTAAAGAAAATAATATWGATGGTTGGGCTTATTTTTTCGAGTAATTCTATAAACTCAATCCTGTTTTTGGTGTAATTGGTTACATAAAAACTTGCGATAATACAGATAAGTAATGGCTCTAAAATTATTTCGTGATTAAAGAAATTTTCGGTGTTATCTTTTACAAAAGCCGCCAATACATAAGCGCCAAAACCTAATAAAATTACAAACATACCCTTGATGTAGCTTTTAAATTTTAAGGATAATGGGACCTGAAGTATTTTTCCTAAAACAATTCCTAAAGCAAAGGAAAGAATAAGTTCAATAAGTAAAAACAATAAAAAGGTAAACCCTAATTCTTCTCCATTTATAACCGCTTTTGCTACTGCAAAACAAATCGCGAATAACACAATAACCAATACATCTTTTACCACGGTAACACCCATAGAAGTTTTGGTAAAAGGACCATTGGCACGTAATTCGTTGATGACTGCAATTGCTGAAGAAGGCGACCTAGCAACAAATATAACTCCAAACAAAACAGCAATAATTATCTTTACGTTTGAAGAAAGTTCTGCCATAAATGGAATGTAATCCGAAGCATAAAAAATAACTACAGTGCTCAACACAAAAGTGATAGTGAGCTGCCCGATGGTCATCCATTTTATACTGTTGATACGACTTCTTAATTCTTTTAAATACAATTCAGATCCAGCAGAAAAAGCGATAATTGCCAATGCAAGGTCATTTAAAAAGCTAAGTTCAGGAAGTGTTTTTGCGGGAATAAACTTTAATAAAGAAGACCCAGCGATAATTCCAGTAATAATTAAACCTGTAATTAATGGAAATTTTAATTTCTGAAATACCTTCGCAATCTGATTACCAGCGATGGCAACAATTCCAAATCCAATTAAAAGAATAATAAACTTGTAGTTCATTAAAAATAATTAGTGATTAATTTTTTCTAAATATATAAAAACCATTTCTGGCATTCTAAATTATTTATCAAATAAAGAAGAATTTTCAATAAACTTGGTATTAATTTATTTAGTATTTTACACAAAATTATTAGCTGTGTTAGAATTAGGAGGAATTATTATTTTAGGAATATTAGCACAATGGTTGGCTTGGCGTATTAAAATTCCCTCAATTCTTCCATTAATTCTTATTGGTCTATTTGTTGGGCCAATTTCTGCTGAGTTTTTCACGAACGACGGCAGCAAATGGATAGAACCTATTTGGAATGGAAAAAAAGGGCTATTTGCTGGAAAAAACCTATATTATTTTGTTTCACTTTCAATTAGTATTATTCTTTTTGAAGGAGGATTAACACTAAAACTGAAAGAAATAAAAAATTGTGGACCAGCCGTAATTACAAAACTTATTACTTTAGGCTCTTTAGTTACTTTTATTGGAGCTGCGATTTCTGCACATTATATTTTTGGACTTACTTGGGAGATTTCTTTTTTATTTTCCGCATTGATAATTGTTACGGGACCAACTGTAATTACTCCAATTTTACGGAATATTCCTCTTAAAAAAGATGTGTCGGCCATCTTAAAATGGGAAAGTATTTTAATAGATCCTATTGGAGCTTTGGTCGCCGTTTTGGTCTTTGAATTTATAAGCGTTGAACATGGGGGAGGTTACACACAAACAGCATTGATTGAGTTCGGAAAGATAATTTTATTTGGAGCTACCTTCGGATTTACATTTGCTCACGCACTAAATTATTTAATCAACAAAAATTTTATTCCTAAGTATTTATTAAACGTTTTTGCATTGGCCGCCGTACTTGGTGTTTTTGTGTTGTCTGATGCTTTTGCCCACGAATCAGGTTTATTGGCAGTGGTTGTTATGGGAATGGTCTTAGGGAATTCCAATTCAAAATACATTGAAGAACTCTTATATTTTAAAGAATCGTTGAGCGTCTTATTGATTTCAATCCTATTTATTTTGCTTTCAGCCAATATGAATATGGATCAATTATTGCTTATTTTTAATTGGAATACTGCGATCTTATTTTCCGTTATCATTTTTATAATTAGACCTTTAGGTGTTTTTTTAAGCACGATGAACTCAGGATTACATCTCAATGAAAAACTATTTATTAGTTGGGTGGGTCCTAGAGGAATTGTAGCTGCAGGAATTGCTTCGTTATTCGGAATTACATTGGTAGAAAACGGAGTAAAAAATGCCGAGTTTATTACCCCATTAGTTTTTATGGTAGTACTCGGAACGGTTTTGTTAAACGCAACAACAGCACGTTTTTTTGCAAAAGTAAGTGGTGTATTTCTAAAAAAATCTGAAGGAATTTTAATTGTAGGCGCTTCTGAAGTTTCAAGATTAATAGCAAAATACCTGCAAGAAAATAATCGTCGTGTGGTGTTAATTGATAGCAATCACAATAATGTTGATAAAGCAAAAAACATAGGTTTAGAAGCATTTACAACCGATATTTATTCAGATTTATTAGAAGATCACATTGAACTTAATGATATAGGTTTCTTATTATCTTTAACTGGAAGTTCCGATGTAAATAAACATGCTATTGCACGATTTAAAGAACAATTTGGCGAAAATGGGGCGTTTCGTTTAATTTCAAATGAGGAAAAGTTAGATACTTTAGACAATCCAAAAGAAGGCCTTTTTTCTCAAATAGACGATTTCACCTCTTTATCTAAAGTAATCCAAGAGAATCCTAAAATTCACGAAGAAAAAATTAATAACCAACAACATTACCAAAAATTAATTGCTGAAATATCCAATAATGAATCGATAATTCCGTTGTTCATTAAATCTCGAAGAGGGCAGATTAATATTCTTCCAGTTTCAAATAATGAAATTGAAAAAATTGACAAAGAAGATTATTTGGTTTATGTAGGAAAGTCGCTTAATGAAATTGAAAAATAATGAAAAGAGTATTTATAGGAATTGCCATAGTATTTTTTGTTTTTTCTTGTAAAAAAGAAGATTCTGTAACTTGTACTTCGTGTAATTCACCCCAAACACAATCGTTTGAAGTTTGTCGAGAATCCAACGGAAACGCATCTGTTAACGGTGAAGATACCGGAACTAGCTATGATGTTTATATTGCCGGTTTGGAAGAAGCTGGGGCTTCTTGTGGCGGGTAGTTTTAACCACAAAGGTTGCTGAGGTTTTTCACAGAGAGCACAAATGTTTTGATGTTTGCACGCTATAATTTTTGCCAAAGTTGAAAAATATTAGAAATGCTACAATAGTCAATCCAAAGTTTTTAATATTTAATCTACCGTATATATTTCTCCAGCAAAAAGTAAATCATCTACTTTTTTAAATTTAGACTTTGCTTTTACTTCTGCTGTTAATGCATTTTCACGTTCTTCCAAAGTAATGTCTTCAAACGCACGAATAATTCCAGTGACTATTGGATCTTGCATTCTCACTAACATTTGGTGTAATGTTGGGTCTTTCTCTTTAGCATCGTGTTTTAATAAAGATTCTTCTGTAATACCGTTTTCACCAATAGTAACTACTTCCAGTTTAATTCCGTTTAAAACGATTCCTTTAGAACGTTCTTTTCCGAAGATCATAGGTTTTCCATGTTCGACATATAGTTGTTTATCGTTTCTAACTTCTTTATCGGTAACATTTGAAAAACAGCCATCATTAAAAATGGGGCAATTTTGTAAAATTTCTATTAACGAGGTTCCTTTAAATTTTTCAGCCTCAATAAAAAGTTGCGTCATTTCTTTTGGAGTATTTCCTCCAATTCTTGCAAAGAAACGCGCTTGAGCTCCAAGTGCTAATTCTCCAGGTGAAAAAGGACCTTGTGTGTTTCCGTAGGGAGACGATTTTGTTTTCTGACCCACTAATGAAGTTGGAGAAAATTGCCCTTTTGTTAACCCATATATTTCATTATTAAACAACACAATGTTTAAGTCTAAGTTTCTACGAAGTACGTGAATAAAGTGATTTCCTCCTATTGCCATCGCATCACCATCGCCTGTTATTACCCAAACGCTTAAATCTGGATTGGCTAATTTTACACCCGAAGCAACCGCTGGTGCACGACCATGAATACTATGCATTCCGTAAGAATCAATATAATAAGGAAATCGAGATGAACATCCAATACCGGATATAAACACTACATCTTCTTTATTTACGCCCATTTCTGGAAGTGCTTTTAGCATAGCACGTAATATTATGTAATCATCACAACCCGGACACCATCTAATTTCTTGATCGCTTTCAAAGTCTTTTAAAGTATATTTTTTAACTCCTGAATTTTTCATAATTACGATAAATATTGTTTAAATTTTTCAATTAACTCTATGTTTCCAAAAGGAAGTCCTTGAATTTTATTATGTTGAAGAAATTCAATTTCACTGAAATTCATTCGCAACACACTTGCAAATTGTCCGTTGTTTAATTCACAAACAATTACTTTTTTGTAACGTTTTATCAATTCTTCTGTATTTTTAGGAAGAGGATTGATATAATTAAAATGAGCAAGACCAATATTGTTATATCCAACTTCTTTCATTTCTTTAACAGCTGAATAAAGCGATCCATAAGTCCCGCCCCAACCAATTACAAGTAAATCACCTTTTTTGGCAAATTCAGGTTCGATATCTGGAATATAATTAGCCACACGTTTCACTTTTTCTGAACGTATTTTGGTCATATATTCGTGGTTGTCTGCTCTATAAGATATGTTTCCAGTAATTTTATCTTTTTCCAAACCACCAACTCTATGTTCCAGCCCAGGACTCCCTGGAATTGCCCAATTTCTTGCTAACGAATCTTCATCTCTGTCATACGGATGCCAATTGATATTTGCTTCATTGATAATATGATTTTTAATTTCTGGCATTTCTGAAACTTTTTTAATTTTCCAGGGTTCTGAACCGTTTGCAATATAGCCATCGGTAAGTAAAATTACTGGAGTCATGTGTTCTAGGGCTAATTTTGAAGCCATAAAAGCATAATCAAAACAGTTGGCAGGTGTACTTGCTGCAATTACAATCACTGGACTTTCTCCATTACGACCGAACATTGCTTGGAGTAAATCAGATTGTTCTGTTTTTGTAGGTAATCCTGTTGAAGGCCCACCACGCTGAACGTTTACTACTACTAAAGGAAGTTCAATCATCATAGCCAAGCCTAAAGCTTCTCCTTTAAGAGCGAGTCCAGGACCCGATGTTGTTGTTATGGCTAAATCGCCAGCGAAAGCCGCTCCGATAGCCGAGGTGATTCCTGCTATTTCATCTTCTGCTTGAAAAGCTGTTACACCAAAATGTTTGTGTTTTACTAATTCGTGAAGGATATCTGTAGCTGGTGTAATTGGATAGGAGCCTAAAAATAATTTCAATCCAGATTTTTCAGCAGCAGCTAGAAATCCCCAAGCAGTTGCAGTATTGCCCATTATAATTCTATAAGTTCCTTTTTGCATTTTTGCTGGAGAAATACTATAGGTATTTGATATTAACTCAAGGGTTTCTGCAAAATAAAAACCAGCATTTAAAACTTTAGTGTTTGCTTCTATAATTTCTGGTTTGCTTTTAAATTTTTTATTAAAAAAATCTATAGTATATTTTCTAGAACGGTTGTACATCCAATACACCATACCCAATGCAAACATATTTTTACTTCGAACGATACTTTTATTACTTAGATTCTTAACCTCTTTTAGAGTTTCTTTGGTTAAGGAAGTCATAGTTACTTCAATAACACGATAATTATCAAGACTTCCATCTTCTAATGGGTTAGATTTATATTGCGCTTTTTCTAAATTTTTTTTGGTAAAAGAATCAGTATCAATAATTAGTGTGTGCCCAGGCTTTACAGACATTAAATTGGTTTTTAATCCTGCAGGATTCATAGCTACCAATAAATCTACATTATCACCAGGAGTACTAATTTCTACACTTCCTATATGGACTTGAAATCCAGAAACACCATATAAACTACCTTGTGGAGCTCTAATTTCTGCAGGATAATTAGGAAAAGTTGCTACATCGTTTCCAAACATAGCAGAAGTATCTGTAAATTGAGAACCAGTTAGTTGCATTCCGTCTCCAGAATCACCAACAAACCTAATCACCACAGCTTTTAAAACTTCAGGTTTTTGATTTATTTTATTTGTTATCATAAAATTAAATTAATTTTCTGTAAATTTATGACATATGTTACTCATTAAAAAAAGAAATATTATAGTTTTGCTGATTATTAAATAAAAATAATTTATCATGGCAATAATTATAACAGACGAATGTATAAACTGTGATGCTTGTGTTGCAGAATGCCCCAATAATGCTATTTATGAACCAGATCAAGGATGGTCATTCTCAGACGAAACAGCTTTAAAAGGCATGGTTACTTTACCAAGTGGAAAGAAAGTTGATGCTAATGCCGAAAACGAACCTGTATCGGATGAATTTTATTTTATAGTAACAGATAAATGTACAGAGTGTAAAGGATTTCATGATGAACCTCAATGTGCTGCTGTTTGTCCAGTGGATTGTTGTATTCCAGATGAAAATAACGAAGAAACGGAAGAACAATTACTTTCTAAAAAAACTTGGATGCACGGCGAGTAGAATTTTATAAACTAATTATATAATAGGTAAGCACTCTTTTTCTGGGTGCTTTTTTGTGGAATAATTTAGTGAGGAGACTACTCTACTCTAAATCGCGCTGTCACTTTAATTAATCATTCAACTTTAAAACAGCCATAAATGCTTCTTGAGGAATTTCTACATTCCCAACTTGACGCATTCGTTTTTTACCTTTTTTCTGTTTTTCGAGTAGTTTTCGTTTACGAGAAATATCTCCACCATAACATTTTGCAGTTACATCTTTACGCAAAGCTTTTACAGTTTCTCTAGAAATTATTTTTGCACCAATAGCAGCTTGTATTGGAATATCAAACTGTTGCCTTGGTATTAATTGTCGTAATTTTTCACACATTTTTTTCCCAATATCATAGGCATTATCCTTATGTAGAAGTGCAGATAACGCATCTACTTCTTTTCCGTTTAACAGAACATCTACTTTTACTAGGTTTGAAACTCGCATACCAATAGGATGATAATCGAAAGAAGCATAACCTTTTGAAACTGTTTTTAAACGATCGTAAAAATCGAAAACTATTTCTGCCAAGGGCATATCAAACGATAATTCTACCCGCTCTGGCGTTAAATAAGTTTGATGTGTAATTTGACCACGTTTACCAATACAAAGTGACATTACAGGTCCAACAAAATCGGATTTTGTAATAATAGTTGCTTTAATATAAGGTTCTTCAACTCGATTTAAACTTGACGGTTCTGGTAAATCTGTTGGATTGTTTACCAATAAAATTTTATCGGGGTGTTTATTGGTATAGGCATGATAAGATACGTTTGGAACGGTAGTAATTACAGACATATCAAACTCACGCTCTAGTCGTTCTTGGATAATCTCTAAATGAAGCATTCCTAAGAAACCGCAACGAAACCCGAAGCCTAAAGCCGCAGAACTTTCTGGTTGAAACACTAAGGAAGCATCGTTTAATTGAAGCTTTTCCATAGAGTTTCTAAGTTCTTCAAAATCATCATTATCAATTGGATAAATTCCTGCAAAAACCATTGGTTTTACATCTTCAAATCCATCAACAATATTCTTGGTAGGGTTTTTAAAATCGGTAATCGTATCACCTACCTTAACCTCTTTAGCTTCTTTAATTCCTGTAATTAAATAACCAACATCACCCGCTTTCATACTTTTTTTAGGTTCTTGTTTTAATTTTAAGGCACCTACTTCATCTGCAAAATAATCTTTTCCAGTTGCCATAAATTTAATATGTTGACCTTTTCTTATTTCACCATTTAAAATTTTAAAATACGTTTCAACACCACGAAATGGATTGTAAACTGAATCGAAAATTAAAGCTTGTAAAGGCTCATCCACACTTCCTGTTGGAGGAGGAATGCGATCTATAATTGCATGTAATATTTCTTCAATTCCAACTCCGGTTTTTGCACTTGCTGGAATAATTTCTTCTAATTCACAACCTAATAAACCAACGATATCGTCTGATACTACTTCAGGGTTTGCGGAAGGAAGATCAATTTTATTTAAAACAGGAATGATTTCTAAATCATTTTCTAAGGCCAAATAAAGGTTAGAAATTGTCTGTGCTTGAATACTTTGAGCAGCATCTACAATCAATAAAGCTCCTTCACAGGCAGCAATAGAACGAGAAACTTCATAAGAAAAATCTACGTGTCCAGGAGTGTCTATGAGGTTCAATACATATTGCTCTCCTTTGTATTCGTAATCCATTTGAATGGCATGACTTTTTATAGTGATACCACGTTCTCGCTCCAAATCCATAGTATCTAATAACTGATTTTGTTGTTCGCGAGCAGTTACCGATCCAGTAGCATCTAAAAGGCGATCTGCCAAAGTGCTTTTACCGTGGTCAATATGAGCGATGATACAAAAATTACGAATGTTTTTCATACAATATGATTCAATTTGCAAATATAGAATAAAAGGAAAGAAACAACATAGTTTGAAATAATTCACTTTACAAATAATTTATTTAAATAGTAATTGAAGAAAAACTCTAAAAAAGCCATGCGTTTCATCGAATAAATGTAAATAAATAGGATAAAAAACAATAAATTTTTAATATTTGTAATTAATGTGTTTTTAATATGAATTTTGATTCATCTCCCCCTTGAAAAAACACACTGTGATTTATTATAACCCCAAGATTTGAAGGCGTTAGAAAACACCTACATTTTATATGAGGAAAGGATTTTTATTACTTCTTTTTATATTTCCCCTAGCATTGTTTTCACAAGATGCTATAATTCAGGGTCGTATTGTTGACTCCGACAGTCAGCCTATTTCATTTGTTACTGTTTTAGTGTTTGAAAAAGCAGGTTCGCAAGCCTTAAGCGGTGCTATTAGTGATGATGATGGGGGTTTTTCAATTTCAAATTTAAAAGAACAAGATTATTATATAGAGTTTTCGATGATTGGATTTACAACCGTTTCAAAAACAATAAATGCTTCTAATTCAGAAAACATAAAAATTAAGTTAACCGAAAACATTGAAGAATTAGATGAAACAGTAATTTCTGCAAAGGCACCTACTATTAAAAGAGAACCCGGAAAACTCGTTTTTAATGTAGAAAATACATCCTTATCTACAGGAGATACTTTTAATTTACTAACCAAAACCCCCGGTGTTTTAGTTATTGGCGACAATATTCAAATAAAAAAAACCAGCCCAATTATTTACTTAAATGATAAACGTGTTTATTTAACTTCTTCAGAATTGGCCTCACTTTTAAGAAGTATGGACGCTTCCAATATTAAATCGATTGAAGTAATAGATAATCCTTCGGCAAAATATGGAGCAGAGGCTACTTCAGTTTTAAATATTATTACTTCAAAAGCGGTTTCAATTGGTTATAAAGGATCTGTAAATGCTACGTATGAGCAAGCGGTTTTTTCGAAATATCGTTTTTCAACTTCCCATTTTTATAAGAATAATTGGTTGAATGCTTATGCAAGCTATAGTTTTAGTCCAAGAAAAGATTATAAGGAAGATGATAATTACATTCGGTTTTTTAATCCAGATAATATTTCGACCAAATCAATTTGGGAATCTAAATTTGAAAAAGTAACCCGTTCAAAAGCACATCAAGGAAATGTAATCTTGGATTTTACTTTAAACGACAAAAACAGTTTGAGTTTTACTTCGTCTATTATGGTTTCGCCTAATAAAACTTTTGATAATAAAGTAAATGGAGAGATTATGGGTGCCCAACAACAATTAGATTCTGTTTTTAAAACCGTGAGTTTTTTAGAGAATGATGCGACCAACTTATCGTTTAATTTAGAACATAAAGTTGATTTAGATGAGGATGGAACTAAACTAACTACAGCTGTAAATTATATTATTTATAATAATGCACAAACACAAGAATTAACTACAGACTATAGGCTTCCTTCAGGTGAATTAACTAATAATGTTAACTTTTTTACCGATGCCAATCAAGACAGTAAAATTATTACTGGACAAATCGATTTTAATAAAACTATTAGCAAAGGTGATTTTGAAACGGGTATAAAATATTCAAATATCAATACTGAAAGCGGATTGGATTTTTTCGATATTGAAAACAGCACACCGGCATATATAGAAGCTCTTTCAGACTTATTTATTTACACCGAATCAATTTATGCAGGATATATAAATTATGCTAAGAAGTTTGGAAAATGGAACATCAACGCAGGGTTACGGGGTGAATATACCGATGTAAATGGCGATTCTAGATCCCTAGGAATAATTAATGATCAAAATTATTTTGATTTATTTCCTTCCGTTTCTGCTTTATATTTAAAAGATGAAGACCATGTTTTTGGCGCAAGTTATAGAAGAACCATTCAGCGGCCTCGTTATCAAAGCCTGAATCCGTTTTCTTATTTTGTAACTGATAATATTATAAATAATGGAAATCCAAATTTAGGTCCCACCATTAAAGATAAATACATGGTGAGTTACTATTTAAAAAACAAGTGGTCTTTTGAGGCTTATTATATTTATAAAAAAGACCCTTTAGCTCTACTTACATTTCAGGATAATGAAAATAGTGTCACACAAAATATTGATGCAAATGTTATAAGTGATCTAAATTTTAGTTTCGATATTAGTTATTATTCGTCCATATTTTCTTGGTGGTATTTATCAATTTATACTTCTTCTTATTATATAGAAAATGAGTTTTACGCATTGGCAAGTCAGCAAGAAACTTATAAAAATGACACTTTTGGTTTCTATGGCAAGATATATAGTGGTTTTACCTTGTCTAAGGACGGCACCCTAACAAGTGATCTTTCAGCAACTTATATATCTAATATGATTTCAGGTTCTTTAGATTTAAAAAACCAATTTACCACTTCAGTTTCTTTCAGAAAATCTATTTGGAAAAACAGAGCAAGTATTACCGTTGGTGTTGATGATATATTTGACACTAACAATATTCCTGTTACCTCAAAATATTACAATCAAGATACTCATTATTTTGCTCAAAAAGAATCTAGACTATTCAGATTAGGTTTTAAATATAAGTTTGGAAACTACAAGCTTAGAAATAATACTCGAACAAAGAAAACGGATGAGGCGCAACGATTAGATTAATCAGTTATCTTTGTGAAAAATAAAGAGAATTCTCTCAAAATAATAATTAAAAATTTTAGAAAAATGAAAAAACTAGCCATCCTTTTTACCGTAATTTTATTTACAAATTTTTCCTTTGCCCAAGACTATTCTATTGAAGAAGTTGAGGTAGTTCAAAACCTTTTTGGAGCTGAAAAGAAAGTGATAATTGAGGCCTTTGTAGGTTTAGAAGGAGTAGATGCAGCTGCTTTTTGGAGTTTATATGAAGAATATGAAGTAGTAAGAAAAGAGCTTGGAAAAGAAAGAATTGCTTTGCTTCACGAGTATGAAACTATTAAAACGATTACTAATGAAGAAGTAGAAGCTTTAATGAAAAGAGCAATGCCTCTTAGAAAATCTCAAGATGCATTAATTCAGAAATATTACAAAAAAATAAAGAAAGCTACTACAGCAATAGTAGGAGCTCAGTTTTACCAAATCGAACACTTTATTTCTGACGGAATACGATTTACCATTTTAAACAATATGGGATTGGTACAGGATAAGAAATAAAAAACCGAACCTATTATTAATAAATACTGGAAATCAACATTTCCAGTATTTTTTATTAAATTTACGGTTCAACTAAAACTTGATATTATGAAAAAAACTCTATTACTATTTTTAGGAGCAATACTAATGACAGGCTCATTATTTGCACAGAAAAAACCAAACATCCTAGTTATTTGGGGAGACGACATTGGGCAATCTAACATTAGTGCCTACACTATGGGACTTGTTGGATATAGAACCCCAAACATTGACAGAGTAGCCAATGAAGGAATGATCTTTACCGATTATTATTCCGAGCAATCGTGTACTGCTGGACGCTCATCATTCATCATGGGGCAAAGTGTATTAAGAACAGGACTAAGTAAAGTTGGAATGCCAGGAGCAAAAGAAGGAATCTCTGCTGATGATCCGACCATTGCTGAGTTATTAAAACCCTTAGGTTATAGAACTGGGCAGTTTGGTAAAAATCACTTAGGCGATAGAGACGAGCATTTACCCTCCAATCACGGTTTTGATGAATTTTTCGGAAACTTATACCACTTAAATGCTGAAGAAGAACCTGAATTAGAAGATTATCCAGATCCAGCTAAATTTCCAAATTTCGCAAAAAGATTTGGACCAAGAGGAGTWATTCATTCSTATGCAGATGGAAAAATTGAAGAYACTGGACCATTAACTAAAAAACGAATGGAAACGGTAGATGATGAAACYMTWGCTGCWGCAAAAAAATTCATAAGAGAAGCTGTAAAATCTGGGGAACCATTTTTTGTATGGTGGAACGGTACAAGAATGCACTTTAGAACACACGTAAAAGAGGAACATCGTGGTCTTTCTGGGCAAAATGAATATGGTGATGGTATGGTAGAGCACGATATGCACGTTGGTGAGTTATTAGATTTATTAGACGAATTAGGCGTAGCAGATAAYACGATTGTACAATACGGAACAGATAATGGACCACATAAAAACACGTGGCCAGATGCAGGTGTAAATCCTTTTAGAGGAGAAAAGAACACCAATTGGGAAGGTGGTTGGAGAACTCCATCTATGGTGCGTTGGCCTRGTCATATTGAAGCAGGATCAATATCWAATGAAATTATGTCGGGTATGGATTGGCTACCAACWTTTGTGGCTGCTGCAGGAAATGATAATGTAAAAGAAGARTTATTAAAAGGAAAAACAATCAATGGWAAAACATATAAAGTTCATTTAGATGGGTATAACATGTTACCATTTTTAACTGGAAAAGAGAAAAAAGGAGCTCGTACAGAGTTGTTCTATTTTTCAGATGATGGAGAGTTAATGGCACTACGTTATAACGATTGGAAAGTAACCTTTATGAAACAAAACGAAGTTGGAACAATGCTTACTTGGTCAACACCAATGGAAACTATGAGAATCCCTTGGATTTATAATTTAAGACGAGATCCTTATGAGATGGCTACTCTTACTTCTAACACTTATTGGGATTGGTATTTAGACCATGTTTTCCTATTATTACCAGCAACAGAATATGTAGGAAAGTTCATTGGAACATTTAAAGAATATCCACCTCGTATGAAAGCAGCAAGCTTTAATTTGGGGGATACCATGAAAGTTTTAACAGAGGCTACAGTAAGTCATTAACATAATTAATAAATTATTTAAAAGCATCACTAATTTTTTAGTGATGCTTTTTATATATTGCTAAACAATTAAAATCCAGCTTTTTTATGAAAAAAACATTATTTAGCAGCCTGCTTTTATTATTTGTAATCTTTGCGAATGCACAAGAAACGGAACATGAAGAAGGCGAAGAAAAATCAAAAAAACGTCACTCTATTGCTATCTTAATAAGCCACACTCAAATTTCTGAAGCTGTAGAAGGAGAAGGAAAAAAAAGCATCTCGGTACCCTCTTGGGGAATCGATTATAATTTTGAAATTTCCGAACGATGGGCAGTTGGTTTGCACAACGATATTATTGTAGAAAGTTTTATTATTGAAAATAGTGAAGGGACAGAAATAGAGCGAAGCTCACCAATTGCAAGTGCCGTAGTTGGAATGTTTAAACCTATTAAAAATTTCAGTTTGGTGTTAGGAGCAGGAGGCGAATTTTCTAAAGAAGAAAACCTATTTCTTATTAAAGCTGGACTTGAATGCTCACATCTTATTCTTCATGATAATTGGGAAATTATAGCTAGTTTTTCAAACGATTTTAAATTAGACGCTTACAATTCTTGGAACTTAGGCTTCGGAATAGGAAGAAAATTTTAATAGAACAATAAATATCAATACATGAAACACTTAAAAAACACAAGTCTTTTTTTAGTATTAATTAGCATGATTATCATTTCATGTGAAACTAAAAAAGAAACTCCATTAGCTTCCGTAGAAAAAAAAGAAGCCGTTGACCCGCTACCTTCTTGGAATGATGTTACTTCAAAAAACAACATCATCTCTTACGTTTCTGAAGTAACCAATCCCAAAAACAAAACTTTTATTCCAATAAAAAATCGCATTGCTACCTTTGATAACGACGGGAATTTATGGTCAGAACAACCTGCTTATTTTCAATTATTCTTTGCAATTGATAGAGTAAAAGCAATGGCTAAAGACCATCCCGAATGGAAAAGATCAACAACCTTTTAAAGCCGTTTTAGAAAATGATATGGAAGCTTTGAAAAAGCAAGGAGAACACGGATTAATTCAATTAGTGATGATTACCCATTCAGGAAATACTACAGAAGAATTTAAGAAAGATGTTCAAACTTGGATTGCAACCGCCAAACATCCTACAAAAAATGTTACTTACGATCAATTGGTCTATCAACCTATGCTAGAACTACTTCAGTATTTAAGAGCAAATGATTTTAAAACCTTTATAGTTTCTGGTGGTGGAGTCGATTTTATGCGCGCTTTTGTAACAGAAATTTACGGTATTCCAGAAGAACAAATTATAGGAAGCCGAATTAAAACGGAATTTGATTATAACAATGGGAACCCAGTAATTAGAAGGTTACCAGCACTTGATTTTATTGACGATAAAGAGGGAAAACCCTTAAACATTCAAAAAATAATTGGTAAGAAACCGGTGTTTTCTTCGGGGAATTCAGATGGTGATTTACAAATGATGCAATGGGCGGCTTCCAACAAACACAAAAGTTTTATGTTGTATGTACATCATACAGATTCTATTAGAGAATGGGCTTATGATAGAAATTCTCATATTGGAAAATTAGACAAAGGCTTAGATCAAGCTCAAAATGATGGGTGGACAGTTATCGATATGGAAAAAGACTGGAAGGTTATTTTCCCTTTTGAAATGAATTAATACTGATTAACTTTCAACTTTAGCATAATAGTATTGGCTTTCGTGGTTTGACCTTTCTCTTTATATACTAAAGCCAATAAATAATTAAAATCTGGATTTTCACTATCAATTTTTAAAGCTGATTTAATATAGGTTTCTGCCTGTTTTAAATCCTTATTATCTTGAAAATAATAGGTTGCCAAATTATATAAGGAACGAGTGTCGTTAGGATTTAATTTGATGGCGATTTTTAATTCAGAAACAGCTATTTCATTATTGTTATTTTCAAAATTTAAGAGACCTTTTAAATAATGAGGACGACCGTTTTTAGCGTCTATTAAAATCCATTTTTCTAGTATTTTTGAAGCATTTTCAAAATCTTTATTGATACTATAAGCAGTAGCTAAATTTGAAAAAACAGGCAATAAAAGACTGTCTTTTTTTAAGGCCATTTCGTAATGTTTAATGGCATTTGGCAAATCGTTTTTCTGAAAATAATAATCACCCAACTGCAAACGACCTGTTGAGAAATCTGCATTGGCAAATAACATGGTTTCTAACTCACTTCTGGAGTTGATATAATTACTTTTATCAATTCCGTTTAAAGTGTTTTCATCCAAACCAATTACCAATTGTGCTGCTCCAATTCGCACTAATTTTATGGAATCATTCATATGCTCTAAAGCAACAGAAAGACGCTCTTGAGGTGCTATATTTCTAAATTTTAATAAAGCGTTATAACGTACAATCGCAGACGAATCCTTTAAAGCAATGAGCAACGTTTTAAATTGCTCAGGTGCGTAATAATCTAAATTTTCTATCACGGTTGCTCTGGCAATTTCAGGATAGTTGAGGTCGTTGATAAAATTGTCTAGTTGATTTCGTTGTCCTTCTGTTAAATTATTTTTAGTACTCATTAATAAAGCGTCAGAGAAATGTGGAGCGCGTTTGTTTCCGAATTTATTCTTAATCACATCAGCTGCCCATTGGTTAGATTTATCGGTATGACACTCGGTACAGGCATTTGGTGTTCCGTATTTTTCACTTTGGTCGGGACGAGGAATACGAAAGCTGTGATCTCTTCTAAAATCGTTTCCCATATAATTTTTATCCGTCATATGGCAATTAATACACAAACTTGCTTCGGTATTTTGTTTGTGGAAATAATGCTTTTCAGTTTCATAATTTGCAGGAACGTGACATTGCAAACATAATTTATTTCCTTCAAATTTTAGTTTTAGCGTATGCACATTATGGCAATCGTTGCATTTAACCCCTTCGTCAAACATTTTACTTTGCATAAAAGAGCCAAACACGTAATCTTCATCATCTATTTGCCCATCATCGTGATAATAATTATTGGTAATATTCTGAACCATATATTGGTCTTCAAACTTCTCGCCTGGCACATAATTCTCAGTTAATTTTGCTCTTCTCGCGTGACAAGTAGCACATAAATTCAACTGCTCTTTTTGCTTTTTTGGAGAAAGAATGTAGTTGTTTTTATCTTCGGAAGAATTTTCTGCCCAAGCAACATGTTTTTCGGCTGGACCGTGGCAGCTTTCACAATTCACATTGATTGAAGAATAGGTGGTGTTGAATGAATCTTCTTCGATTGAATAATTCTTTTTCAGGTTGGTAGAGTGACATTCGGCGCACATGGTATTCCAATTCTGAGCACTTTTTGTCCAATGTAACCAATCGTGTGGCTGAATTTTATCGCCTTTATATTGATGGTACCATTTCTTTTTAATAACGTTCCAAGTAACTCGAAGCACTTGTTTTTTGCCTTTTTCAAAATCTACTAAATATTGCTGAAGTGGTGTTACTCCGAAAGTATAAGTGATTTTATATTCCTTTTCGGAAGTATCTATTTCTTTAATCTTAACAAGAAAATCATTTCCTTTTTTATAGAAGAAATAATCAACACTATCTATAGTAATTTCTACATTATTAAAATCACCTAAAACGGTCGTTTCATTGGCTATTTGCATGGCCAAATCGTGGTGAGATCCTTTCCAAAGAGCTACTTCGGTTTGATGGCAAGCAACACAGTTTTTATCACCTACGTAGCCATCGATGTATTGCGTTGAGGTTCTGGAAATTTCTGTGTATTTTTCCTTTTTATCTTTAGAATTACAAGAAAGAAGCAACAAAGAAAATAGGAAAAGAAAAGCAATTTGAAGAGTTTTAGTCATTAAAAATGTTTCAGAAAAGCGAATGTAAAACAAAAAGTGTAATTTTTAGAAAAAAGAATTTTTTAAAGTATAAGTTCAATAAAGATACAATTTATACCTAAGCTTATTTATTTACCTATTTTTGCATCGAATATGATTAAAATAGGAAACATAGAATTAGAAGACTTCCCGCTATTATTAGCTCCGATGGAAGACGTAAGCGATCCTCCTTTTCGAGCTTTATGCAAGGAGCAAGGAGCCGATGTGGTTTATACCGAATTTATTTCTTCGGAAGGATTGATTCGTGATGCTCAAAAAAGTGTCATGAAGTTGGATATTTACGAGAAAGAACGTCCYGTGGGAATTCAGATTTTTGGAGCTAATTTAGAATCTATGCTGCGAAGTGTAGAGATTGTGGAGGCATCGAAACCAGATATTATCGATATAAATTTTGGCTGTCCCGTAAAAAAAGTAGTTTCAAAGGGAGCTGGAGCAGGTATTTTAAAGGACATTGATTTAATGGTTTCTCTTACGGAAGCGATGGTAAAACACACCAATCTTCCAATAACCGTTAAGACAAGATTGGGYTGGGATGACGATTCARTTCGTATTGTTGAAGTTGCCGAACGATTGCAAGATGTTGGTTGTAAAGCAATTTCTATTCACGGAAGAACCCGCAAGCAAATGTATAAAGGCGAAGCAAATTGGGCGCCTATTGCTGAAGTTAAAAATAATTCTCGAATGCACATTCCTGTCTTTGGGAATGGCGATGTGAACTCTCCCGAAAAAGCCAAAGAAATGCGAGATGATTATGGGCTTGATGGATGTATGATTGGTCGTGCAAGTATAGGTAATCCTTGGTTTTTTAGAGAAGTAAAGCATTTTTTAAAAACAGGAAGCCAGATAGCTTCTCCTACTATGGAAGAACGGGTAGAAGCAGCAAAAAGACACCTTAAAATGGCAATCGATTGGAAAGGAGAAAGACTCGGCGTTTTTGAAACCAGAAGACATTACACCAATTATTTTAGAGGAATCCCACATTTTAAAGAGTATCGAATGAAAATGGTAACCAGCGATGATTCGGTTGATGTTTTTAAAGCTCTAGAGGAAGTTGCCGTGAAGTTTAAAGACTTTCAGTTTAACTTTTAAACAATATATATTAAGACCTCGTTATTCAACGGGGTTAGTTCAAAAACAACTTTGAGTTCGTTTTGCAAACTCCTCAATTTTGATTTTCACTAAGAAATTAGTTTTTCTGAAACTTTGGTAGCAGCAATTTTTGAAGCAATTCCGCCCAAAACCAAAATAGTAACAAATACAATTAATACATTAATAAATTCTAACCGAACAGGATAAGGCAAAGTTGGTGTAATAGGAACAAAACCATACATTTCTTGAAGCATAACAACAGCAATTCCTATTCCAAGACCAATTAAAACACCTATAAAAGTCATTAATAAGCCTTTGTAAAAAAAGATTTTTCGAATTTCAGAAATGGTTAAACCTAAAGAGGAAAGTGTTTTAATATCTTTTCTTTTTTCAAGAATAGTCATAATAATAATTCCTGCAATATTAAAAATGGCGATGGCGGCAATCAGACTTACAAAAACATAAACAAACAGGTTTTCAATATTCAACATTTTATAAAGTCCGTCGTTTTGTTGAACTCTGTTTTTTATAATTATTTCTTCAGTGAAAAGAGATTCAATATTTTCACGAATAGCTTTTTCATTAGCATTTGGAAGTAACTTAATTTCAATAGAAGTTACTTTGGTTGAATCCAAATTCAGTAGAGATCTTGCAAAATTAATATCCGAAAAAACATATTTACTATCTAAATCTTGATTCACACTATACATCCCAGAAGCAACGACCCTTCTTTTTGTAAAAGCATTTGCGGGATCTAAAATCTGACCTGTTCCCGGTTTTGGAACATAAATCTCTAGTAAGTTACTAAAGTCTAAAACACCCATTGATAGTTTTTGTGATGTTCCTAGCCCAATTACCACTTCATTTCTGTTTTGGACTAACCATTTATTTAAAAATAAAATGCTGTCGATAGGAATTACATTTTTAAAACTTTCATCAATACCTTTTATAGTAGCAATATGATTTTTTCCGCGGTATTGAAGAAAAATTCGTTCTTCTACAATTTTAGAAAAAGCTTCAATACCGCCGATTTTTTTTAATTGGATTTCAGAAGTTTCAGAAAGTGAAAATGTTTTCCCTTTAGAAGGGTATAATTTTAAGTCAGCATCAAACACATTGGTAAACTGAAGGCTAAAATCTCGCAGTCCAGAAAATCCAGAAAGCACAATAAAAAGCGCCAAAGCACCTACAACCACAGCCGAAATTGCTATACGGGAGATAATATTAATTGCATTTTTACTACTTTTATAAAACAAGTAGCGTTTTGCGATGTACAGCGAAAAGTTCAACTATATATTTTTACGTTTTTTAAGCAAGTCGGTATCTTTTATTGGATCTACTTTTCCTTTTACGGCTTCTGTAATGTTGTTAATATATTCTAAGGAGTCATCATTATAAAACACTAAATCGGGCATTTTCCGAAGTTGATGTCTTGTTTTTTGAGCAATTTGATGCTTAATTTTTGGTTTCAGCTCGTTTAATTCTTTTACAATTAATGTTGCTTTTTCGGGAGGAAATACGCTTGTATATACTTTAGATAAAGATAAATCGGTAGTTACAGTAACTTTAGAAACGGAGATAATAATCCCCATTTGTCCAGAGTCTCTTAACATTTTTTGTAATACTACAGCAAGGTCGTTTTGTAAAACACCTGCTATTTTTTTTTGCCTATTTGTTTCAATCATAGCACAAAAATACTACATTTTATACTTTTAAGTTTCATATATTTCAGAAGCAAGTAAGATTGCTCTTTATAATTGTTATTTTTGAAACTAATATATTTTGAAATATGAAAAAGATTGAACACATTGGAATAGCTGTTAAAAACATAGAAAACGCAAATGCCATTTATAAAAGTTTATTAGGATACGATCATTATAAAACAGAAGAGGTTGCCAGTGAGGGAGTAAAAACTTCTTTTTTTACTTGTGGTGAAAGTAAAATCGAATTGTTAGAAGCCATCAAAAAAGACAGCCCAATTGCAAAGTTTATAGAAAAACGCGGTGAGGGAATACATCATATTGCTTTTGCGGTTGATGATATTTATTCAGAAATAATTCGGTTAAAAAAAGAAGGTTTTGTGGTGTTAAATGAAACCCCTAAAAAGGGAGCAGACAATAAGTTAGTTGTTTTTTTACATCCTAAATCTACGAATGGTGTTTTGGTAGAATTATGTCAAGAAATAAATTATAATGAAAAATAACTTGCGAAATATCTAAAGTGTTATAAATTTGCAAGCTGATTATAATAGATAATTTATACTAAATCGGTCCCATAGCTCAGCTGGTTAGAGCACCTGACTCATAATCAGGGGGTCCATGGTTCGAGCCCATGTGGGACCACTATCAAATTAAAAAACCTACTCAAAATCTATATTTAAAGGGATTTTGTTTTAATTAAATGAAATAATTTTCAAGAAAAAGAGTTCTTACTTTTACAATAATTAAAACTTTTTAACACTTGTTAATAAAATTTTACTATTTTAGTCGACCAAATGCGACCCCAAATCGTTAAAATACTAACCTTAGTACTATTTGTAACCAATAGTACAGCTATGCTTGCTCAGTCTTTGAGTAGTCGTTCAGGTCCGCCTGCGCCTAATAGAACTAATCATCCACCTGAATTACCTATAGATGATTATTTTTTAGTATTGATATTTGTTGGTTTATTATATGGCGCATTTATTGCCTACAAAAAATACAAGATTAAAGATAGCCTTCAGTAAGCCTTTTTAAATATTTTCCTACAACATCGAACTCTAAATTGACTTTTGCTCCTATTTTAAAAGAGCTAAAATTTGTATGCTCAATAGTATAAGGAATAATCGCAACACTAAATTCGTTTTTTTTAGAATCGACCACCGTCAAACTTACACCATTTACCGTAATAGATCCTTTTTCGATGGTAAGATTATTAAATGTCTCGTCATATTTAAAAGTAAAATAGGTGCTTCCATCTTCTTCAGCAATAGCAACACAAATTGCAGTTTGATCTACATGTCCTTGTACAATATGACCATCTAATCGTTCACCAAGCTTCATAGAGCGTTCTAAATTCACGGTACTTCCTATTTCAAGATTTCCTATGTTAGATTTATTAAGTGTTTCTTTTATAGCGGTAACCGTGTAAATAGCGCCGCTAATTTCCACAACCGTTAGGCAAACTCCGTTATGAGCAACACTTTGGTCTATTTTTAATTCTGGAGTTATAGGACTTTTCACTTCAATATGTAGATTGCTTCCTTCCTTTGTGAGAGAACAAATTTCTCCCATTGCTTCAATTATTCCTGTAAACATGATTTCAATTAGTTACATTTGTACCACAAAAGTAATCATATAAGACTTCATTAAATAATGGATAATCAAAAAAAAATTGTAGTCGGAATTTCAATAGGAGATTTAAACGGAATTGGTAGTGAAGTAGTATTAAAAACCCTTCAAGATCCAAGAATATTAGAATTATTTACACCAGTAATATTTTCTTCGATTAAAATAATGACTCATTTAAAAAAAGTTTATAATGTTGAATGTAATTTTCATGGGATTGATAAATTAGAAGCTATTGAACCAAAAAAAATAAATGTTTTTAATGTTTGGAAAGAATCTGTGGACATTAATTTTGGGAAAGAAGATGCTAAGATTGGGGAGTATGCTATTAAATCATTCAAATCGGCAGTTACTGCTTTAAAAAACAATAAGATTGATGTTTTGGTAACAGCACCAATTAATAAGTCGAACATTCAGGCAGAAGATTTTAAATTTCCAGGTCATACCGATTATTTAAACCAAGAATTAGAAGGAGATAGTTTAATGTTAATGATTTCTGGCAAATTAAGAGTAGGATTGTTGACCGATCACGTTGCGGTAAAAGACATATCCCAAAACATTACAAAAGAGCTTATAGAAAGTAAAATTAACACTATTCAAAAAACACTGATTGAAGACTTTGGAATTCTAAAACCAAAAATTGCAGTTCTAGGCATCAATCCACATAATGGTGATAACGGAGTAATAGGTAATGAAGACGACACGGTATTAAGACCTACATTAGACAATTTAAGAGAAAAAGGAATATTAGTTTATGGCCCTTATGCGGCCGATAGCTTTTTTGGATCTGGAAATTATGAGAGTTTTGATGCAGTGATTGCATCGTATCATGATCAAGGATTGGTTCCTTTTAAAACACTTTCATTTGGAAAAGGAGTAAATTACACGGCAGGTCTACATAAAATTAGAACATCACCAGATCACGGAACTGCTTTTGACGTTGCAGGAAAGAATATTGCTAATAATGAGTCCTTTGAAGAAGCACTTTATACTGCAATTGAAATATATAAAAAGAGAGAAGAGTATTCTAATTTATCTAAAAACCCATTAAAATCAGCTCCTCAGCCTCGAAACCAACGGAAAAGATTCGATTAAAAAGAATTGTAAAAACTGATTTAATTTTTAAATTATTTTTTATCTTTGCACCCGCCTTAATTGTAAGGCTACTGTGTTAAACAGGTGAGTGATTATGAAGGAATTGAAAGAATTTACCATTCCATTCGTGGGATTAAAATTAGGAGAACACCAGTTTGACTATAAAATAAGTAAATCGTTCTTTGAGTATTTTGAGTATGAAGATTTTAATGAAGCAAACATTAATCTTGAAGTACTGCTGATTAAAAAAAACACCATGTTAGAATTTACGTTGTCATTCACAGGCACCTTAAATGTAAACTGTGACACAACAAATGAACCTTATAATCAATATATAAAAGGATCATTTCATTTTATTGTAAATTTTGGTGATGAATTTAATGATGAAAATGAGGAACTTTTAATTATACCTCACGGAAGTTACGAAATAAACATTCAGCAATATATATATGAATCTATTGTGTTGGCAATTCCAACCAAAAAGATTCATCCAGGAATTGAAGATGGAACTTTAAAATCTGAAATACTTGATAAACTAGAAGAATTAAGTCCAAATCATGATGAAATAACTACATCTGAAGAAGACGAACAAACAGACCCAAGGTGGGACAAATTAAAAAAATTATTAACAGACAAATAATACAAAGTAATGGCACATCCAAAGAGAAAAATCTCAAGAACTAGAAGAGATAAAAGAAGAACACATTACAAAGCAACTACACCTCAAATTGCTACAGATCCAACAACTGGTGAATCTCATTTATATCACAGAGCACACTGGCACGAAGGTAAATTATATTACCGTGGTCAAATAGTGATTGATGCTGTAGAAGAAGAAGTAGCATAGTAATAAACTTATAATAGTATAAGACTCCCGTATTTAATTTTACGGGAGTTTTTTCGTTTTTATTTTTTCCCTAAATTATAAAACACACAAAAAAACTATTTTTCATCAGTTATTGGTGAAATTTTAGTATTTTTCGACCGATTTTGAGGGTTTTTTACCCTTTTTGTGAAATTAATTCAAAAATATGAGTAAAATCACAGCAGCAATTACAGCTGTAGGAGGCTATGTTCCAGACTTTGTATTAACCAACAAAATTCTGGAAACAATGGTAGATACCAACGACGAATGGATAACTGCTCGTACAGGTATTAAGGAACGTAGAATTTTAAAAGATAAAGACAAAGGAACTTCCTTTCTTGCAATCGAAGCCGCAAAAGATTTACTTCAAAAAAGTAAAGTAGACCCAAAAGAAATAGACTTAGTTATTTTGGCAACAGCAACACCCGATATGCTTGTTGCTGCAACGGGTATTTATGTGGCCACTCAAATAGGTGCTATCAATGCTTTTTCTTACGATCTTATGGCTGCCTGTTCTGGGTTTCTATTTGGAATGTCCACAGCGGCAAGCTATATTGAATCTGGAAAATATAAAAAAGTACTTTTAATTGGTGCAGATAAAATGTCTTCTATTTTAGATTATAAAGATCGAACCACCTGCATCATATTTGGTGATGGTGCTGGAGCTGTTTTATTTGAACCAAATAAAGAAGGGTTAGGAATTCAAGACGAAATCTTAAAAACCGATGGTAACGGAAGACATTCGTTGAAAATTGATGCAGGTGGTTCGTTACTTCCTTCTTCTAAAGAAACGATTGCTAGGAACCAACATGTAGTTTTTCAAGACGGAAAAACCGTTTTTAAATTTGCGGTTACTCGAATGGCAGATGCTTCAGAAAAAATATTAGAACGAAACAATTTAACTGGAGATGATATTGAGTGGTTAGTACCACATCAAGCTAATAACAGAATTATTGATGCAACTTCCAGAAGAATGAACCTCCCAAACGAAAAAGTAATGAAGAATATTTACAAATACGGAAATACTACTTCAGCAACATTACCTTTATGTCTTTGGGATTACGAGAAAAAATTAAAAAAAGGAGATAAATTAGTGTTTGCTGCTTTTGGTGGCGGATTTTCTTGGGGAGCAATATACCTTACTTGGGCGTACGACCCTAAATAAATTAATAAATTAAATTGAATGATATGAATATTAAAGAGATTCAAAATTTAATCAAGTTTGTAGCAAAATCAGGAGCTACCGAAGTAAAACTTGAAATGAATGATGTGAAAATCACCATCAGAACAGGTGAAGGACGCGGAAAAGGGGAAACGACGATTATTCAGCAATTGCCTACTATGGCAGCACCACAAGTAGTAGCACAATTACCAGTTGATGCAACTCCAGTTTCTGCTGATGCAACTTCAAATGAGGATGAAGATTCTAAATACATCACTGTAAAATCACCAATTATAGGTACTTTTTACAGAAAATCTTCACCAGATCTACCTTCATTTGTTGAAGTAGGTGATACAATTAAAGATGGAGATGTGGTTTGTATTATTGAAGCAATGAAGCTTTTTAATGAAATAGAAAGTGAAGTTTCTGGAAAAATAGTAAAAGTATTAGTTGATGATGCTTCTCCAGTAGAATTTGATCAACCCTTATTTTTAGTAGATCCTTCTTAAATTAAAATCCCAAATTTAAAACTCCAAAATTCAGTTTAAAAATGGAATTTGGTGCATTTAATTTGATTATTTAAAGAAATTATGTTTAAAAAAATACTAATTGCCAATAGAGGAGAGATTGCACTTCGAATTATTCGTACTTGTAGAGAGATGGGAATAAAATCGGTTGCAGTATACTCAACAGCAGATGCAGAGAGTTTACACGTACGCTTTGCAGACGAAGCTGTTTGTATTGGGCCACCACCAAGTAACGAGAGTTATTTGAAAGTGTCAAATATTTTGGCTGCTGCCGAAATCACCAATGCAGATGCCATCCATCCTGGTTATGGATTTTTATCTGAAAATGCTAAATTTTCAAAATTATGTGAAGAACACGGTATTAAATTTATAGGTGCTTCCGCAGATATGATTAACCGTATGGGCGATAAAGCATCCGCAAAATCTACAATGATTGAAGCAGGAGTCCCGTGTGTTCCAGGATCTGAAGGAGTAATTCCAAATTTTAAAACTTGTATTAAAGTTGCTAAAGAAACAGGATATCCAATAATGTTAAAAGCAAGTGCTGGTGGTGGTGGAAAGGGAATGCGTGCCGTTTGGAAAGAGGAAGACCTTGAAAATGCTTGGAATTCTGCAAGACAAGAAAGTAAAGCTGCCTTTGGTAATGATGATATGTACATCGAAAAACTTATTGAAAAACCTAGACATATCGAAATCCAAATAATTGGAGATAGCACTGGAAATGCTTGTCACTTAGGAGAAAGAGATTGCTCTGTACAAAGAAGACATCAAAAACTAACTGAAGAAACTCCAAGTCCGTTTATGACCGATAAATTGCGAAAAGCAATGGGAGATGCAGCGGTAAAAGCTTCAGAATATATAAAATACGAAGGTGCTGGTACGGTAGAGTTTTTAGTAGATAAACACCGAAATTTCTACTTTATGGAAATGAATACTCGTATCCAAGTAGAACATCCAATTACGGAGCAAGTAATTATAGACTTCGATTTAATTAAAGAACAAATAAAAGTAGCGGCAGGAATTCCAATATTAGGAAAAAACTACAACCCTAAATTACATTCTATTGAATGCCGTATCAATGCCGAGGATCCGTATAATAACTTTAGACCTTGTCCAGGAAAAATAACCGAATTTCATTCACCAGGAGGTCACGGAGTACGTTTAGACACACACGTTTATGCGGGTTATACCATTCCTCCATATTACGACTCTATGATTGCAAAGTTAATTACAACGGCGCAAACTAGAGATGAAGCCATTAGTAAAATGAAACGTGCTTTGGACGAATTTGTGGTGGAAGGCGTAAAAACGACTATTCCTTTTCATTTACAATTAATGAGTGATCCACGATATGTATCAGGTAATTATACCACTGCTTTTATGGACGACTTTGTAATGAACGAACCCGAAGGGGAAGAAGAATAAAAATTTTAAAAACTCTGAACTTATTTAAGGTTCGGAGTTTTTTTTGCTTTAATAGTAGCTTTCATATAAATATATTTAGTAATTATCTTGCTATACAGTAAAAGAAAAGTTACTTTAATTTGCTATGAAACGACTCGGAAAATTCCTTTTAAAAATAACACTTTGGTTTATAGCTTTAAGTATAACTTGGGTAGTTGTTTATAAATATGTTTCTGTACCGTTAACCCCTTTAATGGTAATTCGGTCTGTTGATGGTGATGATTTGTATAAAACAAATCACCAATGGAAGCCTCTTTCAGAAATTTCAAAAAACCTACAATTAGCCGTAATTTGTTCTGAAGATCAAAATTATTTAAACCATAATGGTTTTGATGTAAAAGCATTAAAAAAGGCCTATTTTGAAAATCTGGAAGGTAAACGTATTCGTGGCGGAAGCACCATTTCACAACAAACTGCCAAGAATGTATTTTTATGGCAAGGAAGAACATGGCTTCGGAAAGGATTGGAAGTTTGGTTTACTTTTTTAATTGAAACATTATGGAGTAAAGAACGAATTTTAGAAGTCTATTTAAATAGTATTGAAATGGGAAATGGAATATTTGGAGCCGAAGCGGCTGCAAACTATTGGTATAATACTTCAGCAAAAAAACTTAGTAAAGATCAAGCAGCAGGGATTGCGGCAATTTTACCTAACCCTTTAAAATATTCTGTGAATCCAAGTTCAAGATTTATCAAATCTCGAAAATATTGGATTAAAAGACAAATGCAAAATTTTGGAGAGTTTACTTTAAAAAATAAATGAAAATCTAAATTTCCTATATCATATCTTTCGGGAACTGTTTAAACTTACGAGTATCTTCCTTAGTCAACACCTTAAAATCTACCGTTTTATCCAGTTCAGAAATAGCTGATAATAAAGAAACTGGTAAATCACGAAGCTTTCGTGTTTTTAAATCTATCCAACCTCCCATCATATTACATCTTGCAAGATTTTTCCCTTCAGAATTGTAAAAATTATGTTGAAATTCAAAATACATTCCTCCTTCAGAAAGTCCTTTTAATTGCAACGAAACCCGAATTGGTTTCCCAGGAAATATTTCTTTAAAATAAAACATGTGTTCGTAAAAAACTACAGGTCCTATGTTGTTTTTAATCATTTCTAGTTGACCAAAACCCTTCTCCATAAAATAACTAAGACGGGTATGACTCATATAGTTGATGTAACTACTATTTGCCAAATGACGATTGGCATCAAGGTCGTTCCAACGGACTTCAAATTCTTTTAAATACATAGAAAATATTTTTTTTCAAAAGTAATTTACTTTTTGAAGTATGCCTCATTATTTCTTACTTTGCTGAAAAAAATTTATGCCCTTAATAAAAAGTAATTACAACCCTTCTTTAATTTTTAGAAATGGACATATTTCAACTGTTTATTCTTCAAAACTTAGAAAAACCCCACTTTTAATTCAGCAAAGAGAACGAATTAATCTTCCTGATGGAGATTTTTTAGATTTAGATTGGTCGCATTCTGAAAAGATCACTAAAAAACTTGTCATATTACTACATGGTTTGGAAGGAAATGCACAAAGAACCTATATGAAGGGCGCTGGAATCGAATTACAAAAAAATGCTTGGGACATTGCAGCTATGAACTTTAGAGGCTGTAGCGGAGAAGATAATTTAGCGTATCAATCCTATCATTCTGGAAAAACCGAAGATTTAGAAGTGGTCATTCATCATATTTTGGAAAAAGATAAATACCAAGAAATTGTTTTGGTAGGTTTTAGTTTAGGTGCCAATTTATTACTGAAATATTTAGGAGAACGAGACACCATTCCTTCAGAAATTAAAAAAGGAGTTGCCATATCAGTCCCCACAAGTTTACGAGGTTCTTTAGAATGTTTAATGAAACCTGAAAATTGGTTATACAGCAAAGCCTTTTTGATTAACCTTCGAAAAAAATACCAACTAAAAATGAAGCAGCACCCAGATAAGATGAATGTTTCAGATTTAAATAAAATTAAAACTTTGAAGGATTTCGACGATGTTTACACCTCCAAAGCACACGGATTTAAAGATGCTTATGATTATTACGAAAAGAATAGCAGCAATCAATTTATCTCGAATATTAATATCCCTATATTAATTTTAAATGCTAAAAACGACAGTTTCCTTTCCGAAGATTGTTATCCTTATCAAGCAGCAGAAAATTCCAAAAATATTTATTTAGAAACTCCTTTGTATGGAGGACACGTTGGGTTTCATCAAACAAATGAGGTATATTACAGCGAAAAACGAACGCTAGAATTTTTAAAATAATTTTTATGGAAGCACAAGATCAACTTTTAATGAGCTTAGGATATTTAATATTTATGTTGGTTATGTCTTTTGTTTTTGTAAAATTTCCGCCTAAAAAAATCAATCACTTTTACGGTTATCGTACTCGACGCTCAATGGCAAACCAGGAAATTTGGAAAGCTGCCAATACTTATTCTGCTGGTTTAATGGTGAAAATCTCATTAATTTCTTTGGTATTCCCGCCAGTATTATACTTTATTTACCCTAAGAATAATCTTTTAATTACCATCATCATTCATACGGTACTGCTACTTTCTACCCTATTTTTTACCCAAAAGTATTTGAATACAAACTTTGATAAGAATGGGAATCCAAAGCAATCATAATTAGGGTACTCCCGCACTATTTTAGTACCTTTGCAATCCTAAAATATTTGGAATATGATTCAGTCAATGACAGGCTACGGAAAGTCTCTTTTACAATTACCAACCAAAAAAATTACGGTCGAAATAAAATCGCTCAACAGCAAAAATCTCGACATCAACACGCGAGTTCCTTCTTCGTATCGAGTGAAAGAATTGGAAATGCGAAAAATGATTTCAAAATCATTAATTCGTGGAAAAGTAGATTTCAATCTTTTTGTTGAAATTACGGGTGAAGAAACCACATCAAAAGTAAATAATAGTGTGGTGCAACAATATATGAATCAGTTGTCAAACATTGTAGTTGCTGATCAAACGGAGTTGTTGAAAATGGCAATGCGGATGCCAGACACTATGAAAACGGAACGCGAAGAAATTGAAGAAGACGAGTTTAAAAGTATTACCGAAGCTGTAAATGAAGCGTTAGTTGCTATTAATATTTATCGAACAGACGAAGGAAAAGTTTTGGGAGACGATTTTAAAATGCGATCAAAAACCATTTCAGAATTATTAGAAAAAGTAATCGAAATTGACAACGATAGAATAACGATTGTAAAAGACAGACTTCGGAAATCCGTAGAAGATTTAAAAGAGAATGTAGATGAAAATCGTTTTGAGCAAGAATTGATTTATTACCTCGAAAAATACGATATCACTGAAGAAAAAGTACGTTTAAAAAATCATTTAAATTACTTTAATGAGGCTATAAATTCTGACGATTCCAACGGAAAAAAACTAGGTTTTATTTGCCAAGAAATAGGAAGAGAAATTAATACTATTGGTTCCAAGTCCAATCACGCACCAATGCAACAATTGGTAGTTCAGATGAAAGATGAATTGGAAAAAATTAAAGAACAAGCTTTAAACGTATTGTAATGAAAGGAGGAAAATTAATTGTTTTTTCGGCCCCTTCAGGAAGTGGAAAAACTACCATTGTACAGTATTTATTAAAGCAAGAAGAGTTGAATCTAGACTTTTCTATTTCGGCTACTTCTCGTGAACCTAGAGGCAAAGAAATTCACGGAACCGATTATTATTTTATCAATTTAAAAGAGTTTAAACAACACATTAAAGGCAATGATTTTTTAGAATGGGAAGARGTCTATCGCGATAATTTTTACGGAACCTTAAAAACCGAAATCGAACGTATTTGGGCAAAAGGAAAAAATGTAATATTTGATATTGATGTGGTTGGAGGGTTAAGAATTAAAAAGAAATATCCCAAAGAGACTTTGGCTGTGTTTGTAAAACCTCCAAGTGTTGATGAATTAAAAATTAGGTTAAAAAAACGCAAAACTGAAAATGAAGAAAAAATTAATATGCGGATTGCAAAAGCTTCGGTAGAGCTAGCAACTGCACCTCAATTCGATTTTATTATTGAAAATAAAGTATTAGAAACCGCCCTTCAAGAATCTAAAGAATTGGTTTTAAATTTCATTAAAAAGTAAAATGAAAAAAAAGGTTGGATTATTTTTTGGAACTTTTAATCCCATTCACGTTGGACATTTAATTATTGCCAATCATTTAGCTGAACATTCCGATTTAGAAGAGGTTTGGTTGGTTGTAACACCTCACAATCYGCATAAAAAAAAGAAAACGTTACTCGAGGATAATCATCGTTTAGCAATGGTGCGTATTGCAATAGAAGACTATCCAAAATTACAAGCTAGCAATATTGAATTCGATTTACCTCAGCCCAATTATACGGTAAAAACTTTAGCATTATTAGAAGAAAAATATCCTGAAAAGGAGTTTTGTTTAATCATGGGCGAAGACAATTTAAAAAGCCTTCATAAATGGAAAAATTATGAAGTAATTTTGGACCGGTTTACTATTTATATCTATCCAAGAATTTCTAACGGAAGCATAGAAACTCAATTTTCAAACCACCCTAAGATTACTAAAATCAACGCTCCAGTTGTAGAAATATCTTCAACTTTTATCAGAAAAAATATTGCTTCAGGAAATAATATACGACCAATGCTGCCTAAGAATGTTTGGGAGTATTTAGATGAGATGAATTTTTATAAATAGTTCTTTAATCATCATTTTTAACAAACCCTAAATTATTCGTATTTTTGATTATAATTAATATTCTATATGTCAAATAAACTAAAGTTTGCAGTTTTTGGAGGAGGAAGTTGGGCAACAGCTATTGTAAAAATGTTATGTGAAAATTTAGATGAAGTGGGATGGTACATGCGAAATACTACTTCAATAGAACATATAATAAAAGACAAACACAATCCTAATTACTTGTCTTCAGTTGAGTTTGACACCAATAAGTTAAAGTTAAGTAGCGATATTAATGAAATGGCTTCCTATGCCGATTACTTAATTTTTGCTATTCCTTCTGCATTCGTTTATAAAGAATTAGAAAAATTAACAGTCAATATTAAAGACAAAGTTGTTTTTTCAGCCATCAAAGGTATAGTTCCTGAAACAAGCCTGATTGTTGGCGATCATTTTTATACACATCTAAAAATTCCGTTTAAAAACATTGGTGTTATTACAGGTCCTTGTCATGCAGAAGAGGTTGCATTGGAACGTCTTTCTTATTTAACCATCGCCAGTGCCGATCAAGAAAAAGCAAAAATTATAGCCGATCATTTGAGTAGTGATTATATAAAATGTTCTTTAAGCGAAGACATTATTGGCACTGAATATGCTGCCATGCTAAAAAATATATACGCGATTGCTACCGGAATTGCTCACGGTTTGGGTTATGGCGATAATTTTCAAAGTGTCTTAATGAGCAATGCTATTCGGGAAATGAAAAAATATGTAAAGAAAATTTATAAGATGAAACGTGACATCAATGGTTCGGCATATTTAGGTGATTTATTGGTAACAGGATATTCTATGTTTAGTCGAAACCGAATGTTCGGAACCATGATAGGAAAAGGTTATACCGTAAAAAGCGCACAAATGGAAATGAGTATGATAGCTGAAGGTTATTATGCAACAAAAAGTGCTTACGAGTTAAATCAACAAAAAGAGAAAAAGGCTAAAACACCTATTATCGATGCTGTTTATGATGTTCTTTACAACAATAAAGATGCTAGAAAAATTTTTAAAGCTTTGACCGATAAGTTAGATTAATTGTTTATTCATCACAATTTACAGACCTATAACATTGATTAATACCATATTATTTGTTTATTTTTTTTAGCGCAACCTTCCTTACAAATAATAATTACCTACTTTTAAGATTAGAAATTCTAATCTAAATTCAATTTTTTGAGACTATTCATTATCATATTTTGTTTTTTAAGTAGTTCTATTTTGTTTTCTCAAACAACAATCGATAGCCTAAAACAAGTAATTAACACCACAAAAAATGATAGTATTAAAATTGACACATACTTAAGACTTTTTGTAGCTTATTCCCGAACTGATGCAAATATTTCTTTAAAATATGTTATAAAAGCTCAAGAACTAGCTCAAAAAAATGGATTTGAATTAAGTTTTGCAAATACTAAATACAGAGAAGGATCAATTTTAAGAGATTTAGGAGAACATTCAAAATCTAATACTACGTTAAACGAGGCATTAACTATTTATAATAAACTTGAATATTTAGAAGGGATTATTAATGTTAAAATTGAACAAGCCATTCTTTTGCAAGACCAATTCAAATTAGAAGAGGCAACAATGATTTATATTGACGCCTTACCCTTTACTATTAAATCTGGTGATATAAATACTGAGGCTAGAATTCATAATAATTTAGGGGGCTTATACAAAACATTAAAACAAAAAGATAAGGCAATCTATCATTATAAAAAAGCTTTAACTTTAGTCAAAGAAATAAATTTTAAGCCCGGTATTTCAGCAATTTTAACAAATTTAGGCTCTGTTGATTTTGAGTTAAATGATTATAAAAGAGCTGAAAACTATTTAAAAGAAGCCTTAACACTTAAAATAGAAGCTGGAGATAAATTAGGTGAAAGCAGGGTATTATCTAATTTAGCATTAATACAAATTGATAAAAAAGAATATACATTAGCCGAAACAAATTTTAGGTACGCTAATGATTTAGCAATTGAAGTTAATAATAAACAACAGTTAAGTGTTACTGGATATGGTCTTGCCGAATGTGCTTTTTTAAAGAAAGAGTATAAAAAATGTATTCAATTATGCAATACACTATTACCAACTTTAAAAGAAATAAATCAACTAGAGGTTTCTAATGCTATTTATGAATTTTTATCGAAATCGTATCATAGCTTGGGAGATTATAAAAATGCATTTAA
The DNA here is from genome assembly GCA_002733185.1 of Flavobacterium sp. Lineage (GTDB taxonomy): Bacteria > Bacteroidota > Bacteroidia > Flavobacteriales > Flavobacteriaceae > Marifrigoribacter. The sequence goes on along the minus strand of NVUT01000005.1, from coordinate 59,625 downwards.
TTTTTCCGAATTACATAATAAACTTTCAGATAGTTTATATAATAAAAACATATTAGAAATATCAAATACATTAGATGCTAAATATCAAAACAATAAAAATGCTAAAGAAATAGAATTATTAAAATCGCAAAATCAACTTATTGAACAACAAAAAACCAACCAACGAAATTTACTTTTAGGTGGCCTTGCGTTTACATCACTTGTAGGTTTGTTTTTTTTCTTACAATATAAAAACAGAAAAAAAATAAATAATAAATTAAAAGAATTAAGTGTTGCAAAATCTAACTTTTTCGCAAACATTTCGCACGAGTTTCGTACACCCTTAACACTTATCTCTGGCCCCATACAAGCCCAATTAAAAAAAGAAAATTTAACAGAAGAAGAACGTAGCAACTTAGAAATGATGCAGCGTAACTCAAATAGGCTGCTTTCTTTGGTAAATCAGTTGTTAGATATCTCAAAAATTGAAAGTGGTCGTATTCAACTCAAAATTTCTAATCAACAAATAATACCTTTTATTGGGATTTTAGTTGATGGTTTTACCTTTATAATAAAACAAAAAAATATAAAATTTGTATCTCAAATAAATCCAACTATGACCGAAACCTGGTTTGATAAAGATGCTGTAGAAAAAATTGTTATCAATCTATTGTCTAATGCTATTAAATATACAAATGAAAATGGTACCATAGAATGCTATGCATTAGTTGAAAATGATCATCTTCATTTTGAAGTTAAAAATACCGGAAAAGGCTTAACAAAAAATGAGATTACTCATATTTTTGAGCGTTTTTATCAAGTAAATGAAGACAAACTTGGTGTTGGCATAGGCTTGTCGTTAGTAAAGGAATTAATAAATTTACATAAAGGAACCGTCTCTGTTGAGAGTACAATAAATCAATGGACGAGTTTTAAAGTAATACTACCTATTAATAAATCAGCATTTAACAATGATGAGTATGCAAAACAAAAGTCCTTTAGTCTTGAAAAGGAAACAATCCCTTATTTAGAATCTAAAAGTGAAATTAATACTGAGGAATTACAAACTACAGAAGATGATAAATTAATTATTTTAATAGTAGATGATAATGCAGATATTAGATCTTATGTAAGTACTATTTTTAACAAAAAATATGCAATTATAGAAGCTGAAAACGGTCAAAAAGGAATTGATTTGGCAATAAAACATATTCCAGATATTATTATTAGTGATGTAATGATGCCAGTATTAGACGGAATCGCATTATCAATAAATTTAAAAAAGGACGAACGGACAAGTCATATTCCTATCATATTATTAACCGCTAAATCTGGTGATCAAAACGAAATAGCTGGCATAAAAACTGGAGCCGACGATTATATTACCAAACCATTTAGTGAAGATTTATTAAAATTAAAAGTAGAAAACCGAATTGAAAACCTTAAAAAATTACAAGAGCGATTTAGTCAAGAAATTGTTTTAAGGCCAAAGGATATTTCGGTTAACTCTATAGAAGAACAGTTTTTAGAAAAAATTCAAATTGTATTAGATACACAACTAACTGAAACATCATTTAGTATTCAAGATTTTTGCGAAGCTACTGCAATGAGTAGAATGCAATTACACCGAAAATTAAAAGCACTAACTGGATTATCTACTACAGAGTTTATTAAAAGCCAACGGTTAAAACTTGCCACTACTTTATTAAAAAATTCAGATATTAATATTTCTCAAATTGGCTATGCAGTAGGTTTTAATGACCATGCCTACTTTAGTAAATCTTTTAAAGAAATGTATTTTTGCACTCCTTCAGAGTATGCAAATAAGTCTAATTAAGGCTTGTTTTTTATTTTTGTTCCTTAAAATATTTACCTTTCTCTACTTTATTTTAGGCTTTAAACCCTTATAACTATTGTAATGTTACAATAATCATAACCTCTGTTACATTAGTCATAAAGAGTATTTACTTCTCCATCTACATTTACAACAATGAAATTATTGAAATTTAATAATTGTTTTAACTAATTGATTTGAATAACTCAAAACAAATTGAAGGGCATATAGATGAGTTAACCTCTCATAATATTTTTTTAAATATCAATCATTTAGAAAAAGGGAATTACAAGCTCAAAATAATTTATAAAAATAAAATAATAAAGAGTACTCATTTCACTAAACAATAATTGATGATGCGTAGTACCATAATTTTTAAAATGAAAAAAGCAAAATTAATTTTTGGCATGCTATTTTTGGCAGTTGCCTCTTTAAATGCACAAGTAGGTATAGGTACTACAACACCTCATTCATCCTCTGTACTAGAGATAAGTTCTGCAACAAGCGGTCTGTTAATACCAAGAATGACTCAATTAAAAAGAGACCTTATTCCAACACCAGCAACAAGCTTGATAATTTACCAAATAGATAACACCCCTGGGTTTTATTATTACGACGGCAGTAATTGGGTTTTGTTAAAAGACACCACCACCTCCATAGAAAAGATAAATGACTTGGGCGATGGAAAATCTGATAATGACGGTACAAATGATGGATCCTCAATTTTTTTAGGAGTAAATGCAGGTGAAAACGACGATAGCTCAGATAATCGAAATGTAGGTATAGGGTATCAATCTTTATATAACAACACTGGAGGGGTCAATAACATAGCAACTGGTTATCAAACTCTATATAGCAACACTACTGGGGGCAATAATACAGCTAGTGGCTATCAATCCTTATATTCCAACACCACAGGAATTTATAATATTGCAAGTGGTTATCAATCTTTATATTCCAACACCACAGGATTTAATAATATAGCCAGTGGGTATCGATCTTTATTTTCAAGCACCACAGGAGGTTATAATATTGCCAGTGGGTATCAATCTTTATTTTCAAACACCACAGGAGGCACTAATATTGCTAGTGGTTATCAATCTTTATATTCCAACACCACGGGGAATACAAGTATAGCAATTGGTTATCAATCTTTATATTCCAACACCACAGGAAGTGGTAATGTAGCATATGGTTTTCTATCTTTATATTATAACACCACAGGAAGTAGTAATATAGCAAGTGGTTTTCAATCTTTACATCACAACACCACAGGAGATTATAATATAGCCATTGGTATTAACTCTCTAATAGTCAACAACACAGGGAGCAATAATATAGCAATTGGATATGAGTCTTTATATAACAACACCACAGGAATTTATAATATTGCTAGTGGTTATCAATCTTTATACAGCAATACTATAGGGAGCAATAATATTGCTAGTGGTTATAAATCTTTATATTCCAACACCACAGGCTCTAATAATGAGGCAAGTGGTAATGGGTCTTTATATTCCAACACCACAGGCTCTTATAACATTGCAAGTGGTCGTGTATCTTTATATTCCAACACCACAGGGAGTTATAATACTGCCCTAGGGTATTCGGCTTTCAGTAGCGGCAGTACATATACAAATGCTACTGCTTTAGGATATAATGCAGAACCAGGAGGCTCTAATATTGTTAGACTTGGTAATGCTTCAGTTTCTACCATTGGGGGCTTTGTAATTTGGAGCAATGTTTCGGATGGACGTTTAAAAAAGAATGTACAAGAAAACGTGGTAGGCTTAGCTTTTATCAAACAACTTAGACCAATTACCTACCAATTAGATATGGACGCCATAGCAGGGTTTTACAAAACTCCAGATAGTTTGCGATTAAAAGAAAGTGAAAGGCTTAAGGAAGCCGAAATACAAAGTGGTTTTATTGCACAAGAAGTGGAGCAAACCGCTAATAGTGTAGGGTATAATTTCCATGGGGTAGATAAACCAAAAAATGCAACATCGCACTATAGTTTACGCTATGCAGAGTTTGTAGTGCCACTAGTAAAAGCGGTGCAAGAACAACAAGATATATTAGTATCCTTAGCAGATAAAATTAGTAGCTATGAAAAAAAAACTGCTACACAACAAAAAGAAATAGATGCCCTTAAGAAACTTGTAAAAAAACTATTAAATAAAAATGATGCTACTAAATGATCTTTAAGTAAAAAAAGTAATGTTTTAATGCTTTTTCAAAATAAATAATTAAATATTTTTAAAATGAAAAAATTAATTTTAGTATCCGTATTATTCTTCCAATTTATAGGGCTTGCCCAAAACGGCATTAACTACAAAGCCATTGTAAAAGATGGTAGTGGAAATATTCTCCCAAATGCACCCATAACAATACAATTTAGCATTTTACAAAGTGCTTTGTTTATTAATGTTTATACAGAGAGTCATTCTCCAACCACAGATTTCAATGGTTTAATTATAATTAATATTGGTGAGGGTTCAATCATTTCTGGAGATTATACAATTATAGATTGGGCAAGTGACTCCCATTTTTTAAATGTGCAAATAGATACAGGTAGTGGTTTAGTAGATATGGGAACAACAGAATTTAAAACCATGCCTTATGCTTTTCAGGCTGAAAATTCTACTAATGCGATAACCGCAATTAATGTTATCAATGTTCCTACTCATAACCATCTTGGGAATGTTTGGTTAGGAACAGAATCTTTAACTATAAACACAAGTGTGTCTACAACGGGTGTTCTTAACCTTAATAATAGTAATGCAGGCGATGGTTTGCGTATTACATCTGCCGGTGTTGATGGTGTTTATGTCGCTTCTGCAGGAGATGATGGAATACATGTGGCATCAGCGGACGATATTGGAGGAGTGTTTATTGGCACGAATTCAGGAGTGCATTCAGAATCTAGTATTGATATTAACCCAGATCTTATTTTAGGAGGCACTGCAAATACAGGCACAGGAGATGATGGTATTATATCTTCAGACCTAAATTATACAAGTAGTGATATTAGGCTAAAAAGTAACGATGCTGTTATTATTCACCTTGATCAAGACGATAATGAAGAAGGACAATTTCAAATTAAAAACGGAGAAAATACTACTGTTTTAGATATTAAAGAAAATGGTGAAACTACAATTATTGGCACCTTTATCTTTGCTGGCTCTGAGGTTATTGGGCCCATATTTGAGCTTTCAGCTATTGGTAATTTAACTATAAATGGGAGTCTCACTCAATTTTCRGATATACGTCTTAAAAAAGACATCGAAGAGTTACCCTACGGGTTAAATGAAATTCTACWACTACAACCCAAAGCTTATCATTGGAAGAATAGAAAAAACACTCATAAATCCTTAGGTTTAATTGCACAAGAGGTGCAGCCTATTATCAATGATATTGTTTCAGAAAAAGATAATGAGCAAAAAACAATGGGAATTAATTATATAGAATTAATTCCAATCCTTATCAATGCCATTAAAGAGCAGCAAGAAATTATTAAAGAGCAAGATTCTGAAATAACCACATTAACTTCAGAATTAATGATAACTAATAAAACACAAAAAGCAATTAACAATCGACTTATTCAATTAGAAGAATCACTAAACACATCGCAACAATGAAAAAATTAATATTACTTTTCGTAGTAGCTTTCCAATTTGTAGGGATGGCTCAAAACGGTATTAACTACAAAGCYATTATTAAAGATGGTAGCGGCAACATTCTCCCCAATGCACCCATTACAGTACAATTTAGCATTTTACAAAGTGCTTTATTAATTAATGTTTATACAGAGAGTCATTCGCCTACAACAGATGCTAATGGTCTTATTATCGTTAACATTGGGGAAGGAATTCTTATTTCTGGAGATTATACCACTATAGATTGGTCCAGAGATTTCCATTTTTTAAATGTACAAATAGACACAGGGAGTGGCTTGGTAGATATGGGTAATTCAGAATTTAAAACCGTGCCTTATGCATTAAATTCATTTACCACTAACGATCACTATTGGGATAAAACAGGATCGGTACTTTTTAATGCTTCAGAAAAAATTGGAATTGGTACTTCTACTCCTACTGGTAAAATGGAAATTAGTTATCCTAGTTCAATACTTGACCCTACCCTAACAATTAGGCAAGAAAGTGGAGCAGATGCATTTTCACGTATTAACTTTAATAATGATTGGACTACAAATTATTGGACAATTGCAGCAAGGTCAGAAGCTATATTAGCAAGCAGTCGTTTTAATATTTGGAACGGAACGAAAGATGTTCTAAGTATTAGTGGAGATGGATTTTTTGAATTTGATGGAGCTCTTTCTATATTTAATTCTACATTAAATGGTATTACATTTAATACTATAGCTAATAACGCAATACAAATTAATTCTGCTGGAAATAATGGTTTACAAATTGATGCTGCCACAAATGATGGGATAGTTATTAATAATGCAGGAAACATCGGTCTTAATATTGGTACCTCAGGAAATGAAGGGATTTTTATTAATTCAGCTGTAACTAGAGGTGTTTTAGTTAATGATGTTATAAATGGTAATGGTTTACAAGTAAATTCAGCAGGAGCTAATGGTCTTAATATTGGTACAGCAGGAAGTGAAGGGATTTATATTAATTCTGCAGCTACTACTGGCGTTTTAGTTAATAACGCTATAAGCGGTAATGGTTTACAAGTAAATTCTGCAGGAGTTGACGGACTTTATGTAGGTTCCGCAATAGACGATGGTGTACACGTAGCCTCTGCAAATGATAAAGGGGGAGTTTTTATTGGCACCATTGCAGGAGTACACGCAGAGTCGAGTATTGATATTAATCCAGATCTTATTTTAGGAGGAACTGCTAATACTTCAACTGGGGATGATGGCATAATAACATCAGACCCTGCTTATTCAAGTAGCGATATTAGAATAAAAAGTAATGATGCGGTAGTTATTCATTTAGATCAAGATAATGATGAAGATGGAAGCTTTCAGATTAAAAATGATATCGGTACTACTATTTTTGATATTGATGAATATGGAAATACGACAATTAAAAAAGGTTATAGTACAACTGCTGGCGATGGTTTTACTTATAGAAATTTTAATAACTCAATTCTTTTTAATGTTGACCTTGCTGGTGATGCGCTCTTATTCGGCAATCTCACTGAAAACTCAGACCGTCGTCTTAAAAAGGACATTGAAAATTTACCATACGGTTTAACTGAAATATTACAACTACAGCCCAAAGCGTATAACTGGAAAAACAGAGAAAATACTCATAAATCCTTAGGGCTAATAGCACAAGAGGTACAACCCATCATTAAAGAAATTGTTAAAGCACAAAAGAATGAGCAAAAAACCTTAGGGATTAGTTATACACAGTTAATCCCAATACTTATCAATGCTATTAAGGAGCAACAAGAGATTATTGAGAATTCAGAAGCTAGAATTACAAATTATGAAAAAGATGTTAGTGGCTTAAAAAATCGTCTTTCAAAAATAGAAGCTTTATTAATTAATAATGAAGTTGAGCTTGTAAGTACTAAAAACTAAATGTCATTGCGAGCGCAACGAAGCAATCTCACAAACAAACAGATTGCCACAGTCGTTCCTACTTCGCAATGACAAAATATAAAACTGTAAATAACAAAATTATGAAGACCACAAAAACTATTACAACAATGCTATTATTATTGTTTGCATTCACAATAAATGCTCAATCCATAGAAAAATTTAGTATTGATAGTGGAGGGGCTTCCTCTACTGCTGGCGGAATCGAAATTCTATACACTATCGGTGAGGTAAATGTACAGGAATTAAATGTGGGTGGAATTATTGTTTCTGAAGGTTTTATCAATCCAGAAAAATGTAGCGGTGCTACCACAACTTGGGATGGTATCTCTTGGGACAAAGGAATCCCRGATAATAAAATGGAAGCCATTATTGCTGGAGAATATATAAGCAATGTTCATGGCAATATAGATGCTTGCTCGGTAAGAGTAAACTCAGGTTTTGTGTTAACAATTACTGCTGGTAATTATGTAAGTGTCGAAAACAATATCATTGTTGATGGCACATTGTTAGTTGCCCATGAAGGGTCTTTGGTTCAAATTAATGATCTAGCAACGGTAACCAATTTAGGAAGTATTACAGTTATTAAAACCACACCAGTGTCTTCAGGAAATTCCTTTAGTATATTAGGAAGCCCAATGAGTAGCATTACAAGAAATGGTGCTTATTTAGATAATAATGTAGTTATGAATCATACAACTACAAATTTTTTACCACATCAAGATGTTACAGATTTAGACCCTTTTGCTGAACATTTTGCAGATRACAATGGTGATGATTGGTCTTTTATTACTGGTTCTGTAAATATTAATCCTGGGGAAGGATATTTAGTTGGGCCAACTACAGCAAGTGTTGGCTCAGGATTTTATGATATTAATTATTCTCAGGGAACTTTAAATAATGGAATTTTTACTTATAATATAGATTACAATATTATAGGAACTAGTGCCGAGAATAAAAGCGCGAGCCCTAATATTTTAAGTAACCCCTATGCCTCGGCATTAGATGCAGATTTGTTTATTATTTCCAATACAGTTATAGACGAAATTTATTTTTGGGAACATTTAACAGCTCCCAGCTCTTCATATCCAGGGTATCGTTTTGAAAATTGGAGTATGGGAGATATTTCAATTCGAAATATTGGCGGTAGTCTTGCGGCACCCAATGGAGGAGCAATACCAACACAATTTATTCCTTCTGGACAAGGATTTGGAATAAAAGCAAATTCAAGTGAGATGGTAACCTTTAATAATTCTATGCGAGTGACGGGTGATAATACGGGATATAGAAGTTTAGAAACCGACCGGATGTATCTTGAATTAAAAAATGAAACTTATAATTTAAAAAGCACGACATTAATTAGTTTTACATCAGATGCAACAGACGGTTATGATCCTCAATATGATTCTAAACGATTGGCAACCGCTATTTCTATTTATTCGGTATTAGATGAAAAAGAACTAGCAATTCAAGGAAAACCAGTTTTTAATATTGATCAAATTATTCCGATCGGGTTTAGAACTATGATCCAAGAACAACAAGCTTATACAATTTCCCTAGGAAACTTAGAAGGAGATAATATAAATAACGCTTCCGTCTATTTGCAAGATAATTTATTAAATACACGTACTAATTTATCTGAAACTAATTACTTATTTACATCCAACGAAAGCAATCAAAAAGACCGATTTGTAATAGTTTTTATAGATGACCAATTAGGGAATAATGAATATAGTTTAGAAAAAATTTCATTGTACCCAAACCCAACTAATAAAACCTTCACTATTTCATCACCATTATCAGAAATTAATAGTATTGAGATTTATGATATAAGAGGAAGAAAAATCATGTATTTTAATAAATTWTCAACACAGACAATTAAAATAGATTTGTCGTTATTAAAACCTGCATTATATCACGTTCGGATTATTACATCATCTGGATCAATTACAAAAAAAGTAATTAAACAATAAATCTCCATAAAAATAATTATAGTGTTGAATTTTAATTAAAATAGATTTGAACTAGTAATTGATTGTAAAGAAACAGAAACACAATTTTTATAAAGCATAGATAATTATTCAGCAATCACACAATCCTGCCCCATTAAATCTATAAAGGTCCCTTTTTCTTCGGAAATGGAATGAGGTTCAAAAATAAAAGTACGATCCCATAATTTTCCTTCAGTAAAAAAAGTAACAATATATTCGTTTGTAAAACTGAAAACTTCTTCAGCAATGAATTCTACTTTTTTCCCAGTATGTGGAGGTAAATCACCCAATCCGTGACGCAAAGTTGAGGTCTTTTTATCGTTGCTTTTTCCTCTAGAAAGTACCAACACAGATTCAATTATATCTTCCCGATTGTTGATTACATATACATTCCAATGTTGGGCAAGAAAATCTTTATCCCACTCTTTGGTGGCAATTATTTGAACATTTTCAACTTTTAGAATTTGGATGTCTTTTTTCATTGAAAAAGGGTTGTTTTATGTCTTTACGAGAAACAAGGCACGAGTGACGAAGTAATCTCATGATGTTTAATAACGGTTTGTTTAAAAAGGTTGCCACACAACTTCGTCGTTCGCAAAGATATTAAATTTACAAACTCTTAAACTGCTCTAAAAAGCGCACATCATTTTCACTAAACATACGAATATCTGGAATTTGATGAAGTAACAATGCAATACGATCTATACCCATACCAAAGGCAAAACCAGAATAAACTTCTGGGTCAATATTACAGTTTTTTAGCACATTTGGATCTACCATTCCGCAACCCATAATTTCTAACCAACCGGTTCCTTTGGTCATTTTATAATCGGTTTCGGTTTCCAAACCCCAATACACATCTACCTCAGCACTTGGCTCGGTAAACGGAAAGTATGACGGACGTAAACGAATCTTAGATTTCCCAAACATTTCTGTTGTGAAGTATTGTAATGTCTGCTTTAAATCTGCAAAACTCACTCCTTTATCTACGTATAGCCCTTCCACTTGATGGAAAAAACAATGTGATCTAGCTGAAATTGCTTCATTACGATAAACTCTTCCTGGAGAAATAGTACGAATTGGGGGTTTGTTGTTTTCCATATAACGGACTTGCACCGATGAGGTATGAGTACGCAACAAAACATCTGGGTCTTTTTCAATAAAAAAAGTATCCTGCATATCTCTTGCTGGATGATATTCTGGAAGGTTCAGAGCAGTAAAATTATGCCAGTCGTCTTCAATTTCTGGTCCTTCAGAAACGTTAAATCCAATACGTGAAAAGATATCGATAATCTTATTTTTTACGATAGAAATTGGATGTCTGGATCCTAATTCAATTGGTTCGCCAGGACGTGTTAARTCTCCGTAAATTCCTTTGGTTTCCTCTTCAATAGTTAAAGATGCTTTTAAGGAATTTACTTTTTCTTGAGCTACTGTTTTAAGTTTATTGATAGCTTGTCCAAATTCCTTTTTCTGGTCATTTGGAATATTTCTAAACTCCGAAAAAAACTCATTAAACAATCCCTTTTTTCCTAAATATTTAATTCGGAAAGTTTCTACTTCATCATGAGACTTTGCGATAAACGCCTCAACTTCTGCAATATGTTCTTTTATTTTATCAATCATAACTTGTTTAAACAGTTTGCAAAATTACGTTATTTGAAATGGCATCGCAACAAAAAAGGAGAGAAATGAATACAAGCTATGGTGTAAAATTTCTAAAGTTGATAGTTGTRTCTTTACGAGGAGTTTTTTACGACGAAGTAATCTTTTGAGGTTATCAAATTGTCTTAAAGATAGCTTCGTGCCTCGCTATGACAAGGTTGGAAAAATTTAGAATTTCTCAACCTCTCGTTCACTTCAACCCTTTTACTTGATCAAATTCTCTTTAATATTGTTTCAAAACCCAAATTTTTTAATTTACCAATGTTCAAGTCTTAACTCTTATGTCTTAAAGCCCTTTTTAGGGCGGTCTTAATTTTTATTTTATCACTTCTTTCTCCAAAAAATATTGAACAATAGCCTCTTTCATCAACACACTTTGTTCGCCAGCTTTTAAAGGTGGAAGTTGTTCCAAAATCTGATAATGTGGCCATCCTTCCTCATCAAAATAATCGAAAGCATAATACCCAAAAGGTTCTAAAAGTCTGCAAATTGCGATATGCATTAAATTAAGCTTATCGTCTTTCCCATAAATTTTCTTAAGATTTCCTTTTTCTTGAAGTCCGATAATATAAATAATCGAATCTAAATCTAAAGTGTCTCCATCTGCAAACTGATTACTAAGTAAAGTAACCACTTCGTCCCATTGTTTTTTTAATTCCTTGTCTCTTGCCATAAATACCTNCTTAGGCAGGTATCTCATTATTTAACACCTGCTTTTTATTTTCCACAAAGATACATTCTTAATCAGAATTGACATTCATATAACGAAACACTATCTTTACCCTAAAATCAATATATGAACATTTTCGATATCGTTTTAGGAATCATCTTAGTTTTTGCTTTTATACGGGGAATGAAAAAAGGGCTTTTCGTAACTTTAGCTTCCTTAATCGGATTGGTTTTAGGAGTTATTGCGGCTATTTATTTTTCTGAATATGCAGCAGAATATATTTATAATTGGTTTAATTGGAGTGAGCAAACCAGTAACATTGTAGCAAGAGTTGTTACTTTTATTGCGGTAGTTGTTGTTATCAATTGGGCAGGGAAATTTTTAACCAAATTAGCCGATTTTGCCTTTTTAGGAATCTTCAATAAACTATTAGGCGGTGTTTTTAATGTCTTGATTATTGCATTTATTATCAGTGTAGTTTTTATGTTTTTTAATCAATGGAATACCAGCAGTTATATAATTTCTGAAGAAAAAACAAAAGATTCTATCCTTTATGAGCCTATGATAGCATTGGCTCCTATGGTTCTTCCAGATTTAAAGGAAACAGTGGAGGATATTGAGTTTCCAGAAGAAYTAATAGACCAAGTTAAAGAAAAAACAGAAGATAAAATCAACGAAAAAATAGATTCACTTCAATTAAATTAATCCTATGGGAATTATTTTAAAACAAGTAAAAACACTGTTGCYTTCTGTTGAGATTGATATGGGAGGGACACCTGTAAAACAATCGTTACCCACTCAAAAAGTGAATCGGGTAGATCCTTTTTTGTTGGTTCACCATCTTAAAATTCAATATTTTAATGATCGTCCTGCTAGAATACAAGGAATTGGCCCTCATCCACATCGTGGTTTTTCTCCTGTAACTTTTATAATTGATGGCGAAGTTCATCATCGGGACAGTCGTGGAAATAGTCAAATTGCCAAAGCAGGAGAAGTACAATGGATGAATGCTGGTGCTGGGATAGTTCATAGCGAAAGACCTTCGGAAGCATTAGCTCAAAGAAATGGCACTCAGGAAATTATTCAAATTTGGATCAACACTCCTGCTGTTAGTAAAATGAAAGAACCTTATTATCGTCATCTTTCCCAAGAACAGATACAAGTGGTTGTTTCCGTAGATAATAAAGTAGAAACCAAAGTTATTGTAGGAGAGTTTATTGAAATAAAAAGCGACCTCCCAACTGAAAGTGAACTRCAAATTATTTGGGGGAATGCTCAAAAAAACGGCACAGAAACCTATCAAATTCCCAAAGAATATAACTCAATGTTATATTTAATAAAAGGAACAATACGAATTACAGGCTACGGATTTGTTGATGCAGAAAACCTAGTTATTTTTGAAGAGGAAGGAGATTCCATTACAATTAATTCAACTGAAGATTCCCAGTTTTTACTACTTAGCGGAAAACCTCTCAACGAAAAAGTATCGCAAAGTGGTCCTTTTGTTATGAATAATCAAACACAAATTTTAGAAGCCATGCGTGATTATAAAATGGGAAAAATGGGTGTTTTAATTGAAGAAGACTTGGACTAGAGTTCTTTTAAATCTGATAAAGGAATCCAACCATCTTTTCCGTTGGCAATTTGAATCTTGACCCAATCAGAATCTCTTTCAATAATCTGAACTTTGGTTCCTTCGTGAAGGGTAAATGAAGTTTCATTTCCTAAACTTGGACCGTCTTTAACTTCGATACTTTCAGAAAAAATGATTGCAGGGTGGTTTTTTATAGCATCTTCAAAAGTAGAATAGACCATAGACAAAGACATTCCTAATAATAAAATTGAAACCATTGAACTAACAAAAAATAAGCGTTTCTTCCCTTCGGAATAAGAAAAATAATACAACAAAAACAGCAGTACAAATCCTACGGAAAACACAACCGAAGCAATCGCCCAACCATCAAATGTAAGCACTGATGAAACGCGGTGATACCATTGATAAAATATAGTTTTTGGTAAAGGTTCGATGGCATCTACACGAGCATTTTCAGCAAAGGCAAGGTTGTTTTTTATATCACTATCATTTGGATTTAGCAATAATGCTTTTTCGTAATAATAAATGCTTGGACCAATATTATTTAGTTTGTAATGTGCATTTCCCAAATTGTAGTAAAGAGATGCAGAATGTTTTTTATTATCTACTATCTTCATCCAAGAATTGATGGCTTCTTGGTATTTCTCAGCTTTGTAAAGTTCTTTTCCTTGCTCAAAAAGAGGACCATTTTGAGCAAAAATAGGCATAGAAAAAAGCGCTACAATCATTACAACTATAGCTGTTTTAAAATAACTCTTAACTCCTAATTCTACACTCATAATTTTAACTCGTAAACTGTTTGTCAATACTTGAAATTATACGCACCGATTTTTCATAATCTTGCTTAATTGCAACATTTGAAGTTGGTGTATATCGTGCAAATTCACAGCTTTTTAATAATCCAATAAATTCAGAAACCACTTCATTTTCTACATTGTTTTCTGAAAGCAATGTGGTAATTTTTTCTTTTGAAAACTCTGAAGTTACAATGTCTAATTTAGCTCTTAAATAATTATGCAATGCACGTTCTAAAGCTTCATAAAATTCTTCTTGTTTTCCTAGGTTCTTTTTGGCTTCCGATAAATATTTCTTTGCCAGTTTTGTTGCTTTCCGAAGTCGTTTCCCATCTACATCACTTAAACGTTTTCTTCGGCTATTTCCTATTAAAATAAAAATCGGAATAAGTAAAAACGGTGCTCCTGTTAACCACCAAAATAATTTCGATTTAAAAAACACAGACTGATTAACCGATTTTAAATTTGCCGCTAATTGAATGTATTTAAATTGATCATTGGCTACTACCACCTCTTTGTTGTTGCCTTTTGTAACGGTTTTGTTAGTGTTTTGATTGGGCAATGGACCATTTTCTACATTAATAATTATCTCTTCAGAAGAAATGGTTTTATAGCGATTCGACTTTATATCAAAATATGAAAATGTAATAGGGCGAATTGGGTAATTCCCTTTGTATTGTGGAATGACGGTGTAAGTTTGAGAAATATATCCTCTCATTCCTTTTATATTAGTAGTCACTTTATCATTCCGAACAGGCTCATAAACCTCCAACGAACTCGGAAGTGTTRTAGTTGGTAARTTAAATAATTTTAAATTTCCATTTCCTGAAACTTTAGTAATTAACTCTAAGGATTCGTTGGCGTTTAAAATCGTTTTATTGGTAGTTACATTAAACTGAAACTCTCCAACTGCTCCCGAAAAATTATCTGGTCTTCCTTTTAATGGTAATGGTTTTACATTAATGGTTCGTTTTCCAGCAGAAATGGTTCTGTTTACACGAGTCATTCTTCTTCGACCAAAAATATCTCTAGTATTTCCTTGAACATCTATAGGAACATCTAGTGNTAGTGGTTCAATAATTAATTTCCCCGTTTTTTGAGGATATAAAATTGCTTTTCTTAAAATTACATAGCGATATGATTTTCCTAGATAGGTGCCTTCATAAATTTGAGATTTTYCTCTATTATCAATATTCTGACTCCAAAAATCAGCATACTTTGGGGAATCTATTTCTCGCCAACTTCTGGTAATACTTACATTATTTGAAACATATAATTTATAAACAATGGTAATCGCTTCGTTTAAATATGGGGTTGCGTTGGAAATTTCAGCCACTAAATGAACGTTTTCACTAGCTATGTAATCGGCGTTATTTCCGTCTTTAGGTTTTGTAACCGCCGCAGTAACTAAGACCTTTAAAGGAGTAGTTTTATACCTCTCTCCTTTAATTTCAATAGAGGCTTGTTTGATAGTAAAAGCACCTTGTTTTTTAGGAGATAAATAATAGGAATAGGTTTTTGAGAAACTTCTTTTACCGTTTATCCACGAATTACTTATAGCTTGATTGGGGCCGCCAACTACATTAAATCCATCAAAATTTGGAGGAACAAAGTTATCTCCGTCTTGATTCATTTCAAAATCTACTCGAAGACGCTCATTAATTCCCAAGGTTTTTTTGCTAACCTTGGCAACAAAAGTTACTTGAGCTTGTGATAAACCAAAGCTTAGAAAAAATAAAAATGTATAGATAATTCTATATTTCATTACCAATCTTTTGCCGATTTTACTTTTGCACCTTTTTGCTTTTTAGCATTTATTTTTTCCTGTACTTTTTTCTCTTCATTATTCATAGCTTCTAACAAGTTTTTTACTTGCTGCGGAGAAAGTTTTCCAGGTTGAGGTTGCTGAGGTTGTTTTTCTTGTTGATCTTCTTTAGGCTCGTCTGGCTTTCCTTTGTCTTTCTCATCATCTCCTTCTTTTTTGTCTTGTTCCTCGTCGCCCTTATCTTGCTCCTTTTTATCTTCTCCGTCGTCTCCGTCCTTCTTATTATTTTCGTTTTCTTGCTTATCTTTATTCTCTTCCTTTTTATCCTCTTGATCTTTATTATCATCACCGCCACCGCCATTTTTTTCTTGATCTTCCAACAATTCTTTTGCTAAAGCTAAGTTGTAACGAGTTTCTTCATCTTTTGGGTTATTCCGAAGGGCATTTTTATAGGATTCTACCGCTTCTTGATATTTCTTTTCATTCATATAAGTGTTTCCTAAATTATGAAAAGCCTTGTGTTTGTCTGCTTTTGAATCTGCAACCGAAGCAGCTTGCTTAAAACGATTCATTGCGATATCGTTCATGTCCTTATTATAATAAGCGTTTCCAAGATTGTATTTTGCGGTATCGTCTTTTGGATTTAAGGATATTGCTTGACGATAATCTGCTTCAGCAATTGAAAATTTTCCTTCAAGCATTTCTGAATTTGCCTTGCTTAATAGTCCTTCTGACTGACGGAGAACTTTTTGTTTTTCTTTGTCTTCTTGGGCGTTTACTGAAGTGAATAATGTAAAAGAAAGTATTAAAAAGAATATAAAAGATTGTTTTAGATTTTGATAAAAAACATCCCCCTGACCCCACTTCGACATGCTCAGTGTACCACCTTCGAAGGGGGAATTCTTTCTAACTATCATTGTTGATATTACTTTATTTACTTTCATTAAACAGGTTTAATTTTTTAATCCAAGCTGTTTTTCTTTCTAAAAGAAGCACATCTAACACCAATAACAATAAGGCTAAGCCTAAAAACCATTGAAAACGATCTTTAAAATCGGTGAATTGTGTGGCTTCAAAATCTTTTTGATTCATACCGTTTAGAATGGTTGTTACTTCTTCAATCACTTCTTTGGTATTGCTTCCATCAATGTATTTTCCGTGAGCTCCATTGGCAATTTGAGTAAGGGTTTCGGTATTTAAACGAGTGATTACTTGTTCGTTATTTTCATCCCGTTTGTAATGTTGTAAAACCCCATTTCGTTTAATAGGAATTCGCGCACCTTTTACAGAACCTACTCCAATAGTAAAAATTCTAATCCCAGAATTGGCAGCTTCATTTACGATTGCTGAAATATTTCCTTCGTGATCTTCACCATCCGAAATAATAAAAAGCACTTTATTAACCTGATCTGCATCATTATAATAGGTTTCTGCCATTTTAATTGCTTCGGTAATTGCAGTACCTTGTGATGAAACCATATCGGTATTCATACTACTTAAAAATAATTTGGTGGTCGAAAAATCGGTGGTAATTGGGACCTGTGGAAAAGCAGAACCTGCATAACCAATAATTCCAACACGATCGCCTCCCAAACTATTAATTATTTGATTTACCAACTGTTTAGATTTTTCTATTCTGTTAGGAGCAATATCTTCTGCTAACATACTTTTTGAAACATCTAATGCGAAAACTACATCAACTCCAGCTCGAGTTATAGTTTCAATTTTAGTTCCGATTTTTGGGTTCACTAATGCCAAACTTAAACTTGCAATCGCTAAAGAAAGGACAATCACTTTTAACCAAGGTTTAAATTTTGATTTGTCTGGGCTTAATGATTTTAATGCTTTGGTATTTGCAAATTTTTTCTGTGTGTGTTTTTTCCAAAGTAACACCAATAGAAATAACACCATCAACCCCGCAATGGCGAATAGTAAGTAAAAGAATATTGGTTTTTCTAATTGGTACATATTGACACTAATTTCACGAATTATCGCTAATTTTTTATTTTTTAGGTTGCTGAGTGATTTTCCTAAGAAAATCGTATTGAAGCAACATTATGTTATTTTATACCTGCAAGTTTTTTGAAACCTTGCAGGATGATTCTTTACACAAAACTCCGAAACAAAGTATATCGCAACAACAATTCAAACAATAATAAACCAAATGCAAATAGCACTAAAGGTCTAAAAAGTTCATCGTAACTTTTATACTTGGTTTCTTCAATTTCAGTCTTTTCTAATTTATTTATTTCTTCATATATCTGAGCTAACTTGGTATTACTGGTCGCTCTAAAATATTTTCCGCCAGTGGTTTCTGCAATTTGTTTTAATAAATCTTCATCAATTTCTACTTGTACATTTCCGTATTGAAATTGTCCGTTTGGTAAAATCCCGATGGGCGATAATGCCATTCCGTTAGATCCCAATCCAATAGTATAAACTTTAATTCCGAATTCCACTGCCAATTCACTTGCGATCTTTGGATCTATAAAACCTGAATTATTCACGCCATCAGTCAATAATATGATTACTTTTCCTTTGGCACGACTTTCTTTTAATCTATTTACTGAAGTTGCCAATCCCATACCTATTGCTGTTCCCCCTTCTATAATAGTATTGTATTTAATGCTTTTTAATGAAGAAAGCACAATGTTTTTATCGCTCGTTAAAGGTGTTTTGGTGTAACTTTCTCCTGCATATTCTACCAAACCTAAACGATCGTTGGGACGTGCTTGAATAAATCGGGAAGCTACATTTTTTAGAGCTTCTAAGCGGTTCGGTTTTAAATCCCTCGCCAACATACTTGCTGAAACATCTATCGCGATGACGATGTCGATTCCTTTGGTGGTTTTAATTCTGGTAGATTCATCTACTGTTCTAGGTCGAGCCATTGCCACAATAATTAATGCCACAGTAAATAACCGAAGTACAAACAACATTGGGCGTAATTTTGCCAACCAATTTTTGGAGGTTTTAAAACCTTGTAAATTTGATATTTTTAGGGTAGCCGTTTGTTGTTTTCGTTTTAGAAAAAACCATAGCAATAGTGCTGGAATTACTAAAAGTAACCAGAACAATTGTGGATTTACAAATTCGAAATTACTGGCCATTTTTCTTTTTTGTTTCTGGTGTTATTTCTAACTCGATTGAGTTGATAATTCKATCTTTWATRTCTTCTGCAAATCGYCCATCGTCTTGATATACTACCAAKAYTTCTTGCAATCCRTTTTCTTGTGCGAATAGTAATAATTCGTARGWACTYTTKTTYTTTAAYACTTTTCCTTCGGAAACTTCTACTTGAAAATCACCATAAGCCTTGATACCCTCAATACCTTTTTCGGTTGTAAAATCGTCTCGCTTTACGACCAAGTTTTTGGCTCCTGCTTTTTCCAAAAGAGTCAGTATCATATCTAAGGAAGATTCCAACTCTAATTTTTGTTCTTGGTTAAACTGAATGGAATTCACCATTACATAAAGCGGATCGGTAATTTGTCCATAAGAAAAAATGCTTTTCCGTTTAATCACCATGCTTTTCGGAATTAAGGAATCTTCCGTTCTCACCAAAACCTCGGGAGTTTCTACAATAATTAAAGGCGAACCGTATTCACTTTTAATCCAYCTTCCTTCCGAAAGTTCTCGCATTTTATTACCAAGGGTTTTATCTTTTAATTCGTCAAAACCTTTGATACTTCCAAAGATTACTGCAGCTATAATTACCGTAGCAACTGTTCCTAAAACAATTTTAATTCGTTTTCTTTTTAAAGTTTTTTTCCGAAGTTCTTCTAGGTAAATGGCATTTTGAAGCAATTCTTCTTCGGTAGGTTCTGGAATAATTTCTTTGGTTTCGTTAATGATGTCTTCCACTACCGAACGATCTACTTTTGCCTGCCCTTCTTGCTCCTTCATTTTGGCAAATTTGATTAAATCGGCACGTTTTAAAATAGCATCAATCTTCTTGATAGTTTCAGAATCAAAGTCAAAATTACCAGAATCTTTATGTAAAATCAGTCGTTCGATTAACTCGTTGGAAGTGCTTTCCAATGCCGAATTATCTACTTCTCTGCCGATATATCTTTTCAATATTTCGGTTAATTCTGAATAGTATCTTTTAGAATTGTCATTTTTTAAATAGTGAGAATGATCTAATTCTTTCAATGCTTCAATCGCTTCTTCATAAGGTGGAAGTTGTTGCTCGGCTTCTTCTCGTTTCTTTTTTCTTCTTCTGAAAAATAATAAGATTCCAACCGCAATTATAGCTAAAAGAGGAATTAGCCATACCGCTACTTTTTCAAAATCAAACGGTGGCTCTTTCACTTCCAAAGCAGGTTTGATATGAAACATTTTTTGCTTGGTCGTATCCACCAAAACATTGAACACTTCTACTTTAACCGAATCAGTATCAAAGGGATTATTATTAACTACAACTCGTTGTCTCGGTATGGTATAAGCACCCGAATCAAACTGTGTTAATCCGTATTTTTTAATGAGTTTTATCTTGTCTTGAAATCTGGTAGTATCAATTTTATACGACTCAATAACCTCTAAAGGTTTAAAGGTTTGTCCTTCTGGGAACATCACTAAATCTGTAGAATCTACTTCAACTTGAATGGTGTAAAGTATCTCTTCGCCAATGCGAATGGTGGTGGTGTCTATGGCGGTGGTTACTTGGGAGAATGAAATGTTACTTACAAGAAATAGTAATAGAAAAATGGCTCGCAAAGGCGCAAAGGCGCAAAGGTGCGGTTTCTGAGAAAACTCAAATTTTGCTTTTTTCAAATTAATTATTCTATTTTTAGTATTCTCTAACATTTATTTTCTTTAATCTCTTTATTTTTTTCTTCTGTTTTTTAACAGATAAATCTGTCCATAAAACCGCATTCACGACTGCGGGCTACGTTTTTTTTGCGCCTTTGCGCCTTTGCGAGAATTTGTTACCTCATCTTAAAATACCCCAGCAATTTCTTTACATAACTTTCATCAACTCTACAGCTCAATGAACCTGCTCCACTTTTCTGAAATGACTCTTTAAAATATCCAACTTTTTCTAAATAATGGGCTTTATAATGATTCCGAACTCCTTTTGAACTTGTATTTACCAATACCATTTCGCCAGTTTCTTGATCTTGCATTTGTACCATACCAAGGTTTGGAATTTGTTCTTCGTGTTTGTCGTACACTCTAATTCCAGTAACATCGTGTTTGTTGGAAACAATTTTTAAAGTGTCGCGATATTCATCAGTAATAAAATCGGAAAGCACAAAAACAATTGCTTTTTTCTTGATGACTTTTGAAAAATATTTCAATGCCATCGCAATATCGGTCTTGTTACTTTGTGGTTTGTGTTCTATTAATTCACGAATAATTCTTAATACATGTGACTTTCCTTTTTTCGGCGGAATAAACAATTCTATTTCATCTGAAAATAAAATAAGTCCTATTTTGTCGTTGTTCTGAAGAGCTGAAAAAGCCAATGTCGCTGCAATTTCAGTAACGATTTCATTTTTAAACTGACCATCTGTTCCGAAGAATTCTGAACCCGAAATATCCACTATCAGCATTAAAGTTAATTCTCGTTCTTCTTCAAAAACCTTGATGTAGGTTTCGTTATAACGTGCGGTAACATTCCAATCGATACTTTTTACATCATCACCAAATTGATATTGACGCACCTCGCTAAAAGTCATCCCACGACCTTTAAAAGTACTGTGATACTCGCCACCAAACATATGATCGCTTAAGCGACGTGTTTTGATTTCGATTTTTCGTACTTTTTTWAGAAGTTCTTTTGTRTCCAATTGATGTTAATTTGTTRAAATGTTGAATCGTGTAATTGTACTCCGTTTAACMAAAWAAACAGTTAAACTMTTTAACGGTTAAACATTTTATGGTACYTCAATCTCATTAACAATTTTATTAATAATATCTTCTGAAGTGATATTCTCTGCTTCYGCTTCATAAGTAATTCCRATACGRTGACGWARCACATCGTGWACAACGGCACGAACATCTTCWGGRATTACATAACCTCTACGTTTAATAAATGCGTAACATTTTGAAGCAATCGCCAAGTTGATACTTCCCCTTGGAGAAGAACCAAAATTGATTAACGGGTTTAATTCGGCTAGGTTATAATTYTCTGGGTTTCTGGTTGCGAAAATGATATCCAAAATATATTTTTCAATYTTTTCGTCCATATAMACYTCCCGAACCGATTGTTGTGCTCTTAGAATTTGCTCTAAGGTCACTACTTGATTTACTTGCTCGTAACTTCCTTTTAAATTCTGACGAACAATCAATTGYTCMTCYKCYATTKTYGGGTATTTAATYACCGTTTTTAGCATGAAACGATCCATCTGTGCTTCCGGTAACGGATAGGTTCCTTCTTGCTCAATAGGGTTTTGAGTTGCCATTACTAAAAATGGTTTGTCAAGTGTAAATGTAGTGTCGCCGATTGTTACTTGTTTTTCTTGCATCGCCTCTAATAAAGCCGACTGAACTTTCGCTGGAGCACGATTTATTTCATCTGCCAACACAAAATTGGCGAATATCGGACCCTTTTTTATGCTAAACTTGTTGTCCTTCATATTATAAATCATCGTCCCAACTACATCGGCAGGAAGTAGATCTGGTGTAAACTGAATCCGACTAAAATCACCATGAACCGCTTTTGCCAAAGTGTTAATCGCTAAGGTTTTTGCTAGTCCCGGAACTCCTTCTAATAAAATGTGTCCACCACCTAACAAACCAATGAGTAAACGCTCTACCATATGTTTTTGACCGACGATTACCTTGTTCATTTCCATCGAAAGGATGTCGATAAAGGCAGATTCTTTTTCTATTTTTTCATTTAAAGCTCCTATATCAAGAGCTGTATTTGCTTGTTCCATAAATGTCTTATTTATTTATACTACCCATAATTAAATTGGAATGCTAAATTGTAATTTTCCTACGTAACAAGTTGTTAACACTTGGTTAAAAAAATTAAAATATTTGTTATTATTTATTTCTATTAAAAATTTGATTTTTTATTGTTATTTTTAGTTTTTATTCGGTGAAAAATGGCAGCTTTTAAATCACATGAAATTTACTGAGATGTCTCACCGATTGTGGCCACTGAGGGCAGCTAAATTAGCTTAGAAAGTCATTCCGCATTTATTGCGGAATCGTTTTAAATTTTAACTAAATGAAAATAAGATTCCTGCTTTCGCAGGAAGTTGTATGATCAACAAACGCCTACTCATAAAAAACCTCCTAGCTCACAACGATGAGAGTAGTTTCTATGACAAAAAACGTAAGATAGACTTAGGCTCCAAAGAAGGAAAAGCAAAATTTCTAAAACATATTTGTGCCTTGAGTAATAGCAACCCGAAAAACAATAGTTTTATTGTGATCGGTGTGGAAGATGAAATCAACGAAATTCGAGGTGTCGATTTTTTTGATGACAGTAAGATTCAAAACCTCATCAATGCTTATTTAACCAATCCGCCTTTGGTTATTTATGAAAATGTTGCTTTTCCGCATTTGCCTTCCGATAAAGTGGTAGGTTTGGTAACCATTCGTGCTACGGAAGAAATCACTTCCCTCCGAAAAAACATTTGGAAATATTGGGGAGGTTCTATTTTTATGAGAGATGGAAGTATTTCGATGCCCAAGAATTTTGATATTTTGATAAAAGATGTCAATTCAGAAATTGTAAAAGCTATTGAGAACAAAGCAAAAAACAATATCGAACACACGCTGGATGGAGTGATTGATTTTATTAACCATCGTCATAAAGATTTAGATTCACATTACCATGTTTTCAAGGAGCAATTTGTAGTTTGTTGGGCAGGAAATGTTAAAAAAGTAAAGGACGAAACCTATTATTCCAGAGTAGATATTGAGCTGATTAACGAGCAAGTACGCTTGTTTTATTCCACCTTGGACGAGGTGAGTATTTCTTATTCTGAAGGGAATTTTAAGATAATCGAATATGTGCATTTGGGTTTAAACAATCAATATAAATACTATCCTTTAGAGGAAGTGATTATTAGTTTTCAGGAAAACGGATCTTATCAAATAGACTCCAATTTAATTTTTAAACCGCCGCAATTCAACAAAAAAACATTGTATCATATTTACAATGCGAACAATGCTTTGGTGGAAAAACTAAAAAAAGGAATCCCATTAAAACCTTCCGAAGAAAAAGATTTACAAAGCCTTCCTGCGACCTATTTAATTTGTTATTTAAACGATTTTAGGGAAGCTAAAAACAAGCTTTTAGAAGCCAAACCTTTTTTAAAAACCAAAGGAGTAGAAATTTACAATTCGTATAAAGAAACCGTACGTATTTTACGGAAGATGAAGTATAGTTAAGTGGAGCTATGTAATTTCTAATTTTGTGTTGTCTAAAACTACATTAAAATTAATTTCCGCTTTTAATGCTTTAAATACACGAATTATTGTTTCGATAGTTGCGCTGTTAGCATTGTTTTCGAGTTTTGAGATTTGAGATTTATTAACTCCTATTAATTCCCCTAATTTTTCTTGAGTTAATTTTTTTTCCTTTCGAGTTGTTCTTATCATTTGTCCTAATAAATCCATTCTCAATTCGTATTCGTACTCATCTCTTTCTCTAGTTCCTTTTTTCCCGATGTATTTATCTTCCATTTCGGATAAAGGGTATGTTTTCATTTTTGCCATAACGTAGAATTTTTATTCTTCCAAATATTGTTTCATTAGTTGTTCTGCTTTATTAATTTCCTTTTTCGGAGTTTTTTGTGTCTTTTTAGCAAATCCATTTGTTGCTATTACTAAAGTGTTCTCTTTATTTCTTTTGTCCCAAAAAGCGAGTAATCGGATTTGTTTATTAGAAAACCGAACTCTAAACTCCCAAATATCTTTATTGATTTTTTTAAAGAATTTCGGGTTATTTGTCTGTTCCGCTATTCTAATATTTTGGAATAATTTTTTATGAGTTTTCTTGATAAACTCGTCAGCACTTTCCAAAAACACTGTCTTAAAATTATTCAAATCGCTTATTTTAAACAAAAATAAGTAAAATGTTTCAATATTTAGCAACTTTCAAAAATGTTTTTTTATTTTATGACTTATGTACAGCTAATCAATTGTATAATAATAAAACAGTACGCATTTTACGAAAGATGTAATATAGTTAATTTCACAAATTTTCTTACATTAGCATCCTATCTATATTTCTATGAAAAAAATCACACTCCTTCTATTTTTAGTAGCCATTATCATTAATACCAATAGCCAAAATTTAGTACCTAACCCTAGTTTTGAAGAATTTTATGATTGTCCTGACCAGCAAGGTGAGTTTTATGTAGATTTTTGGTTTGAACCTCCATATAAAAGTGATTACTCACCAGATTTTTTTATTGATTGTTCTCCTGCAAATACACAAGTAGATGTACCTGAAAATCATGCTGGCTTTCAATATCCTTTTAATGGTGAAGGATATGTGGGAGTATTTTGTTATGGAAATGATTCTGGGCAGCGAGAATATATTGAAGTTCAATTAATTTCTCCTCTTTTAGAAGGTCAAGAATATGAATTTTCTATGCAAGTTTCTTTACCAGAAGATTTTGGAAAAGCAATTAATAATTTTGGAGCTTTATTTACAACTGATATTCTTGAAGGTGTAAACGGAGTAACACTAATTGAAGCAAACCCTCAAGTAAAATCTGTTGTACCCATAGCCGATCAAGATAATTGGACTGCAATAACAGGGACTTTTATAGCCGAGGGAGGTGAGGAATATCTAACAATTGGGAACTTCTATTCTGACGATAATGTACAAGTAATTGATGTTCCAGGGTCAGGAAATTGGATGTGGGGTTACTATTATATAGATGCAGTTTCACTTACTCCAGTTATATTAAGCACCAATGATGAAATTTTAGACAACCAATTAAAAGTGTATCCTAACCCAACTAGCAATCTAATAACTATTGAGCTTACAAATAATTACTCCTCTACTATAACTTATAAACTCTATAATTTATTAGGCGAATTAATCTATACCAGTGAAAGCAATAGTCAATTGTTTCGTATAGATATGAGCGATTTATCAAGAGGTGTTTATCTTTTAGAACTAATAGATGCACAGTCTAATAAAGTGGTGAAGAAGATTAGTAGGTTGTAGTTTTTAGTTTTCTTCTATTCCAACAAACAATAACATAACAAAAAAGTTACCGTTTTGGTAACTTTTTTGTTATATTTGCATCAAACATATTTATGTGAGAGTTATTGCAAAACGAACTATACGTAATTTCTGGATTAAGCACGCTGATAGTGAACAACAACTTACTTCGTGGTATCGAGAAACCGAAAAAGCTGAATGGAGTTCTATAAACGAACTGAAAACCGAATATCCAAATGCGAGTATTTTAAAAGACAATAAAATAATCTTTAACATAAAAGGAAACAACTACAGGTTAATTGTAAAATTCAATTTTGAGTTTCAAATCTGTTGGATCCGATTTATAGGAACTCACGCTGAATATGATAAAATTAACGCAAACGAAATTTAAAAATGAAAATCTCTCCAATACATAACGAAAAAGATTATCAAAATGCTTTTGAAAGACTTGAGGTAATTTTTGATTCAGAAAAGGGAACAGAACAAGGCGATGAATTAGAAATCCTTTCAATTTTAATTGATAACTACGAGAATAAAAATTTTCCAATTGGAATGCCAGATCCTATTGAAGCCATAAAGTTTCGTATGGAGCAAATGGGTATGAAACAAAAAGATTTAGCTGAAATTGTTGGGTTTAAAAGTCGAGTAAGTGAGATTTTAAATAAAAAGCGAAAATTGACTTTGGAAATGGTTAGAAAACTGAATGTTAGCCTACATATTCCAACAGAGGTTTTAATTCAAGATTATTAATTGTAAAACAACAATATAATAAGTGATTTATCTAGAGGTATCTATCTTTTAGAGTTAACAGATACTCAGTCTAATAAAATGGTGAAGAAGAAGAGAAAGCTGTAAGGATTTTATTCTAATATCCTTTTTTTCAAATCCATTCTTTGATGCAAAATTCTTGTAATTTCAACATCGTTTTCTGCTATTATTCTGTAGAAAATAATATGTCGATTGGCTTTAAATCCAAATAATTTTTGAGTAATCCCCTCGTAGTTTTTTCCTCTATTTGGACTTTCTGCAATTTTTTGGCAATGTAAAATCAGCAATTCATAATAGGTATCGGCTTGTTTTTCAGACCAAACCTCAAAGGTATATTCCCAAATTTTTGACAAATCCTCAACAGCTTTGTTTGTCAATTTATAGTTAGCCATTCGAGTGTTTCTTTGCTTTTAGAGATTCAAGATGTTTTTTTGGGTTAAAATCGTGTGCTATTCCGCTATCAATTCCTTCCTGAATAGCATTTTTTAAAACAATAACTTTACTTTCTTCTTCTTCTAAAAGCCTTAATCCAGCACGAATAACTTCACTTACATTTTTAAATCTTCCTTGAGCTACGCTACTTTGAACGAATTGGTCAAAATAATTTCCTAGTGATATGGATGTGTTTTTATTCATTTTTAATAGATTTTTTCAAATATACCAATAATTGGTATAAACACCAATTAATGATAAAAAATATAGTTAATTCAGGTGATTTATAATCTACTCTATTTTCTTACCTTTATACCTCAACTTAATAAAACCTAAAAATATGGGCATTTTTGATAAAATAAAGGAAAAATTAACCAATGAATTTATTGACATTGTCGAGTGGTTGGATTACACAGACGACACTATTTGCTATCGTTTTGAGCGGTATCAAAATGAAATTAAAAACAACGCAAAACTCATTGTTCGCGAAGGACAAATTGCCGTGTTTATTAATGAAGGGCAACTAGCCGACGTTTTTGAACCCGGAACTTATACCTTAAATACGCAGAATATGCCAATTTTAACCACCTTAAAAGGTTGGAAATATGGTTTTGATAGTCCTTTTAAAGCGGAAGTGTATTTTATAAATACCACGCTTTTTACCGATGAAAAATGGGGAACTAAAAACCCAATTACTTTAAGCGATGATCGTTTTGGATTGATCGAAATTCGTGCTTTTGGGACCTATGCTTTCCGAATTGAAGACGCAGGGAAATTTATCATCGACATCGTTGGAACCGATAATAATTTCACCAATTTTGAAATTA
This sequence comes from Flavobacterium sp., assembly GCA_002733185.1. Classification (GTDB taxonomy): domain Bacteria; phylum Bacteroidota; class Bacteroidia; order Flavobacteriales; family Flavobacteriaceae; genus Marifrigoribacter. The sequence goes on along the minus strand of NVUT01000005.1, from coordinate 31,575 downwards.
ACGAACACCTAAAAAGTTTAATTGCTACTCGTTTCACCGATACTGTTGGAGAAGCAAATCTTCCAATAGAATTATACGCAGCCAATACTACCGAGCTTTCTCAAACTTGTAAAGAAGTGATGGAACCCGAGTTTTTAAGTGTAGGTATTTCCTTAGAGAAATTCTATATCGAAAATGTTTCGATGCCAGAAGAACTTAAAAAAGAAATCTTTGAGTACAGTCGTATTGATAAATTAGACTTAGATAAATTAACCAAATTCAAAACTGCCAAAGCAATAGAAGCAGCAGCAAAAAATGAAGGCGGAACCGCAGGAGCAGGAATGGGAATGGGAATGGGCTTTGTACTCGCACAACAAATGGGCGGTTTAATGTCACCTCAAATGGGTGGACAACAACAAAACCCAATGCAACAACAAGGCGGAATGATGCCTCCACCAATGCCTCCGAGTATTCAGTATTTCTATTCGCACGAAGGCAAACAAATGGGTCCCGTAAATTTTGAACAGTTAAAAGCATTATTTGCAAGTAGAACCGTAAACAAAGAATCATTGGTTTGGAAACAAGGAATGGCAAATTGGACTGCTTTAAAAGAAGTAGAAGAATTGAAAGCATTTTTAGGCGGAAATACACCACCACCACTTCCACCTCAATAATATCTATTTGTCATTCAGAGCGAAGCGAAGAATTTTTAGTTTAAAAATAATGAGTTTCTTCAGTCGTGCCTTCCTCTGAATGACAATTCTATTTAAAAATGGAAGAAAAAACTCCCAAAAAATCAGAACTCAAAAAATCCTGTACCAATTGTGGTGCTGAGCTTTTGTATGCTCCAGGAACCACCGAACTTAAATGTGAATATTGTGGTTATACCCAAGCTATAACTGTTTCAGAAAATAGTTTTGAAGAACTAGAACTCAAAACTTATTTGAGTGAAATGGGATCGCAATCATACAGTGAGGAAATCACGATGATTCAGTGTGAAAACTGTGGTGCCAATCAGCATGTGGAAGAAAATTACAAATCCCTCAGCTGTATATATTGTGCTACTCCATTGATTATTGAAGATATGTATACTGAGGAATGGATTATTCCGGGAGCGGTTTTACCATTTCAGATAGATCAGAAAAAGGCACATTCTATTTTTCAGAAATGGGTAAAAGGACTTTGGTTTGCTCCAAATAAACTTAAAAAAGCCACTTTAGATCCGCAAAACACCAAAGGATTGTATTCTCCCTATTGGACTTTTGATGCTCAATTATACGCAGATTATACTGGGCAACGAGGAGAACATTATTATGTTACCAAAACAGTTGGATCAGGAAAAAATAGACGAACTATTCAGCAACAAAAAACACGATGGTATCCCGCAACTGGAAATGTAAAAGGCTTTGTAGATGATACTTTAACTAAAGCTTCCAAACAAAAAGCAGGGATAATTCCAAAAGAAATAGCAAGTTGGAATTTAAAATTACTACAACCCTTTGATAGTAGTTTTTTGGCAGGATTTGTTACTGAAAAATATACCATTCCGTTAAAAAGTGGTCACGAACAAGCAGAAAAAGTTGCTCGAAATATTGCTGACTCTTGGGCAAGAAGAGATATTGGTGGTGATGCTCAAAGAATATATTCGTTAGAGGTTACTTTATCTGAAGAAACATTTAAACACATTCTGCTTCCTGTTTATATAAGTGCTTATACTTTTAAAAGTAAACGCTATAACTTTTTTGTCAACGGACAATCTGGAAAATTATCGGGTCAAAGACCTTATTCTGCTTGGAAAATTTTCTTTTTTATATTGGGTATTTTGTTTGTGTTATTTTTGATTTATCTATTTTTGAGCAAAGGAGGGATATAGGATACACGCTCATATTCTTTTTGATTTTTTAAATACACTATCTTAGTGGAGAATTATTAAAAGCAAGAAACCATGAAAATAATAAGAAATATTTTAGCGGTTATAGTTGGATGGATTGGTGGTAGTGCTGTAAATATGGGACTTATCATGACAGGTCATTCTGTATTTCCTATTGAAGGAATTGACCCAAACGATATGGAAGCCCTTGCGGCGGTAATGCCAACTTTAGAAGCTGAATATTTTATTTTCCCTTTTTTAGCGCATGCTTTAGGAACCCTTGTAGGAGCTATTATTGCTGGATTGATTGCTGTAAACCATAAAATGAAGTTTTCATTAAGTATTGGATTTCTGTTTCTAATAGGAGGGATTGCAGTAAATTATTTGTTGCCCGGTCCTATTTGGTTTGGAGCACTTGACATTATTATTGCTTATATTCCAATGGCTTGGATTGGAGGCAAAATCGCATTGAAGCTTTCAAGTAGAAATTAAATTTGACTCAAATAGTATAAAAACTTGCACAATTAAAATTAATTCTTATATTTGCATACTAAATATTACGAATATCAAGTATGAGTTATTCTTTATCCTTTACAAAATCAATATTAGTAGTCATCTTTATTGCAGATAAAGTTCGTCAAAAACAATTTGAATTTTTATCTACTGCCGATATTTCTAGATATTTAAGCATTCCGAAACCAACTTTGGTGAAAATATTACAGAATTTAAATATGGCTAATATTATTGAAACCAAAGAAGGTAAAAATGGAGGAATTCGTTTAATGAAAGACCCATCAAAAATTACAGTTTTGGAAATATTGAATGCTATGGAAAGAGGAAAACCTTTATTTCAAACTTCATTTAATATTTTATCTGAAGGGAAAAGACCTGATAACGCACAAAAATCAATTAAGAAGATTCTTAATAATGCAGAAAATCAATTAAAAAATCAATTATCAAAAAAGACAATTGCAGAAATGCTCGTCGAAATGAACGGGTAATTTTTTTAACATAACTAAATATACGAAATATTGCGTAAAACAAAATGATAAAATTTTCAAAATTCTTTTCAAACCTTCAAGAAACCTCTTGGTATCGTTCTTTCTTAAATCCTGTGATTAGCGAAGTTAGAAACAATAGTACTTTACTAGATATTGGTACGGGTTCGGGGAAGTTAATCCAGATTTTATCTAACGAAAAGGGTGTTGATTGTACGGGTGTTGATACCAATTCAGATATGCTAAAAGAAGCAAAATCAAAAATAAAAAGCAATAAAATAAAGCTACTCGAAATCGAAGCGAATAAACAACTTCCGTTTGAAGATCATAGTTTCAATTATGTAACTATTTGTAATGTCTTATTTCATTTAAGTAATGAAAATATTGATTTAATGTTACAAGATTCAAAACGATTGTTAAAAGAAGATGGAAAAATAATAGTGCTTACTCCTACCGGAATAGGAAACATATTCACCTTAACAAAATACTTCTTTTCTTTAAAAAATATTGGCATTTTTATCTGGTTTTATGCTACAAGAAACCGTGCTGCTAAATGGACAAAAACCAATTACCTTAAAGAATATTCAGAAAAAAATAAAATAACTTATTCCTCTCAAATTGTAATGGAAGGATTTGCACAATTAGAGGTAATAACAGTATAAATTTTTTTAATAAAACTAAACATAATAAATAACACGTATAATCAATAAAAACAATAAAAATGAAAAAAATAGTATTAAAATTAACCATAGTATTAGTAGCAGTTTTCATCTTCTCGTGTAACAACGATGATGATGTAATTGTACAAGTAATACCTGACACTTATCCATTACAAGAAACCTCATTATATCCCGAAGGCATTATATATAGTGACCTCACCGAGAAAACATATATCGGTTCTTACTTTAAAGGAAAAATAATTACCTTAGATTTAGACGGAAATATGAGCGATTTTATTATAGRTGAAACCTTAGTTGCCGTGGTTGGTATAGCAGTAGATGAAGCCAACAACAGATTGTTGGTTTGTAACTCCGATGCAGGGATTTCTTTAAAGTCAGATCCTTCCACCATTGGTCAATTAGCCGAAGTTATTGTGTATGATTTAACCACAGGAGCTAAAATAAAAACCATCAATCTTAACGGATTATATCAAGGTGGGAATTTTTTAAATGACCTTGTTCAGGACAATAACGGAAACATGTACGTAACCGATAGTTTCTCGCCAGTAATCTACAAGATCGACACAAACGATGTTCCTTCGGTTTTTGTAACACATCCAGATTTTCAAGCTCCACAAGGTGCATTTGGTTTAAACGGAATTGTTTTCCATCCAGACAACTATTTAATCGTAGGAAATTCTTTTGGAGGTCTTTTATATAAAGTTCCGTTAAGTGATCCAAATAATATTCAAGATGTTACGCTGAGTGCCTCTGTAAATTCTTTAGACGGACTTTTACTAAGCGATAATAACACCTTAATTTTAGTAAGCAATAACTTTACAGGAGCTCCTTTTGATGAAGCTATTTATAAAATTGAAACGACCAATAATTGGACTTCAGGAAACATTACAAATACGGTTACAGATTTAGATGGTATTTATCCAACTACTATGACAACGATAGAAAACAATCTATTTGTCAACTTTGGTTATTTCCCAGAATTGATAGATCCTACTTCAATACCTCACGATAATTTCAAGCTTCAAAAAATTACTTTTTAATTAAGAATACTAATCTTTAAATACATACAAAATGAAAACAAAAAACACCATCGGAAACGTCCTTAATTATTTAATGGCAGCTATTTTAGTAATAAGTGGCGTCTTAAAATTAATTCAATTTGAACCTTATATGGAAGTCATTAAGGGTTTGAATCCAAATTACTATGACAACATTTATCTAATCGGATTTGTTGCTCTAGCATCTGGAATTTTATTTGCAATTCCTAAAACATTCACCTTCGGGTTTATTGCAGCCTTAGTATTTCTTGGCGGAACCATTTCTGCCCATATGCAAGCGGCAGATAATTTTATACCTCAAATAGTATTTGTAATTCTTACAAGTTTAACTGCTTATTTTAAAAGGCCAGAATGGTTTAATAATGCGCAATCTAAAGCCTAATTAAAAAATTAATAAAATTAACTAATCACAAAAAAATGAAAAATCTAATATCAAAAACACTCGTACTTCTATTTGTTTCATTCTTTATATTTTCTTGTAAATCTGATAAAAAACAGGAAACAGATACTATAGAGGAAACTAAGGTAGAAGAAACAATTATTACAAAAGAATTACCAAATACATTTTCTTTAAAAGAACTTTCTCTTCATCCAGAAGGAATTATTTATAGCGACGCCACTAAAAAAACATACGTTGGATCCTATTTTAAAGGAAAAATTATAACAGTAGATTTAGACGGGAATATGACCGATTTTGTAACTGACGAAAGCTTAGTTGCGGTTGTAGGAATGACAATTGATAAAACTAAAAACAGACTCTTAGTTTGTAATTCTAATAGTGGTTTATCTTTGAAATCTAAAAAAGAAACCATTGGTCGTTTGGCAGAAGTTATTGCTTATGATTTAACAACTGGAGAGAAACTGAAAACTTTTGACCTTGCAAGTTTATATCAAGGTGGGCATTTTTTAAATGATATCACAACTGATGATAAAGGGAATGCATTTGTAACAGATAGTTTTTCACCCGTAATTTATAAAATCGACGCGAATGACAACACTTCAGTTTTAGTTAATAACAAACAATTTGAAGTTCCGCAAGGTGCTTTTGGTTTAAATGGAATTGTATACCATACTGATGGTTACCTGATCACCGGAATGTTTGGAAAACTATATAAAATTGCTTTGGATAATCCAGAAAACGTACAGGAAATTACACTTGATAAATCTATTAATTCCTTAGATGGTTTGCTGTTATTAGATACAAATACAATTGCATTGGCAAGTAATTATTTTATGGGACCAAAGTTTGATGAAGCAATTTATAAAATTGAAACTACAGACAATTGGACTACTGCTAAAGTAACAAGTACTTTTAAAAATTTAGCAGGCGTTTTTCCAACTACTTTAACAAAAATAGAAAATGACGTGTATGTAAGTTATGGCTATTTTGGTGATTTGGTAAATCCAGAATCAGCGCCAAATGATAGCTTTAAACTTCAAAAAATTATTTTCTAATATATCCCCAATTTTTCTGACAAGGTGTTCAATTTTATTGGGCACTTTGTTTTATTTAAAATTAAAACACACTTAAATAAAACTACAAATTATGGAACCAATAATATTATTGATAGGTAAAAATTTAGATACCTTAGAAATTCTAAAAAATGAATTGGAGAAGTTTAACAGAACTCTATTCATTGCAAATTCTGAAGAAAGTATCGCTTTAAATTTAAAAAATAAAAAGGTAGATTTAATTATCGTTGGAGCAGGATTACCAGATGAAATTAAAAATAAAATGGTCGCATTGATTCAGGAAATTGCAGCAACAATAAAGCTTCATATTATGGAAAAAACTCCAGGAATGACTCCTGTGTCTATGATAAGCTATACCAATGAAAAAGCAGTAATGTGGAGGCTTATGAATGCAAGGTCTACAAAATAATTATAAATTGAATGAATAAGTGGTTTTTCATATTATTTCTTCTCCTAATTTCTAATTCTTTTGCTCAAGAAAATAAAGAGACAAAAGAAATTGAAAAATTTAAACTTTTTAGAGCCGAAGAAAATTACTTCTACCTAAAAGATAAAAAACAAAATAAGTACAAACAAGATGTATTTGATGCTTTAAAGTTTATTCCCCTAAATAAGAAACGAAGTATTTATGCAACAATTGGTGGTGAAGTTCGAGTAAGACTTGAACACTTCGATAACCTTTTATGGAATGAGGAAAAAGATGAAATTTTTTATTCACAACGACTTAGTTTTCATACCAATTTAGTGTTAGGAAGACATATTCGTGTATTTGGTGAATTTTATAGTGGTTATACTAGTCATAAAAAGAAGATTGTAGAATACGACGAATTGGATTTACATCAAGCTTTTGTTGAGTTTAATTTTCCGTTAAAAAAAACTCAGAATATTTCAGTCAGACTTGGACGTCAAGAAATGGGATTAGGTGCCACTCGATTAATTGGTGTTCGTGAAGGTCCAAATATTAGACGAACTTTTGACGGAGCAAGAATTATTTATAATAGCGGAACTACTACCATTCAATCCTTTTACACAAAAGAAGTGTTTCCAAAATTTTATATGTTTGATAATAAATTTTCATTATTTGACAAAGCTGCTACGAACCCAAAACTTTGGGGAATCTATTCGCAATTCAAAATAAATAATGAATCTGGAATCAATGAGTTGTATTATCTTGGTTTTGAATCCAAATTTTCGGAATTTAGTGATGTTTCAGGAAAAGAAACAAGACATACAATTGGATTAAGACGCTTTGGAAGTCTTGGCAAACGTTTAAGTTTTAATACTGAAGTAATGTATCAATTTGGTAATCTAGCCGATGCTACAATAAGTGCTTTTAGTATTGGCACAGATACACATTACAGATTAATTAAAACCAAATGGCTCCCAAATTTAGGTGTAAAATTAAATTGGAGTAGTGGTGATAAAAAAACAGGAGACAATAAAATAAACTCCTTTAATGCTTTATTTGCAAACCCTTCCTTTTATGGTATATCAACACGAATTACTCCAATTAATATTTTTTCAATTCACCCTTCAATCGGACTAAATCCAACCAAAAAATTAACCATTTTTATGGATTGGGGAATTTTTTGGCGTGCATCTAAAAATGACGGATTATATGCACCTCCACAATTTTTAATTAGAGAAAGTAATGGCATTTCTGATAAATATATTGGTAATCAATTTGGTGTAGTTTCATATTATAGAATCAATCGCCATTTGGTTTTTGATTTGCATATTAGTTACTTTGTTGCAGGTAGTTTTTTAGAACTATCTGGTCCGTCAGAAAATATATTTCACATTTCACCAAAGATTAGTTTTAAATTTTAATAAATTTATCACATCACATAATCAATAAAATACTATGTTCATAGGCAAAAGATTTCCTTTTTGGGGTACCGTAATATGGAGTAAAAAATACATTTTAATTTTTATAATTTTAGATACAATCCCCATTTTATTATACAAATTATTGGGCTGGCACTGGTTGGCTATTCCTTGGCAACCCATAGCGTTAATTGGTATTGCCGTATCTTTTTATTTGGGTTTCAAAAATAATTCATCCTATGACAGGTTATGGGAAGCACGTAAAATTTGGGGAGGAATTGTAAATGCATCCAGAACATTTACCATTATGTCTAGAGATTTTATAACGAATGAACATGCTACTAATAAAATTTCTAAGGAAGAACTTCATTCCATCCATAAATCTATTGTTCATCGGCATGTAGCTTGGTTAAAAGCATTGACCTATCAGCTAAGGATTCCCAAACCATGGGAACATTCATCTAAGAGTGAAAATTTATTACGAAAAGAGGCTGGTATTCATCATGAGGATGATCATTTTGAAAAAATTAAACCCTATATTTCTTCAGATGAATATAAATATTTAATGACCAAAGGAAACAAAGCCTCTCATCTGTTGAGTTTGCAATCTAAAGAATTATTAAAACTTAAATTAAGCGGACAAATAGAAGATTTCAGACATATGGAATTAGAAAAAATGCTGGGTGAATTTTATGCTTTACAAGGAAAGTCAGAGCGGATTAAAAACTTTCCATTTCCTAGGCAGTATGCAACTGTCAATTTTATTTTTGTGTGGATATTTTTAATATTACTACCCTTCGGGATGTTAAATGTTTTTAATGATGATGTCTCTCAACTAACTTCTGGTTGGTTGGTATTTCCATTTACAGTATTGGTTTCTTGGGTATTTATTTTAATGGAAATGATTGGCGAATACTCTGAAAATCCATTTGAAGGTTTATATAATGATGTCCCTATTTCATCAATGGCAAGATCTATAGAAATAGATATTAGGCAAATGTTAGATGAAACCAATTTACCTGGTCCAATTGAACCTGTAGGGGATTATAATATAATGTTATAGTGTTTATTATCTTTCCAAAACATTATTCGATGTATTTCCCTTTGATGTATTTAATGGGTTATCATAAAAAAACCTGCTAGGTATAATTTCTAGCAGGTTTATATATTATTAGTTTGTTACGTACTTCTACAAATCAAACTTAATTCCTTGTGCTAAAGGCAATTCATCTGAGTAATTCACCGTATTGGTTTGTCTTCTCATATAGATTTTCCAAGCATCAGATCCAGACTCACGTCCTCCACCTGTTTCTTTTTCACCTCCAAAAGCGCCTCCAATTTCAGCACCTGAAGTTCCAATATTTACATTGGCAATTCCACAATCTGATCCTGCATAACAAAGGAATTTTTCAGCTTCCTTCATATCATTCGTCATAATTGCCGATGATAATCCTTGTACCACTCCATTTTGAATATCAATTGCATCCAGCACATCTCCCGAATATTTCATTAAATATAATATCGGAGCAAATGTTTCGTGTTGTACAATTTCGTAGTGATTTTCAGCTTCAATAATAGCAGGTTTTACATAACATCCACTTTCAAATTCTTCTCCGCTTAAAACACCACCTTCAACAAGAACATTTCCTCCTTCAGCTTTTGCTTTTTCAATAGCAGCTAAATACGTATTCACGGCATCTTTATCGATTAATGGTCCCATATGTTTGGTTTCATCTAAAGGATTTCCAATCACAATCTGACCATAAGCGCCCACAATGGCATCACGTACTTTATTATAAACAGATTCGTGAATAATTAATCTTCTAGTAGATGTACAACGTTGTCCCGCAGTACCAACCGCTCCAAATACTGCACCTGGAACTACCACTTTTAAATCGGCAGTTGGTGTAATAATTATCGCGTTGTTTCCTCCTAATTCTAATAAGGATTTCCCGAAACGTTCAGCAACCGTTGTTCCTACAATTCTTCCCATACGAGTAGAACCTGTCGCTGAAATTAACGGAACTCTTTGATCGGTCGTCATCATTTCACCTACTTTATAATCGCCGTTGATAATAGAAGAAATTCCTTCTGGATAATTGTTGTCTTTTAATATTTCAGCGATGATATTTTGACAAGCGATGGAGCAAAGTGGTGCTTTTTCGGAAGCTTTCCAAACACAAACATCCCCACAAATCCAAGCCAAAGCTGTATTCCAAGCCCAAACGGCTACTGGAAAGTTAAAGGCAGAAATAATCCCAACAATACCTATAGAATGCCATTGTTCACGCATAACGTGTTCTGGTCTTTCTGAAGGGATTGTTTGTCCGTTTAATTGTCTTGATAATCCAACAGCAAAGTCACAGATGTCGATCATTTCTTGAACTTCACCATAACCTTCTTGCAGTGATTTTCCCATTTCGTAAGAAACCAACTGACCCAAAGGCTCTTTTAATTTCCTTAATTTATTTCCAAACTGACGTACCATTTCACCACGCTGAGGTGCTGGAACAGCTCTCCATTTTTTAAAGGCAGTTTGTGCTGTTGTAATTACTTTTTCGTAATCTTCACGAGTAGTAGTAGTTACTTTTCCTATTAATTTTCCATCTACAGGAGAATAAGAAGAAATCATTTCTCCTTCAGAAAAGAAGTTAGAACCTGTTGAAGTTCCTTTGTTTATTTCTTTAACTCCTAATTTTTCTAATGCATTTTCAATTCCAAATGCTGTTGCTACAGTTGACATATTTATATGATTTTTGTTTAGATTCCTGTCTTCATTTCGACTCCGCTCAATGACCAACAGGAATGACATTTATAAGAAACTTCGCTCAAAAAAGTCGCGAAGAATATTTTTTCAAATTAGAGTGCAAAGGTAGGGATTCCTTATAAGAAAATAATAAAAAGAAGAGATTTGTCTGTTCGAGCGCAGTCGAGAACTAAATAACAATAAATAGGTTCGACTATCTTTCTGCACTTCGACTTCGCTCAACAAACACGCTCAGTGTGACATTGTGCTCAACAGGGTTCTATCCAATAAACCGAGAATCCGTTTCCATCACCGTTCCGCAGTTATCACAAGTTCGATGTTCTTCGGAAGTATAAAAATGTTTAAAATGTGGTTGAAAGTCTTTTTCTACGTCTTGAAGTTCAAAATAGACTTCATATAATTTATGGTTACAATGATCGCAAAACCACATCAAGCCATCTTTTAGGTTTTTCCCTTTTCTTACTCTTTCAACTACCAAACCAATAGAATCTTCACTTCTACTAGGAGAATGAGGCGTGTTAGCAGGTAGTAAAAACATATCGCCAGGGCCGAGTTTCATTTCTCGTTTCTCGCCGTTTTCTTGAATATTAACTTGAATATTTCCTTCTAATTGGTAGAATAATTCTTCAGTTTCGTTAAAGTGATAATCTTTGCGAGCATTAGGTCCAGCAACAATCATGACGATGTAGTCTTCCGACTTAACATATAAATTTTTATTAGCAACAGGAGGTTTTAACAAGTCACGATTTTCTTCAATCCACTTGTTTAAATTAAAAGGTTTTGCAATAGCCATAGCCTTATTTTTATCTTAGTTTGGATAAAAATACGGCTATTAAGCTTATTAAAAAAATACTGTTATTTACTATAGAAAAGTTGTGTAAAAAAGTAAGTTCCGTTATCATTTGGAATCACACCAAAACCAGAATGCGTGTAGTTTCCTTCGATAATTGCTTTGTGTGAAGGGCTGTTTAACCAAGCATTTACAACAGCTTCCGCAGAAGTATATCCATTGGCAACATTTTCTCCAACTCGAACAGCACCTCTGTCTTTTAGACCTTCTGAACGAACATTAAAATTATCATGATTAATCCCATTTACACCAATCATATAATTAGTGTGATCTACAGCGTAAGCAGAAGCGTATTGTTGATCAGCTTGAATTGTAGAAAGTCCAACAGAGACTCTATGTTCATTAATAAGAACTAAGATATTATTTGCGATTTCCCAATCTGTTTCTTGAGCTAAATTTAAATCGATTGAATAGTTCGCTTCTTCTGTGGTTTCAATTTCATCTTTTGAACAAGACGTAAATAGAAACATAAATGCCATAGCAAGTAGGCTAAGTTTATAAGTTTTCATTTTGCGGGGACATCAAATTTGGGGCTTGATGTTGGATCAAATGTAAGAAAAATAAACCAAAAAACAACACTTAAACGTTTTTAAGGTGTCGTTAATCGATATTAATGATATAAAATGAATATTTTTCTTACAAATAAATCTTTCTGATGCTTTATAATGAAAGGGATTTTAGTTTATCTTAGCTTTTCAAAAAATATTTTAGAAATGAAACAAATTTTAACACTTTTAATCGGATTATTTGTGCTTTTTAGCTGTAAAAATGAAAATAATTCAATTTCAGAAGCTTCGATTTCTTCTAAAAAGGAAATAAAAACAGAAAAAAATTTCGGAATAGTCATTCACGGAGGAGCAGGTACAATTCTTAAAAAGAATATGAGTGATTCATTAGAAACTGCCTATAAAGAAAAATTAAAAGAAGCGATTACTACTGGACATGCCATATTGAAAAATGGAGGTACTTCTATAGAAGCGATAACAGCAACTATAAATATAATGGAAGATTCTCCTTTATTTAATTCTGGGAAGGGCGCTGTTTTTACGCACGAAGAAACCAACGAGTTGGATGCTTCCATTATGGATGGTGCGACTTTAAATGCTGGAGCTGTGGCTGGAGTAACACATATTAAAAATCCAATAAACCTTGCTTTAGAAGTGATGAATAATTCGCCTCACGTATTATTAGCAGGTACTGGAGCCGAAGAATTTGCAAGAGAACAAGGTTTTGAAATGATGGATCCTTCTTATTTCTATACTGAAAAACGTTATAAATCCCTTCAGATAGTAAAAGCTCGAGAAAAAGAAAAGGAAAATAAAGCAGTTTCGTTTGAAGATCCATTTATCAAAGATTCAAAATTTGGGACGGTAGGTTGTGTAGCCTTGGACCAACACGGAAATCTTGCCGCAGGAACTTCAACAGGAGGAATGACCAATAAACGTTGGAACCGTATTGGGGATTCTCCAATTATAGGAGCAGGAACTTATGCCAACAACGCCACTTGTGCTGTTTCGTCAACAGGTTGGGGAGAATATTTTATTAGAGCAATGGTGGCTCACGATATTTCGGCAATGATGGAATATAAAGGAATAACATTACAAGAAGCAGCAAAAGAAGTCATACAAAATAAAGTCCCTGCTTTGGGTGGTGACGGTGGAATTGTAGCCATAGATAAAGATGGAAACATCGCGATGGAATTCAACACCGCTGGAATGTATCGTGCACATATGAATGCTGAAGGGGAGTTGGTGATTATGATTTATAAGTAACAGACAAATCTATTTAGTCAATAAATGAATTGTTATACTGAGCGCAGTCGAAGTGTCAGAGTAAAATAATATTTAAAAAACATGAAACCTTACTATGCAGTAATATTCACATCACTACTTTCTGAAAATAGTAAAGGGTATAACGAAATGGCAGCCAATATGGAAAACCTCGCCAAACAACAACCTGGTTTTTTAGGAATAGATACAGTTCGAGATAATATAGGTATTACTATTAGTTACTGGGAAAACTTAGACGATATTAAAAACTGGAAAGCTAATCTAGATCATTTAGCTGCCCAAAAACTAGGGAAAGAACAATGGTACCAATGGTATAAAGTTAGGGTTTGTAAAGTAGAACGGGAATATGAGTTTAATAACAAATAATAATAAATTAATTTCTCCTCTTACGCAACCTTCTCCATTTTTATTATCTATAGTGTATAAAAACCTTTCATTCTTTAATCATTTCAATTTATRAGCTTATGACGATATAATTACTTTTTAACCAAATTTTATTGAAATTATATGAAAGGCAGAAAAGAGTTATTAACTATTATCGTYAGTACATTATTAATTACATTTTTATTTTATAAAAAATCTTTGGGCTTAAACCTATTTCTTTTTGAAATGGTTTTTATCGGTTTTTTAGTAATTATTAAACAGTTAATTATAAAGTCTAAAAATCAGAAAATAAGCTTTGTAGGGTTTTTACTTACTTCTCTTTTTACAATAATTACACATTCTACTTTTTCTTATTTTATACATTTTGTTGCGTTAATTATATTTATTGGTGTACTCAACTACCCAAGTGTTAAATCGTTAGTTAATGCTTTAAAAATTTCATTTGTTTCTTTTTTTGTTTCTCAGGGAAAGTTTTTAGATATTGTTTTTAAATCTAATTTTAAAGGAAAAAACATTGGATCCATTCTCTGGAAATCTAGAATATTTTTAATTCCAATTGTTATTATAGCTTTATTTATTATTATTTACGCTGTTTCAAATCCAATATTCAATAACTTAATATCAGAAGTGTTTGATGTTGTTTTTAATACTTTCAGTTTTATTTTTAAAGATTTAGAAATCTTGATGTTCACTACAATTTTAACAGGAGTAATTATTAGTAATTATCTTATTATTAGAACTAGAAATAAGGCTTTAGCAGATAAAGACCTACTTTCTTCAGATGAGTTGGTAAGACAAAAGATAGGATATAATAATAGCGGAATAATGGCTTTAAAAAATGAATACAAAGCTGCAATATTTCTATTCTGTACTTTAAATATAATTTTATTAATTCTTAATTGTATCGATGTTTATTGGGTTTGGTTTAATTTTGAATGGACTGGTCAGTTTTTAAAACAATTTGTTCACGAAGGTACTTTCTTGTTAATACTGTCAATCATCATTTCTATTATACTAGTACTTTATTTTTTTAGAAATAATTTAAATTTTTATAAAAATAATAAATGGCTAAAAAGGCTTAGCTATATTTGGATAGCTCAAAATGCATTACTTGTAATTTCTGTGGGTATTCGAAATTTTTGGTACATCAATTATTATTCATTGGCGTATAAACGAATTGGAGTAATTATTTTTCTCTTATTGACCCTTTATGGTTTGTATACTGTTTTAGTAAAAGTTAGAAATAGAAAATCCTCATTTTACTTATTAACTACAAATTCAACAGCAATTTTTTTGGTTTTGATAGTTTGTTCTTTAATAAATTGGGACACGGTTATTGCAAAATATAATTTTAATCATTCAGATAAATCGTATTTACATCTTGAGTATTTAGTAAAGCTCTCTGACAAATCATTACCTTATCTTGATAAATCTCTTTCTGAATTATCTTTAATTGAAGAAAATCAAAAGCAACTTTTTCCTAAATCAGAACTTAGAATGACTTCGTCTGAATATTATAGAAGAATTAATAAACGTAAAGAAAAATTTAAAGCAAATTGGGAAAATAAAAATATTTTAGAATGGAACTTAGCAGACTATATAGCTTATAAAAAACTATTTAAAGATTAAATTATCTGTTAAACAATTCATAAATAACAAATTACCAATACCAAAAGAAAGTTTTAGGTCGTTAACCCTTAAAACCTCCCTTCCAAATATTGTTAAAATTGTCGTTTTTTGTCAATTTATTTCTAAAAAAGCACTAAAACTATCTTTTTTGGCTTAATTATTGCCAAAACCTATTGAAAAATGAAATGTAGTTTTTAAATAATATCAAACATTTTTCACATTCCATAGTAGCTTTTTTAATACCTTTAAACCTCTTTTAAAACCATCATTTATGAAATTATTTTTTCGCATCCTGGTTTTAATCCTGTTACTATTAGCAAAGCCCTTTGGCTAAATATCACCACTGATAAGCGCCGTGGAGGAAGCACCCTTACCCAACAAGTCATTCGACTTTCAAGAAAAAACAAAAGCAGAAACTATGCTGAAAAATTAGTTAAAATATTTCAAGCTACTCGACTAGAAACGCGTTATTCAAAAAAATAAATTCTTAATCTTTATGTTTCTTACGCTCATTTTGGCGGAAATGTAGTTGGATTAGAACCAGCTCTTATACCTTTCATCAAAAAGTGTTTTTAGATAAAACAGAAAGCAATAGAGTTAATTCTTCTTGTTATCCTTTAGCTGAAATGAAACAAAAAAATTGGTTTTCATTACCTCCAATTTTAGAATATTATTACGCACCTTTTCATCCACAATACCAACCCTTACCTCCATTTAAAATAATTGTTTGCAAGAAAATGAAACACTGATATCATTTATTTATCCTAAGAAAAATGAAGAAATATTACTCTCAAAAGACTTTGATGAAACCATTAACGAAGTTGTTTTTAAACTAGCCCATCGTTCACCCGAAACTATTGTTTATTGGTATTTAGATTCAGAATTTATTGGAACTACACAAACCTTTCATGAACTATCTATTGCACCAAAACCGGGAGAATATATGTTGTCTGTAATGGATCAAGAAGGTAATGAATTGAGGCAAAAAGTGGTTATAAAGTAGATTGTTGATCTTTTCCAAAGTTTGGAACTTTGGCAAAGCTAGAATTTATAATCAAATCCCCCAATTACGATAAGGTCTCTTACTTAATTGCGAATTATAATAACGAACATCACCAGTAACTTCCCTTCCTAACCAAGAAGGTTTTTTAAAGGCTTCATTTTCTGAAGAAAGTTCTATTTCAGCAATAATCAAACCTTCGTTTTCACCATAAAACTCATCTACTTCAAAAATATGGTTATCTACTTTTATTTCGAAGCGAGTTTTTTCAATAAGATTTGGTTCGCATAAATTTAAAAGCATTTCAGCTTCAGAAACAGGTATTTCTTTTTCCCATTCCAATCGTGTAGTCCCTTTTTTATTAGAAATTCCTTTTACGGTGATAAAAGCTTGTTCGCCTTTAATGCGAATACGAACCGTACGTTCTTTATGAGTGTTTAAAAACCCTTGAACTATCCTTGTTTTTTTGAAAGCTTCCGATTTGTATTTATCTGAAAGGATTAAAAATTTTCGTTCTATTTCCAACATATTTATTTCTCGTAAAAACGGAGTCTTATTAATTATCTTTGACAAAGATAAAACTTTAAAAAGTTGACAGACTTCCTTTCAAACAGAAAAATAATTCACGTAGATATGGACGCATTTTATGCTTCCGTAGAGCAATTGGATAACCCTGAATTGCGAGGAAAACCTGTTGCTGTTGGAGGAAGTTCAAAACGAGGGGTGGTGAGTGCTGCTAGTTATGAAGCTAGGAAATTTGGGATTAGAAGTGCAATGAGTAGTGTTATTGCACTTCAGAATTGCCCTGAATTAATTTTTGTGAAATCTAATTTTAAAAGGTATCACGAAGTTTCAGATCAGATTCGAAAAATCTTTCATGAATATACCGATTTGGTAGAACCGCTTTCTTTAGATGAAGCCTATTTAGATGTAACCGAAAACAAAAAAGGGAATCCGAGTGCAACATTAATCGCCGAAGAAATCCGAAAGAAAATCAAAGAAAAAACAGGATTGAATGCTTCTGCAGGAATTTCCATCAACAAATTTATAGCTAAAATTGCCAGTGACATTAACAAACCTAATGGTCAAAAAACCGTTACTCCAGATGAGGTTTTGGATTTTTTAGAAAATTTAGAAATTAAAAAATTCTATGGTGTTGGAAAAGTGACGGTTAAGAAAATGTATCGCTTAGGAATTTTCA
Organism: Flavobacterium sp.; assembly: GCA_002733185.1. Classification (GTDB taxonomy): domain Bacteria; phylum Bacteroidota; class Bacteroidia; order Flavobacteriales; family Flavobacteriaceae; genus Marifrigoribacter. The sequence continues at coordinate 14,069 of NVUT01000005.1, read as the reverse complement.
CAGGAAAGGATTTAAAACAGAAATCAAAGGAGTTTTTAGAAGAACATTTTAGTAAAAGTGGGCACTATTATTATCACGTAGTTCGTGGGGAACATCGCAGTGAAGTAAAACCTTCCAGAACTCGAAAATCACTCGCTGCAGAACGGACATTTAGCGAGAACATCACTTCAGAAATATTTATGTTGGAACGTTTAGAAAACATCGCTGAAGAAGTAGAACGCCGCCTTAAAAAAAGTAAAGTCGCCGCAAAAACCATTACTTTAAAAATAAAGTATAGCGATTTTACACTTCAAACCCGAAGTAAAACCTTGCCTTTGTACATTTCTAGTAAAGAATTAATTCTTGAAAATGTTAAAGAATTGTTATTTCAAGAATCTATGAAAAACTCGGTACGGTTGTTGGGTATTTCCTTATCGAACCTTAATAATGAAAAAGGGAAAACTCCTAAAAAGAAATCTGTTTCGGTTCAATTACAATTTGATTTTTAATTTGGTCTCGCAAAGACCGCAAAGAAAAAAACAGCAATTATATATGTGAGAAAACTACTTAATCTTTTTATTAACAAACACATTATGAACACTGTAAAATTTTTAAGCCTAGTTTTAATTAGCTCCATCGTTTTATTTTCTTGTAAAGAATCAGAAACAGAGTTGACAGAAACAACTGTTACCTCAGAAAAAGAATTAGCAATGGCTGTCGCTTCTTTAACTAAAAAACCCACAGAAACCTATTTATACGTCACGGCTTCCACAGGATTAAGCCTACGTGAATATGCCAATTTGCAAAGTGAAAAACTAGCAGTAATGCCTTATGGAACTCGTGTAAAAGTGATTACTTCAGAAAAAAATAACACCATGAAAGTGGGTGAAATTAAAGGAGGAATGAATGAAATTGAATACAATCAGAAAAAAGGATTTGCTTTTAATGGTTTTCTTTCCAAATACTTCCCACCAGAAAAAGGAATTTCTACTAAAGGGTATGCGGAGGAATTAAAAGAAAACTTCTCTGGGGTAACATACTCAGAAACTGTTGGTGGTACGGCAAGTAAACCAACAAATACGGAAACATTAATCCTTCCAGAAGCAGCGTGGAACGAAGCGTTTAATATCGCTCAACAACTTTATAAATTACCGAAAGAGTTTGTTTTTCCTTCTTCAAAAGGAAAAGAATTTCAAATTATAAAAGAGAAAGATACTTCAACTAAGACCAGCACRAATTCTTGGATAAGCGAATTACAGATATTTCGAAAAGAGGATGTAATTAAAAAAATTGAATATATTTATAAAAACAAAGGGTTTTCAAAAACTGTAAGCATCTCAAAAGAAGGAAATTCTATAAATATTTCGAGTAWAGAAATTGTAGAATAATGTATTGTGATAGGATGACTTTGGGKCATCCTATCACTTTTAAAGTACCATATTAATTTGTATTTTGGCTACAAATAAAAATAATGCCAAATTTTCCTCCCATTATACTTTATGCAATTCCGTTTTTTGTAATTTCTATGTTATTGGAATTGTATGTTACCCTTAAAAAAAACATAAAGACCTATACGGTAAAAGATGCTTTTTCATCAATAGCAATGGGTTTGGGTAATGTTGCTATTGGATTTTTAAGCAAGTTAATTGTCCTTGGTGCATTAACTTTTGTATATGAACATTTTAGATTGTTTACGATTCCTATTGTTTGGTGGAGTTTTATTTTACTCTTTTTNGCAGATGATTTATCTTACTATTGGTACCATAGAATATCCCACGAAAACAGACTTTTTTGGGCTTCGCATGTAATTCATCATTCTTCAAAACATTATAATTTAAGTACGGCTTTACGACAAACTTGGACGGGAGGATTTTATTCTTTTTTGTTTTGGTTGTGGTTGCCATTACTAGGATTTCATCCTGGAATGATACTATTTCAAATGGGAATAAGCTTGTTATATCAATTCTGGATTCATACGGAAGTCATCAACAAAATGCCCAATTGGTTTGAAGCTTTTTTCAACACACCTTCGCATCATCGGGTTCATCACGGAAGCAACCCAATTTATTTAGACCGAAACCATGCAGGAATATTAATTATTTGGGATAAAATGTTTGGAACCTTTCAACCCGAATTAGAGGAAGAAAAAGTCACCTACGGATTGGTTAGTAACATCAATACCTACAATCCAATTATCATTGCATTTAAAGAATGGGCTGCTTTATTTAAAGATGTTTTTACTGGAAAAAAATTACTTTCAAATCGCATAAAATATCTTTACAAACCTCCAGGTTGGACACACGATGGCACTGGAAAACTATCTGAAGATTTACGTGAAGAGTGGTTGGATAAACAATCTAATTAATCTGCGATACCCGTAAAGTATTTACCATCCCTTTTTCTTTAACAGGCATTGCAGCTAGGTTAATTAAATAATCGTTCTTTTTCACAAACCCTTTTTTAAAAGCAATTTCGTTTACGTCTTTTACAGTTTCATCGGTACTTACATAACGATCGTAATAAAACGATTTTACACCCCAAAGTAAACTTAACCTTGAGAGTATTCTTTTATTGGAAGTAAAAACTAATATATGTGCAGCTGGTCGCCAGGCAGAAATCTGAAATGCCGTATATCCACTATTGGTCAATGTGCAAATAGCTTTGGCTTTTATTTCGTTTGCCATATGCGCCGCATGATAACAAATAGATTTAGTGATATATCTTTCGGTTTTAATGGAAGGAGGATTTTGGGGTACTCTTATTAAAGATGAATTTTCTACTTTGCTTAAAATACCTGCCATTTTCCGAATTACTTCTACAGGATATTTTCCCACTGAGGTTTCACCAGAAAGCATCACCGCATCGGCTCCGTCCATTACCGAATTAGCGACATCGTTTACCTCAGCTCGTGTTGGCGTTAATGAATCTATCATGGTTTCCATCATCTGTGTAGCAATAATCACAGGGATTCTTGCTTTTTTTGCAATTAACACGAGTTGTTTTTGAATTAATGGAACTTCTTCAGCGGGGACTTCAACTCCTAAATCGCCACGAGCTACCATAATACCATCACAATAGGCTATAATTTTTTTGATATTTGCGACACCTTCTGGTTTTTCAATTTTGGCGATTATTGGGATTTTATAATCACTGTGTTTTGTAATTATTTTCTGTAATTTCTTTAAGTCTTTTGCATATCTAACAAACGAGAGTGCTATCCAATCTACCTCTAAAGAAATTGCAAAAATAGCATCTTGTTTATCTTTTTTTGTTAATGCAGGTAATGACAGTTTAGTATTTGGAAGATTTACTCCTTTTCTTGAATCCAACTTCCCACCTTGAATCACTCTAGTTTTAACAACATCAATACCATTAGTTTCTATCACCTCAAAAATAAGTTTTCCGTCATCTACCAATATCCGTTCTCCAACATTTACATCTTCTGGGAAATCATTATAATTCATATAAACTCGTTCTTGAGTTCCTTCAAATTCATCTCCAGTACAAAAATCCAATTCGTCCCCAGTATGTACTTCAACATCTTTTTTCATAATGCCTACTCGTAATTTCGGTCCTTGTAAATCGGCTAAAATCGCTGTATGTATTCCTAGTTCGTCACTTAATTCACGAATAGCGATAACGTTCTCTTTTACAATATCATAATTTGCATGAGAAAAATTGATTCTAAAAACATTTACGCCTTCTAAAATCATATTTTTCATAATCTCTCTACTACTAATTGCGGGACCAAGTGTTGCAACTATTTTTGTTCTTTTCTGATTTGGCATTAGTTAAATATTAAGTTGTTTTTAGTTTTAATTTTATCAATATCAACATCGTAAGCTGATATTACTTGTTCAATTTCGTTGATTGCAGAAATGATATTTCGGGTAGATACTTTTTCATAATCCGATTGTATTTTAAGAAAAAAATCTACTGTTTTAAATTCGTTAATCAAAAAGGTACTAATTGTTTTTTCTGAAGAAAGCTCGTCAAATAAACCTCCAGAACTGTAAATTTTTGCGGATAATGATTTGTTTTTATTGGCAACTAAATTATATAGAAAATAATTATACTCATCTTCAAATTCAAAAATTGGAAACGAGACTTCCAAACCTTGATTTGAAAAATCGATATCTTTTTTTTTTCTCACTAAACGCAATGGAATTTTCTTGTTCAATATATAAGCCATTTTATAGGGTTCATTACTGCAATGTATTGCTATCAATGAAAAATCGTCCTGAAAATCATCATCCAAAATTAGTTTATGAGTTACCATTTGGTATTAAATTAATTTATTTTTGCCTTGTTTAAAGGTTTTTCAAAGTAAGAGAAAAATGTTGAAAATTCAATACTCTTCGGAAAAGATAATAGTAAAAAAGAAGTAAAAAGTAAAGTGGAGCTTATAACATTTCGCTATCAATTTTACTTTTTAGCTTGTAATAGGCTCTTTTTGCAGCAATTTCTTCTGCTTTTTTCTTGGAAGTTGCTCTCGCTTTTGAAACTGTTTCATCTTCCAATTTCAATTTTACTGCAAAATGTTTTAATGCATCATTTCCAGTATCCTCATAAACATTAAACTTAAATTGTTTCTTGTTTTTCTGACACCATTCAATAAAAAGACTTTTATAGCTGATTATTTTTCCTTCCAATTTTTGAATATCAACATAAGGTTTAATGACTCTTTTATTGATAAACTTTTCAGCAAATTTATATCCTTTGTCTAAAAAAACAGCACCGACTAAAGATTCAAATAAATTTCCATGAATATTACCTCCAAACTGAGTTGTTGGTATGGAAGATTTAACAAAACTGATTAAATTCAAATCTCTTCCCAGTTCATTTAAATGCTCACGACTAACTACTTTAGATCTCATCTTGGTAAGATAACCTTCGTTTCCTCCGGGTACTTTTTTATACAAATGCGCTGCAATAATTGAACTTATTATAGCGTCTCCCAAAAATTCCATTCGTTCGTAATTCTTTTGGGTTCCGTCGCTATATTTTTCATTTTTAGAACGATGCGTAAATGCCTCCTCAAAAAGTTGAATGTTTTTTGGACGATAAAGAATAATTTTTTTTATGGCGTAAAAAAAAGCCCCGTCCTCTTCGGTACGGGGTGTAAATAAATTTTTAATAGAAGCCATTCTTATATTTTAAACTCACATTTTTCTAAAAACTACACAAGCATTATGCCCGCCAAAACCAAAGGTATTGCTCATGGCGATATTAATTTCTCGCTTTTGTGCTTTGTTTAATGTAAGATTTAATGATGGATCTATATTTTCATCTGCTGTTGTATGATTGATCGTAGGAGGAACAATTCCGTTATTAATAGAAAGAATCGATGAAATAGCTTCAATCGCTCCTGCTGCTCCTAATAAATGACCTGTCATAGACTTGGTAGAATTGATATTTATGTTTTTTGCATGTTTGCCAAAAACTTTCGTGATTGCTTTTAATTCGGCAACATCTCCAAGAGGTGTTGAAGTTCCGTGGGTATTAATAGCATCTATATCTTCTGGTTTTAAGCCAGCATCACGTAAAGTATTTATCATCACTCGTTCTACACCAATTCCTTCAGGATGTGGAGCTGTCATGTGATACGCATCACTAGACATTCCGCCTCCAATAATTTCGGCATAAATTTTTGCGCCTCTTGCTTTAGCGTGTTCGTACTCTTCTAAGATTAAAGCTCCCGCTCCTTCTCCAAGCACAAAACCATCGCGTGTAGCGTCAAAAGGTCTTGATGCCGTTTGCGGGTTTTCATTTCGAGTAGATAATGCGTGCATTGCATTAAATCCACCCATTCCTGCAATAGTAACCGCAGCTTCAGAACCTCCTGTAACAATAATATCACAATGCCCTAACCGTATATAGTTAAGTGCATCAATCATTGCGTTTGCAGAAGAAGCACAAGCAGAAACCGTTGTATAATTGGCACCCATAAATCCATATTTTATAGAAATATTAGCTGGGGCAATATCGGCGATCATTTTRGGAATAAAGAAGGGGTTGAAACGTGGTGTTCCATCCCCTTCAGAATAATTTGTCATTTCGTTCTGAAAAGTTTCTAGTCCACCAATACCAGCTCCCCAAATTACACCGACTCTAAATTTATCTACCTCATCAAGGTTGAAATTAGCATCTTCGATTGCTTCGTCTGCAGAAACAAGGGCATATTGTGCGAAACGATCTAGTTTTCTAGCTTCTTTTCGGTTAAAATGTGTTAATGGATCGAAGTTTTTAAGTTCGCAAGCAAATTTAGTTTTGAACTTTTCAGTATCAAAATAGGTAATATTTGCACAACCACTTTTACCCGCAATCAATGCTTCCCAATAATCGGAAACATTATTACCAATAGGAGTTAGTGCGCCTAATCCTGTAACTACAACTCGCTTTAATTCCATAAAAGAAGTGTTTTTATTTAGCTCCTTCTATATATGTGATTGCTTGACCAACCGTAGCAATATTTTCTGCCTGGTCGTCTGGTATTTGAATATCAAATTCTTTTTCAAATTCCATAATAAGTTCTACAGTATCTAATGAGTCTGCTCCTAARTCGTTTGTRAAGCTWGCTTCWGTTACAACTTCRTTYTCGTCWACACCTAATTTGTCTACGATAATAGCTTTTACTCTTGATGCAATGTCTGACATAATTCTTGTTTTTTAAATTTTAATTATAATTGGCAAAAATAAAATATTTTAGCTTAAAACAACACTTTAAAGTTAAAATGTGATTCTAAAAATAAACATTTTAGATAAACAATTCTTCATTTAGTTTACTTTTGTGAAATAATTTTGACTAAAACCTCTTTAAAATGAACTGTAATAAATGAAACGAATTGTAATATTTGCATCGGGAAGCGGTACGAATGCTCAAAATATCATTCAATATTTTCTAAGAACTAATTTAGCGGAAGTGACCTTAGTACTTTCCAATAAAAGCGATGCTAAAGTTTTAGAAAAAGCTAAAAATTTGAATGTTTCCTCTAAAAGTTTTACAAAAAAAGAATTAATTTCTTCGGAAGGAATTTTAACTATATTGAAGCAGCAAGACCTCGATTTGATTGTACTCGCAGGGTTTCTATTGAAATTTCCTGAATTTATCCTGAAACATTTTCCAAATAAAGTCATTAACATTCATCCGGCATTATTACCAAAATACGGCGGAAAAGGAATGTTTGGGATGAAAGTTCACGAAGCTGTTGTTAAAAATAAGGAACCGGAAACAGGAATTACCATTCATTATGTAAATGAGAATTACGATGAGGGAGCGATTATCTTTCAGAAAAGCTTTCAACTTTTAGAAAATGAAACAGCAGAAACCGTAGCGAGTAAAATACACGAATTGGAATATGAGTTTTTTCCGAAGGTAATTGAAGAGTTGTTGGAAAAATAAACTAAACTAAAAAACACCTCCCTTAATCCCCTTTCAAAGGGGGAAATGATTATGGCAAAAAAAAAGAAATATTATGTGGTTTGGTTTGGAGATCCTGCTGGGATTTTTGATAGCTGGAAAGAATGTCAACGTTCTATCAAAGGAGTTTCGGGTGCTCAATATAAATCGTTCTTAACTCTTGCCGAAGCCAAAAAAGCATTCCAAAGAGAATATGCCGATTATAAAGGTACCAATACCAAGAAAAAAACGCTTAGTAAAGAACAACTACAAAAAATTGGAGAGCCTAATCTTTATACCATTTCTGTAGATGCCGCTTCTAGTGGGAATCCAGGAAAAATGGAATATCGTGGYGTTGATACAMAAACSAAAAARCAATTATTTMAKCAAGGSCCTTTTKWASAAGGMACYAATAATATWGGWGAGTTTTTAGCMTTRGTTCATGGATTGGCTTATTTAAAGAAAATTAATTCTGATAGAGCGATTTACAGTGATTCTAGGATTGCAATGGGATGGGTAAAACGAAAAAAATGTAATACCAAATTAAAACAATCTGCAAAAAACAAAAACGTTTTTGAATTAGTAGCTCGTGCTGAATATTGGCTTAAAAACAACACCTATAAAACCATTATTATAAAATGGGAAACCAAAGCTTGGGGAGAAATTCCTGCCGATTTTGGAAGAAAATAAACAACATTAATTATTACAACAAAACAGATTAACTATGAAAAACTTACTATTTGCTTTATTTATTCTTATTTCAATACAATCTAACGCTCAATTTGGAATTGCTGGGGTTGAGTTAAGTAACAACAAAAGTCAAGTTTATACCATTACTACTAAAAACGGAAAGACATATAAAACAAAAAAGTACGGTATAAAAACTGCTCTAAAAATTAAAGAAATTAAGTTTGAAACTATTGAAGGTGATAAAAAGACTTTAGCACTTTCACAATTAGATAAAATAGTTTCCAAAGGAAAAAAAGACCGACATAATTTTACCGAAAAATATATTAAATACTCTAAAAGCAAAAGCGATTTAATGACCGAAGTTATTAGCGGAAAAGTTTCTTTATACCAGAGATCTCAAACTAATTTTAATGCCCCAACAGGAATGGGAATGTCTTCAAATTCAACAAGTTTAAGTTATTATGTTATTAAAGAAGGGCAAAATATAGCAAAATACCTAAAAGGTAATAATATAGATTATGGAAGATTTAAAACAAATGCTATAAAGTTTTTTAGTGATTGCGAATCATTAGTTAAAAAAATTAAAAACAAAAAATATAAGCGAAAACATTTGGAAGATATTGTTAACTATTACAACGAAAATTGTAACTAAGTTCTACGAATATATTTTTGTTTAATCACAGTACAAAACCTTATCTTTGCCAATCATTAAAAACCCATTTATGAGTAAGCTTGTTATTGTTGGAACTGTTGCTTTCGACGCTATAGAAACCCCTTTCGGGAAAACAGATAAAATCCTTGGTGGTGCTGCAACCTATATTGGTTTAGCTGCTTCACAATTTGAAGTTGATGGTGCAATTGTTTCAATAGTTGGTGGAGATTTTCCAAAAGAATATATTGACATGTTAGCTTATAGAGGTCTAGATGTTTCTAGTCTTGAAGTGGTGGAAGATGGAAAAACATTTTTCTGGAGCGGGAAATATCATAATGATATGAATACTCGAGATACTCTGGCTACCGAACTTAATGTTCTTGCCGATTTTAACCCAGTGGTACCAGAAAATTATAAAGATGCCAAAGTAGTAATGTTAGGTAATCTTCACCCAATGGTTCAATTAGGTGTTATCGAGCAAATGACTAAAAAACCAGCAATGGTTATTTTGGATACCATGAATTTTTGGATGGACAGTGCCTTAGATGATTTAATGAAAGTAATTGCCAAAGTAGATGTGATTACTATTAATGACGAAGAAGCAAGACAATTAACTGGAGAATATTCTCTAGTTGTAGCTGCTAATAAAATTATGACGATGGGACCTAAATATGTGGTAATTAAAAAAGGAGAACACGGAGCATTATTGTTTCATCAAGATGAAATATTTTATGCGCCAGCATTACCTTTAAAAGAAGTGTTTGATCCCACAGGAGCAGGAGATACATTTGCAGGTGGCTTTGCAGGCTATCTTTCAAAAACAGGAGACTATAGTTTTGAAAACCTTAAAAAAGCAATTATTTACGGTTCTGCATTGGCTTCCTTTTGTGTGGAGAAATTTGGAACCGAACGGATGGTCAATTTAGGCAAAGAGGAATTGTTTCAGCGAATCCTTCAGTTTAAAAGCTTAACACAATTCGACTTAGATTAAATAATAGCTCTAATTATTTTCATAAAATGACCGAAGAATTTATAATTCAGTTTAAAAATAAAAACGCAAAAGCATTTGATGTTTTATACGAAAATTATAAAGCAAGCTTGTTAGGGGTTATCTATAATATTGTTAAAGACAAAGAAATTGCAAAGGACGTCTTGCAAGATGTATTTGTTAAAATATGGAAAAACGCAGAATCTTATTCTCCAGAAAAAGGGCGTTTTTTTACTTGGATTATTAATATCGCAAGAAATTCTGCAATAGATAAAGTTCGATCTAAAAATTATAAACAATCTAATAAAAACTATGACGTTAATAATTTCGTAGATATTATTGAGTCTAATGAAGACTTTAATACTAATTCTAATTTTATTGGCATTAAAGCATTTATTTCAAAACTTACTGAAAAATGTAAAAACGTGATAGACCTTTTATTTTTCAAAGGATTTACTCAAAAAGAAACTGCTGAAGCGTTAAATATTCCTTTAGGAACCGTGAAAACTAGAAACAGAACTTGTATTAATGAATTAAGAGTACTAATTGGAACAAAATAATCTTGAATACAGAACAATATATATCGTCTGGAATAATTGAACTTTACGTTGCTGGTGTGCTTTCTGAATCAGAAAATAAAGAAATTTATGTTGCAATATTAAATTCTCCAGAGTTATTAGAGGAAGTAATAAAAATAGAAACAACTATAATAAAATTAACAGCAGCTGTTTCTCCTAACAATTTTGAATATTCTTTGAGTCAAATTAAAGAAAAATTACATCTAATTCCTGAAAAAAACAGTAAAGAGCTACCTATCAAATATACTTCTTGGGGAGTTTATTCAGGTTGGGCTGCATCTTTTGTGTTGGTAATAGGATTGTATTATTTTAATAAACAAAACAACCTCCTTACAAACAATAATAAAGAGCTTTTAACAAAACAAGAACTTTTAGAAGATCAAATTTTTACAGCAAATAAATCATTAGCAGAAGTTAATGAGTTAAATCAAATATTAAGAGATAAAAATATTACAACCATACACCTTAATGGGCAACAATCCTTCTCTGATTTTTATGCGAAAGTTTATTGGGATAAAGAAAAAGATCTTGTCTATATTGATGCATTGGGGTTACCTGAACCTCCTAAAGGGAAAACCTATCAAGTGTGGTCATTAAAATTAAATCCATTAACTCCCACAAGTATTGGGTTGCTAAGTGATTTTGAAAATGATGAAAATAAAGTTTTTGCACTTAACAATTCTTTAGATTCTGAGGCTTTTGGAATTACCTTAGAGCCATTAGGAGGAAGTGAAACCCCTACCATGGAATTACTTTATGCTTTAGGAGTAACCATCAACCCTTAATATAAAATAATGATTTAGAGATGGCTTAAAGCCCTAAATAGATATCTTATTATTAAGACAATAATGGTTTATATTTTCCTTTTTTGAGTTATTTGTTTTTTAATGACTCTTTAAAAGACACAAAAAAACAAAGTTGATATGACATAACTAATCTCATATCAACTTTGTTTCTACGCTATTGTTAAGTAGGTTGCATTTATTTTAATGCCAGTTATACAATCTACATTAAAATATTCTCATAGCTTTTCTATATTTTGAGCCATTAATGGCCCTAATTCAAAAACACTTTCTTGTAAGTTTTGTATGAGCTCCTCACTTATTAATAAGTCATTTGCTGAAAAAACACTTGCTATGTGGAATAATGCTTCAGGCTCTTTGGTTTTACTTAAAACTTCCTTATTTATTATTTCTATAGCTTTATCGTGATTTCCATTTAAATAATAACTCCAAGCTAATAAATCATAAGATTGTGTTGTAGGCCTATTTTTAACTTCAGTTTTAGCAATTTCTAATGCTTTATGAACTTCATTTAAATCTTCTGCGAACAATAAAATTTTATATTTATCATACATTACTCCATATTTAGGGCTATTTGTCAATTCTATGAATTTAAGTTTATTCTCCTCTGATAGTTTTACATTATTATTGTAGGCTGCAATTTCTGCTTTAAACAATAAATAATCTGGGGTTTGATAATTAATAGAATTGATTATTCGTAAAGCCTCTTTTGTGTTGTGTTCGTAAGAAAAGAGTATCCAAGCTATTCCTTTTTTAGAATAAGTGTCGCCTGGATTAATATGAAGGGCTCTTAAATAATGATCGTAGGAATCATTTATTCTACCTGCGTGTCCATAATAATCTGCAATATTAGTATAAACCCATTGTTTTAATTTTGTATTGTTAAATTCCTCGGCGATCTCTTTCGCTTTTTCCATATAGAAAATTGCATTACTTAAGTCTCCGTTAAAATCATTCCATTTAGATAATCTAATTAAATAGTCAAAATCTTTAAAGTTTTTAATTTTATTCAGATACTCTTCTGCATTTTTAATATCTCCTAATTCTAAATAAACATCAAATAACATTTTTTGCGTATTAACTAACGACTCACCATTTATCTTTGCTATTTTCAATAAATTAAGTGCTTCTTTAAAGCGATGTTGAGTAATGTAATTTTTTGAAAGCGCTCTTAAATAACCTGCATTATTATTATTTGAAATATTGTTTAATTTTAATAACCTCTCTTCTTGATTTTTTAAATAAATTATGTCTCCTGTAATTTCAAAAAGAACGCCCTCGTATCTTGCAATTTGAGATAGATACACATATTGCTCTGGATGGTTTTTAATTTTTTCAGTCCAAAAAAACAACTCCTTTTTTGCATTTAATAAATCCTCATTTTCAGTTGCTTTAATAAATTGATTATAATCATCAACATTAGATGAAAATTTGTTTTCTTCTTTACAGTTTGTAAATAAAAAACAAACAGCGATAAGTAAAAGCAAATATTTAAAATTCATAACATTAATCATTTTAAGTTAGTTTAACATAAAATAAGCTACTAATATTTTATTAATAGCTTATTAAAATTTAATTACCAAGGAGATGCTAGATAAGGAAAGGAGTTTGAAAACTCTTTATCGTTAGCGTCAACATGGTCGTCTGATAAGTTTGGATTTTCAGTAAAATCTTCTCCTCCAAAAATCAATAATAATTCTACCGTTATAACATCATCAGTTAAGTTTCTACCTGTCAAAACATTTGTACCATCAAAAAAAGTAGTGGTCCCATCTAATGATACATTAAGAACATCTGTTGCTAACAATCCTGAAAATTCTTCAGCATTTAACCCTAAGCCATTTGTATCCTCAGGATTTGTATAAGCTGGACTAAGTGCCATTAAATTATCTTGAAACATACTTTGAAAAGCACTGTTTTGTTGAGAAGGCGTTGTAACATTAAAATCATCCTTGCTCCCTGAAGAAACAAAAACTGTATTAATTGCGGGTCTTCCAAGTTGATCTTTTTGTAAATAGGTTCCTGAAAAATCAGGTGCTGATTGGATAACAATTACGGCATCGTCATCATCTGAACAACTTACCATAAAGATGGAAGTTATTAAAATCGTAAATAATAAATTAAATTTTTTCATATTGTTTATAAATTAATTCTGAGTTTTCAGAAATTATTGAATTTTATTGTTTTCTTTTTGTTTCTAACCAAACATTTATGGTTCCTGAGCCCCCAACTAAAGATTTTGGGACTTCAACAACAATAGATAATACATTAGTGCCTGCAAAAGTATCAGTTCCAGGGTCATTGAATGATGTTGCATTACCGCTAATAATTTCTCCATATTGTGAAAAATCCATAAAAAAAGGATCGTCCCTTGGTCCTGCRAAAAATTTCATGCCATCCTTATTTGCAATAATTGCATTAGATCCATAGTTTGTTATTTCAACTACATTACCTAAATCATCGTCTAAAATTACACTACTTAACCCTGTAGTTGATGGCTCATAAGGTCCAAAAAAATACATCTTACCCTCTCTTGGTATAGCTTGGATTACTAAATCTTCAACTTGATCATTATCAGTGTCAATATTAAACTCTGTTAATACATTTTCGTCAAAAATTGCTTCAGATGTAGATGATGGACTAAGTAAGCCCTGTAGATTTGCAACAAATACCAATTTATTTGTGTCTTCTGCTTGRAAAGCATRAAAATCTGTAATATCGGCTGAGCTTCCTTGAACATCTGGAGCTTCGATATGATCGGCTGAGATTAAGGAAAACACTAATACTGTGATTAATGAGATWCCTACTAATAATTTAATTTTTTTCATAAATGATTGTTTTTGTTAATTAAAAATTTGTTTTAATGCTATACTTACGAAATAGAATTGCTTTTGGTTTTTTTAATACTTATTTAAACTTTGCTAGATTCAAGTTTTAAAAAAAAGTTAATAGAATAATCACTATTATTTGAATGTAATTT
>NVUT01000033.1 GCA_002733185.1 Flavobacterium sp. | reverse complement strand
AGGTTACAAAAATTTGTAACTATTTTAATGTATCTTCATCTAAGGTTAAAACCGTATTATATGGAAGCTATAAATATTAATGATTTCAATAATTATAAAATAACTGAATCTGAAATTATCAATCGGATTATTTCAGGAGAAAAGGAGCTTTTTGAAATTCTTTTAAGAAGAAACAATCAAAAACTATATCGAGTTATTAGAGGGTATATAAATGATACCCAAGAAATTGAAGATATTATGCAAAATACTTATATCAAAGCTTTTGAAAAACTTTATCAATTTAAACATAAATCYGAATTTTCAACWTGGCTYATTAGAATTGGCATTAATGAAGCKTTRTTTAGATTAAAGGAGAAGTCRAAAATATACTCCATAAATAATCAGACTTCCAATTTTGATAATAATCGCATTTTAGAAATTCCAGATATGACTCAATTAAACGCAGAAAACAAAATCATTGCTCACGAAGCCAAACAATTATTGGAATATCTTATTGATTCGTTAGAGTCAAAATATAAAGTAGTTTATATAATGAAAGAGGTAGAAGGAATGAAAATCAAAGATATTTCAGACTGTTTAAATTTATCCATTTCAAATGTAAAAGTTCGTCTTCATAGAGCTAAAAATATGTTGAAAGAAAAATTTAATGAGTCTGCATCACAAAAAGAAATCTTCGAATTTGGTAATAGCCGATGTGATCGTATTACAGAACAGGTAATGGCTGTGATTTTATAAGAAATAAAACTTTCTARTCTTTCATTTTTCTATAGTCTCTCCTCTCTCTGTTTTCTCTCTTCTCTTATCTCTTTTCTCTCCCCTCTTTTCTTTTAACACGACTTTTGTAACCTTTTTTGAAGTTTTATATCTAAAGACTATAAACAATATAAAACAACAAAAATGAAAACAATTAAAAAATCTACCAGTCAAATTTTCGCAATTTTAATCATTGCCATTTTCTCAAACATTTCTGCAATAGCTCAGGATAAAGTTACATTAACAGACCCCGAAATTGCCTCTGTAGCAGTAGTTGCTAACCAGATAGACATTAGTTATGCTGAAATTGCTTTAAAAAAATCTAAGAACAAAGAGATTCTTGCTTTTGCAAACCGAATGGTAACAGACCACAGTGCTGTTATAAAACAAGCTGTAGCATTAGTAACAAAATTAAGCGTTACTCCAAAAGATAATGCAGTTAGTAAATCTTTAAATGAAGGGGCAGAAAAAACTAAAAAAATGCTTACTAATGCCAGTGCAAAAGATTTCGATAAATTATATATCGATAACGAAGTAGTGTATCATAAAGCAGTAATTGGTGCAATTGAAGGATTGCTTATTCCTGAATCTGATAACAAAGAATTAAAAGGATTATTAGAAGATGTTTTACCAGCTTTACAAGCACATTTAAAGCATGCAGAAATGATTCAAAGTAAATTATAATGAAGAATTTTATTAAAAGTATAGTAATCCTTTGCATTTTAGTTTTTGGAATCAACACTACTATATTCTCACAAAATTCTCCAACAACACATACGGTGCTTATAAAGAAAATGAAATTCATTCCTGAAGTACTGAATGTTAAAAAAGGAGATACAGTGGTTTGGATTAACAAAGATTTTTATCCACACGATGTATCAAAATACGATGACAATGYCTGGCATTCCTCTCCACTAGATAAAGACGAATCTTGGTCTAAAGTTGTTACAGAAACTGAAGAATATTATTGTTCTCTTCATGTGGTAATGAGAGGAAAAATAATAGTAGATAAATAAATATATTATCTATTTTTTAGCAAAAAAGCCAAACATTTTCGTTTGGCTTTTTTATTGAAGTTATTAGAATTGCAAATTAATTCGAACGTCTATTTCTATTACGTTTTGGTCGTCTAGAAGAATTACTTTTATCAGAATTATTTCTTGGTGAATTGGATCTTCTTGAATTATTATTTTGATTCCTTCCCCCACCTTTTCCTTGCTTTATAGGTTCTGTCGAAGCATTGGGATCTGGTTCAAAACCTTCCACTATTTCAACAGGAATTTTCATYCCTACTAATTTCTGAATATCTCTTAAATAAGTAGTTTCGTCAGCACTTACTAAAGATAAAGCTTCTCCACTTGCTCCTGCCCTTCCTGTTCTACCGATTCTATGAACGTAATCTTCAGAAATATTAGGCAGTTCAAAATTAATAACATGTGGTAATAATGGAATATCCAATCCTCTAGCAGCAATGTCGGTAGCGACTAAAACACGTATAGAATTGTTCTTAAACCCTGCCAATGCTTTGGTACGAGCTCCTTGTGATTTATTTCCGTGAATCGCAGAAGCAGAAATACCTGCGTCAATCATTTTTTTACAAAGACGATTTGCTCCGTGTTTTGTTCTTGCAAATACCAACACTTGTTTCCAATCGCCTTCAGAAATTAATTTAATAATCAATCCTGTTTTTTTATCTTTTGCAACCCGATATACTTTTTGCTCAATGGCATCTACGGTCGTATTCTCCGGAGTTGCTTCCACCAAAACAGGATGATGTAAAAAGTCGTTTGCTAATTWTTTAATTTCTTTAGAAAAAGTAGYTGAAAATAATAGGGTCTGTCTTTTTCTAGGTRATGAAGCGATGATTTTTTTAATATCCCTAAGAAAACCCATATCCAGCATACGGTCAGCTTCATCTAATACTAAAATTTCAATATTTGAAAGTGATAGTAATCCTTGATTTTGTAAATCTAATAACCGACCTGGAGTTGCAACAAGAACATCTACCCCA
This sequence comes from Flavobacterium sp., assembly GCA_002733185.1. Lineage (GTDB taxonomy): Bacteria > Bacteroidota > Bacteroidia > Flavobacteriales > Flavobacteriaceae > Marifrigoribacter. The sequence continues at coordinate 25,375 of NVUT01000033.1, read as the reverse complement.
TTACGGATCGTAGCTACTTGTGGTCTCTGATTTACACCTCCAAAAATCACCGTAGATCGAATATCTAAAAACTCACTATAAGATTTTACATTAGCCTGTACTTGTGCAGCTAATTCTCGTGTTGGAGTCAATACCAATGCACGAATTGGGCGTTTTCTTAACGATTGTCCCTGTGATAATATTTGAAGCATTGGCAAGGTAAAACCTGCTGTTTTTCCAGTACCAGTTTGAGCAGATGCCAAGACATCTTTTCGTTCTAAAATTAAAGGAATTGCTTTTTGTTGTATTGGAGACGGTGAAGTATAGCCTTGTTTATCAACGGCTTTTAATAAGGCTTTTGATAAGCCCAAAGAATTAAATGACATATAGTTATTTGGTATAAATGGCTAAAATTAAATAATACCATTTTGTGTATTAACTGCAAATATACGGCTTATTATTAGGAATGGATTTTTTTTAAATATTTCTAAGAACATTTACAAATGTTCTTGATCCTGTTTTAAAATAACAAAATTATTTTAGATTACTTATTGTTTTTATTTGTCCCGATAGCTATCGGGATTGTCATTTTTTTCGGCTAACTTTCAACAGAATATATCATCAATTTAATAAGTAAACGGCTGATATACTTACGTTACCTGCAAGAACTACAAAAGAAAAATCGCGCTAAAAAAGAACAGTCAACTGTACAAATTGTACATTTAATTTTTACCTCCGCAAAGGCAAACTTATATAGTTTCACTTCTTTCTGTTTTTATAAGCACAAGTCAAAAAAGACTTGTGACATAGGCGATTACTTTTTGGGGTCTATTATTACTTTAATAAGAGAATATAGATAAGAAAAGATAAATCCAGCTGCAATTACAGGAGCAGTGTATGGAACCAACCATGCCAAAATAAGTGATACATTAACTAATGATATTGCTGTGGCATTTTTGGTCATACTTCTAACCAAATAAGGCATAGGGTAAGGTACAAACATAGTTATTGTGTTTGTTAGAAATATAATAATTAATATCCAAGTAGGATCGAAACTAAATAAATCGGCTAATAGAAGTGCGAATAAAGTGTGACGAATAAGTTCATTAGTAGGTGAGCCTGCTGATTTTGAAATAGCAGGATCAAGCCTTGCTACTGATCGTGTCAAAATTGCAGCAACAGCAATTAAGCCTACAATACCACAAACGATACCATAGTGTAATCCAATAAACATAACAATAATGGTATGAGACACGGAATCACAAACATTGTCCATCCGAGCCCCAAATTCACTTTTGGCATCTAGTTTTATTGCTAGAATACCATCAAGATCATCCATAATATTGTTGTAGATTATCAAAGGGATTATGTACAGGAAGCCATTGTCTGAAAATAGTATTACCAAGGGTAGAACACCAAGAATCGAGACAATGTTTGGGATGTTTTTATATACTTTATTCAAAATATTATTTTTACTAAACCACGGCTAATAATGGTTGTTTTGTATGTAACATATTTTTTTTACACTCGTGCAAATCTTCTATGGTGTCTATTTCGTACCAAAACTCATTATCAAAGTAAACACATTCAAAATTTAGACTACCATCTGCTACCATTTCTGAAAACACTGCCTCGTAATAACTATTTACTTTACCTTTCGAAATCCATGAGCCTAATCGTTTACTAACCTTTCGCCAAGATTCTGGTGAAAAACTACAAATATTAACTGTCTTAAAGTTGGTATCACTTGTTGAAGAGTCACCAAGGTTAATAGCGGTTACCTTGCTAGACAATTGTTTATCAATACTTATAGTTGTCCCATTCATCCAAGGTAGGATATGAGAAACAGCAATTTTATTTGGTACAAGCATTTCTTCAAGTAGAGAGGACTTAAAAATTAAATCACTTTCAATTAAGACGAACGATTCTTTTATTTTTTCTCTTGCCATCCATAGTGAGTAGATATTGTTTGTCGTTTTATATAATGGACTTACGATATACTCAATTGTAATGTTTTTAGATACACTTTCAAGATAATCTCTAATTTGTTGCTCAAATGGTCCAATAACAATAACTAAGCGTGTGAATTTGTAGTGATGAAGGGTTTCTATAAGACGTCCTAGAATTTCAATTTCATTAACTCTGGTCAAACATTTTGGTGCATCATTGGTTAAGGGACTTAAGCGACTCCCTGTACCTGCAGCAAGAAGAAGTGCCGTAGTGATTTTTTCTGAGCGTTCAGAGTTATTCAAATTGTAAATTTCATTCATGTAAATTAATAGTTTTAATTAAAAATAAATTCATATTAGTCCCCGTATTGGCTAGTGTCTTAGAAAACCAACACAGTATTAGGACAATACTAATATAAGATAGTAGCCCTCTTTTTTCAATATTTATATGCAAGTATGAAGCGAACTCTAATTTATAATTCAGTGAGTAAAATCAGTCAGTTCTTTTATTTTTTCTGAGAAATATTGTCGCGAAGTTAGTGATATATTATTAGAATAAGGCATGTAAAATTTTTATAGCCGTTTTAAGTTTTCTAAAGGGGATTTAAAACTCTTACAATACATCGAAGAGTGTTATTATCAGTGTATTGATCGGAATAAAAAACACAATTAAGAAATAAAGAAAAGTCAATAAGGTTAGAAACCAATTTAGTGTAAAGTCTAATCTTTAACTTGTGTAAACCATGTATCTTAACGAACAAATTCACAATACAGGTTAACTATGTTTTTTTGTTTGTTTACCACATAGAGTAATACTTATTGTTATTTTAAGCTTGAAGCTTGAGAACAATAAAAAAGAAAAGCCCTCCTTCGCCAAAAGGCTACGGAGGGCGTGTCGGGATGAGAGGATTCGAACCTCCGATCTCTGGTCCCCCAGACCAGCACTTTAAACCGGACTAAGCTACATCCCGAAAATAATTAAATTCCAAATAGGGAAAGGCAAAAATAACCATAATATAAATTCAGGCAAACAAGTTTTAGGATATTATTTTTAGGAATAAAACCGGATTTCTCATTACATTTGTAAAAACCTTAATTTATGCTTGTAATTGGAATTGCTGGTGGTACCGGAAGTGGTAAAACAACCGTTGTAAATCAGATAATCGGCGAACTTCCAAAAGATGAAGTTTGTGTAATATCACAAGATTCGTATTATAACGATACCAGTGATATGCTGTTTGAGGAACGTAAAAAAATTAATTTTGATCATCCCAAAGCCATCGATTTCGATTTGTTAGTTTCACATTTAAAAGAACTTAAAAAAGGAAACGCAATTGAGCAACCTATTTATTCTTTTGTAGAGCATAATAGAATTAAAGAAACGATAACTACCCACCCTAAAAAAGTAATTATTGTGGAAGGAATTTTAATCCTTACGCATCCTGATATTCGTGAATTATTCGACATAAAACTTTACGTTCACGCAGATAGTGATGAACGATTAATTAGAAGACTACGTCGTGATATGGCGGAAAGAGGAAGGGATTTAGAAGAAGTTTTAAACAGGTATCAAACAACTTTAAAACCAATGCATCAACAATTTATTGAACCTACAAAGGAATATGCAGATATAATTATACCAAACAACCGGTATAATACAGTAGCTGTAGATTTAATTAGAAAAATAATCAACCAAAGATTAATTGAAAATTGAGTAAATTTTCCAAAATAAAGAACAATAAATGGGTTCAAATATTTAGCAATAAGTATTTGATTATCATCTTGTTTTTTGTGGTTTGGATGTTGTTTTTTGATACCAATTCTTATTTGATTCACCAAGAGCTAAATGATGATATTGAAAAATTAGAAAACATCAAAGCAGTTTATAAAGATGAAATTGATAATGATAAACTTTTTATTGAAAATATGAAAGATAGCAATGAACTTGAAAAGTTTGCTAGAGAAAAATATTACCTTAAAAAAGAAAATGAAGATATCTACATCATCGAACATCAAGACAGTATAAAAAATCAAAAATAATGAGTGACTATTTATTTAAGGAATTTGATGAAGTTTCAGCAAAAGAATGGAAACAGAAAATACAAGTTGACCTAAAAGGTGCTGATTATAACGATACGCTTATCTGGAAAAATTTAGAAGGAATTGATGTAAAACCATTTTATCACCAAGACGACTTTCAAGATAATTTTCAAGATATATCTGGCTTTCCAAAAAAATGGAACATTGCACAAGCTATTTTTATTGATGATGAAACGATTGCCAACCAATTAATGTTAGACGCTGTTAATCGTGGTGCTGAGGCTGTTTTATTAACTTCAGAAAAACTGTTTGATATTAAAACTGTTTTTAAGAATTTTTCTTTTAAGGATTGTAAGATTCACTTTGATTTTAAATTTCTTTCTTCAGATTTTATTTTTCAATTGATGGATTTCTTTTCAGATAAAAATGCGACCGTTTTTTATAATATTGATATTGCTGGAAATTTAGCTCGATCTGGAAATTGGTTTTATAATTTAAAGGAAGATCATTCCGTTTTAGGTGCTATTCTTCAAAAGAAAAATTCAGAAAATATTCTAAGCATCGACACTACATTGTTCCAAAATGCAGGAGCTACGATGGTTCAACAATTAGGGTATGGAATGGCACAAGCAAACGAATATTTGAATCGTTTTTGTGACACCTGTCATTCAGAAGGAGAAACGATTGAAGAATCTCATTTCTCTTCCATCACCTTCAAAATTTCAGTAGGAACCAATTACTTTTTTGAAATTGCAAAAATTAGAGCTTTCAGAAAATTATACGCTTTAATCGCTAAGGAATATAAAATTTCAACAGACTGTAACCTAATTGCAACCCCTTCAAAAAGAAATAAAACATTGTATGATTACAATGTAAACATGCTTCGTACTACTACTGAATATATGAGTTCTATTCAAGGTGGAGCAAATTCCATAGTAAGTTTAGCCTACGATTCTACCTATCATAAAAGCAATGAATTTGGCGAACGGATTGCTAGAAATCAATTACTAATTTTAAAGGAAGAAAGTTATTTCAGTTTTGCAGAAGACCCTTCAAAAGGTACTTATTATATAGAATCGTTGACCGATCAACTTTCAGAAAAAGCCTTAGAACTTTTCAAAAACATAGAATCAAATGGAGGGTTTCTTTCACAATTAAAAGAAGGAACCATTCAACGAAAAATAAAGGAAAGCGCTCAAAAAGAACAAGAATTATTCGATTCGGGTAAATTAGAATTATTAGGTACAAACATTCATCCTAACAATAATGACAAAATGAAAGACGATTTAGAATTGTACCCTTTTGTAAAAATCAAATCAAGAAAAACACTTTTAGAACCTATTATTGAAAGGCGACTTTCTGAAAATATTGAACAAGAAAGATTAAAAAATGAAGAATAAAATGAATAAATTTATATTATTTACTTTTATTATTACAACTTTATTTAGCTGTTCAAAACCGCTGGAATATAAGTWTTTAAATAACGATAAACTTACAACTAACTGTAATGAGTTAGATATTAATTTAGCTCATGAAGCTTATTATAGTTTTAAAGAGGACATTGCAAATTATGCTAAAAACAATGGACAAACAGAGAGCTTAAAATATCAATACAGTCTAGCCATTTATATTGTTGATGGATCTTCAGGACAAGCGAATTACAAAAATATTGTCTCAAATCACACAAAAAATATTGTGACGATATTAGCAAAAGAGAATCAACTTTGGAATAAAGACAAATCATTAAATTACAAATCTTCCTACATAAATTGTCTCATTGATAACATAAAAAACAGTGAAGTTAAAAATGCAATTCTATTTTATAGAGATGATAAATTAAGTAAAAACGAATTAGTAGAAATATATAGGTTGAATATTAGAGATGTAAAAACTGACGATCATTTTGCAATGTTTATTGCTTTTGAAAGTTATTATCAATTTCTAAATAAATTAGAATATTAATATGAAGACTCGTAAAAACCTTCAACATATAAATTTCATTTCTGAAAATTCAGAAACCAAATCGGAGTCATTTAAACACGAAAATTTCGCAGCAGGAATAGCACCTTATTTACGGGGTCCTTATTCTACGATGTACGTTCGAAGACCCTGGACCATTCGGCAATACGCAGGTTTTTCTACAGCAGAAGATAGTAATGCTTTCTACAGAAGAAATTTAGCTGCTGGTCAAAAAGGACTTTCCGTAGCGTTCGATTTAGCAACCCATAGAGGTTACGATAGCGACCATAAACGTGTGGAAGGCGATGTTGGAAAAGCAGGTGTTGCGATTGATAGTGTAGAGGATATGAAGATTTTATTCGATCAGATTCCATTGGATAAAATGAGCGTTTCTATGACGATGAACGGCGCTGTTTTACCAATTATGGCATTTTATATTGTTGCTGCAGAAGAGCAAGGAATTTCACCAGAAGCACTTTCAGGAACCATTCAAAACGATATTTTAAAGGAGTTTATGGTGCGAAATACGTACATCTATCCTCCTACCCAATCGATGAAAATCATTAGTGATATTTTTGAATTTGCTTCAGGAAAAATGCCGAAATACAACTCTATTTCTATTTCTGGATACCATATGCAAGAAGCTGGTGCCACTTGTGAAATTGAATTGGCTTATACGTTGGCTGATGGATTGGAATATATTCGTACCGGAATTGCTGCCGGAATGGACATCGATACATTTGCACCAAGATTGTCTTTCTTTTGGGCAATTGGGATGGATCATTTTACTGAAATTGCCAAACTACGAGCAGCCAGAATGCTATGGGCAAAAATGGTGAAGAAATTCAACCCTAAAAACCAAAAATCATTAGCATTACGTACACATTGTCAAACCAGTGGCTGGAGTTTAACCGAGCAAGACCCTTTTAATAATGTAGCAAGAACTTGTATTGAAGCAATGGCTGCTGCTTTGGGAGGAACTCAATCTTTACACACCAATGCTTTGGATGAAGCCATTGCATTACCCACTGATTTTTCTGCAAGAATCGCAAGAAACACACAAATTTACCTTCAGAAAGAAACCCAAATTACCAAAACCGTAGACCCTTGGGCTGGAAGTCATTTTATTGAAAAACGCACCGAAGATATTGCTAATAAAGCTTGGAAACTCATCCAAGAAGTAGAAGAATTAGGCGGAATGACCAAAGCGATTGAATCAGGAATCCCGAAGTTACGAATCGAGGAAGCTGCTGCAAGAAAGCAAGCACGAATTGATTCTAGTCAAGATATTATTGTTGGTGTTAACAAATATCGATTAGAAAAAGAAGACCCACTTCAAATTTTAGATGTCGATAATCAAAAGGTTAGACATTCACAAATGGAGCGTTTAAAAAAAATAAAATCCGAACGAAATTCAGCAAAAGTTTCGGATGCATTATCAAAATTAACAGAATCCGCTAAAACAGGTAAAGAAAATTTATTAGTTTTAGCGATTGAAGCTGCTCGTGAAAGAGCAACATTAGGAGAAATTAGCGATGCTTTGGAAGAAGTATTCGGAAGGCATAAAGCACAAATTAAATCGTTTAGTGGCGTGTATAGCAAAGAAATAAAACAAGATCCATCATTTAAGAAAGCAAGAGAACTTGCCAATAAATTTGCAGAATTAGAAGGGCGTCGTCCTCGAATTATGATTGCAAAAATGGGACAAGACGGTCACGATCGTGGTGCAAAAGTTGTCGCAACTGGTTATGCCGATGTTGGCTTTGATGTGGATATTGGCCCGCTATTTCAAACTCCCGAAGAAGCCACCAAGCAAGCCATGGAAAACGATGTTCATATTATTGGAGTTTCCTCTTTAGCGGCTGGACATAAGACTTTGGTTCCTAAGGTAATTGAAGAACTAAAACGTTATGGTCGCGAGGATATTATGGTGATTGTTGGCGGTGTAATTCCTCCACAGGATTATCAATTTTTGTTTGATGCTGGTGCTGTTGCCGTTTATGGTCCCGGTACTAGAATTAGTGATGCTGCTATTGATTTACTTCAGATTTTGATTGATTCTTTCGATTAATAAAGTGAAGAATAACTCATTAAAATCAAATGACTAGAATTGCGAAATTGGAATACTAGGAACCTCCTCCTTTTACTAAAATGCATCAAGACATTGAGGTGATGAAGAAAATATGAACAAACTATTATTCTGAATTTCAATACCCTACATTTTTAAAGAACGAGTATTTAAAAGGCTGTGTTGTTTATTATAAAATGTTATAAAGCAATAAAAAAATCATAAATATTTCAAACCTTACCAAACAGTAACTTACCATTTAGTATGATACTAACTAGTAAGTTACTATTTGGTAAGCCAAAATAAAATCGTATTTTTGAAAAAATAATTTTCATGAGTCTGCCTTTTAAATTTGGTAAAGTTGTAGAAAAAAGATTTTTTGTAAATCGGCATTTTGAAATAGATTTTATAAAACAAAACATCTTATCTCAAATTAATATCACATTAATTTCTCCACGAAGATGGGGAAAATATTCTCTGGTACACATTGCCACCAATGAGCTTAGTAAAGCAAACAAGCAAATTAAGGTATGTCATATCGATTTGTTTAATATTAGGACTGAAGAAGAATTTTATAAAATTTTTGCCGATAGTGTTATAAAAGCCAGTACTACAAAATGGGAAGAACAAATAAAACTAACCAAACTATTTTTTAAGAAGTTAATCCCGAAATTAAGTTTTGGAGTGGAAGAATCAAACAGTTTATCCTTAAGTTTTGATTGGGAAGAAGTGAAAAAGGATCCTTCAGAAATACTAAATCTTCCGGAGCAAATTTCAAAAAAGAAGAAAATTCAGTTGGTTATCTGCTTGGATGAATTTCAGAATATATCTCATTTTAAATACCCTTTGGCATTTCAAAAAAAATTACGTGCTAATTGGCAATACCATCAAAAAGCATCTTATGTTATTTATGGTAGCAAACAGCATATGATGACACATATTTTTGAAAGTAAATCAATGCCATTTTATAAGTTTGGTGAGGTGATTTTTCTTTTAAAAATCTCCAACGATCATTGGAAAAAATACATAGTTAGAAAATTTAAAGCTACTAAAAAGACTATTTCTTCCAAATTAGCTTCAAAACTGGCTCAGCTAGTTGAAAATCATTCGTATTTTGTGCAACAGTTTGCTAATATGGTTTGGCTAAACACCGAAACTACTTGTAATAAAGAAATTATAGAAAAATCCTTAGATCAATTACTTAATCAATATGAAATATTATTCATTAAAGAGTTGGATTATTTAAGTAATACACAAGTAAATTTTTTAAAAGCGCTCTGTAACGACGAAACACAATTAAGTGGAAAAAAAACCATTTCAAAATACAAATTAGGGACTTCTGGAAATGTAAGTAAGATAAAAAAAGCCTTAATTGATAAAGAAATTATTGATCAACAAGGAAAAACCGTAATATTTCAAGATCCATTGTTTAGACTTTGGCTTAAAAAACGATACATAACAAACAATTAAAAGAATATGGATTATAAAAAGAAAATGCTTAGGGACGATGCCTTAAAAGGAAAAACAATCGTTGTAACTGGAGGCGGTAGCGGACTTGGAAAAGCAATGACAACTTACTTTCTTGAATTGGGTGCCAATGTAGTCATCACTTCCAGAAATATGGAAAAATTACTTTCCGTTAAAGGAGAATTAGAAGCTAAAACAGGAGGCAATGTATTACCGGTACAATGTGATGTTCGTCATTATGATCAAGTGGAAGCGATGGTAAAAGCTTCCGTAGAAGAATTTGGAAAAGTAGATGTACTGTTAAATAATGCTGCTGGAAATTTTATTTCTCCGACCGAACGTCTTTCAGCAAATGCTTTTGATACCATAATTGATATTGTTTTAAAAGGGACCAAAAACTGTACACTTGCCTTCGGAAAACATTGGATAGATAAAAAAGAAACCGATAAAGTAGTTTTAAATATTGTGACTACCTATGCTTGGACTGGTTCTGCTTATGTGGTACCAAGTGCTACTGCAAAAGCAGGAGTTTTAGCATTAACTAGATCATTAGCCGTTGAATGGGCGAAATACGGAATGCGATTTAACGCCATTGCTCCAGGACCATTCCCAACCAAAGGGGCTTGGGATCGATTATTACCTGGTGACCTAAAAGAAAAATTTGATCTTGCCAAAAAAGTACCTTTAAAACGAGTTGGAGAACATCAAGAATTGGCAAACTTAGCAGCTTATTTAGTTTCCGATTTTTCTGCTTATGTTAATGGAGAAGTCATCACTATTGATGGTGGGGAATGGTTAAAAGGTGCAGGACAAATGAATCTTTTGGAAGCAGTACCCGAAGAAATGTGGGATAAATTGGAAGCGATGATTCGTTCTAAAAAAAGTAACTAATTTAAATCCAAAATAAGAACAATCAAAAAATATTTAACCCTCTTTTTTGTTTTTCTTCCATTTCTATCTTTTGGACCATTATCGTCTGAAGAAAAAACCATTATTGAAAACTATGCTAATAGTATTTGACCTTGCGTTAACAATGTTGTCAATACTCTTGATTCAAAAGTGGTAGAAATTGTTAATATTATGGCAAATGAAGGCGAAGAAATAGCTATGAAGCAGGTTCAAGATTACATAACGATTTATAGTAAAGAAGAAGCAAAAAATTTAATTACTGGTTTTGATATGATGAGTTCTCCAGAATTTGGAAATCAAATTGAAAAATGTGATAATAAGGAAGGACTATCTCCTAAAATGACAAACGCTATCGATACTGTAGAAGGTAAATACACTGATTATTTTTACACTCTTCTTAAAACTATTCCTACTAGTAAGTTAACAAATTATTTGATGCAACTTGGCAGCCAAGAAGAAGTTAAACAGTAATCTTTATTTTTTTTTATAAATCATTCATTTTTAGCAAAATAAAATTGTTCACTTCCTGTTAACAAAATTACCTTTTAAAATGCTTAAATTATTGTATTTTTAAGGCTAAAATCTGCTCTAAATTTATGGGAAAAATAATCGCAATTGCCAATCAAAAAGGAGGTGTTGGAAAAACAACCACTACTGTAAACCTTGCCGCATCATTAGGTGTACTTGAAAAGAAAGTATTACTGATAGATGCTGATCCTCAAGCAAATGCTTCTTCTAGTTTAGGAATTGATGTAGATGCTGTTGAAAAAGGAACCTATCGTATTTTAGAACATTCGATAAAAGCTAAAGATGCAATTGTAGCTTCAAACTCTCCAAACGTAGATATTATTCCGGCTCATATAGATTTGGTTGCGATTGAAATTGAATTGGTTAATATAAAGAATAGAGAATCAATGCTTAAACAAGCCATTATTTCTCTCAAAGATAAATACGACTATATTCTTATAGATTGTGCGCCATCATTAGGCTTACTCACTTTAAATGCTTTAACTGCTGCCGATTCGGTAATGATTCCAATTCAATGTGAATATTTTGCATTGGAAGGTTTGGGAAAATTATTAAATACGATAAAAAGTATTCAAAAAACACACAATCCAGAATTAGATATTGAAGGAATGTTGCTTACGATGTACGATTCTAGACTTCGATTATCCAATCAAGTCGTAGAAGAGGTAAAAAAACATTTCGATAAAATGGTTTTTAAAACAATCATTCAACGTAATGTACGTTTAGGAGAAGCTCCAAGTTTTGGCGAAAGCATTATTAGTTACGATGCAGGTAGTAAAGGTGCTAATAATTACTTAAGTTTGGCACAAGAATTAATTGAGAAAAACGAAGCGGAATAAATGGCGAAAGCAACCAAAAAACAAGCATTAGGTCGTGGATTATCTGCACTCTTAAAAGATCCTGCTAACGATATTAAATCGGTTGGTGATAAAAATGCAGATAAAGTTGTTGGAAGTATTGTTGAATTAGAATTGGGTGCAATTGATATGAATCCTTTTCAACCACGCTCTAGTTTTAATGAAGAAACGCTTCGTGAGTTAGCTTCTTCTATACGAGAATTAGGTGTTATTCAACCCATTACTGTTCGGAAGTTAGGCTTTAATAAATTTCAGCTGGTAAGTGGTGAACGTAGATTTCGTGCTTCCAAATTAATTGGTTTAGAAACCATTCCTGCTTTTATAAGAATTGCAAACGATCAAGAATCGCTGGAAATGGCTTTGGTTGAAAACATTCAACGGCAAGATTTAGATCCAATTGAAATTGCACTTTCTTACCAACGTTTGGTTGATGAAATTGAAGTAACTCAAGAAGAATTAAGTGATCGCGTTGGAAAAAATCGATCGACCATTGCAAATTATTTACGTCTTTTAAAATTAGATCCCATTATCCAAACTGGAATGCGAGATGGTTTTATTAGTATGGGCCACGGAAGAGCAATTATAAACGTAAACAATCTTGGGGAGCAATTAGATATTTACGAAAAAGTAATTTCTGAAAATCTTTCGGTTAGAGAAACGGAAGCCTTGGTAAGAAGTTATAAAAATCCTTCAGATAAAAAAGTTCCTTTTAAAAAAGCAATGCTTCCCTCCTATTTGAATACTGCTAAAAAAGAACTTTCAGAACTTTTAGAAAGTAAGGTTTCTATAAAATCATCTGGAGGTGGTAAAGGACAATTGGTAGTTCCTTTTCAGAATAAAAAAGATTTTCTACGTATTTTGAATCTATTAAAAAGTGGGAAATAAACTTTTCTATATCTTTATTTTTCTTTTTGCAAATTCACTTTTTGCTCAAAAGTCAGATACATTAACCGTTGTTGAAGAAAACGGATTAATTATAAAAGAAACTGTTTTAGAAAAAGAACCTTACAATCCCTTAGCTCCTGCAAAAGCAGCTTTTTACTCAGCTGTTTTGCCAGGTTTAGGACAAGCATACAATAAGAAATATTGGAAAATTCCTATTATATACGCAGGAATTGGAGCGGGAATATACTTTTACAGTACTAACAATAAAGATTATAATCGTTTTAGAGATGCCTATAAAAGAAGGTTAGCAGGCTTTACAGATGATGAATTTTGGGGCAATGGAGATACCCCTATTATTTCTACCGATAGATTGGTTGATGCTCAAAAATCTTCACAAAAAGATAAAGATTTAAGTGTGGTGGTTGCTGTAGTATTTTATTTATTGAACATTATTGATGCCAATGTTGATGCTCATTTACGACAATTTAATGTGAATAACGATTTATCATTAAAACCGAATTTTGAAATCAATCCATTTGATTCAAAAGCAAATTATACGCTCACTTTAAAGTATCAAATAAAATGAAAATAGCGTTATTAGGATACGGAAAAATGGGAAAAACTATTGAAAAATTGGCTTTACAAAAAGGACATACTATCGTTTTTAAAACAAATACAAAAACAATAATAAATGAAATTTCAAATGCAGATATTGCTATTGATTTTTCGACTCCAGATTCAGCAGTTTCAAACATTACCTTATGTTTAGAGAATAATATCCCTGTAATTTCAGGAACAACTGGTTGGTTATTAGGTTACGATAAAATGATAAAGTTATGTGAAAAACGTAACGGAAGTTTTATCTATGCGTCCAACTTCAGTGTTGGTGTAAATTTATTTTTTAATATCAACGAATATGTTTCAAAATTAATGGAACCTTGGAAAGAGTATTTAGTTTCTATAGAAGAAATCCATCACACTCAAAAGCTTGATGCACCAAGTGGAACGGCAATTACACTAGCTGAAGGAATCATTAATAATTCAGAAAAAAAAGGTTGGAAATTAGAGAACCCTTCCGAAGAAGAAATTAAAATTACTGCCAAACGCGTCGATGATGTAAAAGGCACTCATATAATAAATTACGATTCTAAAATTGATATAATTTCAATCAAACACGAAGCACATAGTCGTGATGGTTTTGCTCTAGGAGCCATACTTGCAGCGGAATGGCTAGTGGATAAAAAAGGAGTTTTTACAATGAAAGACGTGCTCGAATTATGAATTCAAAGGACTTAATTCAAAATTAAAAATCATTCATTTATTGAATATTAAATTCAAATAATACTTTCGTATTTAATTAAATAATGCGAATGCAAAATAAAAAAAATGACATTTACAACTTTATTATTATTTATACTTTTAGTTCAGATAGTTCACTTTTTAGGAACTTGGAAACTATATATAAAAGCTGGAAGAAAAGCTTGGGAAGCAGCAATACCAGTTTACAACGCAATTGTTTTAATGAAAATAATTAACCGTTCGCCTTGGTGGACAATTTTATTATTTGTACCAATTGTAAATCTAATAATGTTTCCAGTGGTTTGGGTAGAAACCATTAGAAGTTTTGGAAAAAACAGCAATCTTGATACCTTTTTGGTTGTAGCAACTTTCGGACTATACATCTATTACATTAATTACACACAAGACGTTACTTATATAAAAGATAGGAGTTTAAAACCAAGAACCGCAGCTGGAGAATGGACAAGTTCTATATTATTTGCTGTAATCGCAGCAACTATTGTACATACCTATGTAATGCAACCTTTTACTATTCCTACTTCTTCTTTGGAAAAAACCTTATTAGTAGGTGATTTCTTATTTGTAAGTAAATTTCATTACGGTGCAAGGATGCCGATGACGGCAGTTTCATTTCCAATGGTGCATGATACAATCCCGGTTCTTCATAAAAAATCATACTTATCTAAACCACAATTACCCTATTTTAGATTACCTGGTTTTCAAAGTATAAAAAGAAACGACATTGTTGTTTTTAGTTGGCCTACGGATACATTAATTAATATTAATAATCCTGCAAATGGATTTAAAATAAAACCACTAGATAAAAAATCAAATTATGTAAAACGTTGCGTGGCTATCCCTGGTGATGAATTAGAAATTAGAGATGGTTATGTATATATAAATGGAAAACAAAACGAATTACCAGACCGAGCAAGGCTACAGTTTCGATACAAAATTATTTCGAAAAATTCTTTTGTAAAAACAGATAATCAAGGAAGATATACCAGCCAACCTTCTGCTTTTGTTTCAGATCATTTCGATATTTCAGATATTTATATTTCAGAAATTGATCGCGAAAACAAAATAATCACGCACATCGCACAAATGACCGATGAGGCTTACCTAAAAGTAAAAAACAATCCAAATGTTATTGAAGTTACAAAAATGACCGAGGAAAAAGGAAAATGGAATCCTTCTGTTTTTCCGCAAGACCCTCGTTTTAATTGGAATACCAAATATTTTGGGCCAATAACGCTTCCTAAAGCTGGAACAACTATCGATATTTCTATTGAAAACATTCCTCTTTACAAACGAATTATTGAAGTATATGAAGGTAGTGAATTAGGTATTTCAAATAAAATAATCCAAAATGGAACCGAAGTATTGTTAAACGGAAATCCTCTAACAAGCTATACTTTTTTACAAGATTATTATTGGATGATGGGTGACAATCGTGACAACTCACAAGATGCAAGGATGTGGGGTTTTGTACCATTTAATCACGTTGTAGGAAAACCTGTATTTGTTTGGATGAGTTATGATGGAAACGCTAAAGGCTTCAATAAAATCCGTACCGAACGTTTATTTACAACTGTTGGTGGCAGCGGAAAACCAGTATCTTATTTTATGTACTTTATCATTGCATTGGCAGGTTGGTTTGCTTTTGATTTTTACAGAAAAAGAAAGAAAAAAGCATAATGTGAAAGCTTATTTATTTTGAAAAACATTCTACTTCATCCAAGTTATTTCCCTTCCATAATACAAATGGCAGTAATGATTCAAGCAGATAAAGTAGTTTTTGAAACTGAAGATAATTACCAAAAACAAAGTTACCGAACACGAACCTACATAGCTCATAGTAATGGCGTATTATTGTTGAATATTCCTATAAAACACTCCACAGACGGAATTAAACTAAAAACCAAAGAAGTACTGATTGAAAATGCTTTTCCGTGGCAAATACAGCACTGGAAATCACTAGAATCTGCTTATCGTACTTCGCCTTATTTTGAATTTTATGAAGATGATTTGAAACCTTTATTTTTCAATAAAGAAGCATCATTATTAGATTTTAATTTAAAGGCGTTTCAATTAATTTGTGAATTATTAGATATCGAAATTGACTTCACATTTTCTAAAGAATATTTTAAAAACCCTGAACAAACCGATTTGCGTTATCTTGCTAATCCGAAGTTAAAAACGGATTTCAACCTTCAAAACTATAACCAAGTTTTAAATAAGAATAATGAGTTTCATTCTAATTTATCAATTCTAGATTTACTGTTTAACGAAGGTCCAAATGCTGTTAATTATATGGAAAATCAAAATATTTCATTATAATATTTAAGTAATAATGCTTTAAATTTCTAGCTATTCCTTCTTTTAATTATTGATTTAAGGATTTTATTTTTTAGTAAAAGATAAATTGTATTTTGCAAAAAAAAACAGATGCAAGATCCAACTGAATTATTAAAAGACACGACACCATTTATTACCAACGACACCATTGTTTTTGGATTATTAATGATTTGCTTAGGATTTATTTTCTATACATCTACCAAAAAAGAAGGGTTTTGGACTAAGTTTTATAAAATAGTTCCTGCTTTATTTATGGCATATATCATTCCTGCACTGTTAACTACTTCAGGTCTAATCGCACCAGAATGGTTGACTATAAACGATGCTGGTGAAGGGATAGAAGGAGGGTCAAACCTTTATAATATGTCTAAAAACTATTTATTACCCGCAGCACTTGTTTTAATGACATTAAGCATTGATTTAAAAGCAGTTTTCAGTTTAGGTCCCAAAGCTTTAATTATGTTTTTTACAGGAACTGTAGGAATAATAATCGGTGGTCCAATAGCAATTCTTATAATAAGTGCTATCTCACCTGAAACATTAGCAACACCTTTATTTCCTACACCTGGAATAGGTGAGTTCAATGATGTTTGGAGAGGACTATCTACATTATCAGGAAGTTGGATTGGTGGCGGAGCTAACCAAACTGCTATGTTAGAAGTTTATGGTTATAATCAGAAATTATACGGAGGAATGGTGTTTGTTGATATTGTGGTAGCAAATATTTGGATGGCTATTTTATTAATCGGAATTGGAAAATCGGCTAAAATTGATAAATGGTTAGGTGCTGACACAACAGCTATTGAAAGTTTAAAACAAAAAGTTTCTACCTATTCTAAAAAAGTAGAACGAAACCCAAGTTTAACAGATCTAATGATATTAGTTGCCATCGCTTTTGGAACGGTAAGTTTTGCCCATTTTGGTGCTGGATATTTAAGTGTCTTTTTCAGCGACTTTGTCATGGGATTAGAGGCAGGAATAGCAAGAAACATGTTTACTTTCCTAGGCTCTTCATTTTTCTGGATGATATCAATCACAACCTTAATTGGTATTTTACTATCGTTTACAAAATTAAAAAGCTATGAAGGTGCTGGTGCAAGTAAATTCGGGTCTGTATTTATATATATTCTAGTGGCAAGTATTGGCATGAAGATGGATTTAATGCTGATATTTGACAATCCTGGGTTAATAGCAATTGGTGTTGTATGGATGATGGTTCATGCTTTATTGCTTATTGGAGTTGCTAAATTAATAAAAGCACCCTATTTCTTTTTAGCAGTGGGAAGTCAGGCAAATGTTGGTGGTGCAGCTTCGGCGCCCATTGTTGCTTCCGCATTTCATCCTTCATTAGCTACCGTCGGTGTTTTATTAGCAGTTTTTGGATATGCCATTGGTACAATTGGTGCAATTTTATGTACTGTTTTAATGCAATTAGCTGCTGTTTCATAATTACTTTTAAAAATAATAATGCATCTTTGTTCTTTAAAAATCGAATGAAAAATGAATAAAATTATAAGTATTACTGCTGTTTTATTTTTATTAATAAGTTGTGCTAAATCTGAAAACGAAATGTCCTTATCCGGAAATGTAAGAGGATTAAAAAAAGGAACACTTTACCTTCAGAAAATTGAAGACTCAACTTTAGTAACGGTTGACTCTGTTGTTGTTAATGGGAATTCATCGTTTAGTTTTTCTGAAACCATTTTAGAACCTGAAATTTATTATTTACATATTCAATTAGAAAACGGAATTCTTCAAGACGATCGGATTGCTTTTTTCGCAGAAGATAATTCCATTACTATCAATACAACCCTTAAAAACTTTGAAGTAGCTGCAAAAATTACTGGCTCTAAAAATCAAGATAAATTAGAACTTTATAATAAAATAATAAATCGTTATTCCAACCAAAACTTAGAACTTATTGAAGACAGTTTTTCTGCCAGAAAAAAAGGAAATGACTCCTTAGCAACATCAATAGTTAAATCGCAAAAATCTATTATTGCAAAAAAATATTTAGCAACTATTAGTTTTGCTTTATCTAATAATGATTTTGAAATTTCACCCTACTTAATGGTTAATCGGGTAAGTAACACAAAGCTTACATACTTGGATTCAGTATATAACAATTTAACACCAAAAATAAAAGACTCTAAATACGGTAAGGATTTAGAGTCTTTAATACAATCAAGAAAAAATAATTAATTAACTTAATGCGTTGATTTTATCAATTAATTTTCTTCCTTGTACTTCTAATTCTTGACCAATTCCTCTAAAATGTTTTTTGCTATTATCAATATTTTTAAGGTTTACTTTTACTATTAGTTCGTCAAAAATATTTATTGCTTCATCAATAATCGCTTCCGATTTTTTTGTTTCCTTTCCAGGATTGGTAAGCTCCCATAAATAAACAGCTTCAATAATGTCTCCAAGAACGTAATTGATGTCTTTTTTTAAATCGCGTATATTTGCCATAGTGTTTTAATTTTTGGCAAAAATACTACATTTTCAATCTATTTAGGAATATAAACTTCTAAAATTGTAGCATTGATTGAAATTATTTCAATAAAATCAATTTGCGCAGGAATTAATAGTGTATCGCCTTTTTTAAATTCTTCAGAATTATCATTAATAATAATTGATCCTTCTCCTTCCAAACACATATAAACTACAAAAGAATCGATATTTTTTAAATCACGATTTATTTTTTTTGTAATTTCAATCTTATTGGTCTGAAAATATTTAGTTTTACATAATTGAACTGGAGTATCTAACTTATTTTCAGAAGATAGTTTAAATTTTACAGGTTTAAAATTAATTGCTTTAAGTGCTAAATCGGTATGAAGTTCTCGTAATTCTCCATTGATTCCAGGACGATTATAATCATAAATTCGATACGTAACATCTGAAGTTTGTTGAATTTCAGCCAACACAACTCCTGCTCCAATTGCATGAACAATACCAGTTTCAATAAAATAGGTATCTCCTTTTTTTACATTTTCAAAATGTAAAATTTCTGAAAGCGTATTATCTTGCAAGTGTTTTTTATACAAAGTTTCATTCATGTTTTGATTAAAACCTATTACTAATTTTCCTTGCTTTTCGGAATTTAAAATATACCACATTTCATTTTTACCAAATGAATTATGGCGATTTTTCGCTAATTCATCGCTGGGATGTAATTGTACAGAAAGGTCTTCTTTAGCATCAATAAACTTGAATAACAATGGAAAAGTGTTCCCGAAAGTATTATACACTCTTTCACCAACCAAAGCAGATTTAAAATCTTGAATAAGTTCTGTTAGTAATTTTCCTTGTAAAACTCCATTTTGTACTATTGAAACATTAGATGCTACACCAGAAATTTCCCAACTTTCACCAACATTCTCTGAGTTTGTGTTTTTATTAAAAAGCTTCTGAAGCTTTGTACCTCCCCATACTTTTTCTTTAAGTATTGGAATAAATTTTATAGGATATATGAGTTTATTGTTTTTCAAAAGTTATTTATTTATCCCGTATAGACTACAAAGTTACGAGGGGTTTCGTACAGCTTCACAGATATCTGATAGTATTCTTCTAATCTATTTCTTAATTTATTCCATATTAAAACTGAAATATTTTCCATTGTAGGATTCAAGTTTTTAAATTCTGGGATGTCAATATTCAAGTTTTTATGATCTAAATAGTCTTCTACTTCTTCTTTAATAATTTTTTTTAACTTTTCTATATCAATTAAAAAACCTGTTTCTGGATTAATTTCTCCGGTAATACCTACTTCCAATTCATAGTTATGACCGTGAAAATTAGGGTTGTTACACTTTCCAAAAACTGATTGATTCTTAGTATCATCCCAATCTTTACGGTACAAGCGATGTGCTGCATTAAAATGAGACTTTCTGTAAACGGTTATACTCATAAAGATATGTGTTTGTGAAATTTATCAAAAATAATTTTAAACCAAGCTGTATAGTTTTGCGGATTGTTTTTAATGTCAATCTTTACTTCTTCCAATAGCATCCATTTCCAAGAAGCTACTTCTTCAAAATTAAAATTAGGGGTTTCATTATATTTACCAACTAATATATGATCGTATTCATACTCTGTTAAGCCATTATCAAAAGGTGCTTTATAGATAAATGAAGTGGTTTCTGAAAGTTCAGTTACAAATCCCATTTCTTCTTTTAATCTTCTTTTTCCAGCTTCAATATTGCTTTCACCATTGCGCTGATGGCTACAACAAGTATTGGTCCATAATCCTGGAGAATGGTATTTATCGAAAGCTCTTTGCTGTAACATCAACTCGTTTGCATCATTAAATACAAATACTGAAAATGCTCTATGAAGCACTGCTTTTTCATGGGCTTCTTGTTTAGGCATTAATCCTATTTGTTCATCATTTTCATTKACAAGTATYACTTGTTCTTCTGTCATARCTTATTTTYGRTTTTTTTCAAAAATACAAAAAGRGACATAAAAAAAGCGTTTAAAATTAATTAAACGCTTTTGAAACAAAARTTGGTTAGTTAATTTTAGTTTTGAATAATAAACATAGACCTTCTGTTTARTTGRTGYTCTTCTTCGGTACATTTTAYACCGTTAGAACAACCRTTAACATGTTGTTTTTCTCCRTATCCTTTGGCACTTAATCTGCTTCKGTCAATTCCTTGATCTACTARCCAATTAAGAGTAGATTGTGCTCGTTTTTCRGATAATATTTCGTTGTATAARTCATCTCCTCTAGCATCGGTATGCGATTCTATATGAATAAMTAATTGYTTATATTCTCTCATWGCTGCTAAAATTTTGGCAAGCTCAATTGCWGCATCATCACGAATATTRAATCTATCAAAATCAAAATAAATAGGTAACAATGTTAATCGACAACCTAAATCRTTWGGAGGGCAATCAAGAGGRTTAAGTTTTAATGGWACATCWATACTTCCTGTTTCCGTAGGTGTTGTAATTCTTTTTTCTGTGGGTTCATATTCTGCTTTTATTCCTCTAAGAGTATAAACTGTTTCACAATCTGTTGTAAAACTATATTGTGCGTTTGACCCTACGGTCATTGACGAAATAAGTTTATTATTTGCATCTAGTAACAATACTTCTGCACCAGGAATTAAAGCACCCGTTTTAATATCGGTTACTAAACCTGAAACTGTAATAACGCATCTTTCATTAATAAGATAAATATCGTCTTCTACAGAACCTTTATCTCCTCCTCTATTTGAAGATACGTAACCTATTCTTCTTTCTTCATTAATAATGAATCCAAAATCATCGTTACTACTATTTGCAGGTTCACCAAGGTTGGTTATTTTCCCTGTCACACCACCTTGATCGTTTAGTGAGACTACATAAACATCAAGACCTCCTAGACCAGCACGTCCATCTGTAGAAAAGTACAATTTATTTTTATCACTAATAAAAGGGAAGGTTTCTCTAGCTTCTGTGTTAATTTCAGATCCTAAATTAACAGGTGTACCGTAGGCATTATTTTCTAATACATCTACATACCATAGATCGGACTGTCCAAGAGTACCTTCCATATCTGATGAAAAATACAATCGTTTTTCATCTGTGCTCAAGGTAGGGTGTGCAACAGAAAATTCTTTACCATTAAATGGTAATTCTTCTATATTGCCCCAAAAAGTATCCCCGCTTTTTGTAGCTTTATACAGTTTAAGCCGAATTGTTTTGTTCTTATCCCTACCTTTTTTTCCTTCAAAATAATTATTTCTTGTAAAATATAATGTTTTACCGTCTTTTGTAAAAGCAGTTGAAGATTCATTATATTTAGTATTTACATCTCCGTTAAGTAATGTTACATTAGAAAGGTTTCCGTTTTCATCCATATCTGCTTCATACAAATCTAGGTATGGTAAACCGTTCCAACTTAATGTTTTTGTTGCTTCAGACTCATTAGAATTGGAAGCGAAAACAACTTTATCTAAATAGAATGATGGTCCAAAATCTGAAAAAGCTGAATTTACAGTCACTTTATTAAGTTGAAAATCTCTAGCTTCATCTGTAATACTTTCCAAATAATTTGGGTTATTTTTAAAATTCTCTACAATAAGATTATCGCCTCCCTTTTCAGTGTATAAAGCCATCATTTCATCGGATTCTTTATATTTATCACTACTTTTTAAAGACTGTGAGGCTCTATAATAATATGCTGGTTCTATTTCTTCTGGAAACTCAGTTATTAGTTTTGAATACCATTTTGAAGCGCTTTTATACTCACTATTATAATAATAAGTATCTCCTAATTTTTTATAAATTTCTGATGAAGTATATCCATCTTCAATAACTTTTAAATAAATTTCTCTTGCATCGATATACGAATATTTATCAAATTCTTTGTTTGCTTTTGCAATTTGACTTTTTTGCGAAAAAGAAACAGTTGTATAAAGTAATATTATAAGTAGTAGGGACGCGTTTTTTAAAAATACATTCATATCTTTTATATTAGAAAAATCTTGGTGTTAATACTCTTTCTGGTTTACTGAACACGTCAAAACGAAGCATAAACTCATATGATCCACCATTATACGATGACAAATCTGTCGTGTCAAAATCATATCCAAATCCCATAAATATTTGATCAGACACTTGGAAACCTACCATTGCACTCATTGCAGCACTCCAACGATAAGAAACTCCTACTGTAAATTTTTCATACATTAAAAAATTTGCAGAAACATCAGCTTGTAAAGGTGAACCTCCAACTGCCTTAAACATAGTTGCTGGTTTAAATTTTAAATTCTCACTTAAATCAAATACATATCCTGCTATTAAAAAATAATGCATTCTTTCTGCAGCTGTTGTTACATCAACATTAGGGTCGTTTATAGATGAGGAATCGAAATGCTTTGTAGTTAAAAAGTTTGGAACTGATAATCCTACATAAAACCTCTCTGTATTAAAATAAACACCTGCACCAATTTGAGGAGCTACTTTATTATCAACTGGGTTTTGAAAATTTGGATCATCAGGAATCACTCCTCCAGGTAAATTTAACTCTGTAAAATCCACATCTAGTATATCCATACCTGCTTTTATACCAAAAGCAAGTTGCGAAGTTTCTGAAGTATTTACACTATAAGAAAAATCCGCTGTAATATTGGTTTCTTTAGAGGGTCCAATCTCATCTCTTACAAGTGTTAATCCAAGTCCCATATTGTTTCCAATTGGAGAATCTGCAGTTAATGTTGCTGTTTTGGGTGCTCCATCTAAATTTACCCATTGAGTACGGTATAGAAGACCAAAGCTCAATACATCTCTCGACCCTGCATAGGCTGGATTAACCACCTGAGTATTATACATATACTGTGTGTATTGAGGATCTTGCTGAGCATGCCCTGCAAAGGAGCCTAGTAAAATCAAAAGTGCGATTGCTAAATAACTTTTTTTCATGTTACGTATTTTTATTCTTAGGAGTCTTTTACAACTCCTAAGGTTTTTTGAATTTCTATCTATTAATATATAAGTATCCTGAATAACTATTTTTCCCTGGGTTGTCTTCTGGGAAAGTGATAATATAGAAGTAGGTACCAGTTGGAACTTCTCTATCTCCTTCTACAGTAGCTCTAGCATTAGAATCTCCTCTAAATACATTTACTGGGTTATCCATATCGTCATAACCATTAGTTTCCCATATTAAAACACCCCATCTGTTGAATATCTTAACGTTGTTGTTAGGGTATTCTGAAACACCTTGTATCCAGAAGAAGTCATTATGCGTATCATTATTTGGTGTGATACCGTTAAAAATTTCAAACGTTTCTCCTTGTACATTAGGAATAACAACTACTGTTGGATCGTCTGGTTCTCCATCGTCATTATGATCAACATCTGTAGGATCATTTGGATCATCAGATTCATCCTCAGCAATTACTAACCCTTCTCCATCTTCTGCTATAACAACTGCTTGATTGATTACTTCTCCATTATCAATATCCTCTTGAGTTATTGCATAAGTTCCTGTAAAAGTAGTATCGTCTGTTTCTAATGGTAACAACTCTTCAATTGGCCCTCCTTCCACAATCATTCCTGGCAATGGATCTTCAATTGTAATGTTATACAGAGTTACTTCTCCAGTATTAGTTACGCTAAACACATAGCTAATTGTTTCTCCTACTTGAGGTATTCCGTCTCCATTGTTATCGTTAAATACTCCTGTTTTTTCTAATGAGATTGAAATAACTGGTGGAGATGGATCTGAACAAAAGAAAACAATTGTTGAATCATCTTCAAAGAAGCTGTCATCATCTGATAAATCTGTCACTACTTCTCCAGTATCAATATCTGTTCCTTCAGCGGTTGCTTGATTCTCTATCCATCCTGTAATTAAATCATCCTCTGTAATAGTATAGATTGCAGTAAAAGAGTCAGTATCAATTTCATTTCCAACTAAGTTAATTGGGCCTCCAACAACAGCAACTAATGGGTCTGTTATTGTAACATCTATTAATTCAACATTAGAATCATTTTGTACTTGGAAAGTATACAATATAGTTTCTCCAACGTCTGGACAACCATTATCATTTTCATCTGTAATAGTTGCTTCTTTTATTAAACTAATACCTGGAACATTTAATATAATAGCACAGAAGTTCGTAAATATTGTAGAATCATCTTCAAGGAAACTATCGTTATCTGATAAATCTGTTACAAAATCACCTAAAGGAGTTGTTCCTTCAACTGTTGCTTGATTTGTTACTACTCCGTTATTTACATCGTCTTCTGTGATTGTATATACTGCTGTAAAAGTAGTAGCATCTTCTTCTGAAGGTTGTAATGTAATTGGATTTCCATTTACAGTTACTAATGGATCGGTAATTACTATGTTAGTTAATACTGTATTTCCAGTATTTTTAACTGTGAAAGTATATAGTAACATCTCTCCTTCATCAGCACATCCATCATTATCATCATCTTGTAAGCTTACTTCTTTAATTAGTGCAATACTCGCTGACTGACATAATTCAGTTACTGTAATATCATCTTCTACATTACTGTTATCATCTGATAAATCGGTTACTGTTGATTGGTCTGGTGTTGTTCCTTCAGCAGTT
>NVUT01000032.1 GCA_002733185.1 Flavobacterium sp. | reverse complement strand
AACCACCAACTCCTATCATCGATTTTATAAGTATAAGAACATTATTAAGGGTCTAGAAGTCAATAGATCTAACCAAGTCTGGGTGTCAGACATAACATACATTAGAACCGTTAAAGGATTTTGTTATCTAGCCCTCATAACCGATATGCATTCTCGAAAGATTGTTGGATATGACCTTAGTGATAGCCTAGAGCTCAAAGGTTGTGTGAGAGCGCTTAATAAAGCTATTTAT
This sequence comes from Flavobacterium sp., assembly GCA_002733185.1. Classification (GTDB taxonomy): domain Bacteria; phylum Bacteroidota; class Bacteroidia; order Flavobacteriales; family Flavobacteriaceae; genus Marifrigoribacter. Next base: position 28,889 of record NVUT01000032.1, on the reverse strand, counting down.
CAAGCTAGAAACATTAAAGGACTTATTCATCATTCAGACAGAGGAATACAATATTGTAGCAATATTTACACACAAATCCTCAAAAGAAAAAAGATTGGTATTAGTATGACCGAAGAAAACCATTGTTACGAAAATGCAATGGCAGAACGTGTAAATGGAATTTTAAAAGATGAATTTTATATGGATCAAACATTTACAAATACCGCCCACGCTAAAAGAGCAGTAAAAAGTGCAATTAATTTGTATAATGAAATAAGATTACACCTATCTTTGGATTATAAAACACCAAATATGGTATATAAATTAACAGCGTAAATTCAATTTTAACCTGTAGCCGTATTTTAGGACAAGACATGCGGTAAAATAAGCCTTCCAGTCTTTTTAGCAATTAAACCTTAGGTAATAAATAAAAGTATTTCAAAAATGCTTATAACTCAGCACTCTTAGTTCATCAATCAATATTTGGCACAACAATTGTCATAATACAATCGAAGAACATAGCATTTACTATGATATTCTTTGTTTTTCAGAAGAATAAAAATTAATATAAAAAAGAAAAACATCTTGTTGCCATTTTCTGATGCAAAATGAGTGACATTATGTCCTAAACATATATATGGCTAGATCTAAATTAACCTCGCTCGACAGTTTGTCATTTCAAGAAATTAATGAAGAAGCAGACTTAATTCCTTTAATGACCCCCGAAGATGAGGAAGCAATGAACAAAGAACAATTGCCCGAAATACTTCCAATTTTACCATTACGAAATACCGTTTTATTCCCTGGAGTGGTCATTCCTATTACGGCTGGACGTGATAAATCCATCAAGTTATTGAACGAAACAAATAAGGGAAATAAGACAATTGGTGTTGTTTCTCAAATCGACGAATCGGTAGAAGATCCTGAGTTWARAGWNATNARWCSAMKTRGTACGGTGGCAAAAATACTTCGGATTTTAAAAATGCCCGACGGAAACATTACGGTAATCCTTCAAGGCCAAAAACGTTTTGAGGTTTCTGAAATAATTACTTCAGAACCGTATATGACGGCAACTATAAAAGAAGTTCCCGAAGCTAGACCAGCCAAGGAAAACGAGGAGTTTAAAGCGATAATAGATTCTATAAAAGAAAAGGCTTTAGAGATTATTAAAAGCAGTCCGAATATCCCTTCAGAAGCAGCTTTTGCTATAAAAAATATCGAAAGTAGTTCGTTTTTAATCAACTTTGTTTCTTCTAATCTAAATGTTCCTGTGGAAGACAAACAGAAACTTTTAGAAATCAACGACCTTAAAGAACGCGCCATGGCAACTTTGCGTTTTATGGACGTTGAACTGAAAAAACTTTCCCTTAAAATTGATATTCAATCTAAGGTTGAAAGCGATATAAGTCAACAACAACGCGAGTATTTTCTTCATCAGCAAATGAAGACGATTCAAGAAGAATTAGGAGGAAATACTTCAGAAGAAGAAATTGAAGAAATGCGAGAACGTTCCAAAAATAAAATTTGGAATAAAGAGGTTTCAGAACATTTTGAAAAAGAACTTTCAAAATTGCAACGTATGAATCCGCAAATGGCAGAATACGGAATACAACGTAATTACTTAGAATTGTATTTAGACCTTCCTTGGGATGAATATAGCAAAGATAAATTCGATTTAAAAAGAGCAAGAAAAATTCTAGATCGTGATCATTTTGGATTGGATGATGTAAAGCAAAGAATCATAGAACATTTGGCAGTTTTAAAACTTCGGAATGATATGAAGTCGCCAATCCTTTGTTTATACGGTCCTCCAGGAGTTGGAAAAACTTCGCTTGGAAAGTCTGTTGCAGAAGCATTGGGCAGAAAATATGTAAGAATGTCTTTAGGAGGTTTGCGAGATGAATCTGAAATTAGAGGACATCGTAAAACCTATATCGGTGCGATGCCAGGAAGAATTCTTAAAAGTATTAAAAAAGCAGGAACTGGAAATCCAGTTTTTGTATTGGATGAAATCGATAAACTTTCGATTGGAAGTCAAGGAGATCCTTCTTCAGCAATGTTAGAAGTGTTGGATCCAGAACAGAATAATGCTTTTTACGATAACTTTTTAGAAGTTGGTTACGACCTTTCAAAAGTGATGTTTATAGCAACTTCTAATAGTTTAGGAACTATTCAGCCAGCATTAAGAGATCGTATGGAAATCATTAATGTTTCTGGTTATACGATCGAAGAGAAAATTGAAATCGCCAAACGTCATTTACTTCCGAAGCAATTAAAAGACCACGGACTTTCAAAAAACGATTTAAAAATAGCAAAACCTCAATTAGAAAAAATTGTAGAAGGCTATACGCGTGAAAGCGGTGTTCGTGGATTGGAAAAGCAATTAGCGAAAATGGTTCGTTATGCAGCCATGAAAATCGCGATGGAAGAAAAATACGAAACCAAAGTTACCAACGAGATAATTATAGAAGTTTTAGGTCCACCAAGATTAGAACGCGATAAATACGAAAATAACGATGTTGCTGGAGTAGTAACAGGATTGGCATGGACTAGAGTAGGAGGTGATATATTATTTATAGAATCTATTATTTCGAAAGGAAAAGGAACACTTACTATTACTGGAAATTTAGGTAAAGTAATGAAAGAATCTGCGACCATTGCGATGGAATATATAAAAGCAAATGCAGAACAATTAGGAATTTCTACAGATATTTTTAGTAAGTACAATGTACATATTCACGTACCGGAAGGAGCAACACCAAAGGATGGTCCAAGTGCAGGTATTACCATGTTAACATCTTTAGTTTCCTTATATACACAACGAAAAGTAAAGAAAAACCTAGCAATGACAGGTGAGATTACTTTGCGAGGAAAAGTACTTCCAGTTGGCGGAATTAAAGAAAAAATTCTAGCAGCAAAAAGAGCTCACATTAAAGAGATTCTTCTTTGTGAAGAAAACAGAAGAGATATTGAAGAAATAAAGCCAGATTACTTAAAAGGATTAACATTTCATTACGTCAAAGAGATGAGTCAAGTTTTAGAAATAGCGCTTACAAAACAGAAAGTTAAGAATGCTAAAACTTTATCATAATTCAATTATGATAAGGTTTTTTAATTTGTCAAAATAAATTATACTTGTAGTCGTTTAAGCTTTCAGGAAAAGGTATGTTGCATTCATGAACCAAAAGGTATTATTTTTATTTATATTATTATCCTCTCTTTTGGCGAAAGCTCAAATTGGTGGGCGTTATGCTTATCAATTTTTAAATTTAACCACTTCACCACGAATGGCAGCTTTGGGCGGAAAAGTCATCACCAATTACGATTATGACCCAACACAAGCATTAGTAAATCCAGCAAGTATCAATCCTGCAATGGATAATCAGCTTTCGGTTAATTACGTCAACTATATTGGTGATGTAAATTACGGTTCAGCTGCCTATGCATATTCTTGGGATCGTAGAACACAAGTAATTCATGCGGGCGTTACATATGTAAACTATGGAAGTTTTGATGGTTATGACGAGCAAGGAAACCCGACCAACAGTTTTAGTGGTAGTGAAGTTGCTTTATCAATTGGTCATGCCAGAAATATTGCATTTACAAATTTCCATTTGGGAGGAAATATTAAATTTATATCCTCAACTTTAGAGCAATACTCTTCCTTCGGAATTGCATTAGACCTTGGTGTAATGTACGTTTACGAAGATTGGGATTTAAATATTTCTGTAGTTGGAAGAAATATAGGAAAACAAATTACTGCATTTAATGAAGTATATGAACCATTACCTTTTGAATTGATTGCGGGAATTTCTCAAACATTAATGAATGTACCCATTAGATGGCATTTAACTTTAGAAAATATGCAAGTTTGGAACATCGCTTTTGCTAATTCTAATAGAGATGAAACCGATTTGGAAGGAAATGTAACTACCGAAGATATTAATTTTGTTGACGATGTTTTTCGTCATATGATATTTGGAATTGAATTGTTTCCTGAAAAAGGATTTAATATACGATTGGGCTATAATGTGAGAAGAGCACAAGAATTACGAATTATAGAAAAAAGAGCTTTCGCAGGTTTAAGCGCTGGGTTTTCAATAAAATTCAATAAATTACGAGTAAGTTATACCTATGCTAAATATAGCTCGGCTGCGGCTTCAAGCTATTTTGGATTGAATATAAATCTTCAGTAAATATTTTCTGAATTCTAATAAAGAAACAAAATTTGAAAAAAATTACCATTGCCATTGACGGATTTTCATCGACTGGAAAAAGTACGGTAGCAAAACAATTAGCCGATTATTTGGACTATATTTATGTAGATACTGGAGCTATGTACAGAGCAGTTGCACTTTTTGCTTTGGATAATAAAATTCTTTCTGAAAACGATTTTAATAAAGAAGAATTAATAAAAATACTTCCTGAAATTTATTTAGAATTTAAAAAAAATAAAGACTCAGGAAAAGTCGAAATATTTTTAAATGGGCAAAATGTTGAAAAAGAAATAAGAACCATGTACGTTTCAAGTTTTGTAAGCCCCGTAGCAACCATTCCTGAAGTGCGAAGAAAATTGGTAAGCCTTCAACATAAAATGGGAATTGAAAAAGGAATTGTAATGGACGGTCGTGATATTGGAACTGTTGTTTTTCCCGAAGCAGAATTAAAAATATTTATGACTGCAAATGCTGACGTTAGAGCAAAAAGAAGGTATGATGAATTAAAAGAAAAAGGGGATACTATTACTTTCGATGAAATATTAAAAAATGTTCAAGAACGAGATTTTATGGACACCAACCGAAAAGATTCACCCTTAATAAAAGCAGTAGATGCCATTGAAATTGATAATTCTGAAATAAACCAAGAAGATCAATTAAATATTATTTTACAGTTGGCTAAAGATCGAATTGTGGGAAGAGTTTAATAATGTATATCTTTAACTAAAATTTGTTATTATGAAAAAAATAAAAATCACAACAATTATCATCCTTTTATTTATAGGGTTTACTGGTGTCTCACAAAAATATACCAACACAGAAAACGTGAACGTTTCAAAAAAATGGAATGGCAATACATTTACTTCTTCTAAAACTTTTGCAGAGAACATTTCTGAGGTTCAAGACTTTTCTCAACTTAAGCGAGCATTAGAAAATAAAGATTTATTGAACGCAATAGCATCAGAAGAAATGGTTACTGTTTTTGCTGTTTCTAATAGTGGATTTGAAAAATATCAAGAAAAACAAGATTCAATTTTTGGTGTTTCCAATGCTAAAAATCTAACTGCAATTATTAAATATCATATAATTCCTGGACGAGTTGATAGTTATGTTATTAAAAATTCTATAAAAAAAAAGGGAGGAGTTATTTATTATGCAACTTTACAAGGAGATAAATTAGGAATTAAAGAAGAAAACGGACAATTAATTCTGATAGATGCAGCGGGAAATAAATCTGTGATTTCAGCTACCGATTTTTATCATAAAAACGGATTTTTTCATATTGTAGATGGAATTGTTTATCCGAAGCTTTAATGCCAAGGCATTTTAAAATAACCTTTCACTTCTTTTTTTATAGCTTTTTCTTTGTTGTAATCTGAAATTTTACTCAATCTTTTTTCAATATTTCTTTGTTGCATAACACCAGTTTTTTTATCTACTAAAATCCCATGTATAAAGAATAATAAGGTAGGAACTCCCAATACTTTATAGCGTTTTGCAATTTCCATATTCTCGGAAGCATTGAGTTTGTATATGGAATATTTATCCTTATTTTCTTCGGCAGTAACCGTAATAATTGGATCTATTACTTTACAGTTTGGACAGCGTAAAGTATAAATATCTACAACTGTTGGCTTTTCATTTTCAATAACTTTTTCCTGAAATTGTGCAGCGGTGATAACAAGTTTCATAAAATTTATTTAATAAAACAAAAATACATTTATTATAAGGTAAGTTTCAGTAACATTTATCACAATGAGTTTAAACCAAAAGTATAATTACATTTCATCCATAAAAAATAACAATTGGGTAACCGTCTTTTTTTAAGTAGCTTTACGTGTTGGATATTTGTCCTGTAAATAAACAGTCAATACTTAATTTATGCAAACAATACTTACTTATTTTACAATTTTAATTGCAAGTTTTATAATGCAAGCACAGAACACCATAGAAGTTTCGATGTCTGGATTTGAATCAAATAAAGGAAAAGCTATGGTTGGTCTTTTTGTTGAAGAAGATACTTTTCTTAGAAATCCAGAAATTACATTGTCTTCAAAAATCATTAATAATAAGTCGGAAGTAATATTTACAGATATTCCAGATGGTGTTTATGCCATATCAGTTTATCACGATGAAAATGATAATAATGAATTGGATTTAATAATGGGAATGATCCCTAAGGAAGACAACGGAACGTCCAACAACCCAGATACGGTGTTGGGACCTCCAAAATGGAAGGATTCAATATTTAAAGTAAAGGGTGGGGAAGTAGTACATTTTGATATTATAATTAAATAAAAAGAACAAAGATATGTTAGGGATTATTATTAAAAAGTCAGGAAACAAGAGGTATTTAAAAGTATTGCTTCTTATTACAATTGCACTATTATTAATAGGAATGTTTATCTAAAATTTAAATTATGAAAACAATTATTGTTATATTAATATCTTTAGTTTCCTTTTCAGGAATAAGCCAAACACCTTATCAGAAAGGAATGCAGAAAGCATTAGACCTTTGGAAAGCTGAAAAGTCAACCGAAGCTATCAATTTATTTGAACGTGTCGCAAAAGTGGAACCAGACCAATGGTTACCTTCATTTTATGTTTCTTATATATTAGTGATTAACAGTTTTGGAGAAAAAGATGAAGCAAAATTAAAATCTCAAATGGATAAAGCCATGCTTTTTATGAACGATGCGAAAGCCATTTCCAAAGATGAAGTTGAGATCATGTTATTAGACGCTTTATGGTACACCGTATGGGTAGCACAAGATGGAGCAGTTTATGGAATGAAATACGGCGGAAAGATTACAGGAATATACCAAGAAGCAATAGCTAAATCACCCAACAATCCGAGAGTGATTTTAAATAAAGCAGAATGGGATATTGGAGGTGCAAAATTCTTTGGGCAATCTACCGAACCTTTTTGTAAAGAGATTCAACGAGCGATTAATTTGTTTGAAGATTATAAGCCAGCTGGAGAATTTTATCCTAAAGGAGGTCAAAAAAGAGCACAAGATTTATTAACCGAAAACTGTAACTAATGTTAAATTTCTTTAAAGAAATAGGGAAAGCTTTTTTTATTGGATCTATTATTTTTATAATCATTGGATTAATACAATATAATAATGGGTACACCTATTCTAACGGAATGGATTTACTAATTTACTTTGCCTACAACCAATTGTATTCAGTGGTGTTATACTTGGCAAATGGTTATTTTTTTAAGTATGTACTCAAAAACTTTAAAGATACTTTTTTCACTTTAAAGACGGTTTTGATTTTAATCATTGGCGTCATTGGAGTAACCATGGTGAGTGTGTTTTTTATAAGAATAACACATGAAGTTATCTTCGGAAATGAAACATTAAGTGAGTTTGTAGTTTCAGAAAGACCTCAAGATTATTACATCACCGTTTTTATTGCCATACTTGTTAGTTTGGCGATACTGGTTTTCTTTTATTACAAACACCTTCAAGAAAATAAAGTAAAAGAACAGAAGATTATCGCAGGAACAGCTTCGGCTAAGTTCGATGCTTTAAAAAACCAATTAGATCCACATTTTTTGTTCAATAGTTTAAATGTATTAACCAGTTTAATTGAAGAGAACCCCGAAGCCGCGACCAAGTTTACAACATCGCTTTCAAAAGTATATCGCTATGTATTGGAACAGAAAAATAAGGATTTAGTTTCGGTAGAAGAAGAATTAAAGTTTGCAAGATTGTATATGCTGCTTATTAAAATGAGATTTGAAGATAGTATCGTTTTTACACTTCCTGAAAATTTAAGTGATCCTGAAGCAAAAGTAGTACCACTTTCACTACAATTATTATTAGAAAATGCGGTAAAACACAATGTAGTAACCGAAAATAGAAAATTGCATATTACTATAAAAGAAGAAAATGGAAACTTGGTGGTTACTAATAATATTCAGCCAAAACAGGTAATAAAATCTAGTACAGGAGTAGGGTTGTTAAATATTAGGCAACGTTATCAATTATTAACAAATAGACCGGTATTGATAAAAAAAGATGAAAACATATTTTCAATTTCAATACCACTTTTAACTAAAAAAAATACCGTTATGGAAACACAAGATACCTACATAAGTGAATTAAAATACAAACGTGCTAAAGATCACGTAGAAAAACTGAAAGGGTTTTATATACATTTAACCGTTTACCTTATTATGATGCCGGTATTTATTTTCTTGAATTTCCAATCAACAGGGTTTCCTTGGGCGATTTTTCCGATAGTAGGATGGGGTTTTGGACTAACAGGACACGCGATGGAAACGTTTGATTATTATCCTTTTCTAGGAAAAAACTGGGAAGAAAGAAAACTGAAAGAGTTTATGAATGAAGATGAATTTACAAAATATAAATAGTATGATAAATTTATATAAGCAAAGAAAATATTTTAGATCATTAGATCGTATTGCTAAAATTAAAAGTTATTACACTACTATTTTAATATATACAATATTATTATTTGTAATAGCTGGACTAAATTATTATGTAAATCAATGGAAAAATCCGTGGTTTTTATGGTTCGCTATTGGTTTGATATTAAATATTTTAATTAGATCAATTAAAACTTTTGAATGGTTTCCTTTTAACATGAAAAAAGAAAACAAAAATAAAGCTATAATAAATTTTGAAGAAAATAATAAATTGTAAAATAATTGAAAAATGAATAATTTAGATAACGAAAGCAAATATTTAAGAGCCAAAGAAAGAGTGGCTATGATAAAAAAGTTTTACTCAAATTTAATGTCCTACATAGTGTTTATTGCATTTTTGGCCGGGATTAATTATTACTCAAACGAGTGGAGGCGTCCTTGGTTTTTATGGGCTGCTTTTGGTTGGGGAATTGGTATTGTGTTTCACGCAATCAAAGCTTTTGGTTGGGTTCCTTTTATGAATAAAAATTGGGAAGACCGGAAAATAAAAGAATTTATGGAGGAAGAAAACAATCATTCAAATAACAAATGGAGCTAATAATTATGGAAAATAATAAGGATAGAAAATACCGTAAAGCAAGAAAAAGAGTTAAAGAAATTAAAGACTTTTATACCCACTTGGCTGTATATATTGTTGTGAATATAGTTTTAATTATCATGCATTTAGGAATCTTTCAAAGCGGATTTGCAAATGTGGAGATACCGAGATGGTCTATGTTCACCACTCCTTTTTTCTGGGGAATTGGATTGTTTTTTCACTGGTTTAAAGTATTTAAAAATGACCTTCCATTCTTTAAAGACTGGGAAGAACGAAAAATACAAGAGTACTTAGATAGGGAAGAAGAGGAAATTAATAAATTCAATCGGAATTAAATTGGATTCCTGTTTGAGTTTACATGGAGCAATGTTGAAATACTGTTAATTAATAAGATCCCTGCTGGAGTTTATATTGAGCAGGGTCGAAATGCAAAGAATACACATGAAAACACTAATCATTGAAGACGAAAAACCATCGGCAAGAAGGTTGCAACGTATGTTAGAAAAACTAGGAGTACCGGTTAACCAAATGCTTCATAGTGTGGAGGAATCAATCGAGTGGTTTTCAAATAACGAGCATCCCGATTTAATATTCTTAGACATTCAATTAAGTGATGGTTTGTCCTTCGATATTTTTGATGCTGTACAAATTAAAAGTGCTATCATTTTTACCACTGCTTTTGATGAATATGCTTTAAAAGCTTTCAAGCTTAATAGTATCGATTATTTATTAAAGCCTATAGATGAAGAGGAACTAAAAGTTGCAGTTGAAAAGTATCAGAAATTAAAGCCACAAACTCATAATGTACAACTGAATTTTGAAGATATTAAAAAACTCCTTTCAAACCCTTTAGATCGAGACTATAAAAAACGATTTACCGTAAAAATTGGGCAACATATTAAAATGATTCCGGTAGATGAAATTGAATGTTTTTATTCAGAAAATAAAGGGACCTATGCGCATACAACAGGAGGCAGAAATTATTTATTGGACACTACCTTAGAGCAGTTAGAACAAGAGCTTTCTCCCAAAGTATTTTTTAGAATCAGTCGTAAATTTTACATTAATATAAATGCTATAAAAGATATTATTTCATATACAAATTCTCGTTTAGAGTTAAAATTAAATAGCAACTTAGATCAAGAAGTAATTGTGGCTCGGGAGCGTGTTAAAGATTTTAAATTATGGTTGGGGTAAATTAGTATCTGATAAAAGACTAAAGACTGCTTCGCTGAAAGACAAAAGACTTGATTATAACTATTATATAGGTAGTCACTTAACCTATAGTACTTGTGTAATAAGCAAACATTAATAAAAAACAGAAAGGCAAGGTATCTCTTTTTAATAAAGCTTTAATCTAACTATAATTTAAAATTTACTTGATCAAAACTAGTTTGGTGGTTGTTATAATTTTGTTATTTGAAATAAGTTGGGCAAAATAAATTCCACTTGAAAATTCTTCGGCATTCCATAGAATAGAAGCTTGTCCGTCTAGTACGTTTAAAGAAGCTACTTTTTGACCAAGGAGATTAAATATTTTAATTTCTTTCAATTCATTTGTGGCTTCAAATGAAAATAAGGTCTCTTTACTAAAGGGGTTTGGGATGTTAGAAAAAACAGGTTCCGGTATAGAGTGAGTATTTACACCTAAATTTACTTCCATAAACAATTTTAATGCTACAGGTCTATGATCAGAAATATTTGTATCATATTCTGACCAACCACCTGGTAAATATTCATCTATTTTAATAGTTTGAATCTCTGAATTTTCATTATTAAATTCATAAAACAATTCATTTGTTATAAGGATATGATCAAGATGTGAAGGCCAAGAAGGAAATGACCATCCTGAATTGTTTCCTAAAGCAATTTCCATATCTGCAAATAAGTAATTATCAGAATCTTCTATAAACATCTGAAATACATTGTTTTGAGGAGAGTCTGCAATATTATCGTTTAGATCTCCTAAAACGATTACGTTTTCATCTGGAAAATTAATATCAATATGTTCTTTTAATAAAAGACTAGCATTGTACCTTCTAGTTTCTTCATCTCCTAAATCATTTATATCCAACACACCATCACCACAGCATTTAAAATGGTTATTTATTATAATAATTCTTTCCTCCATAAAATTTAAATCCATTACCATTGGTGATCTAGGAAAAGCACTCCAATAGATAGAAGAAGTATAAATTTCATAAATGTCGTTAATTTGTATAACATCAGGATTATATAAATAAGCCAATCCAGCGAACCATAAAGACTCAAGATAGCCATTGTAGGAACTTAAATCATCGGTTAGAAGTTGAAATAAGTCTTGATCTTCTACTTCTTGAATGGCTATTAAATCTACTTCTAAAGCTTCAATTATTTGTGTAACATAATAGAGAGTCGTTTGACCATTTTTAGGAAAATGCTCTATGTTCCAAGTCATAACCTCAAAGGTGTTCTCCGTACCAAAAGATAAATCTTCAATGGTTTGAGCAGTAAACGAAGAGTAAGCCAGTAGAAAAGAAGTGATAAATATGAATTGTTTCATTTCAATTTTATAAAATTATATTAGTAAAATATGCTAATAATTGAGTTACTTACCAAAGATAATTGATTAAGTATTAATTTTCATAGTTCATCATAATTTAAATACTTAGAAAAAGCGTTCTGTTTTTTAGAATCAATCGTAAATTCTATATCAATGTGTCTCTTATCCAAAATCTCGTTTAGAGTTAAAATTAAATAGCAACTTAGATCAATAAGTAATTATGGCTCGGCAGTTTGTAAAGGACTTTAAATTATGGTTGGGGTCGTTTTATTGCAATAATTATTAAATCTTTTGAATTGTCTTTAGGTTCGGGATATTCTTTTCTTTCAAGATGGAGTATTTCAAAACCATTTTGCTGAAGATTTTCTGTTAAATAATCTGCTTGATGATAATAAGTAAATAACCCAATAYCTTTAGTATTACTACCATGGATGATTTTNGACTTAWTATAATCATCTTCCATAGTGCTTAAATATAAAATTCCGTTGGCTTGAAGTAACTCGGAGAAATCGTCTAATAATTTTAAGGTTTCCTCTTTGYTTAAATACGGAAGTGYAAAACCACAAACGATCGCTTCAAATTTTGTTTTTAGTTCAATGATGTTTTTACAATCCATAATTTTGAAACTAGCCAATGGGTTATTCTTTTTTGCYAACTCAATCATTTCTGGAGCAATATCAATTCCGAGTAACTTAAAATCGGAACGTTTATCAAGAAGGTATTTAGTGATGTTTCCAGGTCCGCAACCAATTTCTAAAACAGAAGTATTTTTAGTTTTAATCAATTCACAAAATTGATCGAACGAGTCGTGGTACAAATCAAAATCCATAAACTTATCTTGATATTGCTCGGCAAAATTATTAAAAACTTCTTTTGGACTGCTTTGTTTCATTAAACTTATTTCAGCTAAGGTATCATAGTTTTTGTAAAATAAAAAAGGAGACTTCAAAATAATGAAGTCTCCAATAATGATTGAATAAATAAAATAGTTAGTTTATAAATGGGTCAGAATATTTTTCATCTTCAATTAATTCATAATCGGTTAATGTTTTTAGAAAAGCAACCAAACTAGCTGATTCTTCTGGAGTAAAATCTAAATGTCTAGGTGATCCATCTCCGTTTTTCATATGGGCAGATAAGTAAGGATGGGCTAAAACACCAGTACTATAATGCTCTACAACTTCTTCTAAAGTAGCCATACGACCATCATGCATATAAGGTCCTGTAATTTCAATATTTCGTAAAGACGGTGTTTTAAAATGACCATAAAAGGACTCAATACCCAGGAAAGCACCTACGCCATTATCTGGAACGTTAATATTGTCGTCTAAACCAATATTGTCTGGTTCTGCACCACTAAAAATTACTTGATTTGCATTATCCGGTATGGGTTGCTCAAAATGTAACGGTATTGCATTTGGCATATGGCAAGTTATACAAGTACCAATAGCTCCTGGAGTTAGTTTTCCGTTAAAAATATCTTTTCCTAGATTCTCTGCTGAAGTAAAGTTTGGGAAATCTTCAAATATATTATTGGTAATTTCAATTCCTTTGTCATACTTAGTATTGTAAGAATAAATAGAACGTACAAATTGCGACAGCGCTTTCGATATACGATCACTAGTGACGTTTATACTTCCGAAGGCATTTTCAAAAAGAGGATTGTAATAGTCTAGGTTTCCAATTTTTGCGACTAAATCTTCCAAATTCATTCCCATTTCAACAGGGTCTTGAATTGGCATTAGTACTTGATCTTCTAGAGTGGCCGCACGATGGTCCCAAAAGAAGCTTTCGGCAGAATAGAAACCTGCATTGGCAAAACCCATTGAGTTTCTAAAAGTTGAACCACCTTCAAATCCTTCGCTTTTTGAAACATTATCAGAAAAACCAAATTCCTGAAAATGACAACTTGCACAAGCTTTTGTATTATTATTAGACATGTTTTTATCGTAAAATAAAACCCTTCCTAAAGTTACACCATCATTAGTAATTGGGTTATCTGTTGGTGTGTTATTAAATCCAAAGACATAAGGAGTAAAGGTTTCTGGAAAATTTGGATTGCTATAATTAAAGGGAGTGCTAGGTAAATTGTAGATGTCACTATAATCATCATTCGGTGTTTCATTTGGGTCRTCACTATTACAGGCAAATAAAAATGAAATCGCAAACAGAGCTGTTATAATCTTGGGGATWTTCATTGTATAAAAATATTGTTTTTTAATTTTTTACGAATTATARACAAATATAGTTAATTAAATAGCATTAAAGACTATTTTGTCTGTTACTGAATTAAATTTTTTGATTTTCATCATTTTTAGTTGAAATTTTATTTTGTTGAAATGCAGAAGGAAGCAAGCTAGGAATATATTTAACCAATAGCGGAAGCAATAAACTCCCTCCCGGAATTAAGAAAATAGTTAAGGAAGGTATGGTTTTGCAAATATCTAATAATTGCTCTTTTACCTTGTCTTTTTCATCGGTTGAAAGTTCTCTAATGGTAGATTGTCCAATAAGTTTTACCAATTCACCGCTTTCTGCCAATTCTTTTAAAAGCCTACCTTTATTTCGGGTAATTAATAACTTTACGGTAGTTGTAGATTGTTTGTAAAGTAAATTTATAGGGTTTGTGTTTTCAAATAATGCGATAGATTTTGAATGTTTTTCAGAAAAATGCTTAATGAAATTTATATTAATGAATATTTGTTTTTCAGCTATTTCAAAAGTTTTCGCTAGTTTTTTTAAAAATAACAATTCAGTTTCATCCAAAGCTTTATCATTCCATACCGCAAGACAACATAAATCGAAAATATAAAGTTTCTCGAAATTTGTAAAATTATATTGACTTTTTAAGGTTTCAATTGGCAGAAAATCGCTTTGCTTGTTTTGAATTGTTAAATAAGCGGTAGAAGTTTCAAATTGCTCAATTATTTGATGGTCAAATTTATCTTTTTCTTTTTTGGCTTTTAAGGTTAAGAAACAATAATTGATAATTGCAGTTTCTATTTGTTGTTCATATAATTTTAGATTGTTTTTTGATGATAAAAAATTAGTGAACGCAAGGATATCAATATATAATAAGGTATAAGGAATTATTGTAGTTTCATTTTTCTTTAGAATACTGTTGGACTCCTGTAACCTAGAAGCCAACACATGTTCAAGCACATCTGAAGGTGTTTGTGAAATAGAAAATTTATATAAAAAACTAGTTTTACCCCTATCAAGAGTTTTGTAAAACTCTATAATTAATGTGATTGCTTCTTTGATTTCAGCATTTCTATGTTGTTTGAAAAAAGTAAAAAGTAAACAGTAAAATAGATTGATTTTTGTGAACTCGTCTGTTGTAAGTTTTAGTTTGTCTTCTGGTAATTTAATGAACGATTTTCTTGAAACTCCGTATAAAAACCCGGTTTCTTTTAATTGATTGTAAAACTCATTTTCATCAATAAAATTAGTGGTAAACTGTTGTTTATCAACAAGAGTTAAAAATTTTGGAATCCAGCCAGAAGCAGAGGGGTTCATAAAATAAATTTTATTAATTTTGAAATGAAATAAAAAGCAGTGAATAGCTAAATAATTCACTCAAAAAAATTACATTGCTAAAAAATAATAGCGAGTAAATTTAATTAAATAAAACGAAACAATGAATAAAACAAAAATAGTTGCAGCAATAAGCGGTATTGGTTTATTGATGCTCTCATTATTTTTAATGTCTTCAGATATTTTGGACGCTCCTAATGTTTCAGGAACATCATCAGACATTGCAGATTTTTATGCCTTTGAAGGTGACAATCCTGATAACACGGTGTTTGTTGCTACACTTCAAAGCAATTTAGTACCTGGAGCAGTAACAGAAAATGCAAGTTTTGATGAAGATGTTTTAGTAGAATTCAATATCGATAATACTGGAGATTTTCAAGAAGATTTAGTAATTCAAGCAATTAAAAGAGGTGATACTATTCACTTTTTTGGACCGATAGCGCCTAATGAAACTGGATTAAGCAGTGTTATTATGACAACAGCTGAACATCATTTTGTTCGTATTTCAACCACGGAAGAATCTTTTGTAACCAACGAAAATGGAATGAGTTTTTTCGCAGGTCCAAGACGTGATCCTTACTATTTCGATATAAATAGATTTAACGACATCGCTTCTGGAGCAGCAGCACCCGATGGTTTTTTTCCGCCAGAAGAAGCAAACGATTTTTTTGAAAGTATAAATACACTTGCCATTGTTATCGAAGTGCCAAACTCAATGTTAGGAAATGCACCAACACATATATTAGAATCTGAAGGGGATATTAACGGTTTGCCTCCTGCATATAATGTATGGGTTTCAACTAAAAGAAAAGAATAACAGATGAAGATTTATACCATGAAAAACAATAAAGTATTACTAATTTTCATCTTGCTTTTTACATCCCTTTTATTTGTACAATGTAAAGACGATGATGATAACGGAAATGTAATAGATCAAGAAACTTGTGATGATGGAATTCAAAACGGTGAAGAAACTGGAATAGACTGTGGTGGTACTATTTGCCTTCCTTGTGAAGAAGGTGGAACTAATTTTGACGGTATATTTGTTCAAGAAGATGCCTTGGGAAGACCAGCTGTGAATATGATATTTGGAGGGTCTGACACCATGAAGAATGAATATAATATTACTGAAGTATCCAACCATTCCAGTTTTCAAACTTCATTTCTAGACCAATTAGAAAATTATCATGATATTTATGCCATTGCTTTAGAAATTCCAGTTGAAGATCTTAATTATGAAACAAATATTTTTAATTGGAATGCTGAAAAATTCACGACAATAATGTCAAATTTTGATGCATTACAAGTTGCTCCTAACGGAAATACCACCTATTACAACGAAAATTCTAATTTGGTATTTACAGGAAGAAAATTATCAGACGATGTAATGGACGTAACATTAATGCTTATGTTTGGAGGCGCAGACGGAACACGTTTTGACGGAAACAACGATACACCACAACTTACAACAGATGGTGTTGATGCTGGCGATCGTGATTTTTCATTGCCTTTTCCATATTTAGAATCTCCAATAAATGAATAAACAATAACTTTTATTTATTTCTGAAAAGCTGTTCGTAATTGAACAGCTTTTTTTTATGATAAAAATACATTCGATTGAAAATATACTGTTTATTATTTTAGCTTTTACAACACCTTAATTCAATTAATAAAACCTAAAAAATATAAATAGTAAACAGTATATTTGCAGCCGTTAAAAAATATAAAATGAAAGCAGGAATTGTAGGATTACCAAATGTAGGAAAATCAACCTTATTTAATTGTTTATCAAATGCAAAAGCGCAAAGTGCGAATTTTCCTTTTTGTACGATCGAGCCTAATATTGGTGTGGTTAATGTTCCAGATCAGCGATTAGAAAAACTAGAAGTATTGGTAAATCCAGAACGTGTATTACCTGCTACAGTTGATATTGTAGATATAGCAGGATTGGTAAAAGGAGCGAGTAAAGGAGAAGGATTGGGAAATCAATTTCTTGGAAATATTCGTGAAACTGATGCAATTTTACACGTATTAAGATGTTTTGATGATGATAATATTATTCACGTTGACGGAAGTATCGATCCAATTAGAGACAAAGAAACCATCGATATAGAACTGCAATTAAAAGACCTTGAAACCTGCGATAAAAAACTTGAAAAAGTAAAACGTGCAGCAAGAACAGGAAATATAGAAGCTCAAAAAGAAGAATCTGCTTTACAAAAAGTAAAAGACGGATTGGAAGCTAGTATTTCAGTTCGTGCTATCGATTTAACAGCTTCTGAAAGAGAAGAATTTATTGACCAAATTCAATTTATTACTGACAAACCAGTAATGTATGTCTGTAATGTTGATGAAGCTTCAGCTGTTAATGGAAACGAATATGTTGATAAAGTAAAAGCTGCAGTTGCTGATGAAGATGCTGAAGTTATCTTCTTGGCAGTAGAAACAGAATCCGATATCAACGAATTGGAAGAATATGAAGAACGTCAGATGTTTCTTGAAGATTTAGGTTTAACAGAAGC
Organism: Flavobacterium sp.; assembly: GCA_002733185.1. Classification (GTDB taxonomy): domain Bacteria; phylum Bacteroidota; class Bacteroidia; order Flavobacteriales; family Flavobacteriaceae; genus Marifrigoribacter. The sequence continues at coordinate 11,092 of NVUT01000032.1, read as the reverse complement.
AGGTTCTGCAAAACTAATTCGAGGGGCTTATAAATTATTAAACCTTCAAACCTATTTTACGGCAGGTGTAAAGGAAGTTCGTGCTTGGACAATCCCAATTGGATCTACGGCTCCACAAGCTGCTGGAGTAATTCATACCGATTTTGAAAAAGGATTTATTCGTGCCGAAGTAATTAAATACGAAGATTTTGTAAGCTTCGGAAGTGAAGCAAAAGTAAAAGAAGCAGGAAAATTAAGTGTAGAAGGCAAAGAGTATATTGTAGCTGATGGCGATGTGATGCACTTTCGATTTAATGTTTAAAAAGTTTAATATTTTTCAACAATTCACCCTCTATTATTGTTAATTACTTTCCTAAGTAATCGTTTTTAATTTTACATCATAATTTTATATTAGCCATGATACCCAAATTATGGCGCAAGAACAATATACCGAAGATAATATACGGTCTTTAGACTGGAAAGAGCACATTCGTTTACGTCCCGGAATGTACATTGGAAAATTAGGAGATGGTTCCTCGCCAGACGACGGAATTTACATTCTTTTAAAAGAAGTAATCGATAACTGTATCGATGAGTTCGTTATGGGTGCTGGTAAAATCATCGAAATTCGAATTAAAGATAAAGAAGTTAAAGTTCGAGATTACGGACGTGGAATCCCTTTAGGAAAAGTGGTCGATGTAGTTTCAAAAATGAATACGGGAGGTAAATACGACTCGCGTGCCTTTAAAAAAGCAGTTGGTTTAAACGGAGTTGGTACCAAGGCAGTTAATGCACTTTCTAGTTATTTTAAAGTAGAATCGATTCGGGATAACCAATTAAAATATGCCGAATTTTCTTTAGGCGAATTGAAAACAGATGCCGAAATCGAAGAAACCACCAAACGTAAAGGAACAAAAGTAAGTTTTATTCCCGACGAAAAAATCTTCAAAAAATACAAATATCGTAATGAGTATATCATCAAAATGCTCAAAAATTATGTGTATTTGAACCCTGGATTGACCATCGATTTTAATGGCGAAAAGTATTTTTCAGAAAACGGATTAAAAGATTTGTTAAATGAAAATATCCCAGATGAAGATAAATTATATCCTATTATCCATCTAAAAGGAGAAGATATTGAAATCGCCATAACTCATAGTAAAACACAGTATAGCGAAGAATATCATTCCTTTGTAAATGGTCAACATACCACGCAAGGGGGAACTCACCAAGCAGCTTACAGAGAGAGTTTGGTAAAAACAATTCGTGAGTTCTTCGGAAAAAACTACGAGGCTAGTGACATTCGAAAATCTATTGTTACAGCAATCGCGATAAAAGTAATGGAACCTATTTTTGAAAGTCAGACAAAAACCAAATTAGGTTCTACAGATATGGGAGGTGAGTTGCCTACCGTTAGAACCTATATCAACGATTTTGTAAAAACATATCTTGATAATTTTCTTCATAAAAACCCTAATATTGCAGAGGCAATACAACAAAAAATTGTACAAGCAGAAAGAGAACGTAAGGATTTAAAAGGAATTCGGAAACTTGCTAGAGATCGAGCGAAAAAAGCCAATCTTCATAATAAAAAACTCCGTGATTGCCGAGTACATTTAGGAGATATGAAGAAAGAAAGACGTTTGGAATCCACTTTGTTTATTACCGAGGGAGATTCGGCAAGTGGTAGTATTACCAAGAGTAGAGATGTAAATACTCAGGCTGTTTTTTCGTTGAAAGGAAAACCTCTTAATTGCTACGGAATGAGTAAAAAAGTGGTGTATGAAAATGAAGAATTTAATCTATTGCAAGCCGCTTTAAATATTGAAGAAGGAACAGAACATTTACGATATAATAATATTGTAATTGCCACCGATGCTGATGTTGACGGAATGCATATACGATTATTGTTGCTTACCTTCTTCCTTCAGTTTTTCCCTGAAGTAATTAAAGAAGGGCATTTGTATATTTTAGAAACACCCTTGTTTAGAGTTCGAAATAAAAAGGAAACCATTTATTGTTATTCCGAAGAAGAACGTGTGATAGCATTAGAAAAATTAAAACCAAAACCAGAAATTACCCGATTTAAAGGTTTGGGAGAAATTTCGCCAGAGGAGTTTGTACATTTTATTGGCAACGATATTCGGTTAGATCCCGTGATGTTAGATAAATCGATAAGTATTGAAGATTTACTTTCTTTTTATATGGGAAAAAACACACCAGATAGGCAAGAATTTATCATCAATAATTTGAAAGTAGAATTGGATGAAATTGTTGAATACTAAAACAGTTTGTCACACTGAGCGCAGTCGAAGTGCCAAAGCATCAAAGTGATAGAGAGAAAGAAGATATATAATAAAAAAGATTCCTGCCTTCGCAGGAAATAATTATGAGCGAAGAGTTAGATAATAATGAAGATGAAATAACCTCCAACGAGGAAAACCAAACCGAGGATTCCATCACCAAGGTAACAGGAATGTACAAAGAATGGTTTTTAGATTATGCTTCGTATGTGATATTAGAACGTGCTGTGCCAGCTATTGAAGATGGTTTTAAGCCCGTACAACGTCGTATCATGCAGTCTTTAAAAGATTTGGACGATGGTCGTTATAATAAAGTTGCCAATATAGTTGGTCATACGATGCAATACCATCCGCACGGTGATATGAGTATTGCCGATGCCATGGTGCAAATTGGACAAAAAGACATTCTTATCGACACCCAAGGAAACTGGGGAAATATACTAACAGGAGATCGAGCGGCTGCCTCCAGATATATTGAAGCAAGGCTATCAAAATTCGCTTTAGATGTTGTTTATAATCCTAAAAACACCATATGGCAGGCTTCTTATGACGGACGTAGAAAAGAACCTGTTAATCTTCCAGTTAAGTTCCCGTTACTATTAGCACAAGGTGCCGAAGGTATTGCCGTAGGGCTTTCTACAAAGGTATTGCCTCATAATTTTATTGAATTAATTGAAGCTTCCATTAAGCATTTACAAGGAAAACGATTTACAATTTACCCCGATTTCCCAACAGGTGGTATTGCAGATTTTACCAATTATAATGATGGGTTAAGAGGAGGGAAGGTACGCACCAGAGCTCGCATTAATCACCAAGGAAAAAATATGTTGGTGATTACTGAAATCCCTTTTGGAACAACTACATCATCATTGATAGATTCTATTTTAAAGGCAAATGAAAAGGGAAAAATAAAGATTAAGAAAATTGAAGATAATACGGCAGCAAATGTTGAAATTTTAATTCATTTACCTAGTGGAATATCACCAGATAAAACCATTGATGCTCTTTTTGCATTTACAAAATGTGAAACGCCAATCTCTCCTTTAGGTTGTGTAATTGAGGACAATAAACCACTTTTTGTTGGGGTTACTGAAATGTTAAAAACATCTACAGACAGAACGGTTCAGCTATTAAAAAGCGAACTTGAAATTCAGTTAAGAGAGTTAGAATCTCAATGGCATTTTGCTTCCTTAGAACGTATTTTTATCGAAAACCGAATCTATCGTGATATTGAAGAAGAAGAAACTTGGACAGGAGTAATTTCTGCGATCGATAAAGGATTAAAACCTCATATAAAACATTTAAAACGCCCTGTTGTTGAAGATGATATTGTACGTTTAACGGAAATCAAAATTAAACGTATTTCAAAATTTGATATTGATAAAGCACAACAAAAAATTGATGCTTTAGAAGAACGAATTGCAGAAATAGTACATCATTTAGCCAATCTAATTGAGTTTGCAATCGATTATTTTAAGCGACTGAAAAAAGACTATGGAAAAGGTAGAGAACGTAARWCTGARRTTMGAGTKTTTGATGATATTGAAGCAACCAAAGTAGTTATCAGAAACACAAAATTGTATGTAAATAGGGGAGAAGGCTTTATTGGCACAAGTTTGCGTAGGGATGAATATGTAACCGATTGTAGTGATATTGACGATATTATCGTGTTTACCGAAGATAGTAAAATGATGGTTACAAAAGTGGGGTCAAAAACATTTGTAGGTAAAAATATTATTCACGTTGCCGTCTTTAAAAAGAAGGATAAACGAACCATTTATAACCTAATTTACAAAGATGGAGCTCGTGGCGCTACCTATGTAAAACGTTTTGCAGTAACTTCGATTACACGAGATAAAGAATACGATTTAAGCAAAGGGACTAAAGACAGTAAGGTGCTTTATTTTTCTGAGAATCCCAACGGTGAAGCTGAATTGGTTACCGTTTTATTAAGACAATCCGGAAGTATTAAAAAACTGAAATTCGATTTGGATTTTGCAGATTTAATAGTAAAAGGAAGAGCTTCAAGAGGAAATATTGTTACCAAATACTCCGTAAAACGAATCGAATTAAAAGAAAAAGGACTCTCTACGCTTAAACCTCGAAAAATATGGTTTGATGACACTGTTCAGAGACTTAATGTAGATGACCGAGGAGAGTTATTAGGTGAGTTTACAAGTGAAGATCGTTTGCTGGTTATCAGTCAACAAGGGCTTGTAAAAACCGTAGTTCCTGAAATTACTTTGCGTTTTGATGATGATATGGTCGTCTTGGAAAAATGGGATCCTAAAAAACCAATTACGGCTATCTATTGGGAAGGTGAAAAGGAGATTTTCTATGTAAAACGATTTTTAATAGATGGGGAACATCCAGATAAAGAAGAAAAGGTAATTACGGATCATCCCAAGTCTTATTTGGAAACTGTTTTTACAGATTATAGACCTATGGTAGCTTTGGTATTTGCTAAAAAACGTGGAAAAGACCGTCAGGAAAGTTCAGAAATTAATTTGGAAGAGTTTATTTCAATTAAGGGAATTTCAGCTTTAGGAAATCAATTAACTAAAGAAAAAGTATTAGAGATAAATGCAATGGAACCATTATTTTATGAGCTTCCAGAAGAGGTTAGTGCTGAAAAAATAGAAGTTGTTGATGAAGAGGATGTTTTGTCTGAAGAAAAACTAGATGTAGTTAACGAAAGTAATGCAACGACCCCAGAAATAACTAAAGAAGAAGATCCAAAAATAGATGGCGATCCTCCTACAGACCCTGAAATTGATAATGAAGGTCAAACACTACTATTTTAAAACAGCAAATCGAATTTTAGATAAATATTATGAAAAAATTCTATCAAGAGTTTAAAGATTTCGCCTTAAAAGGGAATATGATTGATATGGCAATTGGTATCATCATTGGAGTTGCATTTAATAATGTAGTAAGTACTTTGGTGAAAAAAGTAATTATGCCACCGTTTTCAATGCTATCTTCTGGTATAAATTTAAGAGATCGAAAATATATTTTACAAGATGCTACGGAAGGAGTTTCAGAAATTGCAATTGGTTGGGGAGAATTATTAGAAGTGCTAGTCGATTTTTTAATCATTACCATGACTATTTTTATGGTCGTAAAATTAATGAATCGTTTTAGAAGAAAAGCAGATGATCCTACCGACAAAGAAGTAGAAACACCTAAAAATATTGAGTTACTTTCAAATATTGAAAAACTTTTAGAAAAGCAAAACGAACTTTTAAAGAAATAGTGTCCCGTTCTTAAATACATAATATATCAATTAAATGTATAAAAATGACTGAGAAAATTACTTATAGTATCGAGTTTATATAAGAAACTATTCTGTTAAATTAAAGAAAAATCTACAAATCTTCCTTAATAAATATAATTTACATTTATTAGAACTCAATAATAATTGAGTACTTTTGCAGCACTTTTTAAATTAAAATAATACCATTGGGAACACCACAAAACGCAGTACAGGAAAAGAAAACGGATAAAGAATTATACGATTATCAAAAAGGCGCTATCAGTAAGATTTTTGAAAAATTTGAAACTGCACCCAGTGATTATCATTTACTTTACCAGCTTCCAACAGGAGGAGGGAAGACCGTGATATTTTCTGAAATGGTACGTCAATATTTAAAACATCATAATAAAAAAGTGTTGGTAATGACGCATCGTTTGGAACTTTGTCGCCAAACTTCTGAAATGCTAACTAGTTTTGGTGTTGCTAATAAAGTGGTAAACAGTACCGCAAACCTTGACGACCAGTCAGATTATAGTTGTTTTGTAGCGATGGTAGAAACCTTAAACAATCGTTTGACGGAAAACAAATTAGATATTTCGGACATTGGATTGGTAATTATTGATGAGGCGCATTATAATTCATTTTTAAAGCTTTTTAAATTCTTTGATAAATCATTTATTCTTGGTGTAACAGCAACTCCGTTAAGTTCCAACAAAAACTTACCAATGAAGGATAGTTACGATGAGTTAATTTCTGGTGAAACTATTGAAGCATTAATCGAAAACGAATTCTTGGCCAGAGCTGAAATCTTTCAATATAATATGGGTTTAACTTCATTGGAAGTTGGATCTAATGGTGATTATACAGTAAAATCTTCAGAAGATTTATATACAAGTAATGCAATGATGGATAACCTATTACAGGCTTATTTAAATCATTCAAAAGGAAAGAAAACCTTGATTTTTAACAATGGGATTAATACTTCCATCCAGGTATATTATACATTTCGTCAGGCAGGTCTTCCTATCAAACATCTAGATAATACAGCAACAAAAAAGCAACGTGCCGAAATTATTCAATGGTTTAAAGAAACACCCGATGCTATTTTAACTTCGGTAAGTATATTAACCACAGGGTTTGATGAGCCAACCATCGATACAATTATTTTGAATAGAGCTACAAAATCATTGACTTTATATTACCAAATGATTGGTCGTGGTTCACGTATATTGAATAATAAATCAACCTTTCAAGTAATCGATTTAGGAAATAATACTTTTCGTTTTGGTTCATGGGGAGCTGATTTAGATTGGCAAACTATCTTCAAATCACCTGATTATTTTGTAGAAAGAATCTTAGATGATGAGGATATTGAAAGTAATTTTCAATTTGAATTAGAGACAGAAGTAAGAGAGCTTTTTGCAAATTCAAAGGATGTTTCATTTAATATAAAAGAAACTTATTCTGTTTCCACCGCAAAAGGAGAATCTTCAAAAGTTGTCTTAGAACGTTCTATTGCTCAACACGCTTATATTTGTATTGAGAACAGTGAAGATGTATATGATGCCTTGAGTTTAGCAAAAAAACTAGGAGATGATATTGACAATCGTATTGAACGTTACGCAAAATGCATCAGCCGAAGTACCCACAACTTTATCTCTTGGTTAAAAGATGATTACCGTTTAAAATTACGGAATCATTTGCGGGAGAATTTTGATCGTGTTTATGAAGAAATTAATGGTTTTCCTCCTAAGGAAGAGGAGTAACAAATTGGGTTTACGATATATGAATCAATGATTTAAGAATGATTAGTTTTCAAAATCGAAATTAATTGTTTTTGAATCATCGATTGAATTGTTATTATCTATGAGTTCAATTTTTAAATTATCAAACCATAGTTTACCATTGCCATCAATTAAGCCGCCAAAACCTATATAAATAGCTTTTTTAGGAACGTCTAAAGTTATTTCATACTGAGTCCAATTTGTAGATCCTTTGATTGCTTTATCATACATATTATTAAAGCTCAAAGCTCTATTTTTACCATCAACACGCATCCATAATCCTGCCCAGCCGGTAATATTTTCAGTTTTTAAATAGCCTGATAGCTTAATTTTTTTACCTAAATAATCTTTTACAGGAATTGACCTCATTAATGTACCAAAACCATCAATTTCGGTTGCTACTTTAGATTCTATAAGAATAGATTTTTTTCCAGTAAAAGCTTCAGAATCATCAATTCTCATAATATAACTTTTAGGTTTTGATCCAACATTATGCCATTTTTTTGGAATATTATTTTCATTAGTAACAGTATCATTATATTTAAGATTTACTAGATATAAACGTTCTCTTTTAAGCTTAGCGTCACCAAATAATGGGATGGTAGCCGTAGTTTCTTTTATAAAGATTATAGCATCAAACATTTCTTGTGGATAAAGTAAATAATAATCTTTATCGGATTCTATATTGTAACCTAATAATTTTAAATATTTTGCTCGAGCATTCTTAAATCTTATTCTTGAATATTTATTAAATTCAAAATAATAAGCATCGGATTCTACTTCAGAAAATAGTTGTTCCCAAGAATTGGTTTTACTAAAAACAAGAGTGTCTTGATACAGTTCTTCATCATAAATTCGATCTCCATTTATATATTTTTCTTCAATAAAGCTATAAGTTCCACTATTCGTAGAAAGTCCTATTGCATAATAGTCATCTTCAAATTCTTTCTTTAAATTTTTCCCCATCATTCCAATTTCGTTGTCTATGATGATCGTTTTTGAAATATGTGCATTATGTGCCCAAATAATGATTTTTGCATTGGGTTGATTGGAAAAATAAGAGATTCTTTCTGCCATAATCTCATCTCTTGATCTGGTAATACCTTCCGGAATTGTTTTATAATTTATAAAAGTATTTTTTAGATTAAATAGGTATTCATTAATTAATGGAGTTTGTAATCCTTCAGTTATAATCGTTTTTTCAAGTTCTAAAATAAGATCATAAAGTTCTTTTCCGTAGCTGAAATAGGTAGTATTTTTAGGGACTTCCTCTTGTTTATTTTTATAATATTCCTCGAATGAATATACATACCTTTCTTTAAATTCTTTTAATAAACTTTTAATCTGACTGTTATTACTAGGCAGTAACTCATTTTCAAGAAGCTGAAACATTTGTCCGAAAGAATCATCGCAACCTTTAAATCGGATATCTTTATGAGTAGAAGAATATTCTTTAAACCAAAGCAGAAACGTTTTCAATTCCTTTGTTTGATAGATGGAGAAAAGATGCTTTGTCATTAAACTATCAAGATTTTCAGTTTGAATGTTATTGACAAGCATTTCAATATCGCCATAAGGATTTTCTAAAATGATGGTATTAAATCCTTTTTCAATAACCAATTTTTTAGTAATTTCTAATCGGGCTTTGTAATATTCTGAAGTACCGTGAGTATCTTCACCAATCGCCACAATTTTCTTGTTTTTCACTTTCTTTATCAGATGATTTAAAGAATTTGATAAAGCGATTTCATTGGTAAAATCAAGATCTGTTTTATCTTTAGTAATTTGCTTTACAACCTGTGCATTTAAAAAAGTTGTAGCTATAAATAGAGAAAGTAATAGTATGCGTTTCATAGGGTTAGTTTAGTTATGCCAAACCTAAATTAAATTTTTAACCGACTATTATAAAGGTTTCATAAAAATTTGAGACATAAGTTAATTTTGTTAAAATTTAAAATATTTTTAAAAAAATCGCATCAGCCTGTAATAATTTTTAACTTCAGCCACTAAACAAGAAAAACAAATAGTGAGCAGCGATTATTACACCAGTTTTATTTTACCATATTCAGGTATTATTATCAAAATTTGTAGGGCTTATACAGACACCCAAGAAGATTTTGAAGATTATTACCAAGAGGTTTGCCTTCAGATTTGGAAAAGTAAGGATAGTTTTAAGGAAGAATCAAAGTGGTCCACTTGGATTTATAGACTTACTTTAAATGTGTGTTTAACTTTACTTAAAAAGAAGAAAAACAACAAGCAGCATCAAGTTTCAGAAGAATTGCTTCCAGATACATCAGAAGAAACCAAAGCGTTTTCAAATGAATCATTGAATCAATTATATGATGCAATTCGTCAACTTTCAGAAATAGACAGAGGGGTTATTCTACTTTATTTAGAAGAGAAATCATACCAAGAAATAGCCGAAATAATTGGTACAAACCCTAATAATATAGGAGTTAGAATTAAAAGAATTAAAGAAAGATTAAAAAAATTACTACTAAAAAACAACTAAAATGGAAAAGTCAATAGAAACAATTTGGAAAGAAGGATTTTTAAACAAAAACGCACTAATTGCACCCAAAATTAATAATATCTATAATAAAAAATCCATTGATATTGTGGAGAAATTTAAGCGGATGTATCGTATTAATATTATCGCAATTGTATTGTTTGCGTTTATTTTATTACCAGTTACAATGGTTACAGATATGGTATATATGGGGATAATGATGTTCTTTTTGTTTATGACAATTACGTATTATGCCATCCAATTTAAAAATAAATTAGAAAAGATCAACAAAAACACCAACAGTTACGATTATTTAAAAACCTTTGATAATTGGACCAAAGAAATGCGGTCTTTTAATATGAAATTATCACGTTATTTATATCCGTATGTATTTCTATCGTTGTTTGCTGGATTTTGGCTTGGGGGTTTTGGAAAACCTGTTCAGGGTGAACAATTTGTAACCTATCTTCTAGGTGAATTCCCTAATATGATAGTTGTTTTTGGATTCCCGTTAGTGCTACTTCTAGCGATGCTTTTTATCATAATTCTGTTAGCAATTATTGGCCCAAAAATAGGAGAGTGGGATCTTAAAATTGGCTACGGAAGAATATTGAAAAGATTGGATAGTTTATTACTAGATATGGAAGAATTAAGAACATCACATTAAGAAAAAGATTATGAATTTTACAGAAGCAATCATCTTATTTAAAGATCATTTAAAACAAACAGAAATTAAACCTGAAGTGAAAGTTTACAGCAGTTTTATTGCAGTTCTTAAAGATCTTCAGAATAGAAATTTATCGGAAGAAGAACTCCTTGATTTTGAAAATAAGTTGGATGATTTAAAGTTAGAAACAATACCCGAAAACAAGAAAAAATACCTTAAAAAACAATTGAATATTTTAATTCAATACAGTATAAAAAAACTAAACTTAATCACAGAAGGAACTTATATTGCAATAGGTTTAAGTTTAGGAACTGGTTTAGGATTGTCATTAGGAATCCCAATTTTAGGATCTACCAATGGCGTTACCTATGGTATGAGTTTTGGAATGATATTAGGGATTATCATTGGAACAATACTTGAACAAAAAGCTAAAAAAGAAAACCGAATTTTAAATACAAACCCTAAATAGTTATGCTTTTATTACTTACACTATTTTGTCTGAAAATTGTTGCTTTTCTTTTAAAGTATCTATTCTGATTCTAATATCTACAAAAGATTTTTCCTATTAATTAATATTTATTAACTCTATAT
>NVUT01000031.1 GCA_002733185.1 Flavobacterium sp. | reverse complement strand
TATAATAGTATTTGGTGCTATCTATTTGTTGTTCCGTATTAGTTTCAGTTGTTTGGGTATGCATTCCTTCCGAAATAAAAACAAAAACTAAAACACCAACATATCTAAGAATATTCATTGAATTACCATTTTTTCAGTTATATAAAAAATTGAATTCAAATTTAAACAAAATGTAACATCACACTAATCAATAATTTGTTAATTTTGAATTCAATTTATTTCAGAAACAAAAATCAAACTATGACATCTTCAATATTGACTAAAAAATCATTAAAATTTTTAGAAAACTATTTAAACAACGCAGCTCCAACCGGATATGAATGGGACGGACAAAAACTATGGATGGACTATTTAAAGCCTTATGTAGATGAATTTATTACTGATACTTATGGGACTGCGGTTGCAATAATTAATCCGAAGGCAAAATATAAAGTGGTGATTGAAGGGCACGCAGACGAAATTTCATGGTATGTAAATTACATTAGCGATAATGGCTTGCTATATGTGGTAAGAAATGGCGGGAGTGACCACCAGATTGCACCTTCGAAAATTGTGAATATCCATACTAAAAAAGGAATTGTAAAGGGTGTTTTTGGATGGCCTGCAATACATACGCGTTTAAAAGGAAAGGAAGAAGCTCCGAAACCAGATAATATTTTTATAGACATTGGCGCTTCAGACAAAGCAGAAGTGGAGAAAATGGGTGTTCATGTGGGCTGTGTAATTACGTATCCTGATACATTTCATATTTTAAATGACGATAAGTTTGTATGTCGTGCAATGGACAATCGTATGGGCGGATTTATGATTGCAGAAGTAGCTCGTTTACTTCACGAAAACAAAAAGAACCTTCCTTTTGGGCTTTACATTACTAATTCTGTACAAGAAGAAATTGGACTCCGTGGAGCACAAATGATTGCAGAACGCATACAGCCAAACGTTGCTATTGTTACCGATGTAACACACGATACTACCACACCAATGATCGACAAGAAAAAAGAAGGCCATATAGAATTAGGCAAAGGACCTGTGATTGCTTACGCCCCTGCGGTGCAACAAAAATTACGTGATTTAATTACCGAAACTGCCGAAAAGAATAAAATACCTTTTCAGAGAGCCGCATTATCTAGAGCAACAGGTACTGATACCGATGCCTTTGCTTACAGCAATAGTGGAGTGGCAAGTGCTTTGATATCATTACCATTACGATATATGCATACAACGGTGGAGATGGTTCATAAAACCGATGTGGAAGCAGTGATAAAATTAATTTATGAATCTTTACTAAAAATGAAGAATAACGATAGTTATAGTTACTTTAAATAATTAACAATAACATAACAATTTATAGGTAGTTTTAAGCTAATAAAACTTAATTTTACATAAAGAATTATATAATAAAAATATGAATTATCTTCTGAAAAAACCAATATTGGAACTTATAAAGATGTTTTTACAACTTTAGATTCTGAATTTAGGGGAGTTGTTGAAATAAACAGTGAAGATTTTAGTCTGCATTACGATTCAAAATCTGCACATAGAGCAACTATAAACCTCCAAAATGGAGATGTAATTTTCGCTTCTTCTAAAGGTTTTGTCAATACAGATGAAATTACTAATAATATTCATTTTTCCTCTCCAAAAATTAGTTTTGATTTTTCGGAAAATGATGATGGTAGTAACCCAAAAATCACCAATGTTATTTTAAACAATAAAGAAGCTGATATTATTTTAGCTAAGCATACAACTAGAGCACCAGTTACCCCAATTACAGGAACCTATTCTTGTTTTGGCTGTAACCTTATTGCTGGAAATACTTTTAATTTAATGTTTACTCGCGATGCATCTGGTGACACCTCTACTACCACACAAGTAATTTTTAATGGTGTTTCATATCTCGGTATAGGTGTGCAAAACACTTGTAATCCAGATGGAACAACAACTACTTGTAACATAGTAAGTGGTGATGGTATTGATAAAGAAGGATTCCTAGTAAATGGAGTCCCTGTTATGTGGTCTGGAAGACATACTTTTAACAATGAAGCATCTGGTGCAAATAACTGTTCTGAAGTTTTAGGATTTTGGAAAAGAGGAAATATGTTTGGAGGTTTTAAACAAGACCCTGCATTTGATTGTCCACCTGCTACTGTAAATTTATATCAAGAGATATTTACTACATTTACAGGTGCTGGATTTACACCAAACCCAACAGCTGGGCAATTAGATTCTGATGTTATAATTGTAAGTGGTTTTAGTAATGGATCTTTAAATTATGGAGATTCTGGCACATCTGGAGATTTTTCAAGAGGACAAAACGATGGAGGAGTAGGAACTGGAGGCATATATGCTTTTGAAGTTATTCCCGGTGAATTTGCATTAGGTGTTCAACCTGGTGGAAGTGATTTTACACCTGGTTTTATTGAAATAAAAACAACAAATACAACTGGTAATAATTTAGGTGCATTTGATATAAGTTACGACATTTACGTTTATAATGACCAAAATAGAACAAACTCATTTAGTTTCTCTTACTCTACAGATGGAATTAATTATATTGACGTTACAGATTTAGACTTTGCTTCTCTATCTACTGCTGATGGAACTCCAATTTGGGTTAAAACAACTAAAACAGCAACTTTTTATGGAGAAGTCCCTGATAGTGGAAATTTATACCTGAGATTTACAGGTGATGATGTTTCAGGAAGTGGAAGTAGAGATGAATTTGCAATTAATAACTTTAGCATTACACAGGCAGAATAGTTTTATAATTCAAAGCATATTTTTAAAAGGAGCTTTTGAAAGGCTCCTTTTTTTATGCAATTAATTATTCGCTACCTGTATTTTATTATATTTGAAAAAAATTACATTCTTTGTTATTTAACTCTTTTAATTTTGGTCTTTTTTTACCTATTGTACTTGTACTCTATTGGTTAATTGGTTATAGGAAAGTTAAAACACAAAACATACTTTTATTAGTTGCCAGTTACTTTTTTTACGGGCTTTGGGATTGGCGGTTTTTATTGTTAATACTAGTGAGTTCTCTGATAGATTATTATGCAGGGATTGAAATTAAAAGGTCAAACACTACCTCTAGAAAAAAATTCTTTCTCTTTTTTAGTGTTTTTTGGAATTTAGGAATCCTATTTGTTTTTAAATATTACAACTTTTTTATTACTGAGTTCACCTCTTTATTTGGCTTAGAAAGCTCGGAGTATGCTTTTAGCTCTTTAAATATTATTCTTCCGGTTGGTTTGAGTTTTTATACGTTCCAGACCTTGAGTTATAGTTTGGATATTTATAAAGGCAGGATTAAACCCACTAGCAATTTGTTGAACTTTTTGTGTTTTGTGAGTTTCTTTCCGCAGTTAGTAGCAGGACCTATTGAGCGAGCAGGGAATCTATTACCTCAATTTAATAAACAACGAAGTTTAGATATTGATAATTTTAAAGATGGGCTGCGATTAATTTTATGGGGATTGTTTAAAAAAATGGTGGTAGCAGATACTGTAGCTATTGCTGTAAATGCAATTTATTCTAGTCCCGAAGATCAAGGTAGTCTTTCGTTATTCTATGCTTCTGCCTTATTTTTCTTTCAGATTTATTGTGATTTTTCTGGATATTCGGATATTGCAATTGGCTCTGCGAAATTGTTTGGTTTTAAATTGAGTAAAAACTTTAACATTCCATATTTATCTAGAAGTGTTTCGGAATTTTGGCAACGATGGCACATCACTCTTACCAAATGGTTTACTGAATATGTATATATACCTATAATAAAAAATCGTAAACGAAGCTATGGTTTTAAAACTTTTGCACTTTTTGTATCAATGAGTCTTATAGGGCTTTGGCATGGAGCTAATTGGACCTATGTTTTCTTTGGAATTTTTAGTGCAATTATGATTTCTATTGAGAGAATTCCTTTCAAAATAAAAGGAAAAAAATTAACAATTAGTTATTTTTTAAACAAGATGCCTTTGGGTTTTTCAGTTTTATATTTCACCGTATTAATCACCACTTCTTGTATCTTTTTTAGATCTGATAATTTAGAGACTTCCTTTTATATTATAAATAAGATTGTTTCCTTTATTCCAAGTGAAAATTTCACAACAGTTATAGGTGTTAAAGTATTAGTAATTCCTTTTTTAGTACTGTTAGAATATTTTACAAGAACAAAAAACCATCCTTTTGAAGGATTAGAAAAAAAAGTAATCAAGCCTTTAAGATGGGCAATTTATTATATATTTATTATAGCAATTATTAGATATGCAGGACCTGCAGAACAATTTATCTATTTCCAATTTTAAGGAAAAACAAAAGAGCATTTTACAATACTCCTTTTTGTTTTTTATACCTGTGGTGGTAATTTTCACCATTGTAGAGTTGTTGGTTCTAGAAATGCCTGCTAATTACAAAAACAACAGTGAGTATTATTCTAATAACAAGGGTACAATAGAATTAATGGCCTTTGGAGCTTCACAAATGGCTGGGGCAATAAATCCAGATTTCATAGAGGTACCAAGTATTTGTTTGGCTTCGTCGTCGCAACATCACAAACTAGATTTTACCATACTTAAGCAACTTTCACCAGAGACTAAAAACTTAAAATATGTAGTTTTAGAGCTTTCTACTAGTCATTTTGAGCTGCCCTATAACAGCAAGAATTTTTGGAAGAATTCTGTTTATTTAAAGTATTTTAATGTGAATGCTTTTGAAAGGAAAACCTATTTTAAAGATAAACTTATATTTATATCGAACCCAGATATTTATTCAGAAAAACTAAAAGACTATTACCTATTAAACAAGGATGAGGAATCTTTAAATTTATACGGTTTTAATACGGGCGAAGGTCATGGAGTTTTTAGAAAACATAACTATGATGAAGTTGCCATTTCAAAGTTGAAAACCACACCTAACCAAAAGGAAAACCTAATTGTTTTTAATCATAATACGGCTTATTTATATTCGATGTTGGACTATTTAAAAGAACATCAAATACAAACCATTATTTGTTCGCTTCCGCTTTACAAAACCTATAGAGAACATCTTAATCCTAATATTGTACGACGAAGAGATAGTATTATTGAAATTATTAAAACCAACTATCCTGATGTTATCTTTTTAAATGTTGAAAACGATACTGATTTTAAAGTTGAAGATTTTAATAATGCCAATCATTTAAATCTAAGAGGTGCTAAAATGTTTTCAGAAAAGCTAAATGAAATATTAAATAATTTAGATTAAAAAATTATACTATTTTAGCTTTCTTTATGACAAAATTTTTAAGTTGTTTTTTCTTATTTATTTCAATTTGTGTGTATTCACAGAATGATTCTATACCTAAATACACCCATTTTACAAATATTGAACTTAATGTTGGTGAAACCTTTGCTACCAATACAGGCTTCCCTRATTTAAAACTACATAAATCTATATTTTTAAGTTTCGGAAAAACAAATCTTGACAATACCGATGAATGGGCATACCGGTTAAGACATCCAAAAACGGGAATTTCATTTGCATTAACCGATTACGGAAATCCTGAATATATGGGGTATTCTTTATCTGTTTTTTCGTTTATAGAATACAATTTATTTAAAAGATATTTAAGAGGACTCTCTATGCAARTGGCATTAGGCGCATCCTATTATACAAGAAATTACGAAAATTTACCGTATGCTTTTAACAATGCTCCCGAAAACAACAGCAGAGCAGTTTCGACTAAAGTTACGTGGGGATTTAAAATGTTTTTTAATTATAAATTTTTAACAACTAAAAATGCAACCTGGAAAGCAGGCTTTGGTATTTTGCATCAATCAAACGGTCATACACGTTTGCCAAATGACGGATTAAATACAATTCTAGTAGGGATTTCAAGACAGAATTATTACAATGAAAATAAATCTGTAATTAACACCGATGAAGATATAATATCCAAGAAATATACAAAAAGCAGTAGTTATTATTTCGATTTTAGATACGGAATGGGAGTTAATGTTTTAACGGAAGCGTTAAACGACAGAAACGGTGTTTATACTATTGCTGGATCCTTTGGAAAAATATTTAATAAAACTTTTAAAATAGGTGTTGGTTTTTATTATCGACATTATGGTAATTATTATAAATACATTAAAGATGAAGGAGATTTAGTTGTTGAACAATACCCCCAATTTTTAGACGACCCAATTAAATACGCTTCTAATTATGGTGCTTTTATTAATTCTGAATTATTATTAGGTCATATTGGTATTGATGTTACCTTAGGTATAAATTTTTATAAACCTTTTTACGAAGTAGATTATCAATTACACCAAGGGTTTTATTGGGAAATTTTTGATGATGAGGGCAATTCAGAATTTGTTTATATACTTGGGGAATTAGATTCATCTTATACTATTAAAAAAATAGTATCCACAAGGATTGGTTTAAAATACTACCTATTTAGCAACAATAAAAGCCCTAAAAACAATTTTTATATTGGTGCAAATCTTAACACTAATTCCGGACAAGCAGATTTTACAGAACTTAGTATTGGTTATGCGCATAGCTTTGGTTTTAAAACTAAATAAGAGATTTTTATTTAGGACAAAGAGGCGCTACTATTTTTAGAAAAGACAAATGAAATCACAAATAAATTGAAATAAAAAATTATGCTATTTCAGCTTTCTTTATGAGTAAAATTTTAAGCTACTTTTTCTTATTTATTTCAATTTGTGCGTATTCACAGAATGACTCTATACTAAAATACACCGATTTTACTTCGGTAGAATTTGCCTTAGGAAAAACAATTCCCATCAATGAAGGCTTTCCAGAATTAAACCTAAATAAAACCTTGTTTTTAAGTTTCGGAAAAACAAATCTTGAAAAAAAAGATGAATGGGTGTACCGATTAAGATACCCAAGAACAGGAATATCTTTTGCATTGACCAATTATGGAAATCCGGAATACATGGGTTATTCCTTATCCGTTTTATCTTTTATTGAATATGATTTATTGAGAAAACATCTGAAAGGTCTTACTATGCAAATGGGTGGAGGCGCATCATATTTTACATACAACTATAAAAATTTATCTTATGCTTATAATAATGCTCCCCAAAATAATAACAGAGCAATTTCAACAAAAATAACTTGGTCATTTAAGGTATTTCTTTACTATGCTTTATTAAAAAACAAACAAGCAACTTGGAAAGTTGGACTTGGACTTTTTCATCAATCCAATGGACATACAAATTTACCGAATGATGCTTTAAACACAGCATTTATAAGCATTACGAGACAAAATTACTATAACGAAAAGAAACCCGTTTTTAACAATGATGAAGGTTTTATTACTAAGAAATATTCTAAAAGCAGCAATTATTATTTCGATTTTAGATTTGGACTAGGTATAAACGTTCTAACAGAAGATATAAATGACAGAAGTGGTGTTTATACAATTTCAGGCTCTTTAGGAAAAATCTTTAATAATATCATTAAAGTAGGTTTTGGTTTTCATTACAGAATTTACGGAAATTACTATAAATACATTGAAAATGAAGGAGAATTAGTGATAGATGAGTACCCACATTTTATGGAAACCCCTTTAAAATATGCTTCAAATTATGGAGCATTTGTTAATTTCGAGCTTTTATTGGGCCATATAGGTTTAGACGTAACTTTTGGTTATAATATCTATAAACCTTTTTATAAAGTAGATTATCAATTACAAAAAGGTTTTTATTGGGAATTTACCGATGAGAATGGTAATACTGAACCTGTTTATATATTAGGAGAATTAGGTTCTTCTTATAAAAAGAAAGAAGCAATTTATTTAAGAGCTGGTTTAAAGTATTATTTAATTAATAATGAAAAGAAACCTAAAAACAATTTTTATCTAGGTGCACACATTAATTCTAATTTTGGAGAAGCAGATTTTTCAGAATTTAGTATGGGTTATATTCATAATTTCGGATTTAAACAAAAATAATTATTTCTTAAAATAATTAAGTACATTATTTTCTATCCGCATTTCAATTTCTGAAACATCTGCTTTTACAAAAGTACATCCAGAAATATTTTCATACAACTCTATATATCGTTCGGAAACGGTTTTAATATATTCGTCGCTCATTTCAGGAACCGTTTGTCTTTCCAATCCTTGAAAGTTGTTTTGTATTAACCATTGCCTTACAAATTCTTTAGAAAGTTGTTTTTGAGTTTCTCCTTTACTTTGCCTTTCTTGATAGCCTTCCGAATAAAAATAGCGAGAAGAATCGGGTGTATGTATTTCATCAATCAACACAATTTCTCCATCTTTTGTTTTTCCGAATTCATATTTGGTATCTACTAAAATCAACCCTCTTTTTGCAGCAATCTCAGTTCCACGTTGAAACAATTTTCGAGTGTAATTTTCTAAAACTCGGTAATCTTCTTCCGAAACAATATTCTTTTTTAAAATATCTTCACGAGAAATATCTTCATCATGTTCTCCCATTTCTGCTTTGGTTGCTGGTGTAATAATTGGGTTAGGAAATTGATCGTTTTCAATCATTCCATCGGGCATTTTAACTCCGCAAAGCATCCGTTTTCCTAATCTATATTCTCGTGCAGCATGACCACTCATATATCCTCGAATAACCATTTCAACCTTAAATGGTTCGCAAGCTTTACCAATAGCCACATTTGGATCTGGAGTTGCCAATAACCAATTAGGAACCAAATCTTCCGTATCTCGCATCATTTGGGTGGCTATCTGATTTAGAATTTGACCTTTATAAGGTATTCCTTTGGGCATTACTACATCAAAAGCACTTAGTCGGTCGGTAGCAATCATCAATAAAATATCGTTTTCTAGTGTGTAAACTTCTCGAACTTTTCCGTGATAAACACTTTTTTGACCAGGGAAATTAAAGTCGGTTTTTATAATCGTATTACTCATTTTTATTTTCTCTAATCTCTATTTTCTATTCTCTCTTCTCTCTCTTCTCTATTCTCTATTCTCTATTCTCTATTAATCCGTATTTTCAATAGATTTATAAGCCGCAATTACTTTTTTAACTAGTCGATGACGAATTACATCTTTATCGTCTAAGTGAACAATTCCTACTCCTTTTACATCTTTCAAAATCAAAAGTGCTTCTTTTAAACCTGAAAGCGTATGCCTTGGCAAATCAATCTGACCGGGATCTCCAGTAATCATAAATTTTGCGCTTTTTCCCATACGGGTTAAAAACATTTTCATTTGAGCGTGGGTAGTATTTTGTGCTTCATCTAAAATCACAAATGCATTGTCTAAAGTTCGACCACGCATAAAAGCCAAAGGAGCTATTTGTATCACTCCTTTTTCTAAAAAAGATTCTAACTTTTCTGGAGGAAACATATCCCGTAATGCATCATACAAGGGTTGCATATAGGGATCTAATTTTTCTTTTATATCTCCGGGAAGAAACCCAAGTTTCTCACCTGCTTCTACAGCAGGTCTTGTCAAAATTATTTTTCTTACTTGTTTATCTTTTAAAGCCTTAACAGCTAAAGCAACACCTGTATAAGTTTTTCCAGTTCCTGCGGGTCCTACTGCAAAAACCATATCGTTTTTAAACATTAATTCCACCAATTTTCGTTGGTTGGCAGTTTGTGCTTTAATTTTTCTACCGTTAACTCCGTGGACTAAAACTGCACCTGAGCCTTCGGTAGTTTCGTAATCATCTCTACTCCTACTTAACACAACTCTTTCAATAACGTTTTCATCAATTTTGTTGTATTTTACAAAATGCTCCAGTAACATCGCTAATCGTTTATCAAATTCTTCTAAAACTTCTTCATCTCCAAAGGCTTTTATTTTGTTTCCTCGGGCAACGATTTTTAATTTCGGAAAAAGTTCTTTTAATTTTTCGATATTTACATTTTGTTGTCCAAAGAATTCTCTTGGACTTATTTCAGATAGTTCGATAATTAGTTCGTTCAAAAGCTTATAAATTTAAAATTTGAATAAAGCGACAAATAGTTTTCGTCTATTACAAAAGTACTGTATTTTTGTGCTACTTAGTTCAAATAATTATCAACAATATGCCAAAAGCTATTATCACTTTAACGACCGATTTTGGAGAGAAAGATCACTTTGCAGGTGCGGTTAAAGGTGCGATTTACAGCGAATTGGAAAGTATAAAAATTGTTGATATCTCCCATTCTATTTCTCCGTTTCATATTTCGGAAGCTGCTTATATAATTCAGAATGCTTACAAGAATTTTCCAGATGGGAGTATTCATATTATTGGTATCGATTCAGAATTAAATCCCGAAAACAAACATCTTGCAGTTTACTTGGATAAACATTTTTTTATTTGTGCAAATAATGGGATAATTTCGATGTTAACTTCCGATATTAATCCTGAAAAAATTGTTGAAATAAATGTACATGATAATATTGAATCTAATTTCCCTGTACTTGATGTTTTTGTAAAAGTTGCTTGCCACATTGCCCGTGGCGGCACACTTGAAGTTATTGGAAAATCGATTTCAGAAATCAAACAATTAACTGGAATTAAACCTGTTGTAAATCCTGAAAACAATCAGATTATTGGAAATGTGATTTATATTGATAATTACGGAAATGTAATTTGTAATATCAATAAATCTCTTTTTGAAAAAATTGGAAAAGGAAGAAATTTCACCATACAAGCGCGGTCTATAAAATTTTCAAAAATCTACAATCGGTATAGCGACGCTATTGATTTTGAACAAGAAAAACACAAACGGGAAGAAGATGGTAAAAAAATTGCCCTTTGGAATTCTTCTAACTATTTAGAACTTGCTATTTACAAGAGTAATCCATCAACTGTAGGTAGTGCCTCATCTTTATTTGGATTGAAATACAGAGATGGAATTAGTATTAATTTTGAATAATATATGTTTACAAGAATTGTAAAAATGGAATTTAATCCAGAAAAAACAGAAACTTTTCTTATTAAATTTGAAGAAGTAAAGTTTAAAATTCGTGCTTTTCCTGGTTGTAAATTTTTAGAACTTTATAGAGATAAAAACAATAGCAATATTTTTTTTACATACAGTCGTTGGGAAGCTGAAACCGATTTAGAAAACTATCGAAATAGTGAGCTCTTTAAAACCGTTTGGGCAACAACTAAGCCTATGTTTCGTTCTAAAGCACAAGCTTGGAGTGTGGATACTCTTCATAGCTTAAAATAGAAGTTGAAATCGAAATTGAAACTGAAAAAATAAAAATAGGTCACTGAGTGTTTCGATTTATTTCAAATCGAAATGAGCGAAATTGATAATAAATAATAAAATGTTCCCCATATTAAAACGTGAAATAAATTCCTTTTTTTCTACTTCTGTGGGTTATTTGGTGATTGCGTTATTTTTAGTGATTAACGGTTTGTTTTTGTGGGTTTTTGAAGGAGACTTTAACATTCTCGACAATGGTTTTGCAGATTTGTCTTCGTTTTTTATGATTGCTCCTTGGGTGTTTTTATTTTTAATTCCTGCCATAACAATGCGAGCCTTTAGCGATGAAATTAAAATGGGAACCTTTGAGCTTTTAGTTACCAAACCCATTTCCTTAAAAAACATTGTACTCGGTAAATATTTTGGAGCTGTTCTATTGGTTTGTTTGGCAATCGTCCCGACTTTACTTTATATCATTACTATTTCACAACTTGGAAGCCCATCTGGAAACTGGGATGTTGGCAGCACTTTGGGTTCTTATATTGGTTTGTTATTTTTAATATTTGCTTATTCTGCCATAGGAATTTTTGCTTCTACTCTATCAAAAAGTCAAATTGTGGCATTTATCATTGCCGTATTTTTATGCTTTTTATTTTACTATGGTTTTGAAAAATTAGATTTCTTCTTTCAATCTTTTGGCATCGGAAGTTTGGGAATGCAAGCTCATTTTAACAGCGTCGCTCGAGGTGTTTTAGATACCCGTGATATTATTTACTTTGTGAGTGTTTCTGTCATATTTATCGCCTTCACTATTTTTAATTTAAAAAAGAAATAATGAAGAAAAGTAAGTCTCCAATTAAAACCCTCCTTCTAATTATTATAGGAATTATCTTTATAAATTTTGTAGGAAGCTATTTTTACAAACGATTCGATTTAACTCAAGATCAACGTTTCACTTTATCTGAAGCAGCTAAAGAAACTATTGCATTAATAGATGAACCAATATTTATTGAAGTGTTTTTAGAAGGTGATTTCCCTTCAGAATTTAAACGACTTCAATCCGAAACCAAACAACTATTAGAAGAATTTGAAGCTTATAATCCGAATATAAAATTCAAATTTGTAAACCCTTCAGAAAAAGAAGGAGATGTTGAGGCTTTATTGAAATTTGGAGTAAAACCTGCTCAAATTGAAGTTAAAGAAAACGGGAATATAAGCTCCCAACAAATATTTCCGTGGGCAATTGCTTCCTATCAAGGAAAATATAAAAAAATCCCGTTATTAAAAAATCAATTAGGAATTACTTCCGAAGAACGTGTAAATAATTCCATTCAGAATTTAGAATATGCTTTTGCTGATGGCTTTAACAAATTGGTGCATCCTAAAAAACGTAAAGTTGCGGTGATAAAAGGGAATGGTGAATTGGATGATAAATACGTTGTCGATTTTTTCACAACACTCCGCGATTACTATTACATAGCACCTTTCACTTTAGATTCTGCAGCGGTTTCTCCTGTAAAAACTTTGGAGCAAATAAAGGAATTCGACTTATTAGTTATTGCAAATCCAACAGAAGCTTTTACAGAAAACGAAAAATACGTATTAGATCAATATACAATGTGCGGAGGAGCTTCCTTATGGTTGGTTGACGCTGTAGAACTAAAAAAAGATACTATTAGCGGTAATGATTTTGCTTTTGGAAAAGAACTCAATTTAACTGATTTCTTCTTCAAATATGGAGTACGAATCAATCATAATTTAGTAAAAGACGTCTATTCTGCGCCAATTTTATTAGCCTCCGGTAATGAACGAGAATCCCAATACCAACGCTATCCTTGGTTGTATAGTCCTCTTTCGTCAAGTGCTAATAATCATCCAATTGTCACTAATATCGAAGCGGTAAAATTTGATTATGTAAGCGGTATTGATACACTTCCAAATAAAATTCACAAAACCATTTTATTAACCTCTTCTCCTATTTCAAAAATTGTTGGAATGCCTATCGAAATAAATATCAATAAAGAGATTACTAAAAACCTTAAAATATTAAAAGAAGGACCTTCTCTTGAAGAATTTAAAGCTGGAGAAATTCCTTTGGCAGTTTTACTGGAAGGTTCATTTCCTTCGGCATATAAAAATCGCGTAAAGCCATTTAAAATCCGAAATAACAAAGACGAAAGTAACACTACAAAAATGATAATTATTAGTGACGGAAGTTTGATTAAAAATCAATTACAAGGCAATCGTCCCTTAGAATTAGGATATGATAAATGGACAAATGCTTTTTACGGAAATAAAGAGTTTTTACTGAACACCGTTAATTATTTATTAGATGATTCTGGACTTATAAACATTAGAAGCAAAGAGATTTCGGTGCCTTTTTTAGATCCTCAAAAGACAGCTGACAAACGAGGCTTTTGGCAATGGATAAACATATTGATTCCTTTAGTACTGTTAGCAATTTTTGGAGGGCTGTTCGGTTATTTTAGAAAGAAAAAATACACCTGATTTTGTTAATAAGTTTCTCCTGTTTACAAAGGAAATAAAATGCAAATTGAAATATATTTGTAATTGACTCAAAACCTAAATACCGTTGAAATTCGTAATTTCAGCCAAACCATAAAACCAGTAGCATGAAATTTATAGTATCCAGTTCATATTTGTTAAAACAACTTCAAGTTTTAGGAGGAATCATCAATAGTAATAACACCTTACCTATTTTAGATAACTTTTTATTTAACTTAGATAATAATTTATTAACGGTTTCTGCCTCCGATTTAGAGACTACCATTTCTTCAAAATTAGAAGTAGAAAGCAACGAAAAAGGAAGTATTTGTGTTCCTGCTCGTCTTTTATTAGATACCTTAAAAACGTTTTCTGAACAGCCATTAACTTTTACTGTTGAAGAAAACAATACTATCGAAATAAGTTCAAGTCACGGTAAATACGCATTGGCTTATGCAAGTGGCGAAGAATTTCCGAGTGCAATTGAATTACAAGATCCCAACACAACAACCCTATTGGGTGATGTATTAGCAACAGCAATTTCTAAAACCATATTTGCTGCAGGTAATGATGATTTACGTCCGGTGATGAGTGGTGTTTTCTTTCAATTTTCAACAGAAAGTTTAACTTTTGTTGCAACCGATGCTCATAAATTGGTAAAATATACCCGTGAGGATATTTCGGCTTCAGAAACTACAGAATTTATAATGCCTAAAAAACCTTTAAATTTATTAAAGTCTATTTTAGCTGGAAGTGAAGAAGAAGTTATAATTGAATATAATGAATCTAACGCAAAATTTTCTTTTGATAACACAGAAATGATTTGCCGTTTAATCGATGGAAAATACCCAAACTATGAAGCGGTAATCCCTAAAGAAAACCCGAACAAACTTAGTATAGATCGCAATCAGTTTTTAAATTCTGTGCGTCGTATTTCTATTTTCTCAAATAAAACTACACATCAAATTCGTTTAAAAATAGCTGGATCTGAGTTGAATATTTCAGCAGAAGATATAGACTACAGTAACAAAGCAGAAGAGCGTTTAACTTGTGATTATCAGGGAGACGATATGCAAATTGGATTTAATTCTCGTTTCTTAACCGAAATGTTGAACAACCTTAGTAGTGATGAAGTTTCTTTAGAAATGTCCCTTCCAAACAGAGCTGGAATCTTAACGCCAGTTGATGGTTTGGATGAAGGCGAGCGTATTACTATGTTGGTAATGCCTGTGATGCTGAATAGCTAAAATTCCTCCGTAGGCAGGAATCTCATTTATTGTCATTACGCACATTTTTGTAAAGTAATCTCACGAATGGATTCTGAATTAAATTCAGAATGACAAAGACTGCGCATTACGATATAAACCGAATAGTACCAAAATAATTAATTGGTTTTCCATTATTTGCGTTTATCCCATTTACTATAGGCAAAATAAAAGCTAAAACTCCGATGGCGATGAGCATTAATATTCCCAAACCAAGTAAGAAAATTGCAGGAATACTAATTAAAGAGTAAACAAAAATACTAAGTTGAAAATTAACGATTGCCTTTCCGTGTTCGTCCATTTCTTGGACTTTATCCTTCTGAGTTAACCAAATAATTAAAGGAACAACAAGACCTCCAAAACCAGTAACAGCAGTTAATAGCTGAGAAAGATGTGTAAGCATTAAAAGTTGATTGTCTTTTCGTAAAACAGATTGATTGATGATTTCCATAGATTGATTGTTGTTTATTTTATAAGTAGCAGTTTTAGGTATTTGTTACAATAATACAGAAATTGTATTAAAATATTCTCTTGTAGAGGTTGTCTGAAAAGTTACATTTAATCTTCTTTGTCTCCTTGAGCCCTTCCGATAATTATCGGAATGAAAGGTTCTTGTTTTATAAAAGTGCTCTAATATATAGTATAAACTATTATTCATGAGATTCCTGCCTTACTTTGACTACGCTCAGCACAGGTCGAAGGAATTGATTACTTTTGCAAAATGATTTATCAAGACACCATCGTAGCATTAGCAACTCCTTCGGGAGCAGGTGCTATTGCTATTATTCGACTTTCAGGAAGTAAAGCAATTTCTTATGCTTCGGAAGTATTTAAAGCGAAAAGTAACAAAGAGTTATCACTTCAAAAATCACATACGGTACATTTAGGGAATATAGTTGATGGTAATCGAATTATTGATGAAGTTTTAGCTACTATTTTTAAGAATCCCAATTCTTATACAGGTGAAAATGTTGTAGAATTTTCTTGTCATGGAAGTGCTTATATTCAGCAAGAAATATTACAATTATTACTTCGAAAAGGAGCAAGAATGGCAAGTGCTGGTGAGTTTACTTTGCAAGCATTCTTAAATGGAAAGATGGATTTAAGTCAAGCGGAAGCCGTTGCCGATTTAATTGCTAGTGATTCCAAGGCATCCCATCAACTAGCTATACAACAAATGCGAGGAGGGTTTTCTACTGAAATTAAAATACTGCGTCAAGAACTTTTAAACTTTGCCTCACTTATAGAATTAGAATTGGATTTTGCAGAAGAAGATGTTGAATTTGCTAACAGGGACGAGTTCCAAAAGCTAATTAGTAAAATTTCCAATCTTTTAATAAAACTTATTGATTCCTTTGCAACTGGAAATGTATTAAAAAATGGAATTCCAGTGGCCATTGTTGGTCGTCCAAATTCTGGTAAATCAACTTTATTAAACGCATTGCTTAACGAAGAACGCGCTATTGTTAGTAGCATTGCTGGAACTACCAGAGACACTATTGAAGATGAGATTAGTATTGGAGGTGTAAGGTTTCGTTTTATAGATACCGCTGGGCTTCGTGAAACTACCGATGAAATTGAAAAAATTGGTGTTGCTCGTGCTTTGGAAAAATTAGAAAATTCTTCAATTTATATGTACTTGTTTGATTGCTCAGAAATGACTTTAGAAGATGTAAAAAGTGAGCTTCAAGGGTTTTCTACCAATTCAAAACAAATACTTATTGCTAATAAAATTGATAAAGCTTCAGAAGAACAGCTTTCAATTTTAGAAAAATCTGATTTAGAAGTATTATTTATTTCAGCTAAAGAAAAAGAAAGTTTAGAATCATTAACAGACAATTTACTTGAAAAGGCTGAAATTTCTATTTTAGATTCCAATCAATTAATTGTCACTAATTCTAGGCATTACGATATTCTACAAAAAGCATTGGTAGAAATAAGTAGCGTACAAGACGGGATTAATAGTAATTTATCTGGAGATTTACTTGCTATCGACCTTAGACAAGCACTGTATTATTTAGGTGAAATTACTGGAGAAGTAAGTAACGATGAGCTTTTAGGGAATATTTTTGCAAATTTTTGTATTGGGAAGTAATTTTTAAAAACCAATACTATAGGCCAATCCTGCACCAAAATGGTCTTTATTGACATCACTGGTATCATAACCTACTTGTAGTGATAGGTTTCCAAATTTATCGAAAGAATAATCTGTTTTTAAATAAGTGTAAATGGCGTTTTCAAAGGGTTCATAGGGCACAAAATATGTTCCTAAATTTTGAACAAAGCTGGTTTTAAAAGTAAAATTAAATTTTTTAAAAATACTAGTAAAACCAATTTGGTGAATTCTTGTACGGGTGTTAAATGGGACTGAAATAAACGGAAGCCCCAACGTTCTACCATCATAAGTCCAACCACTTCTATATAATTTATTCATAAAATAATTATCTTTTCCAGAAATTCCAGTCCCGCCACTTTGGTTAGTAGTGTCTACATATTCATACAAAAAAGATTTAAAAAAATTATTCTTTTTTAAATCAATAAAAAGCCCCCAAATACCGTCGGGGAAATTTTTAAATGAGGTACCAGAACCATCTTCAAAAGGATGTTCCCAATAAAAAGTAAATCCTGCAAAACCTGCTTCGTATTTATATTCTAAGAAATAAGAACCTAAATGATTTCCTAACACGTTTTGTTGATCTCCTGCTCCAGATTCTTCACCACCTCCTCTACCAAAAAATACTTTTATAAAATCATTAAAGCTATCTGGTTGCTTCCCTTGAGTTGGAGATGTTCCTCCCCATTGTGCAAAATGTTGAAATCTTGCATAAACGGAATGTTTCTCATTAATTTTCCAGTTAAAACCAATCCGTTTATAATGCACCATGGTTCCATCTACAAAACGATCGTCGTTTAACTCGTAATGGGCAATACCCCAATCAACAGAAAGGGTTTTGAAAATTGGAAAGAACTCATTTGCTTCAATTAGAATACCTGGTAAGGATCTTGCATTTCCTGAATACAGAAAATTTTGATTGGAAGAAGATAAACCGTCTAACTTTACTTCTGGGTTCTTTGCACCAACTATAGCTTGAATATATTTGTTATAATATTTTATATAAAATTCATTTCTTTTTACTTCATTTTCAATTCCATCACTGTAAAAATAATTTACAGCCGCTTCAAAATTTAGATTTTTACTTTTTTTGAAAGAAGCTTCAAATGAGACTAATCCTAGAAAATTAGTTTCTCCATCTAGTTGTCCATTTTGATTGGAATAAAACCAAAAAGGGGATTCATCATTTGTACCGTAAATTCCTTGTGCTTTTAAAAAAATACTATAATCAAATTCTTGAGCTATAACAATTCCGTTAATAAATAAGAAGAGTAAATAAAAATATTTTTTCATGTTAAATAGATTCAAAAAAACTTTTTACTTTACTCTTTTTACGTTGACCGTAGGTATATCCGTATTTATTTCCGTAACCATAATTGGCGGTATCAACATAATTAATGATTACCGCAATATTATTTAACTTACCTTCTTTAATAGAATCATTTAAAAATTCTAATAACTTCTTTTCTGTATAACCCGCTCTAACAACATATAGTGTGCTATCTGCGTATTTATTAATTAAAATTGTATCAGCAACTAACATAGATGGTGCTGTATCAACAATTACATAATCATAATCTTTTTTTAATTCCTCAAAAATAGTTGCAACCTTTGGCAGCATTAATAATTCTGTTGGGTTTGGTGGTATAGCTCCCGATAACATAATATCTAAATTTGGATGAAATTCAGATTTCTTAATAATACTTTTAATTGAAACATCATCTCTTACAATAAAATCTGTTAAGCCTTCTTGATTTTTATCTCCATCGGCTATGTAACGATGTAATTGAGGGTTTCGGATATCTCCGCCAACTAATACAACTTTTTTACCAACACTTGCTAAACTTAGCGCAAGGTTAAAAGTAACAAAAGTTTTTCCTTCACTATGAACCGTAGATGTAACAAATATGGTTTTACTTTCTTTACTAGCATTCTCTTTTTTAAGAAATAAATATTGCAAATTTGTTCTTAATATTCTAAATGATTCTGCAAGTAAGGAACGGTCATTAATTTCAATTAACTGTTTATCGTTTTTAGAAAGTTTTGGAATTTCTCCTATTATCGAAATGTTTTTTACTACTTTCTCAATATCTTTTCTATTATGAATTTTATTATCAAATAAATTTATAATGTAAATTATAATAAAAGGTATTAACAAACCTAAAATTATTGCAACTAACATTATAATTGTGCTTTTAGGTGAAACAGGTTTATTAGAACTTAACGCTTTATCAACTATTTTTGCTTTAGGTGAAGTTACAGCTAATGAAATGGAAGTTTCTTCACGTTGGCGTAATAAAAACAAGTATAATTGTTCTTTTATATTTTGTTGTCTAACTATTCCTCTAAATATTTTTTCCTTTTTTGGAACTTGTGATAGTCGAGAATTAAATTTACTTTCTTGGTAATCTAAATCTTTTAGCATTACTTCTAAAGTATTCTTTTGATTTTTAATACTTGTAAAAATACTAGCATGCAGTTGTACTAGTTGTGCATCAATATTTCTAATTACAGGGTTTTCTGAAGTAGAATTTTCCAATAATTTATTTCTTTCTAAAACCAATTGATTGTAAGTAGTTACCGATAATGAAATCTCGTTACCAGATAATCCAATATCTTCTGGAATTAACTCTTTTGAAGAAGAGTTTTCCATATATTCAATCATCGTTCCTGCCAACTGTATTTGAGTTCCTAAATCTACTTGCCGTTTGTTAAACTCGCTGGCATTAGTCATCATTAATATGGATTCCGATTCAATATCGGTTAGACGATTGGTGCTTTTAAAAATTTCTTTGTTATTTTCAACAGAATCTAATTCTTTGGTAATAATTTCTATCCTAGAATTAATAAACCTCGAAGTCCTTCTTGCAATTTGGTTTTTATCATAGATTGCATCTTGATTGTATTGATATACTAGTTCGTCTAAAAAATCTTCTGCTTTTTCTTTTAATGTTGATTTTAACATTAAACGCAATACATCACCATTTTTACCATCATGCATAGTTTCAATTTTACCTTGATAAAACCTTGCTAATTTCTCTATTGAATTATATGAAATGTGTATTGGTTTATTTGAGTAAAATTCAAACTTTTCTTTATTTTTAATATTTGGAATAACAATGATTTTTCCAAAATCAAAATCTATAGCATCACCAAAATTATAGGTGCCATTTTTTATGTTTGATGATAGTATAAATTGAGTTTTACTAGTAATTGTAATTAATAATTCAGGAATTGGAGTTGCTCGTTCATCAGAAATAATATAAGAAACTTTTAAAGGCTGGTAGGTATAAAGTTCCATTTCCTTTACTGTACCTTCAATATGATAAACAATATTTAAATTAAGCGCTTTAATTGTTTTTGATATTATATTTCTAGACTTAATTATTACTATTTCGCTTTCCATTTTTTTACTTGAAAATGAATTAGCAAAAAAAGAAAGCTGTGAAAAAGCTGCTAATTCTGTCGCCCCACCACCATTTTTTTCATCTTTTACAATTATTGTTGTCTGGGTTTCAAAAACAGGAGTTGCATATCTAAGGTAAGTATAAGCTACTGAAATTGTGATAAATATACAAAATGCGAAAAAATACCAATATCTTGTATAATCTTTTATTATATCTTGTAAAGAAAATTCTTTATCACTTATATTGTCAATATCTTGATTCATTATTAAATTAATTAGTCAATAGAATTACGGTAGTTAATATTACTGTAAATAATGAAAGTAACGCAGGAATATCAGGAATAAAACCAGATTTTTTAACTCCTTTTGAAGATGGCTCTACGTACACCAAATCGTTTTGCTTTAAAAAATAGTATTCGCTATTAAAAAACTCCGAACTGGTGTAATCTATGGTGTTAACTTTACGAACGCCATTTTCTGTTCTAATAATTGTGATGGCACTACGTTTTCCGTCTGAGGTTAAATCTCCTGCCAAAGCCAATGCTTCGGGTAATGTTACACGTTCGTCTTTAATATTATAAACACCTGGCATTTTAACTTCACCAATTACCGTTACTTCAAAATTCATAATCCGAACCTCAACAACTACCTCTTTTACATAAACAGAAATCTTTTCTTTTAAAATATCTTCTGCATGGCTTCGATTAAAACCTGCGACAGTAACATCTCCAATTACTGGAAAACTAATGTTTCCATCAACCCCCACTAGATATCCATCTAGGCCAGGATTAGAGTTAATAGTTGCTTGGGCATTTTGTTGTCCTTTTAAAAATGGCCGTAATACTTCTTCGTTAATAGATGAAATAGTTATATGAAGTATATCGTTTGTCTCAATTATAGGATCAAAACTTTGAGTAATTTCAGTCAAGTTTAATGTTTCGGAATCTTGAAAATATAAAATGTCCTTTTTTGAAGCACAAGAGAAAATTAAAAAAGACATTGATAATAGTAGTACTATTTTTTTCATTTAATGGTAATTATATTTTGCAAATATAACACCTTACTAAAGAGAATAAAGTATTATCACATTATAATTAAGGCTGCTTTATTAGTATATCTAATTCTTCAAAAATTGAATTTTCGCTTTTAAATTCTGGAACGATTTTTTTAAGTAGCATCACAACTTCCTTATCCGAATCTTTATTTGCAGAAATAATAATGTTATCCATTTTGTACTTTAAAACATCAAACTCAACGACGGGAACTTTAGAAATCATAATTTTTTTATGATGTGTAGGTAGTGATTTTGAAGTGTCATTTAGTAATTCTTCGTACAATTTTTCTCCTGGTCGTAATCCTGTTATTTGAATATCTATATCCTTATAAGGTTCAAAACCTGAAAGACGAATCATTTTTTTAGCAAGATCTAAAATACGTACTTGTTCACCCATATCAAAAATAAATATTTCACCACCATGACCCATTGTTCCTGCTTGTAGCACTAACTGACAAGCTTCTGGTATGGTCATAAAATAACGTATAATATCTTTATGAGTAACTGTTACTGGACCTCCTTTTGAAATTTGATTTCTGAAATGTGGAATAACAGAGCCATTTGAGCCCAATACGTTTCCAAAACGAGTAGTAATAAATTTTGTACCATCAGAATGTTCATTAAAAAAAGACTGAACATACATTTCTGCAGCACGTTTAGAAGCTCCCATAACATTAGTGGGGTTTACCGCTTTGTCTGTTGAAATCATTACAAATTTATCTATTCCAAATTTTAATGATAGATTAGCAAGATTAATAGTTCCTAAAATATTTACCAATACCGCTTCTCGAGGATTTTTTTCAATCATAGGAACGTGTTTATAAGCTGCAGCATGATAAATAAAATCTATTTTATGCTTTATAAAAACATTCTCTAACCTAAAAACATTACTAATATCAGCCAGTTCAATTACAAAATTTAAGTTGGGTATCTTTTGTTTTAACTCTAACTCCAATTCGTGTAAGGCAGATTCTGCTTGATCCAATATTATTAATAATTTGGGCTTAAAACATGACAACTGACTCACAATTTCACTACCTATAGACCCAGCTCCTCCGGTTACAAGAATAGTTTTATTTTCTAAATCGTATTTTATTAATTCATCGTTAATTTGAATTGGATCTCGTTCTAATAAATCTTCAATTTGAATGGGTTTAATTTGAAGCTTTACTCCTTCCTGAGTATTTACTTGCTCTAATGAAGGCACACTAAAAATCTCAAGATTATTTTCTAAACACAATTCAACAATTTTATTTTTCTCTTTTATGGAATACGATTTGTCCGCAATAATAATCCCATTTACATTATAGTCTTCAATAATGCTACTAAAATCATTTTTAATTGTTATTAGTGGTTTCCCATACAATTTAACTCCTTTGGTTTTAAATTTTTCATTTAAAAAACCAATCAATTTAAAATTTATAGTATCGTCTGAAAGTAATGTTTTACCAATGTTTAACGAATGAGAATCAGAACCATAAATCATTATTCGTTTTTTTAACCTTCCTGCAGTTTGGTTAATTAAAACTTGATAAATCTCTTTAATCATAATTCTAAAAAGCATCATTATTGAAAATGACAATAGCATAAACAATAGGATAGCTACTGTTAAAAATATTTTTTCACCCGTAAAATATAAATAACTATAATTAAAAATAATCACAATCGCTGCCGTAGAAACCGAAGCTATTGCTAATTTAAAAATATCTGTAATGGTAGAATGCCGAATGATACCAGCATAGGTTTTAAAAATGTTAAAATTTATAATATTTACTAATAAAACAGCTGCTCCTTGTGTGAATACAGAAACTTTTCCATAAAATTTTAAAGGTGTTCCAGATAAAATTGTGTACACTATAAACATAGTTACAATTACTAAAACTGAATCTATTACTAAAACTATCCAACGAGGTAAATATCTGTTGTCGAGCATTTTTAGATGATTATCTCCTCTATATAATCTAGATAAAAGTTTTTTAATTTTTTTCAATTCTCTTAAGTTTAAAAACCAAATGTACTCCTTTTAAGTGAAATTCAACAACGATTTTGTAATCCTTTTCCTACTTATTTTTTCAAGATTAGAACCCGAAGGCAAACAAAGACCATTTTTAAATAAGTTTTCAGAAATTTCAGCCCCATAATAAGGTGCATTTTTAAACACAGGTTGTAAATGCATGGGTTTCCAAAGTGGTCTGGCTTCTATAGTGTCTTTTTCTAATGCAAGTCTAATATCTTCTGAAGAAAATCCTGCTTTTTTTGAATCTATAACGATGCAACTTAACCAATGATTGGATTTATAATCTTTAGAAGGCTCTGTAAATACAGTAACTCCTTCTTTGTTTTTAAAAATATCTTTATAAAACTCATTCATTTTTCTACGAAGCAATACATGGTCGTCTAAAACTTCCATCTGTCCTCTTCCTATTCCTGCACAAATATTACTTAGCCGATAGTTATAGCCGATTTCGGAGTGTTGATAATGGGGTGCTTGATCTCGAGCTTGAGTTGCTAAAAATATAGCTTTCTCTTTTATTTTTCTATCTTTTGAAACCAATGCTCCTCCTCCTGAGGTGGTGATAATTTTATTTCCGTTAAATGAAAGGATTGAAATATCGCCAAAAGTTCCACATTTTTGATTTTTACAAGTACTTCCTAATGCTTCTGCACTGTCTTCAATAATAGGAATTTCGTATTTTTTTGAAATTGCCGTAATTTCCTCTATCTTATAAGGCATACCATACAAATGAACTGCGATAATTGCTTTTGGTTTCTTACCTTTTGATATTCTATCTTTTATCGCTTCTTCTAAATGAATAGGGCAAAGATTCCAAGTATCTTCTTCACTATCAATAAAAATAGGGGTTGCTCCTTGATAGATAATTGGATTTGCAGAAGCTGAAAAAGTCATGGACTGGCAAAGTACTTCATCTCCTTTGGTAACACTTAACAAAATTAGAGCCAAATGCAAAGCGGCGGTTCCTGAACTTAAAGCTGCAACCTTGCTGTTTTCTCCTAAATATTTTTCTAAAGAAATTTCAAAACCAGTAACGTTAGGTCCTAATGGTGCAATCCAATTGGTATCGAAAGCTTCGGTTACATAGTTTCTTTCGGTGCCTCCCATATGCGGTGAGGATAGGTATATTTTTGGGTTCATCGTATTGATTTCTAATTATAAAAGAAAAATATCACAGTTTAGATTTAATCTGAATGCTAAAACACAAAGTAAGGGATATTTTTATTTTTATTGATTGAAAGTTATGGATATTTTGAATTAACGGTTGCTGATTTTTGTACGTCTTCGCGAGTCGTTTTGAAGCGAAGTGGTGATCTCATGATTAAACCTTTGAGTTCATTTAATAATAGCTTCACCCAAAAAAAAGCTCGCTAAGACAAATAAAATAATGATAGAAATTATTTAATTATGAGATTTAACAGGTTTTGCAGGCATTCCAACTGCGGTGCAATTATCTGGGATATCTTTTGTTACGACTGCTCCTGCTCCAATAGTTACCCATTTTCCAATTTTAATTTCAGGTAAAATGATAGCTCCTGCTCCAATTAATGTTCCCTCTCCTATTTCGACACCACCCGCTATTGCAACATTAATAGCGATATGTACAAAATCATTAATTCTAACATTATGTGAAACCGTAGCGTTATTATTTACAATACAAAAATCACCAATTTTCACATCAGCATCAATAACAGTATTAGGTAAAATAACTGAACCAATCCCTACAGATGATGATTTATAAATATGAGCGCTTTTATGAATAAAAATAGGATAGTTTCCATTTAACTTTTCAGAAATAACTTTTCTTATTTTATTATTTCCAATTGAAATACAAATATATTTATCTGAAAGATCTTCATTTTTATATTTGGCAACAGGAACAGATAAAATTTTTTGTTGCTTCGGGTTGTCATCATAAATTAGACTAGGTAAGTATGTTTCTGAACTATTTATTAATTCTACTATTGCAAAACAATGTCCACCAGCACCAAATAAAATTAAGTCTTTCATATTAATTCATTATTACCTTTAAATGAGCTAGTAGTTACTTCACCTTGCATATTAATCCCTTCTCTTATAAAAACTTTTTTAATGGTTTTAAATAAAATTTTAATATCTAACAATAATGAAATCTCTTCTACATAAACCACGTCTAGTTCTAGTTTCTTCTCCCAGCTAATGGCATTTCTTCCGTTTACTTGTGTCCATCCTGTAATACCAGGTTTTAATTGATGTCGTTGTTTTTGGGAATCATTATACAATGGTAAATATTCTGGCAATAAGGGTCTAGGTCCTACTAAACTCATATCTCCCTTAATTACATTTAATAATTGAGGTATCTCGTCTAAGGAAGTTGCTCTCACAAATTTTCCCACTTTTGTTAATCGTTGATCGTCTGGCAATAAATTTCCTTTTTTATCTTTTTTATCATTCATCGTTTTAAACTTGATGATGGTAAATATTTTTTCATTTTTACCTGGACGTCTTTGTAAGAAAAATGGTTTGCCCTTATTGGCTATAAATAAAAATAAGGTGATTAGTATAAAAAAAGGCGACAGTAATAGAATAGCAATAAATGCTAAACTAAAGTCTAATAAAGGTTTTATTATTTTTGGGTACATTATTTTACAAAAGTACTATTTTTTTGAGATTCCTTTTTAAAAGTTTTGTTTTTAGTTATAGTGTGTTTTATTAGACTCTTTATTTTATTTTGAGTTGTTAGGTTGATTTAACAGACTCTTCGCTTTCGCTCTGAGTGACAAACAATAATGCTCTGAGGGCCAAGTATCAACCCAATTTGTCACTCAGACGAGGAACGAGGAAGAGTCTGTTTGTTATTAGTGATAATTTTATTGGGCTTTGGTGGTGGGTTTCATGAGACTCTTCGCTTTCGCTCTGAGTGACAAGTGACCATAAACTACATTTTAAGTGACGAATACTCTTCAAGAATAGCATCCCAAACTACTGGTCGCTGATACCTT
Organism: Flavobacterium sp.; assembly: GCA_002733185.1. Lineage (GTDB taxonomy): Bacteria > Bacteroidota > Bacteroidia > Flavobacteriales > Flavobacteriaceae > Marifrigoribacter. The sequence continues at coordinate 3,718 of NVUT01000031.1, read as the reverse complement.
TTTACAATACTTTTTCTGGAGTTAGATGTTAGCTTTTCGGTTAGTTTCTTTTCATTTAAAACCAAAGACATTGCATTAAATAATGCTTCCTTGTCTTTTACAGGGATTATTAAACCATTATTGTTTTGTTTAATAATTTCGTTACAGCCATTAATATCTGTTACAATACTCGATAAACCCATTGCTCCTGCTTGTAAAACCACATTAGGTAATCCTTCCCGATAGCTCGGAAAAGTTAAAACGTTTGCAATTGCAAAATAAGGTCTAACGTCTTGTTGGTAGCCAACTGAAATTATATTTTCATTACCAGTAAGTTGCTCTAAAGTTTCTTTATTTAAGGCATCTAATTCAGATTCTAAGGGACCAACTAAAAGTAATTTCGTGTTTTTATTTTTTTGTTGTATGTTTTTAAAAGCAGTTACTAATTCATTTATACCCTTGTCGGAAACTAGTCTGCCAACAAATATATAGACAAAGTCGTTTTCTGAAATTTTTAAATGCTGGTTAATTTCGTGCTTGTCCTTTTCTGAATATGAATTGGGATTAAAATATTCGGTATCAATTCCGTTAGAGCTACCGTTGGCAAGTACTTTGCATTTTTCTTTCTTTAGGAATTGCAAGTCTAAAATTATTTTTTCTAAACCATAGGAATTAGGATATACTTTGGTTGCCAATTTATAGGTAAATTTTTCTACAGTATTTAATATTTTTCTTTTAATTCCTTTTGCTTCCATTAATGGCAAACCTGCAACGGTGTGCAATCTATTGGGAACTTTTGCAAAATAAGAAGCAATCATACCTACCATTCCTGCTTTTGGTGTGTGGGAATGAACAATATGGGGTTTTTCTTTTTTTAGAAATTTGTAAAGTTTCCAGATCGCATTTAGATCCTGAAAAGGAGTTATTTTTCTGGTTAATGGCAGATAGAATATTGATACTCCTTCGTTTTCTCCGTATTTTTCTAGTTGTTCTTTTTCTGAAGAAATTGCGGTTACATTATAGAACTGATTCATATATCGTAGCTGCCCCTCTAGTAATTTTTCTAGGGAGATTGGGACTGTGGTGATGCGGATGAGTTTGGGTTTCATCAATATTTAGCTGTGTTCTAAAAGGTTTATTATTGATTCAGTAATTCTTGAATACGTATAGTCATTAATTTTTTCATTATAAGTAGAAACTACATTTTCAGTTTTTAGTTTTTCTAAATATAGCTTTAATATAAACTCTTTTAATTCGTGAAACTCTTCATTATAATTTAGCGATGATTCTTCAAAAACAAAACCTCCATTTATTTTTTTCACTAATCGCTTCATCTCGCTATTAGGAACAGTGCCATTTACAACCCCCAAAATCATCTTTTTAGTTAGTAAACATTCAAATAACTTTCCAGTTAAAATTCCTTGGTCATTTTTAGTATTCCAAGTGGTTATAACAATTAAATCTGATTTTGATTGAATCTCAACAGATTCTAATCTTGAGACAAAGCCTCTATTTACCAATAATGAAGATAAATTATATTTTTCTGCTTGATTTTTTAATACATCAAACTCATTTCCAGCATAAATAAAATTTATTAAATCTTTATTAATTTTGTTTTCATTGATTAATATCTCTATTGCTTCAAATATAACACTAAGATCTCTTTTTCCACCATACAGACTCCCAACATAGCATAGGTTAAGTTTATTCTCGTTTTTATTTAGTTCTACTTTTTGCTCTTGTAAATCAGCTGGATCAAAGCCATTAGGTATGCAGATATATTTATTTGTATTAGTTTTATTTTTTATATCAAATTTAAAAAAAATATCTTCAGAAATACTTGTAATATAAGTAGCTTTATTTGCGATTTTGTTTTGAAAATAGCTGTTTATTTTATTAATAATTTTATTAGAATTTGCTTCATAATTAATTGGGTCCCTAAAATCAGCAATCCATACTAATCCATGGTTTTTTGAGATTTTATAAGAAATCCAATGGGCACTTAAACTGGGATAGCTAGAAATCAAACCCGTATACTCCTGTATATCAATATTTTTAACTATATATTTATTAACCTCTCGACTCCAATCCTTATTTCGTATAAATGTATAAAGGAAATGAATACATATAAATAACTGAGATTTTAATACTGAAATTATGCTTTTTTTATTTTTAACTTCTAAATAATTTGCAGCAGATTTTTTTTGAATCATTTTATTTCTTCTTTTCAAGAAAATAGATTCAAATAACTTTGAATGAGGTATTAAGATTCTTTCTACTTTATCAAGTTCAATACATTCGTTTGAATAATCTAATTTTGTGCTTTCATGTAATTTTGGAGATATTACAGTAACTTTAAAATTGTTTTTAATTAAATATTTTACRATTTTAGTTGTACGAATGGATCCAACTGCATTTTCTGGTGAAAAAGCTGTTGTGATAAACAAAATATTTTTATTATTCATTTTTCAACTTTTGTTGTTCAGGGATATAATAATAAAATAATAAAAAGAAAAGCCAAACAGGCAGTCGCCTTAAAACATCTCCGCCCAAAATATAAACCAATAAAGGGATAATAGCTGAAAATAATGCTGGCGTTCTAAATAGTTTTATACTAATTTTTACTAMTAGTTTTACAAACAAGAACAATCCTACTAAACCTGTTTGTAAGAAAACAGCAAGCAAGGTCTGGTGTGCATCCCAAAAATGACCTCCACTTAAAATATGAGGGCCAGTTCCTAAACCTACTATGGGAGAATTCAGCCCAACTTTTATAGCATTTGAGTATAAATTAGCTCTTCCATCACTTACGTCTTCCTCWTTAAATATATTTAATACTAATTCAGAGAGTGTATCAAAATATAAAAGAGTAAATAATATTGAACTAATAATACTTAAAATTATTAATACATTCTTAACCTTACCCTTTGTTATTGAAATAATTTTTAAATAAAAATATATAATACCAGCTAAATATAGCCCCATAAAAGCTTTAAATGAACCTGTATCAATTCCCATTCTAAAAAATAAAATAATAAGAACAGCTATTAGCACTCTTAGATAAAATTTTCTTTCTTTTTCAAATATGAAAATACCAATAAATGGAAAAGGAATAATATACATTGAAATTTGATGCAAATTATTAACCAATGGTGCAAAAAAAATGTGATACCGTAATGGAAGCCCACCTAATGAAGGGCTTACAAAACTTACAGCATATAATATTGAAAGGATTATTCCAGAACTAAAAAACAAATATTTTAGTATTAAATAAATATTGATTCCTTTTCGAAAATAAAAGCTTTCAAAAGTATAGCTTGCTAATAGTATTAAAAAATATGCTGAAAAATCAAATAACATTCCCTCAAATGTTCCAGTTTTATGGTTTAAAAATAATACATTAAAAGAAAAACCAAATAAGCTTACAATAAGATAAAGAATCCAAAATTTAGTGAAAATAAAGTTATTTACATTAAAATTTAGTTTTCTTTTATTGAATTCAAATAAAAAAAGAATGATAATAATAACCTCGCCTAATCCCATTATTCCAAACCTTAATAAAGTGTAAGGAATTATTATCAAGCATAGTAATAATGACTTTTCAAATAAATTTAGCTTTTTAAACATTTATTCTATAAGTATTTTTTAAATTTACTAATGTATTTTTTTGAATTTTTTTTTGAATTTAGAATTAAAAAAAATGATTTATAATTCAATCTCTTCATATACCAATTTAAAT
>NVUT01000030.1 GCA_002733185.1 Flavobacterium sp. | reverse complement strand
TAATATTTCTGCATCCTTGGTCGTTAAATCAAAAATCTCTGTGCCATCTTGATCGTTATCGCAAATGAAATAATCCAAAATAGGATCTGTGATTGAAGGGGCTTGATCGACTTGGAGAACTAGAGGAACTATATCGTAGCAACCTAGATTAGATTCTTCTAATCGTGCAAAAACTATTTGAAATCCTATTGTAACATTAGAATATGTCGTAGGATTTAAAATAGGGTTTATGTTCGCTTCAGCTTCTGCTTGAGTTAAAAAGTAGGTGACAAATGTATTGGCTTGGCCATTAATTATTTGAGCGTCTCGAACTGTCATGTCAAATATTGCAAATCCATCATTTGGAACTTCATCACAAACAGTTAAATCGTCTGGAACAACCGCAATTGGAGGGGCATTAAAATTAACAAAAATTTCACCAGACACAAAGCAAATACCTCGTATAGCTTCTACTCGATAAGCTCCAGTTTGGGTTGCTTCATAAAAAGTATCCGTTGCACCAGGAATAACAATTCCATTTAAAAACCAAGTATAGGTAAAATTAGGATCTCCAACATCTGCGTTTAATGTTTCTGTGTAGCCTACACAACTTTCAATATCTGGTCCTAAATCTATGGTTTCATTATCAAGATCGATAACAATTTCCGCTTCATTATTATCTTCATTAGTTTCTGCAATGGTACTAGTTCCTGTTCCATCATCATCAACTACAATTTTTAAAGTAAAAACAGGAGGAATTCCTGCTGGAATAAATAATGAAATCGTATTAGTTTCAGAACCATTAATAGGTATTTCTAAAATAGTTTGAGATTGACCAATAAGCACATTATCGGCATAAAAAGCAATAGGGACTCCTGCTTGAAGAGGTGCTGTACTATTAGAATTATAGACTGTATAAGTAACATCTAAATTACTATCTTCACAAAAAACACCAATATTATCTATCGAAACAGTTGCATCTGGCAATTCAGAATTTACGTTTGTGATAATATTGTTAATCATAACAAAATCTTGACCCGAAGTCAAGTTAATTGTAATACTAGTATCACCAGGACTTACCACATTTTCAATATCGTAAAAATCTAAATCCATATTATACAAATCTGAAGAATTTGTATAGCTATTGRTACCATTAAATGCATTATTCCCAGGGTTCAAAGGAGGGTTATCTATAAGAATTCCATTAATTAATAATGTTTCATTAACCGCAATTCCCGAATCACCTTCCCAAGCTAAAAAACCTATTTTTGCTAGATCTTGAGTGGCTACATTAATATTGTCTAATACTATTTCTAAGGTAGGGTTGGCATTAGCAACAAATTCTAATCCATCGAATAAACTAATCTGATTTAAAGCTAAAGAGGGATCTTCATAAATAATAATAACTGACCATCCACCAAAATTAGTTCCTCCTCCACAATACGGACCAATATCTGCAGTTAAATCTAACTCTGAAACTGTATAAGTTCCATTTCCATTTATATTAACAATTGGTGTAACATCCGCATAGGCAGCAAAAAAATCCAAACTATTAAACTGAAGTGCAAATACTCTTTGAGCTGATACTGGAGTTCCATTTAAAAATATATCTCGATCACCTAAACCTGAACCAGCCCAATATAAATGAGCCGACACAAAAGTTTGACTAGGCAGCAACGCAAAGTCAGCACTACTTTCTGTAAGAATAAAACAATCATTAGGGTTTTCTGAAGTATTTAAAGTATTTCCAAAAGCAGTAAAATCATATCTTCCGTTAAATTGCTGAAACAATTCTACCTGTTGAGAAAAGATAAAAAAAGGAAATAAAAACAGTAGATATAGTATTCTTTTTTTCATAAAATAAAAAGTATTTTGTTTGACTGTATTTTTTTGTTAAAGTTAACAAAAAAAAGTTTATAGTATTCATAAGGTTTATAGTCACAMAMAAAAATGTCTTTTCATATRTGAAAAGACATTTTTAAAAACTAACAAAAAAACTTGTGTTATAGATAGATTATGATTTCTTGTCCGTTAATAGTAAGTATCACAATATTATCRCAGGTTCCGTCGCCAAAATCCAACTCCCCTGWTGTTCCYTCTTGAGTAATTTCTAGTAAGCCACTTACCAAATAAGAGCAAGACATGTTGTAAACTAATTTTTCGGTAATTAGACCTTCTCTTTCAAAACCGTTAGTGAATGTGGTATCCCAATTTCCAGTAATATGATAAACATTGTCTAACCAAGTTCCGCTACCAACACCWTCAACCCATTCGGCAACTCTGTTACCAAYTCTTGTWGCAGTGACTTSGGTATTTGGAAAACTTACCGTAATCGTTTCATTAATGGTAGATTGTGGATTTCCGTTATCGTTAGCAATTTGCCAAAGATCAACTCCTCCACCTTCAATACCATTATCGTTGTAAAAGAAGTTTTCAAACATATACGTAATGGTTCTTGTTCCGCCGATAAAAGCAGTATAATCCATGATAATTTTTCCTGAAACAACACTTCCGTTATTTAATTGGCAGGAGGTTCCAAAATCGACGGTAATCACTCCTGCATCTCCATTTACAACAATAGTAATGGTTGCACATTCTGGAAACAAGGAAGAAGATTGGTTTCTTGAAATCCCAATATTCTCTTGAAATGCTTGTTCTAAAACATTTAATGTTCCTTCAATAGCATTATCTGCTTCGGCAGCTCTAGTAGCATCAGTTTCGGAAAAGTTTGTTTCTTGTGTTTCTGTGTTTTCTGTTTCACAACTCGTAAAGAATAGTAAACATAAGGCACACATTACCGTCAATCGTTTTGCGATTGTTTTCATAAGTATAAAATTTAAAGTTAAGTAGATGTGCTTCGGAAGCAGATAACGGTAGAAAGAACTATATTATTTCATTTTAAAAAATACTTTTCAAAATAGCATTCAAATTCAAAAAGATTTAAATAAATATACCTCCTGTAAAAAACCTTTATTATTATACGCTATATAACAGAAAAACAATATCTTTGCCGCCTGATTATAACGAGTATAATCTGTACATAAAAATCATTTAAAATAATATTGGCATGTATTTATCACCTGAAGAAAAAGGAAAAATTTTCAAAAAACACGGAAAGTCTGCAAAAGACTCTGGATCTGCTGAAGGTCAAATCGCTTTGTTCACTTACCGTATTGAGCATTTAACTAAACACCTAAGAAAAAACCACAAGGACTACAACACAGAACGTTCTTTGGTTATGTTAGTAGGTAAAAGACGATCTTTATTAAATTATCTTATGAAAAAAGATGTTTTAAGATATCGTGCAATTGTTAAAAAATTGAGTTTACGTAAGTAAAATATTAGGGAGCTTTATGCTCCCTTTTTTAATTGTCATTACGAGGAGTGAAACGACGTGGTAACCTCTTAATAAAAACCACATCATCAATTTAATAGTCCACACTTTCGTGAGGGTTATAAAGAAAAGCTACAATTTAGGTTTTTCATTGGTCAGCAACACACAACACAACAAAGTATTCGTAGATTCGGATACTGACCATTGTTAACAGTTCTTTTATAGCCACAGCTAAAAAGAACACAAAAAAAAATTATGATTCCAAAAGTATTTAAAGAGGTCATAGACCTAGGGGATGGAAGAGAAATTTCCATCGAAACCGGAAAATTAGCAAAACAAGCTCATGGAAGCGTTGTAGTGCAATCGGGAAAATGTATGTTATTATGTACAGTAGTTTCCAATTACGAACAAAAAGATCTTGGTTTTCTACCATTAACAGTAGATTACAGAGAAAAATTTGCTGCTGCTGGTCGTTACCCAGGTGGCTTCTTTAAAAGAGAAGCAAGACCTAGTGATGGTGAAGTATTAACGATGCGTTTAGTGGATCGTGTATTACGTCCATTATTTCCAAAAGATTATACAGCAGAAACACAAGTGATGATTCAATTAATGTCTCATGACGATGATGTTATGCCAGATGCAATGGCAGGATTAGCTGCTTCTGCTGCAATCCAATTATCAGATTTTCCATTTGAATGTGCCATCTCTGAAGCAAGAGTAGGTCGTATTAATGGTGAATTTATTATCAACCCATCACGTGCACAATTAGCAGAATCTGATTTAGATATGATGATTGGTGCTTCTGCCGATTCAGTAATGATGGTAGAAGGTGAAATGGATGAGATTTCTGAAGAAGAAATGGCTGCTGCGATTAAGTTTGCTCACGAAGCAATTAAAGTACAGTGTGCTGCTCAATTAAGATTAGCTGAAGCATTCGGAAAGAAAGAAGTTCGTGAATATGAAGGAGAAAGAGTAGAAGAAGATTTAGAAAAGAAAGTTCATGATATGGCGTACGATAAAGTGTATGCTATTGCAAAAGCTGGATCTGCTAAACATGAAAGAAGTGCTGCTTTTGCTGAAATAAAAGCGGATATTAAAGCGACGTTTTCTGAAGAAGAATTAGCAGATTTCGGTGGTTTAGTTTCAGATTATTATCGCAAAGCTGAAAAAGCTGCGATTCGTGATTTAACCTTAAATGAAGGGTTGCGTTTAGATGGTCGTAAGACTGACGAAATTAGACCTATCTGGTGTGAAGTTGATTATTTACCATCTACTCACGGTTCTGCAATTTTTACACGTGGTGAAACGCAAGCGTTAGCAACCGTAACTTTAGGAACCTCTAGAGATGCAAACAAAATAGATATGCCATCGTTTGAAGGTGAAGAAAATTTCTATTTACATTATAACTTCCCTCCTTTTTGTACTGGAGAAGCAAGACCTATTCGTGGAACCTCTCGTAGAGAAGTTGGACACGGTAACTTAGCACAACGTGCATTAAAAGGAATGATTCCTGCAGATTGCCCTTATACAGTAAGAATTGTATCTGAAGTATTAGAATCTAACGGTTCGTCTTCTATGGCAACAGTTTGTTCTGGTACTATGGCATTAATGGATGCGGGTGTGCAAATGATAAAACCAGTTTCTGGTATTGCAATGGGATTAATTTCTGATGCTGATTCTGGAAAATATGCTGTATTATCTGATATTTTAGGTGATGAAGATCACTTAGGAGATATGGATTTTAAAGTAACAGGGACTGCAGATGGTATTACTGCTTGCCAGATGGATATTAAAGTAAAAGGATTATCATACGAGATTTTAGTAAATGCATTAAATCAAGCTCGTGCTGGTCGTTTACATATCTTAGAAAAATTAACAGATACTATTGCAAAACCAAATGCAGAGGTAAAAGATCATGCTCCAACAATGGTAACGAGACGTGTTCCTAACGAATTTATCGGTGCCTTAATTGGACCTGGTGGAAAAGTTATTCAAGAAATGCAAAAAGAAACTGATACAACCATCGTTATTAACGAAGATCCAGTAACTGAAGAAGGTATTGTTGAAATTTTAGGTGTTGGAAGAGAAGGTATTGATGCGGTGATGGCAAAAATAGACTCTATATTATTCAAACCTGAAGTAGGAAGTGTATATGAAGTAAAAGTGATCAAAATGTTAGATTTTGGTGCTGTTGTAGAATATATGGATGCTCCAGGAAACGAAATTTTATTACACGTTTCTGAATTAGCTTGGGAACGAACTGAAAATGTTAGCGACGTAGTTAATATGGACGATGTTTTTGATGTAAAATACTTTGGTCTAGACAAACGTACTCGTAAAGAAAAAGTTTCTCGTAAGGCTCTTTTACCAAAACCTGAAGGATTTGTAGAAAGACCTCCTCGTGAGCGAAACGACAGAAATGACCGCGGAAGAGATAATCGTGGTAGAGACAATAGAAGATAATCAATCCCGATAGCTATTTGGAAAAGATTAATTTCTACTAAATATATACTAAAACCTCCAATTTGAGAAATCGAATTTGGAGGTTTTTTCTTTTTCTACGCAACCTTTTATTAATTCTCAGACTATAAGGAAAAGGAATTAATAAAAACATTGCTATGAAAAAGATTTTTAAAGTATTTATGTTCGTTTTATTTATCGGAATTATCTCTTGTGAAAACGAACCTGTTGGGACATCAACTATTTCTGAAGACGATGTAATAAATGTAAATTCAGACCTATTTAGAACCCTAGTTGCAATTACCGACGACGAACCTGAAAATGTAACTGCTTGCATCGATTTTGTATATAATTTTACCATAATTGTTTATGACAGTAACCTTGAAATAGTTGATTTTCAAATTATGCACAGCGATCAAGAATTTATACTTTTCTTAATCGGGATTGAAGATGGAAATTCTATAAGTTTAAGCTATCCAATTACAAGTATCCTTGCCAACGGCAATGAACTCATCATCAACAATAATGACGAGTTACAAGAGAATCTAAAAACTTGTTTGGAGGAAGAAACCATTGGTTATTGCAATGCAATTTTAAAAGATTGCATTTGGAATGTTGCCTACCTTGAAGGAGATGAAAATGAATATGAAGCTGCTTATTTTGAAATAAGCCCGATGGGAAATATCTGGTTTCATTATAACGAAGAAGTAATTCTTGGAACTTGGATTTCCTTATTTATTGAAAATGAATTGCATCTTAACATCAATTTATTAGATGAAACACAAGTTGGAGAAGATTGGAATTTTGATTGGAAAGTCACCTTTATAACATCAGACGAAATGGAACTTTACAACGGAGAATCTTATTTTAAAATAGTAAAAGAATGTTTTTCCCCTTGTAAACAATTGGTTTTTGAAGAATGTGAAATTGAAGCTGATAGTGGGATTGCAACTTTCAATTTAGAAAGCTATATACCGTGCTTCCTGCCATTTACAACTATTGAGGACATTTCTCTTTATACCATTACTTTTTACGAGACGTATGAGGATGCTTCCGAAGGCATTAATTCAATCAACTCAACATCCTACACTAATACTGAAAATCCACAAGAAATTTTTGTGCGATTTGAAGATAACATAAAAGGCCAAGTAACTATATTGACAATTTATATTGCAGCTGTTTCTTGTTATTAGTAGTATATTTATAAACAAGATTTTGTATAACACCTAACCATCTATTGACCCAAGAAGAATTAATATATAAATGCAGAAAAAATAATCGAGAAGCTCAAAATGAGTTGTTTCAGCAATATAAAGATACCCTTTTCTTACTGTCACTTAAATATTGCAGGAATCAAGTAGAAGCAGAAGACAATTTACACGATGCTTTTATCACCATTTTTGAAACGATAAAAAAATACAAAAATAAAGGTTCTTTTGAAGGCTGGATGAAACGAATTACCATATTTAAAGCTATAGACAAATACAATAAAAAGAAGCCTATAAATATCGAAATCAATAATGATCTACTAGAGGACACTACTATTGAAGCAGAAACAATAAACCTTCCTTTAGATGTTATTATGAATTTTATTCAAGAATTACCCGATCAATATCGACTGGTGTTTAGTCTTTATCAATTGGATAATTATACACATAAAGAAATTGCCAATATGTTATCTATTTCTGAAAGTAGTTCAAAATCTAATTTACATAGAGCAAAATTTATTCTAAAAAAGAAGATTACAAATAAGAAATCAACCCACTTAAACCCAAGCAAATATGAAGCATAAGGAAGATATTGGGAAACTTATAAACGAAAAAATAAATCAGGTTCAGAAATCCCCATCTGATGATTTATGGAATAAAATAAATATTACTTTAGATGAAAAGAAGAAGAAAAGAAGAGGTTTCTTTATTTGGTTCACAGCTATTGGGCTGCTAACCCTTTTATCTATTTTATATTTTGGAACAACAATTTTTAATCCAAATGAAATAATAAATACTAAAAATGAAATTGTAAACCAAGAATCATCAAATAGTAATTTAAAAGATAATAAATCTGAAAAACAAATTGAAGAAAGCAACCAAACAATTATTAATAATAGTAAAAACGAAACTGATAGAATTGAATCTAAAACTTTWWCAAATAAMWMSTCWWYAAATAACAACTCAATAAATAAATCAAGTGAAGAAGTTGTAAATAAACACGATGATATTCTAAAATCAGGTAAAATTATTCAAAAAACGAAATCTAATAAATCGAAGGAAAGTAAAAGTAATACTACTGATAATAAAGTAAAAACTGTTTTAAATAATAATTCAACTGAAAAATATTCTAACGATTCCAATAATAAAACTGTTGATTCAAAAAAGAACACTTCAGAGGAATCTATTAATTCCGAGACTATTTCAGATAAAAATAAAACAGATAATTCTACTAATTCTGTTTCAGAAAAAAGCTCAGAAGTAAATAATACTCCTGAAACAGCATTAGAAAAACGACTTTCAGAAAGGCAACAACGAAAAGACAGCATAATTAAATTAAGAGAAGAACGAAAGGACAGTATCGCCGAATTAAGAAAACCTAAAGAAGAAAATTCAGAAAAAACTGAAGAAGCAGAAAAGAAAGATTCAATTTCAGAAATTGAAAATCAAAAAATGAAATTTAATGTAACCCTTATTGCTGCACCACAATATTCGACTGTTACAAATTCTGGCTCTATGATTAACAGACAATTAGAAGGGCTAGACACAAAAGGAGCATTTAATTTCAACTATGGAGCTTCCTTAAATTTCATTGGTGTAAAACGTATGTATAGTATTGGTGTTCTAAAAACTTCTATAAGTTATCAAACTCTTGGTGTACCTCTCCTTGACCCTATTTACGAAAATAATGGAGGTGAATCGGTTTTGGTTTATCCCGAAAGTATTCTAGATTTTGGAACTTTGGATAAGGGCGCTTCCGTTTCAAATTCAATATTAGAAGATTTTAAAAACAATGACAATACCGTTAATCTTATTCAGAAAATTGAATATATTGAAGTGCCTTTACAATACACTTATTTTATTTCAGAAAAAAGATTTGGATTGCAAGTTTACGGAGGGATTAGTGGTTACTTTTTAACTAGTAATTCATTAATTGCTGAAAATAATTCTGGTGGAAATCTTACTATCGGAAAAGCCAATAATCTTTCAAGAATAAGTTTAAGTCTTAATGCTGGTGCAGGATTATACTATACTATTTCAAAAGTATTTACGGCAGAATTAAACCCCTTGTTTAAATACTTATACAAACCTACTACTACAGAAAGTACTAAAGGAAGTGTTTTATTATTTGGAATTTACGCAGGAATTAGAATGAATTTGTTTTCAAATAATAAGTAATTTAAGGTCTATTCAATAATAACAAGGCTTCCAAATTCGATGATTCGTTTTCGGAAGTTTTTTTTAATTACCAATCTTCAAAAAGATATTAACAATTCCTACATACTCTTTTAAATTTTCCTACATTTAGATCCTAATACTCAATTAATATGTTAATATATTATATTTTACATATTATATTAACTAAATTTTTAACCATTTAAACAATTATCTAATTATGAAATTAACCTACATTTTTCGTTTGTTTTTTTTTGCTGCATTATTTGTTTTTTCAACAAATAGTATAGCCCAAACAAAACGGCAGACTCAAAAGATCAAACAAGAAAACAATCAATCAAAACTAAACGAATTACAATCTTCATTAAAACAGAAAAGTACATCAGAAAAAACCAAAGCGGTTCAATTAGCCAAACAAAACGGATGGCCTCTTATTATTGAAAAGGACGGCTCCTATGCTGAGTTACAAAAAGTAACAGCCGATGGGAAGCCTATTTATTATACAACTTACAACGTTAATGCTGCGAAATCTACACGAGCTGACTATCTTAATATTGGTGGAGGTTTAGGTCTTAGCCTTGACGGCCAAAATATGACAGCCCATGTTTGGGATGGAGGTCTTGCACGTGGATCTCATCAAGAATATGATGGTCCAGGTGGCAACAATCGTTTTTCTATTGGAGATGGAACAACCACTTTAAATTACCATTCGGCTCACGTAACAGGAACTATTATTGCCTCTGGGGTTGTAGCAAATGCAAAAGGAATGGCTCCACAAGCAAAAGCTGTTGGATATGAATGGAACAACGATACTTCTGAAGCAACTACTGCTGCAAGTAATGGGATGTTAATTTCTAATCATTCGTACGGTTATATTGCAAGTGGTATCCCCGACCAATGGTTTGGTGCTTATGGTACTGATGCCCGTGATTGGGATCAAATAATGTTTAATGCTCCTTACTATTTAATGGTAGTCGCTGCTGGAAATGACGGAAATGACAATTCATCTAACGGAGCTCCTTTAAATGGAAATTCTTCCTACGATAAACTATCTGGTCACGCAACTGCAAAAAACAATATGGTAGTTGCTAATGGTCAAGATGCTTCTATTGATGCAAATGGAAATTTAAATTCTGTAACCATCAACTCTAGTAGTAGTGAAGGACCAACAGACGATTATCGTATTAAACCAGATATTACAGGAAATGGAACTTCGGTGTATTCAACTTATGAAAGTTCTAATACAGCTTATAATTCTATCACAGGAACTTCAATGGCTTCTCCAAATGTAGCTGGAACCCTATTGCTTTTACAACAACATTATGATAATATAAATGGAAATTTTATGCGTGCAGCAACCTTAAAAGGTTTGGCATTACACACAGCAGATGACGCTGGCCCAACAGGTCCAGATGTGATTTACGGTTGGGGACTATTAAACGGAAAAGCCGCGGCAGAAGCTATTACAAATAACGGAAATCAATCTGTTATTAGCGAACTCACTTTAAGCCCAGGACAAACCTATACTACAACGGTTACTGCAGATGGCATTAATGATTTAATGGCTTCTATTTCTTGGACAGATCCAGCTGGAACGGTAAATTCAGGAACCAACTCTACTACTGCCGCTTTAGTTAATGATTTAGATATTAGAATTTCTAACGGAACTACTTATTTTCCTTATAAATTAACTTCCATCACATCAAATACAAAAGCAGACAACACGGTTGATCCTTATGAAAGAGTAAACGTAGCAAATGCTTCTGGGAATTATACAATAACGGTAACTCATAAAGGGTCACTAAGTAGTTCGCAAAATTTTTCATTAGTTATTACTGGCGTTGCTTCAAACGTAACTTGTAATGCAACAACACCAACAAGTTTAGCTGTTGCTAATGTTTCAGATAGTTCGGCTCAAGTTTCTTGGGGMTCTGTTGCGGGTGCCACTTATGATGTTCGTTATAAAACGACTTCAGGTTCCACTTGGACAACAAATTCTTCATCTTCAACTTCTACTACCTTAAATGGTCTAGTTGCTGAAACTCAATATGAAGTACAAGTTCGTAGTAAATGTACTGATGGTAGCACCTCAAATTACACTTCTTCAATTAACTTTACAACCTTAGCAATACAATTAAACTATTGTACCTCGCAAGGAAATAATATCAACGACGAATATATTCAGAGAGTACAATTAAACACTATCAACAACGCATCTGGCGCCTCTAGTGGTTATACCGATTTTACGGCAATTTCTACAGACTTAACACAAGGAACCGCTTATACAATTACGGTAACACCATTATGGACAGGAACTGTTTATAGTGAAGGCTACGCGGTTTGGATAGACTATAATTATGATGGCGACTTTAATGATGCAGGTGAATTAGTTTGGAGCAATTCAGCAACACAAAACACACCAGTAAGTGGGACTTTTACCGTGCCGACAAATTCATCACAAACTGCTACAAGAATGCGTGTTTCTATGAAATATAATGGAATTCCTACTTCTTGCGAATCATTTACTTATGGTGAAGTAGAAGATTATACGGTAAACATTATTGGAGGTAATTCAGATACAGAAGCACCAACAGTACCGTCTAATTTAACAGCTTCAAATACCACTCAAACCACTACCGATTTATCTTGGACAGCTTCCACAGATAACGTTGGAGTAACAGGATATGATATATATCAAGGAACAACTGTGATTGGAACAACGGCAAGTACTTCGTACACCGTAACAGGATTATCAGCTTCAACTACATATAGTTTTACTGTTGTGGCAAAAGATGCTGCTGGAAACGAATCTGCTGCTAGTAATTCGGTTTCTGTAACAACAATTGACAGTCAAGCACCAACAGTGCCAAGCAACCTAACCGCTTCAAATACCACTCAAACTTCTACCGATTTATCGTGGACAGCTTCCACAGATAATGTTGGAGTTACAGGTTATGACGTATATCAAGGAGCAAGTGTGATTGGAACAACAGCAGGAATCACTTATAATGTAACAGGATTGTCTGCTTCATCTGGATATAGTTTTACCGTAGTTGCAAAAGATGCTGCGGGTAATGAATCTGGAGTAAGTAGTTCGGTTTCAGTTACCACTTTAGATCCGCCAGATACTCAAGCACCAACAGCACCAACAAGTTTGGCAGCTTCAAACACTACACAAACCACTACCGATTTATCTTGGACAGCATCTTTAGATAATGTAGGAGTAACAGATTATGATGTATATCAAGGAGCAAGTGTAATTGGAACCACTGCAAGTACTTCTTATAATGTAATAGGATTAACAGCATCAACAAGCTATTCTTTTTCAGTAAGAGCAAAAGATGCTGCAGGTAATGTTTCGGGAGCAAGTAATACTGTTTCTGTTACAACCAGTGCAAATACAAATACAGGATGCTCTGGAGGGATTACTACCTATCCTTATACAGAAGGGTATGAAAATACCATTGGAGATTGGACACAGTCTAGTGCCGATGATATTAACTGGACTGTAGATGCCAACGGAACTCCATCAAGTAACACAGGACCAAGTTCTGCAACTCAAGGAACGTACTATATTTATGTAGAAGCTTCAGGAAACGGAACAGGTTATCCAAACAAACAAGCGATTATTAATTCGCCTTGTTACGATTTATCTGCGGAAACTTTAGCTACTTTCAACTTTAAATATCATATGTATGGAGCTTCCGATATGGGAAGTATTGCTTTGGAGGCATCAGACGATAATGGTGTCACTTGGACAAGTATTTGGAGTATGACTGGAAATCAAGGTAATTCATGGTTATCTGTAACAGTAGATTTAGCAAGTTATTTAGGCGGAAGTGTTCAATTACGTTTCAACCGAATTACAGGAAGTACTTGGCAAGCAGATATTGCAATTGATGATGTATCTTTAACTACTACCGGAGGCGGAGGTGGCGGCGGAAATAATTGCGCAGCAGCTAATTTAACACTAAACATTACTTTTGATAATTATCCAGAAGAAACAGCTTGGACATTAAAAACTTCGGGAGGAACAACAGTTGCTTCCAACAGTTATTCAACTGCAAATCCTGATGGTTCTTCAATTACTGAAACTATTAATAATCTAGCATCTGGAGATTATGTTTTCACGATAACAGATTCGTATGGTGATGGTATATGTTGTGCTTACGGAAATGGTTCATACACACTTTCAAGTTCCGTAGGAACTATAGTTTCGGGCGGAAGTTTTACATCCTCTGATGTGACTAATTTTTGTGTAGATTCTAGTAAAGCACCTACTTCAAATGAAACTTCATTAAGTAATATTACTGATAGTGATATTCGTATTTATCCTAATCCTGTAAAATTTGTTTTGGAAATTACAACGATGGATGTAACTATTGATTCCATAAAAATATTTAATATGTATGGAGCATTAGTTAAGACTATCAACCTTTCAGGTTCTAGAGCAAATGTAGATGTATCTCAATTAGCTTCAGGAGCTTATTTTATTAGATTTATATCTGGTGATAATGTAATTACTAAAAAGTTTATTAAGGAATAATAGAATTTTAACTTATAAAATGGGAAGCAAATTGCTTCCCATTTTATAATACTTCTGAAATATTTTCAACCTTTTGTAACTTTTTGCATCTACATTACGTATAACACAATAGGCAAGAAAATTATTTAATTTAATTATACTAGATGAGACAACTTAAAATTACCAAGCAGGTTACCAATCGTGAAACTGCATCCCTAGATAAATATCTACAAGAAATTGGAAAAGTTGACTTAATTACCGCAGACGAAGAAGTAGAATTAGCACAGCGTATCAAGGCTGGTGATCAACTCGCACTTGAAAAATTGACGAAAGCTAATTTACGTTTTGTTGTATCGGTAGCTAAGCAATACCAAAATCAAGGATTAACACTTCCAGATTTAATAAATGAAGGAAATCTAGGTCTTATTAAAGCAGCACAACGTTTTGATGAAACGCGTGGATTTAAATTTATTTCCTACGCTGTTTGGTGGATTCGTCAGTCAATTTTACAAGCATTAGCAGAGCAATCTCGTATTGTACGTTTACCGCTTAATAAAATTGGAAGCATCAACAAGATAAATAAAATGTTTGCTTATTTAGAACAAGCACATGAACGTCCACCTTCTGCTGAAGAAATTGCAAAAGAATTGGACATGACGATTAATGACGTAAAAGAATCTATGAAGAATTCTGGACGTCACGTATCTATGGATGCTCCTTTGGTTGAGGGAGAAGATTCTAACCTTTACGATGTATTACGTAGTGGTGAATCTCCAAATCCTGACCGTAACTTATTACACGAATCTTTACGTACCGAAATTGAAAGAGCTTTAGAAACCCTAACTCCTCGTGAGGCAGATGTAGTTCGTTTATATTTTGGTTTAGGCGATCAACATCCTATGACTTTGGAAGAAATTGGTGAAACTTTCGACTTAACACGTGAGCGTGTACGTCAAATTAAAGAAAAAGCAATTAGAAGATTAAAGCATACAACAAGATCTAAGATTTTGAAAACATATTTGGGTTAATACCCTAACGGCAACTTACAGTATTAGATTCTTGCTTTTGTGAGAATTAAAAACTGTTCGTTTTTTGATTGATGAATGACCTCCGGCTGATTACCGGAGGTTTTTTCTTTATACTCCGAAGCCTTGGCGAAGGAGTATCTTTTTAATCCAAAGCCTTGGCGAAGAAGTGCCTTCACACTCCAAAGTTTTAACTCAAAAGCTTTTTTCCCAACTTTCACAAAGTTTAGAACTTTGTCAAAGATTAATAGTATTTTTGTATCATCTAATTATGAATATAATATCTGTCTTTGCAGATATTTGTAAAAAATACCCGCCTGAGTTTATACTGAGCGGAGTCGAAATACAGTCAATACTATGAGCAAAACACTAATAGCCCCTTCCATCCTAGCAGCCGACTTCGGTAATTTACAACGTGACATCGAAATGGTTAATAATAGTGAAGCCGATTGGTTTCATCTTGACATTATGGACGGTGTTTTTGTTCCTAATATTTCTTATGGTATGCCGATTATTAGCACAATCAACAAACATGCAACCAAAACAATAGATGCTCATTTAATGATTGTAGATCCAGATCGTTATATCAAAACTTTTGCTAAGTTAGGTGTCGATTACTTAACTGTACATTATGAAGCTTGTACCCATTTACACCGTACGCTACAAGCAATAAAAGCAGAAGGAATGAAAGCTGGTGTTGCCTTGAATCCACATACTAATATTTCGGTTTTGGAAGATACTATTCAGGATATTGATTTAGTGTTAATTATGAGTGTAAACCCTGGTTTTGGAGGTCAAAGTTTTATTGAAAACACCTATGCTAAAGTTGAAAAATTAAAAAATCTTATTGTACAAAAAA
The DNA here is from genome assembly GCA_002733185.1 of Flavobacterium sp. Lineage (GTDB taxonomy): Bacteria > Bacteroidota > Bacteroidia > Flavobacteriales > Flavobacteriaceae > Marifrigoribacter. The sequence continues at coordinate 17,397 of NVUT01000030.1, read as the reverse complement.
ATGCCTCAACACTAATTGAAATAGATGGTGGAGTTACTAATAAAAACGCCAAACAATTAGCAAATGCTGGGGCAGATGTTTTGGTTGCTGGTAGTTATATTTTTCGTTCAGAAAATCCAACGAAAACTATTCAGGATTTGAGTGAGCTTTTGAAGTAATCTAGAATTTTGTTAAAGATTAATAATTCACAAAATTAAAGTTCAATAAGGTTTTCGTATATCCATAAAGTTCTGGAAAAAGGCTTCTAAATTCCTTTGGCGATTCAATAAAATACTCTGCTATCACTGCCATAAACTCATATTGATTCGTAAAAGCATAATCTCTAAAATAACGAGTGCTTATTAGCTTGTCTTTTAAAGCGGGTTTGGTAAGTTGCTTTAAAATTTTCTGAAACAATTTCTCAAAACGATTTGAATCACCATCATTGCCATGCTTTGCTTCTAATTGCATCGCGTGCATAAACTCGTGGATTCCTAAATTTCTATTATCATTTGTAATTTGGTAACCGTGTTCAAAATCTTTCCAAGACAACACCAGGGCTTTCCCTTTTGGATTAAATTCTCCTTTATGGTACGCATCATTAATTTTACTATAAAATTCTTTCGGATAAACTAAAATGTAGTTAATCAATCTATAATTATAATTTTTTCTTCCAAAACTTAACATGCAAGCAATTGCAGAAATGAGTACTTTCATACGCTCGGTTACTTGTAAACCATCTCTTCCAATAAATTCTTTTTCGTTTATAAAAGAAGAAATTCTATGCTGAAATTGATTTTGTTGCTTTTTTGTAAGCATTCCATAAAAGGCAAAATCTTTTTTTAAAGCCTTTAATTGAGAGCTTGAAAGTTTTTTATAAACTAAATAGTGTCTGAAAAGTGGTTTGTTAAATGTACTTCCGTAGAGATTTTCAAATAACCGAAATAAATAAGCTAAAAAAACCAATAATATAATCCCATAACCATAAGGTGCTAGCCAAGTATAATCGTTGTAGGTTTGAAGAAGTATAATCAAATAGTAGTATTTAGAAGCTATATTTATAACTTTCTTTTTAGAAATCTATTGTGATGATTTACAAGTGTTTTAGAGAAATTAATAAACTATTGGTGTTTTTATATAAATATTTGGTTTAATATTTCTGCCAATCTAATTCCTCCTTTTTGTAATTGAAACCGAACTGTATCCATATAAATATAAGAATAACGATACATTAATTTATCACCTATTTTTGTGTTGCTATAAATATCATTACAAAGTGCTCTGCTTTCATACATCCAATCGATAATTGTCCCTTCTTGGATTTCTTTTAATTGGTTTTTTGATAAAGATTTCGAGTTTTTAGCAAATTCAGAATACGACATACCGTAATTTTCAATCATTTTAGTATCCCAAACTGAATGTAAATTTGTACCCTTATTGAACCAACGCACTTGAAAATCATTCCCGCCTTTATCATCTGCGATACCAACATGCAAAGGTTGATGTAAATCACCAATAAAATGCACCAACATTTTTAAATGAAATATTTTTTCTTCTTTTGTTGAATTATCGTTTTTTAAAACATCAATACAGGTTTGAATTCCTAAAATTAAATTTCCTTTTTTACTTTTTGGATGATCTTCATAAGTACCATCAAAAGGGAAATTCACATAATGCCAGGGACTATATTTTCTGAATTTATTATCGCTTTTTATTTCATCTCCATAGTTTGAAATAAAAGCTAAAGAATAGCCATTTAAAAGTTTATTTATTTCTTTTTTTGCTTTTTTAGATAAATAATTTTCAGCAATTTCACCAATTACTCGGTGCCCCTTTTTTCCCCAATCATTAGAAGAAAAACTTGTAGTAAGATTAAAAACAACAAATAATAAAAGGACTTGGAATATTCTCATAATAAACAGTTTATTTATAGCAAATATACAAACAATAAAATGTTATATCTTAGTGTCCTCATCCAACTAAATTATTTTATTATGATAAAAAAATGGAGCTTTTTATTAATCCTATTTTTCATTTCTTCTACTATAAAATCTCAATCATTTAATACTGACAGCATTAGTGTAAATTCTATAATTAATGGTTCTTTACTTATTCCGTCAAATACAAAAAAAATACCTTTAGCAATAATAATACAAGGCTCTGGACCAACAGATAGAGATGGAAATCAAACGAATTTAAAGAACAATTCTTTAAAGTTTTTAGCAGAAGGGCTTAACAAAAATAACATCGCGACTTTTAGATATGACAAACGACTTGTAAAACTTATACTTGAAGGAAATTTTAATGAAAGCGACATCGATTTTAATGATTTTATCAGTGATTCAAAAGCTGTTTCAAACTATTTTAAAAATGACAATCGGTTTTCCGAAATTATTATCATTGGTCATAGTCAAGGGTCTTTAGTAGGTATGATAACCGCACAAGAAAAACATATAACTAAATTTATTTCTATTGGTGGAGCTGGTCAAGAAATAGATGATGTAATTGTTAATCAATTAGAAAAGCAATCACCAGCTCTTAAAGATAACGCTAGACAATCTTTTGACGACTTGCGTGTAAATGGTGTTTCACAAAATTACAGTACCCAACTTGCAGCTATTTTTAGACCTTCTCTTCAAAATTTTATGTTTTCTTGGATGCAATATAACCCCCAAATTGAAATTGCGAAACTCACCATCCCTGTTTTAATAATAAATGGTGATAAAGATATTCAAGTACAAGTCTCTGAAGCTGAATTATTAAAGAATGCCTCTCCTACTTCTCAGTTAGAAATAATTCCTTTAATGAACCATATTTTTAAGGAAATAAAAGGTGAATATTTAGAAAATATTCAATCTTACAACAAAGAAAATTTACCAGTAATGCCTGTATTAATAGAAACTGTTAGTGATTTTATTTTAAATAATTAATTCTTATTTAAAAAAGCCTCCCAAGTAATAGCCATTCCAGCTTTTACAGAAAACAATGGATTGTAACCTAATAACTCTTTTGCTTTATTAATATCCGCTAAGGAATCTCGAACATCACCTCTTCTAGTTGGCCCGTAGTTTACCGATAATTTTGAATTTGAAATTACTTGTAAATCACTCCAAAGTACATTTAAACTTATTCGGTCGCCATAAGCAATATTAAATACTTGATTTACTGCCTTTTCATCAGCAAAAAATGCTCTTATATTTGCTTGTACTGCATTCTCAACATAAGTAAAATCTCTTGTTTGCCCTCCATCACCGTGAATAGTTGGTGAATCATTATCTTTTAAAGATTGCATAAACAAAGGAATCACAGCAGCATAAGCTCCATTTGGACTTTGTTTTGGCCCGAAAATATTAAAATAACGAAGACCAATTATTTCAGAATTATACGTTTTATAAAATACATCTGCATACAACTCATTTACTAATTTAGTAACCGCATAAGGTGATAAAGGTTTTCCTATATTATCCTCTACTTTTGGCAATGCCTTACTATCTCCATAAGTAGAACTTGAAGCTGCATATACCAAACGCTTTACCGTTGGATTGTCTTTTTGAGCTACCAACATATTTAAATATCCCGAAACATTAACATCGTTGGTGGTAATTGGATTGTCTATAGAACGTGGAACAGACCCTAATGCCGCTTGATGCGAAACATAATCAATCCCTTCCATTGCTTTCTTACAAGTTTCTAAATCACGAATATCACCTTCTAAGAACTCAAAAGATGGATTCTCTATAAATTCTTGAATATTTTCTAAATATCCATTGGAAAGGTCATCTAAAACTCTAACTTTTTTAGCATTGTATTTTAATAAATATGTAACTATATTAGAACCAATAAATCCTGCTCCACCAGAAATCAAAAAACTTAGTTTTGAAAGGTCTTGAGTATGATAAGGTATTTTATACATTATAATCTTCCGTCTATTTTATCTTTTGGTAAGAAAGATTTAACATCAAAAACAACTGAGGTTTCTGAAGTATAATTAGTAATATTAAAATTTAAATATTCTTGATGCGAAACTGTTAATACAATTGCATCGTAGGTGTCTTTCAGTAAATTTATTTCAGAAATAAGATCAATTCCAAACTCTTTCTTTACTTCTTCAGCATTTGCCCAAGGATCATAAACATCTACATTTAGGTTGTAATTTTTTAATTCTGAAATTACATCTATTGCTTTACTATTCCTTATGTCCGGACAATTTTCTTTAAAAGTAATTCCTAGAACTAGAGCGTTTCCGTTTTTAACTTTTCCGTCTTTTTTAATCATTAGCTTTATTACTTCGTGAGCAACATAACTGCCCATCCCATCATTCATACGCCTTCCCGCTAAAATAATTTCAGGATTATAACCTTGTTCAATTGCTTTTTGTGCTAAATAATAAGGATCTACACCAATGCAATGACCTCCTACTAAACCTGGACTAAATTTTAAGAAATTCCATTTGGTTGCTGCGGCTTCAAGTACATCTTGCGTATCAATATCTAATAATCTAAATATTTTTGAAAGTTCATTTACAAATGCTATATTTATATCTCGTTGTGAATTTTCTATCACCTTGGCAGCTTCAGCCACTTTAATTGAAGGAGCTAAATGTGTTCCTGCTGTAATAATTGAAGCATATAAATCATCAATATATTTGGCTGCCTCCGGAGTTGAYCCTGAAGTAACTTTTAARATTTTAGTTACTGTATGTTTTTTATCRCCTGGATTTATACGTTCTGGCGAATATCCAGCGTAAAARTCTTTATTGAATTCCATTCCTGATACTTCCTCTAAAATTGGGACACAAACATCTTCTGTAACACCTGGATAAACGGTAGATTCTATAATTACTATATTTTCTTTTGACAATACCTTCCCAACAGTTTCACTTGCTTTTTGCAGCGGAATTAGTACTGGTTGATTGTATTTATTGGTAGGTGTTGGCACAGTGATAATATAAATATCCGCGTTTTCAATATCTGAAGTATTTTCAGAAATCACCAATTTATTATTCGTATCTGACTTTAATACTTTTACCAATTCATCTTTGGAAATTTCTAAGGTGAAATCATCTCCATTATTTAATTCTGCAACTCTTTTTGAGTTAATATCAAATCCAACAACTTGAAACTTYTYAGCAAATGCAACTGCCAAAGGTAAGCCTACATATCCTAATCCTATAATTGCAATAATCGGGTCTTTTTTCAATTTATTTTATGTATTAAATGAAGAGTATTATGTAAAAAATCAGCGTAAAGATACCAACAAATAGCCTATATCTTTTAAAAAACTCCAACTAATAACATAGGCTTTATTGATTTCTATTTTATCTGGCCAAATTACAGTATCGTTGTAGTTATTTGGGTTTTCTTGTTTTGCTAATATTTGATCTTCGTTTTTATATTTTATGGTTGCAGGACCAGTAATTCCAGGTCTTATGCTTAAAACAACACGATCGTCATTTTTTAACAAATCTGCGTATCCTGGAACATCTGGACGTGGACCAACTAGACTCATAGTTCCGTTAATAACATTAAATAATTGAGGTAATTCGTCTAATTTAGACTTCCGAAGCCAGCTACCAAAGTTGGTTTCATTTTTATAGATTTCAAAAATATCTTTATGCTCTTTTCCTTTTAAAGTTTTGATTTTATATAACGGAAAAAGAATTCCGTTTAACCCAATTCTTTGTTGAACAAATACACCTGAACTTCTTGTTGAAAAAGCTGCAATAATAATTAATACTATTATTGGAGTAATTAGAATAAGCAATATAACCACAGAAGCAACTAAATCGAACAATCTCTTTATAAATTTCTGCTTTTTACTTAGCATTTTTTATTTCTAGAAAACAATGAAGTTTAATAATTTATTTTTTTTGTTTCAACCACTTTTTAATTCTACCAATTACCGAAGGTTTTTTATCATCATCGTGATATCCTTGACCATAGCCGTAACCATAACCGTAACCATAGCCGTATTTTGCTTTCTCTTCAAAGAAATTTAACACAAAACTTATATTGGTAACTTCGCCCGTTTTATACTTATCGTTTATAAAATTAAACATACCGCGTTTGGTATAGTTCTGACGAATTAAATATAAAGTTGCATCTGCATACTTGGTAAGCTCTAAAGCGTCTGCTACTAAACCAATAGGTGGAGAATCTAAAATTATATAATCATATTTCTCTTTAAGTTCATTTATTAACTTCTCCATCCGTTCACTCATTAATAACTCGGAAGGGTTTGGAGGTATTTCACCCGAAGTAATCACATCTAAATGATGTACTTGTGTTTTCTGAATTATATCGTTTAATGAAGCATCGTGCACTAAATAATTCACTACACCAACATTATTATCAATATTAAAATCTCCAAAAATCTTAGGTTTCCGAAGGTCTAAACCAACAATTACTGTTTTTTNATTACTCAAAGCAAAAACAGARGCGATATTAATAGAACAGAATGTTTTTCCTTCCCCACTTATTGAAGAGGTCAACAATACTGTTTTAGCACCTTCAATTCCTTGTTTTTTATAAATAAATTGCAATCCAGAACGCAGGCCTCTAAACGCTTCAGCAATCGAAGATTTCGATTTATTTAGAACTGCTAAATTTTCGCCTGTTCTATTTTTTCCTATAATTCCTAAAACTGGAATCTTTGAGAGTCGTTCAATATCTTTAACTGAGGTCACTTTGGTATTAAAAAATACGATTAAAAACACAACTAAAAACGGAAGCATTAATCCAAACAACACCGCCATCATATAATTAAGTTGTGTATTAGGRCCAACTTTACCRCCACCAGTATCTTTGGCAGAATCGATTACTAATACATCACTTACATTGGCTGCTTTTACCATTCCTGCTTCGCTCCGTTTGGCGAGAAACAAATTATAGATTCCTTCACTTAAATTATACCTRCGTTCAATTTTAAGAAGTTCTTGCTGTTCTTTTGGAAGTTTTCTTATTTGTGATTCGTACTTAGCAATGTTTTKATTAATGGTTTTTAATTCAAAACTTATCAAGCCATTTGAAGAATTAATATTTTCTAACAGCACTTGTTTTACCGCATTAATCTGTCTGTCAATATCTTTAAATACGGGTGCTCCTTCTTTAAATGAATACTCTAAATTGGTGCGTTCTTCTGCTAATACTATAATTTTCCCAACACTTGCAACGATACTTCCTTCACTAATTCCTGCAACTGAAGGCGCTGGTATTTCACGATAATCATTTCGKGTACGYAAATAAGTTTCTAAWATTTTATAATAATTTAATTGTCTATCAATATCTTCTTTCTGGAGATCTAAAGCYGTTAACTTGGTTGTGATTTCTTGTCCTTCCGACTCAAGGTTAAAAATATCATTTTTATTTTTAAACTTATTTAACTCCGCTTCAACACCTAATAACTCTTTAGATTTATCAGCCAAACTGCTATCAATAAATCGGATAGTTTTTGTTGCAAAAAGGTTTTTACGCTCCAGCATATCTTCACTTAATACTCGAACCGAACTATTTAAATAATCAACTATTTTAGCTTTATTTTTATTGACTAAACTAAGCCGTAACGCAGAACCTCCTTTTGATTCTGGTTTTATATTTATATTCATATACCCTTTTACAATACCATCAAAATTGGAAAAACTTATATAATATATTTTATTTGGATGTACATCTATTTCAGGATTTGGAAGAATGGTTCCATCAAAAAATGCCTCTTGTATTTTTTCACCAATCCTAAACTCTTTCGAAAAATTTTGAGCTTCAAAATATTTGGATGTTTTTTCTTTGGTATGATAATTCTGAACTGTATAATTTCGATCTTCTTCAAAAATAGTTGAAAATAAAAATTTGGTAGAATCTATAAATTTAATCTGAAATTGTTTTCCTAGTATTTGATTCTTAGAAGTATCTATTTTAACAAAGAAAGGCGTTTGTTTATAGGCATCTACTTGCTTGTATTTTCCATCTTTATAATAATTAATATAGTATTGAAGCTGGTCTACAACCTTCTCATTATGCGATCTAGATTTTAAGGTTATTACAGCTGTATTCACTTTGTCAGTAGTTCCTCCCCAGTTAAATGTAAGACTGGTATTACTGGTAAAAAAAGGATTTTGATCGTCTTTTATAGAGATCATAGTATCCATTTTATAAACAGGAAGTTTACGAACATTTATATAATAAGCAATACCAAAACCAATAGCCAATGAAATTAAAAACAAAGGCCAATAACTTAGTAATTTTACTATAAAACCTTTAAAATCAAAGGTTGTATGAATGTCATTTATTTCAAATTCTTCACTCATATTATAGCTTTATAAATAATAAAATGGTTGTTGTGGTAGCTGTTATCAACGCTAATATAGTGGTAAACGACGTTAAACCAGTGATTCCAAATCCTGAAGATTTTTGTGGTAGTGGGTTTATTAAAATCAAATCATTTGGTTGCACATAATAGTATGGAGAATTCATCGCTTTAATATCTGTTAAATCTATATGATGAACTTTCTGTCCTAAAGGATATTGCCTAATAATCACTACATTTTTACGATCACCAGTAACAGTAATATCACCATTATTAGCAATGGCTTCCATAATACTCACTTCATCACGATACAAAATGGTGGAACCCGGCCTATTAATTTCACCATTAATAGTATATCTAATTCCCGCTAATTTTACGGTAACAAAAATATTTGCCTCTTCTTTAAAAAACTCTTTCAGTAAACGTTCTTTAATTTTTTCTCTTACTTCTTCTACCGTATAACCTAAAACTTGCATTTCGCCAAAACTGGGAACGCGAATATTTCCGTGAAGATCTACTACAAACCCTTCATAATACAAACGTTCTTCACCCGTTGCATTTAAATCTGAATCATTTACAGGATTAAAAATACTAACTTCCTCTTGATCTATCGCCTTCACCCGAATACTCAACAAATCGTTTACCTGCAAGCGATAAGGTTCTTGTACTTTACGAATCGTCATCAAACTATCCACACGRTCTTCATTTTCTTGAAGGTAGGTAAGCTGTTTGGTTGAAACACAAGAGGTAAAACTTGAAGCTACAATTATAAAAAACAGTAGGTAAGTATATTTCATAAATTGAGTTGTTTTAGCAAATATAGTTGAACCAAAGTAATAATAAAATAATAATCGTTTTATGTGCTCATTTTCCTCGTAATTTGCAAAAAAAATAATTTGTGAATTACTTATCGGTTGAAAATATTTCGAAATCCTATGGCGAACGGGTTTTATTTAAAAATATCTCCTTCGGAATTAATGAAGGACAAAAAATTGGCTTTGTTGCTAAAAACGGAACTGGAAAAACTTCTATTCTGAATATCGTTTCAGGAATTGATACMCCCGATACCGGAAATGTARTTTCACGGAAGGGTTTAAAAATATCCTATCTTTCTCAAGATCCTGATTTAAATCCGAAYTTTACGGTGGAAGAAACCATAAATGCGGCAGATAATTTTATTTTAAAGATTATTGCTGAATATGAAAAAGCCCTTTTAAACCCTGAAGACACCGAAATATTTCAGAAAGCTTTTGATGCGATGGAAGCAAATCAGGCTTGGGATTTTGAAACGGTTTACAAACAAATTCTTTCAAAACTGAAGCTTGACGATTTAGATCAAAAAGTCTCCACAATGAGTGGTGGTCAGAAAAAAAGATTGGCATTAGCAAATGCTTTATTGGCACAACCGCAGCTTTTAATTTTAGATGAGCCTACCAATCATTTGGATTTAGAAATGATTGAATGGCTGGAAGGTTTTTTCGCMAAAGCAAAAATCACCCTTTTTATGGTAACACACGATCGTTTTTTTCTAGAACGTGTGTGTAATGAAATTGTAGAATTAGATGAAGGTGTAYTCTATGGYTACAAAGGGAATTACAGTTATTACCTTGAGAAAAGAGATGCTAGAATCGAAAATTTTGTTTCGGAAACCTCAAAAGCAAAACAACTTTATAAAAAGGAATTGGATTGGATGCGTCGCCAACCAAAAGCCAGAACGACCAAAAGTAAATCTCGTATTGATGACTTTTCTGAAATAAAAAACAGAGCGCATCAACGTAGAAACGATCACGAAGTTCAGTTAGAACTAAATATGGAACGATTGGGATCTAAGATTGTTGAGTTACATTCGGTTTCTAAATCTTTTGATGATAAAAAGTTACTTGATAAATTCAATTATAATTTTCAAAAAGGAGATCGWGTWGGGATTATTGGTAAAAACGGAACTGGWAAAACTACTTTATTAAATATGATTACTGGGAGTGTTTTTCCCGATGCCGGAAAAGTGGTAATTGGCGATACCGTAAAATTTGGATATTATACCCAAGATGGAATTCATATAAAAGAAGGTCAAAAAGTAATTGATGTAGTCCGTGAATTTGGAGATTACATTCCCCTTAAAAAAGGAAGACAGATTTCTGCGCAACAACTGTTAGAACGATTTTTATTCGATCGTAAAAAGCAATACGATTTCGTTAACAAACTAAGTGGAGGTGAACGAAAACGCCTGTATTTATGTACGGTACTAATTAAAAATCCAAATTTTTTAATCCTAGATGAACCTACCAACGATTTGGATATTGTCACTTTAAATGTGCTAGAAAATTTTTTGTTAGACTTTCCAGGTTGTTTAGTGGTAGTATCTCACGACCGTTATTTTATGGATAAAATTGTAGATCATTTATTTGTGTTTCGAGGTGATTGTGTGATTGATGATTTTCCTGGAAATTACTCAGACTTCAGATCGTATGAAGATAGTAAACCTGCTGAAAAAAAAGTAATTTTTGAAGAAAATTCCACCACAAAAAACAACTGGAAATCTCAAGAAAACAAAACCAAACTTAGTTATAAAGAACAAAAAGAACACGCAAAATTAGAAAGAGAAGTAGCAAATATCGAAAGAGAAAAAGAAACATTAGAATCTAAATTTGCAACCGAAAATTGGGATCCCGAAGAGATAGACAAACAATCAAAAATCTTACAAGACCTTATCCAATTGTTAGAAACCAAAACCGAACGTTGGTTTGATCTTTCGGCCAAGCTCGAAGGATAATAGTTTACATATTGTAAATTACAATATGTAAAAAAAAAAATTTATTTTGAAATAATAATTACCTTGCACTTTATAGAAACAAACCTTATGTCTATTAAAACCGCATTAGTAACAGGAGGAGCTTCAGGGTTAGGCTACGAGTTTGCTGTATTATTAGCTCAAGATTCGCACCATTTAATATTAATTGATATTGATTCTGATAAACTAAATGAAACCAAAAACGAACTAGAAACCAAGTACTCCATTCAAGTTACCACATTAACTAAAGATTTAAGTATTCAAAATATCTCTGAAGAAATATTTGAAGAAATTGGCAACTCTCCTATTGATGTGTTAATTAATAATGCAGGTTTCGGATTGTTTGGCACATTTGCCGAAACCGATTGGTCCAGAGAAGCAGCAATGCTTAACCTACACATTATGACTACTACTCATTTAACCAAATTGGTTTTAAAAGGAATGATCGAAAGAAAATCTGGAAAAATATTAAATATGTCGTCTTTAGCTGGATTTCAACCTGGACCTTTGATGACTATTTATTACGCTTCAAAAGCCTATATTCTTTCTTTTTCTGAAGCAATTGCCAATGAACTTAAAGGCACTGGAGTATCAGTGACCGTTTTATGTCCTGGACAAACAAAAACCTCGTTTCAAGAGGTGGTTTCTGAGAAAGCTTCAGAAAACAAAATCAGTTTTAATATGGGTTGTCCTAAGGAAGTTGCTGCTTATGGTTACCAACAAATGAATAAAGGCAAAGTAGTCGTAGTTCCTGGAGCAATCAATAAAATAATATCACAATTACCCAGAGTATTTCCTAGAAATATGGCTGCAAATATTGTTCGGAAAATTCAAGAAAAGAACCGGGAAGATTAAAAAAACTGGACATACGACTGTACGATGGTAGGACATACGAGTTTATAAATGAAAATTAAACTACAAACCAACCTAACTACAATTCTTCCTCTATAGTAGATAAGTATTCTTTAAAATTCACCAAATCATTATGTCCTCCTTCAGGAATTGAAATCATTTTTTTTGAAGAATTTTCAATACTTTCAAAAAGTTTCTTTCCTTGTTGATACTTAATTACTTTATCATTGGTTCCGTGATAAATCGTAATCGGGCAAGAAACCTCGTTTATATATTGATACGTCGGGAATTTATAATGTAATAATGCTTTAATTGGCAAAAATGGAAAACGTGATTTTGCTACTTCTTCTATACTATAAAAAGGCGACTCTAATAGTAGTTTTTTTGGCTGGTGTTTAGAGGAAATGTAAGTTGCAAAGGTAGTTCCAAGGCTTCTTCCGTAAACAGTGATTTCAGATTCTTTATAGAATTGTTTGGCGTAATCGTACCACAATTCGGTATCGTTATATAAAGCTTCCATTGATTTTTTTCCGGTGCTTTTTCCGTAGCCACGATAATCCATTACAATTACGGAATACTCTTTACCTACAAAAAACTCGGTAAGTTGTCCCCACCGTTGTATATTTCCTGCGTTTCCGTGGAAATACAGCACTACCCCTTTTGCATTTTCAAGTTTAAAATGAAGTCCGTTTAATTGAGCACCATCGTTACTTTCCAAAGTAATCTCTTCAAAAGAATTGTCCATTTCATAGATATGCTCTTGAGTAAGTACCGTGGGTAAAAAAATAAGATTTTCTTGAAAAAAATATATCACTCCGCAAAGTAAACCATAAATATTAAGGAGTACAAAAAGGATGACAAATAACTTCTTTTTATTACGCATTTTTTCTTTTAGTATTATGAATTACTTTAAAACTACTATTCTCTAAATTCTGTTCTTTAGGTTTCGAATTTAATATTTCATCGAGCATTTTATGATAGCTTTCAAAGTTATTCAAATTTTTATGTCCGCCATCAATTACYGTATATAAACGAGTGCGTTTTGGGTTGATTTTTGAAAGTTTTATACTTGTTTTAAAAGGAATYAAMGTATCATTAGTTCCGTGAATTATATGAATAGGACATTGCACATATTTAATCCATTTGTAAGTGGGTAGTGGATATTTCATTATAATCGAAAAAGGCATAAACGGCGCATACCTTGCTGTCACTTTKGTTAAACTATAATAAGGTGCTTCTAAAATTAGTTTACAGGGATTATTTACCGATGCTAATTTGGTTGCAAAACCAGAACCAAGACTTCTTCCGTAGAGAATAATATGTTTTTCATCTACCTTCTCTTTAAKTTTATTATAGACAAACTGAAGGTCGTTTTTAATCTTTTTCTGACTCCTTTTACCGGTGCTTTTTCCAAAACCTCGATAATCAACCATAATCACATCATAGYCATTTCGGGTAAAATCTACGGCAAATTTYCCCCAACCTTTTATGCTTTTACTATTTCCTTTTAAGTATAAAACAACACCCTTTGGGTTTTTAGTAATAAAATGAAGTCCGTTAATTGTTGCTCCATCCCTGGTAGTAAGGTTGTATTCTTCTGTTTGCTGATTTTCATATAAAAACTGAAAATCTTTGGGTAATTTTTCAGGTTTAAAAAGCAATTGTTCTTGTAAAAAATATAACAAAACACTTATTCCCGAATAAACGGCAAGTATTATTAATAAAATATATAACCAATTTGGCATTGGACTAAAGTACGAAAAAAAACATGAGGTTACTTATTCTTTTCCTCAATCCACTTACTCATATATTTTGTGGATTGAAGTGTTTGGTGTTGAATAATTTGACCAATGAAATTATTGTTTCTGTGAATAGAAATATTTTGTTGAAGTGAACGTATTCTAGTTATAAATTTTTCGGAGAACAATTCTCTTTGGAAACGTTTATGGAGTATTTCTATTCCATTCTGCTGAGTTTCTAACCATTTACTTTTGTTAGAATATAATTCAACGGAAGCATTTGCAAGAGTCTCGACATCATCTGAAGCTATTCCTGAAAAAGGCAAATTTCCATTCATTCCTTCTGCTCCAATAGTAGTAGTTACACTTGGTGTTCCATAAATCATGGCATCAAATAATTTTCCTTTTAAACCTGCACCAAACCGTAAGGGAGCTAAACAAACTCTTGCATTACTCATCACTTCTGAAACATTTTCTGCCCAACCTTTAATTAAAAATCCATCTTTTTTAGAATGTAGTTCTAAAATTTGCTGTGGAGCATAAGCACCATATATATGAAGTTCGGCTTTCGGCAACTTTTCTTTAATTACAGTCCAAATTTCTTTTTTAAGATATAAAACAGAATCTACATTGGGTTGATGCAACAAATTCCCGATGGTGATAAAATGATTCCGTTTTTCAAAAGGTGTAAGATTGTTTATTTCTGAAATTTCATCTACYAAAAAAGGAAGATACTGCAAAATAGAAGYSTCAATTTTAAAAGTGTCTTGAAGCAAATTCATTTCATATTCCGAAATAATCAATGTTAAATCACATCGTAAAATACTRGCTATTTCACGTTTTGCAGTTTCAGAAAACAAGTTTATTTTTTCTAAATTATTAGCTGTTTTTATTGMTTYCTGTCTTGCTTTTCTTAAAAARTGTAAATCTTCGGTATCTAATATTCGCAAAGCATCTGGACAATTTTCTGCTACACGCCAACCAAATTGCTCTTCGGTTATAAAACGGTCAAATAATACAACAGATGGATTTAAATCAATAATAAATTCATCAAAACTAGCATTGTTTAATTCAATAGAAACGCTATCAATATTATGATTAGAAAGTTGTTCCGATTTTTCAGAAACAGCTGCCGTACTSGTAAATATAATTTTAAAACCTTGTTCTTGAAAYAACGAAATTAACTGCATCATTCTACTTCCTGCAGCCGTAGTAGTTGGCTCTGGGAAGGTGTGACCTATGATTAGGAGTTTTTTTATGTACATAAATAAATTTCCAAAAAACAAAAATTCAATGTACGTTATTCTTTAGAACTAAAGTGATACCTATTTCAAAATATTAATCCGATTTTTCTTCGCTCTTAGCTTTCTCTTTTGATTTATTAACTATTTTGTAAGTAATCCCAAAGCGCATTGAAACAATATCTATTCTGCTATTTTCACCTATTACACTAATTGTAAAATCTTTATAATTGTATTTTAAAGACCCTCCACTAAACAAGGGCGTTTCGTTCTTAATTTTGTCTTTATCATTAAACAAAACGCTCCCAGCAAATATTCCAACACCAATATTATTATCTTTATTTATTCTAAATGTTACTTCGGTATTTAGATTAAACGCAAAAATAGATTCTTCATTTGCAATGATAACACTTGAAGGCACCAAAGGAGCTAAACTGTTTAACCTATCGATGTAAGGCCCAAACTCATTTACATACAACAACTCCAAACCTATGATACTATATTCAATTCTTTTCCAGGTTTTTGTAAGGTTAACTCCTGCTTTTAAGTTGATGTTATAATAGTTTAATTTATCGTTTTCGTTGATGAAATTTTCAAGAGTATTTGAACCATTTATTAAATCGCTATTAAATTCATAACTGCCAAAACTTGCGCCTAAACCATAATAATAATTGAAATTTTTGTTGGTAATGGCTCTGTGCACGGAAAGGTTTCCTCCAATTACTTTATCGTTTACTTCTTCAAAATCTCCAATAGCTTGCGGATATTTTGTATTTCTTAAAGAGCCCGAAACATATATTGCAGTTTCTTTCTCACCATTATATATTGGCTTTTCAGTATAGGTTTTTAAAGCTCCATAACTGGCACTGGTATATACTTTATTAACTCCGCAAGAGACCACTAATAAAGAGAGTATTCCTAAAAAAATAATTTTATAAAAAATATTCACATTTATAAAACTTAGAAACTCAAATTATATTACAAATATTCTTTTAAAACCGAAACAAATTTAATAGTTGGTTCTTTTTCTTCTAAAGAAGTCCAAGCAATATAAATTTTATCGCCTAAAGCCTCCATTTGAGGAAACCCAGAAGACCGTTCACTTCTTGTTTTTGCTATCGTTAATGGTTTTCCTTGAGTTCCGTCTGATGATACCTTAACAATTCGTATCACCGTATCAAGACCACTAGGCTCCATCCAACTTACTACTGCGTTATTAGCATCTAACATTATCAAATTTACTCTTCCCATGGCATTACCATTGTCAATTCGTACTGGTAATCCAAAAGTAGCTCCATTATCTTCAGAAAATGCAATTTGCACTTTTGCATTATCATTGGCAGCAGTAAACCAAGCTAAAGCAACGTTTGGTCCCAAAGCATCAATCGCAGGCCCATTTACAGGACAACCTGGAATGTGCCAATTGTCTTCAATTACTATTTGTGGTGCTGTCCATTTTCCATTTTCAAAACGAACAATTCCAATATCTCTTATTTCTTTTTCCGAGCGATCTCTGTATACTACAATCGGACCGTTTTCTGTCATAGTAGCTGCTGTGTTACAACATTCACAAGTTCTGTCGTCTAATAAAACATCTTGAGTAATTTCACCTTCCGAAGTAATTATTGCTCCTCGTAAAGTCATTTGTTCTTTTCCTTTGGGCATATCCACCAAAGTTCTTCCGTCTAACCATGTCACAAAAAACGAATCTTCTCCCGAAGGCAACATCGATACAAATCCATGTTCACTTTGTTTACCGTCCAAGTTTAATAGGAAGTTGTTTTTCCATTCGTTTTTTTCTTTTGAAAACAGGTTTAGTTTTACATCGTAGGTATAAGTTCCTCCTGCTGATTTTTGAAGAAGACTTGTTAATATATTTCCGTTATTTTCAGCTATTACAGGAAAATCTGCCCAATTTACAAACCAGTCTGTTCCAGAAGTGATTTCAATAGCTTCAGACCAAGAATTATTGTTAAACGAAGCGTAATTTAAAGTTGAAATCGTATCGTTTTTATTTACCCAAGACATAAACATTTCTGTTCCATTACTATATAATCTTGGTAATGAACTGTTATTTTCTGAAGGACTCTTAATTTGCTGAACAATAGACACTTCTTTAACTTCAGTTACTTTTTTAACTGTTTTTTTTGTTTCAGTTTTGCAAGAAATAATTGAAACAACTACAAAAACAGAAAGAATATATTTTATCATTATTTAATGGGACGTTTTTTTCAAATGGTCCACCATGAAAGTGCCCAAGCATCTCAATGCATTTTTTGTAACGGCTTTCAATTGGTTTGCGATCGTTGTCGATGATTGTTTGGTTGCCAAGGTCTTCAAGCAATAAGAGGCCATCGTTTAAATTTTCTGCATAAAGTTTAGGGACAGATAACCCACTTTTTTTTAAAATAGAACCGATACCAACAAATGCAGAAACATCTTCAGCTAAATGAGCCAATTGACTGTAGGGTTTTCCATCGCGCAAAATCGGCCCATC